>JANNQA010000004.1:0-34305 GCA_031400515.1 Bacteroidota bacterium
CCAGGAGGGCAAGGGCAATCCCTACCGGAATCAGACTCTCATGGCCAATCGCTTTGGTCACGGGTCCAATGAATGCAGGGCCTTGTATCCCTGCCGTTGACGCAATCAGGAATGAGTCTGTATCAATACCCAGCAACCGGCAGTACAGGCAATGCAGGACAACCGCGATGACCAGGATCACCACAACCAGGCCGAGAATCGCTGGAGCCGCATTAAAGACTGCACGGACACTCGCGAGGCTTCCGACTGCCACACAAAACACAAACATGAGATATGTGCCGAGTCCAAAGCTGCCTTTCAGATTGTGAATGCGTGGGCTCATGGAGCCGATGAGACCAAGGGTTGTGATTGTCAATAAGATGACCATGAGCTCCTGTTGTTCAGTTGCATTAGGAAAGATCAACTTCGACAATCCAAAGGCGAGTGCAAGAAAAATCACTGCAAGAAGGAATGCAATTGGTGTTGACTTCGGATACATCTTTTCATCAACAGAAAACGCGACATCCACTTCATGTGAATCTTTTGTTTTCAGAAATTTTGAAAACACCGGCTTTGCAATGCTCAGCAGAAACAACAGATAAGCTCCACCAAAAAGCATTTCAGCGCCATTGACTACTCCAAAAGATTCGCTGCTGACCCCAAGAGAAATACCCACGGCATTCATGTTTGCCGTCGTGCCAACATATACACCGATCAGCATTGCCGCATTCTTCCATGCATCGACCATCATCTCTTTAAAAAGCCAGGTTCCGATTGCTGCCGCAATACATACAGAAACAACACAACCTAAAAATGAAAGTAACAGCTTTGGTCCCAGCTTTCGCCAGATCGCAATATTCGAACTGAACAGGAGCAAGGGAATCGACAAGGCCACGATCACGCCCATGAATTGTTTCGCAAAACCCAGGGGCACATTTACACCTGGTATATTTCCAAGCGCAATGCCAACGACATAACAAAGCGTCACAACACCAATCTTATCTATCCATGAATATCGGGTCGCTGCCCACTGCAGCAGAACAGGAACACTGAAGTAAAAGAGCAGAAGAAGGGTGATCTCCATAACGAAAGGTAATCGGTAATCTGAAAACTGTAATCGGTGATCGGTAATCGGTGGGCTTGGTAAGTGAGAAGTAAGCAGTTTGCCCGCTCTAAACCTGACAGTTTAACTACTCGCAATCTCCGCTTAAACCCCGCCCGAATGTAAGCTTCATACGCGTAGGCCGTGAAATTTGTAAAATCAGGTTGATGCGCGTAATTATGAAGTTAAAGTGGAAATTTGAACTGTCCACTTACCTACATCACCGATTACCGGTTTTCCTCTTCATGCTTATATTTCAGCATTACTACACAATCGATGACACTACAGATCAAATCGCTCGAAGAATATCGCCATGCTTACGCGCGCAGTATTGAGGATCCTGAGAGTTTCTGGGAGGAACAAGCAGAGACATTCACCTGGTACAAAAGATGGGATCGCGTACTGGAATGGAATTTTTTAGACCCCGATGTAAAGTGGTTTATCAATGGGAAGATGAACATCACGGTTAATTGTCTCGATAGACATCTCCTGACGCGCGGTGATCAGATTGCATTGTTGTGGGAACCCAATGATCCTTCAAGAGAGAATATCAGGTACACATACACGGAACTCTATCACGCTGTATGCAAAACAGCAAATGCGTTAAAAGCACTCGGTATTGGAAAAGGGGATCGCGTGTGTTTTTATATGCCAATGGTGCCCGAACTGACGATTGGTGTCTTAGCGTGTGCGCGGATCGGTGCAATTCACTCCGTGGTCTTTGCGGGCTTCTCTGCGACATCTCTCGCTGACCGGATCAAGGATGCATCGTGCAAGATGGTTATCTGTTCCGATTATAATGACAGAGGTCCGAAGCATATTCCGGTGAAAACAGTTGTTGACATTGCAATTGCGATGGGATGTGAAAGTGTTGAGCATGTACTCGTGCATAAGAATACCGGTGGGACGATTGATTGGGTTGTGGATCGTGATCATTGGTGGCACAAGATGATCGCAAATGCACCCGATACGTGTGATCCTGAAATCATGGATAGTGAAGATATGCTCTTCATCCTGTACACATCAGGATCTACGGGCAAACCCAAAGGTGTTGTGCATACCTGTGGTGGGTATATGGTGTATACCTGTTTCACCTTCCGGAATGTTTTTCAGTACAAGGATGGTGACGTCTATTGGTGTACTGCGGATATCGGTTGGATAACAGGACATAGTTATATCATCTATGGGCCATTGCTCTCCGGTGCAACCACGATCATGTTTGAAGGTGTGCCGACATTTCCCGATGCCAGCAGGTTCTGGCAGGTTTGCGAAAAACATCAGGTCACGCATTTTTATACGGCTCCAACGGCGATACGCGCGCTCATGGCGATGGGTGATCAGTATGTTGAGAATTTTGATCTGAAATCATTGAGAGTGATTGGTTCTGTTGGTGAGCCGATCAATGAAGAAGCCTGGCATTGGTATCACGAGAAAGTTGGAAGAGGTCGTGCATCATTGATAGATACTTGGTGGCAGACCGAGAATGGCGGGATTCTGATTTCACCACTCCCTGGCATTACAGATACAAAGCCATGCTATGCAAGCTATCCATTGCCTGGGGTACAACCGGTGCTGCTCGATGCGCATGGAAATCTCATTGAAGAGAATGGCGCAGAAGGATTGTTGTGTATCAAATTTCCCTGGCCATCAATTCTCAGGACGACATATGGTGATCATGAACGTTGCAGGCTGAATTACTTCGCGACATTCAAAGGCTATTATTTCACAGGTGATGGCGCGCGTCGTGATCAGGATGGCAGGTATCGGATCATCGGTCGTGTTGATGATGTGATCAATGTGTCTGGCCATCGCATCGGAACAGCAGAGATTGAAAATGCGATCAACGAATATGAACAGGTAGTTGAAAGCGCTGTTGTTGGCTATCCGCATCCGATCAAAGGGCAGGGTATTTATGCCTTTGTGATCCTGCATGAACATACTGATGATCTGATCGGTCTTGAGAAAGGCATTCATGGAACCGTGACACGAGTGATTGGAGCAATTGCAAAGCCGGATATGATACAGGTGGTGTCAGGATTACCGAAGACGAGATCCGGAAAGATCATGCGGCGTATTTTACGAAAAGTTGCGGCTGGCGAGTATAATGAGCTTGGTGATATTTCGACGTTGTTGAATCCGGAGGTGGTGGTGGAGATTGTGAAAGGGAGAGTCGAAGGCGGAGGAAGAGCGAGAAATCCGCAATCTGCAATCAGAAATAAAAAGTGACCTGCAAGGGCTCCCTTCGACAAGCTCAGGGTAACTACCCTTGGACCCTCCCGCTTTGAGGCGGGATGCTCTACCAACTGATCTTGAAAATTGTGGAAAAGAAACAGAAAAAGTGACCCTGCAAGGGCTCGAACCTTGGACCCGCTGATTAAGAGTCAGCTGCTCTACCAACTGAGCTACAGAGTCAATAAAAACAAGTGACAGTGCAAGGTCTCGAACCTTGGACCCTCCCGACTTCGTCGGGATGCTCTACCAACTGAGCTACAGAGTCATTTAATCTAAATGAGTCGCAAAGATAGTTTTGAGAACGACATTTATCCTCGGGTCTTGAACCCTGCTCTTAAGATAGAGTACTCTTCCACACCCACTATTTTAATTACAAGTCCAGCCTTGATCCTCAAAAGCACCTTTGATGATAGCACTCGAAGACCCATGGATACTAGGACAGGCCACGCAATAGGGAAATCGCTGTTGTTGAGTCAGACTATCACAGGCTCCTGAGATTTTAAAGTTATTATGGCAGATAGACGCTGAGCAGTCAGGGGCTTCAGATATTGTACATGTATAGCAATTAGCTTCTTTTGTACAGGCGGAGCAGAATGCGACTACCAGGAGAAGGATGCAACCTAAATGTTTCATTGCACAACATTACTCATTATCCTCCTGAATTTAAAAGCGCTTTTCTACAGCTTTGGTCAGCGATTAAATATCCTTTCCATCAACCTGTCTTCCTTTATTAATCCAAAGCTGATTTTCACAATTGGAAATTGATAATCAAGAATCGAGAATCCTCTTCTTTCGCGCTTAGCCTTCGCCTCTCTTCCTTACAATCTCCTCCACTACCTCCGGATTCAACAACGTCGAAATATCTCCAAGCTCAGAAAATTCACCCGCTGCTACCTTTCGCAGAATACGTCGCATGATCTTTCCGGATCGCGTCTTCGGTAATCCCGACACAACTTGTATTATATCAGGCTTTGCAATTGGACCAATCACACGTGTCACCGTTGCATGGATTCCTCTTTCAAGAGCAATCAGATCATTCGTCGGTTCATTGAGGATCACAAACGCATAGATCCCTTGTCCTTTGATGTGATGTGGAAATCCTACGACAGCACTTTCCACAACATTGTCATGCTCATTGATCGCATTCTCAACTTCCGCTGTGCCGATCCGGTGACCTGAGACATTGATCACATCATCTACACGTCCGATTATCCGGTACCTGCCATCTGCATCTCGTCGTCCTCCATCACCAGTGAAATAGTAATCCGGATACGCAGCAAAGTAATTTAGTCTGCATCGTTCATGATCACCATATGTCGTACGGATGATCGATGGCCAGGGAAACTTAATGCATAGCAAGCCTTCCACACCGTTTTCTTCAATGACATTGCCCTGCACATCTAATAACACCGGTTGTACGCCCGGCAGAGGATAACTTGCATATGAAGGCTTCGTATCTGTAATACCTGCTAATGGTGAAATGAGGATGCCTCCATTCTCAGTCTGCCACCATGTATCTACCAGCGGCGCGCGCCCTCGACCAACTTTCTCATGATACCAATGCCAAGCCTCTTCATTGATCGGCTCTCCGACCGAACCGATCACTTTCAAAGATTTCAAGTCAAACGCATTGACAAATTGATCTCCTTGTGCCATCAATGCACGGATTGCTGTGGGTGCAGTATAAAAATGCGTGACACGATGTTTCTCACATACTTGCCAGAACCTGCTCGCATCCGGATATGTCGGCACGCCCTCAAACATCACAGTTGTCGCGCCGGAAAGCAATGGCCCATAGATAATATAGCTATGTCCTGTAATCCATCCAATGTCTGCAGTGCACCAGAAAAGGTCTCTATCATGATACTGAAAGACATTTCTAAACGTGAAGCATGTATACACCATGTATCCACCGCATGTATGCACGACACCTTTAGGTTTACCTGTCGATCCGGAAGTATAGAGGATGAAGAGCATGTCCTCACTATCCATGATCTCCGGTGTACAGGTATCTGGTTCGTTTGCAATCATCTTATGCCACCAGTGATCGCGATCAACCACCCAATCTATTACTCCGCCAGTATTTTTATGCACCAACACATGCTCAACACTTTCGCAGCCCATGGCAATTGCGATATCCACCACTGTCTTTACAGGAATATGCTTTGGACCCCTGTCATTGTAATCTGAACAGATAACTATTTTGCAAGTAGCATCCTTGATCCTGTCCGCAAGTGATGTGGCCGAAAAACCTGCGAATACTACTGAATGAATGGCACCGATCCGTGCGCAGGCAAGAATACCGATCACGAGTTCGGGTACCATCGGCATATAAAAACAGACCCGATCGCCTTTGCCAATTCCAAGTGATCTCAATCCGTTTGCCGCTTTGCATACTGCATGATAGAGTTCTTTGTAGGTGTATCTGATGTTGTCGTTGTTTGGATCATTCGGTTCCCAAAGCAAAGCAATCTGATCACCACGTGTATCAAGATGGCGGTCGAGACAATTTATTGTGATGTTCAACTTCCCATTGATAAACCACTTGACGTCTGGCTCGCGAAAATTCCATTCAAGCACCCTATCCCACTTCTGAGACCAGGTGAATGTCTCAGCTTGTTCTTCCCAGAAGCGCTCGGGGTTTTCAACGCTGCGCTTATAAGCATCCTGGTACTGCTTCAGCGATCTGATTTGTAAGGTCATCGATTGTGTAGTAATGCTGAAATATAAGCACAGAAGAGGTATTCGGTAATCGGTATTCAGTAAAGTAGGTAAGTGTGCAGTTCAAATTATCAACTTTCACTTAACACTTATTGGGATGCAAACCTGGCAGGTTTAGCCGAGATAAGCGCGCAGCTAACCTGCAAGGTTTAAATCGAGGAAACTGTATACTTCAAACTTACCAAGTCTACCTATTACCGATTACCTTTCCGTCACTATGTGGATCGCCCTACTCCTGCTTTTCTATTTCATCGTACCTGTGGTCTGGCAATGGGCGGCCAAACATGTCTCATGGATTGACAAAGTCGGTGTTGTGACACTCTGTTATATCACAGGAATCATCTTTGGAAATCTCCCGGGTGTCGTGATTCCTAAAGTATTCGGCGAAACCTTTATGAGTGTGGTTGTAGGATTGTCCATTCCTTTATTGTTGTTCAATTCAGATTATCGTGTGTGGCGCAAGTTGGGTCCCGTACTTTCAATAGCGTTTTTGGGTTGTGTGATTTCAGTATGTATTGCCGCTGTGCTCGGAACGTGGTTTTTCAAAGATGTGATCGCCGATGTATGGCAATTCGCATCCATGTTGATCGGTGTGTTTACAGGCATGACGGTAAATATGTTTGCCGTTGGGATGAGCCTTGGTGTCAGCAATGAAGCATTTGTAGTTCTGAACGGGGCTGAAATGTTGTTTGGTGGCCTTTATCTGCTCCTGCTGTTGACTGTTGCTAAACGATTGTTCTCAAAAGTACTTCCGGCGAAAAATCAACACAACCATGATGTGTCCGTTACACTAGACGAAAAGATCTACTGGAAATCTTCAACGGTCGCATTGATTTTGTCGGTGATCATTTTAGGCATTGCTTATGGTCTTTCTCTTCTGATCAACAGCGATGGAGATGAATATCATACTACGACCATCTTCATGTTGACAATCACCACACTCGGCATTCTCTGTTCTGCAATCCCAGGGATTCGCAATATCAAAGGAAGTTTTGGCATCGGCAACTACCTCATGTTTGTGTTTTGCGTTGCAGTAGGTAGTCATGCTGATGTCAGTAAAGTGTTTGGTGCCGCGCCGGCGATCCTTGGATTTGTCTTTGTGATGTTGACGATTGCTGTTGGCTTGCACTGCCTCTTCTGCAGACTCCTGCGCATAGATGTGGACGCATTTCTCCTTTCTTCTACTGCGGGTATTCAAGGACCTCCGTTTATCGCACCAGTGACAAAAGCGATCGGGAACCAGGGTTTGATTCCGGTAGGTATTGCCTTGGCACTTCTTGGGCTTACGTTGGGCAATTATATCGGTGTCGGCATGTCTTTTCTGCTTCGACTTATATAGCTCAGGTTCCTGTGCATTTCGGTCCTAAAAAGACCTTTCGGCATGCCACGTGCAGTATTTTAACAGAATATTTACTAAATCCTGCGCTCTGGGTTAATTTTGTACACATATTTGGTAAAGGCGTGTACATCTTTACCGGCTGAATCTCGTTTATTTGGTTTGATTTTATTCGAGGTTACCCAAACACCATTGATTATGATAAAACCTAAAAAGCCGTCACTGGAGAAAATCATTCCTGAATTCGGCAGCTCTTTTGCGGTAAAGCAGTATGTGGACCCATCGCCAAATCTCAGGGCACCACTCTGGCATTTTCATCCTGAACTCGAATTGGTCTATGTGAAAGGTGGCAGTGGCAAGAGGCATATTGGAAATCATCTGTCATATTATAATGATGGAGAACTGATCCTCATAGGCTCCATGCTCCCGCATTATGGATTTACAGATCGCCTTACTGGAAATGAATCAGAGACTATTGTTCAGTTGCGCGAAGATTTTCTCGGGGCAGAGTTTTTTAAGAGCAATGAAATGTACTCTATTGCACAACTCTTCGATCGGGCACGCGCAGGAATTGCATTTCATGGATCTTCAAAGTTGAAAATTGGGCGCAGGCTTGAGAAGCTTCCTGCACTGGACAACTTTGCAAAATTGATTGAACTGCTGTGTATTCTTCAGGATATGGCATGGTCTGCCGAATATGAAATCCTGAATGCAGACGGATTCACGTTTGAAGTACAAAATGCAGACAACGAGCGAGTGAACATTATTTATGACCATGTGCTCACAAATTTTCAACGACCTATTCCTCTGGAGGAAATAGCTGCCGAGGTGAGCATGACGATTCCGGCTTTCTGTCGTTATTTCAAAAAACTTTCTGGCAAGACGTTTACACGTTTTGTAAATGAATTCCGAATCGTACATGCATGCAAGTTGCTTTCTGAAATGCCATCGAGTATCACTGATATTTGCTTTGAAAGTGGTTTTAATAATTTCTCACACTTCAACAGACTGTTTAAAAAGATCACCGGGAAGAGTCCTTCAGATTATCGCAGAGAATTCAGACAGGTGATTCAAAGTCCATCAGAAAGTCAGTTGGTTTTTGCAGACGAGTAGAATATCCTTCGACTCTCCGCCTTAGGCGGATCGCTCAAGATGACAAGACAGTAACAATAAAAAAAGAGGCGCTGCAAAAAATACAGCACCCCTTTTATTCAAACCTAAACTACGAAGCCAAGGGTTAGTTGCCAGCGATGTCCTGACCTAATGTGAAAACTTCACTGTAGACTTTATTAAAATTTTCTCCTTCCAGAGAGGTGACAATCGTGTACCTGCCTGAATCAAGTGAGGAGATATCAAATCTGCGTTGCACACTACCTTTTTCAAGAGTCGTTGCCAGATAGTTTTCATTTCCCGTTTCATCGAAAATTTTGATCGTGACAGAAGTTTCACGCAGACAGAGCATAGTGAAATCAAGTTTGTTTTGATTTATCAGGATCGCAGGCGCGAAAATCTTCATCTTCTTTTCTTCAGGAATTTCGAGCCCATCACTGTTTAGTGTGATCGGTTGTGCAGTGGTTTTCGAGCCATCTTCGACGAATAGGATGTACTCGCCAGCAGGAAGGTTTACCAGATTGTACTTCCGTGCAAAAGATGCCTGGTTCCTTACACGATCATTCAGCAGGGTGACGCCATTGCCATCCTTAAGTCCTATTTGCACTAATCCACTCTCGGTGTTTTCAATATAGAGTGCAAAAGATTTCTCTCCGGCATCTACGACAGTAATACTTGGTCCTGATTCTGCGATACCAATAGTTGCGTATAGGCAAATCAAGAGTGTTGCGAAATTTTTCATTGCGTTCATAATCATTATATGATTTACATTGTGAATAATGATGCAAAGTTGGCCTGTAATAAGTTGCCCCACTACTTGATATTTACCGGATTTCAATGCTATTTTATCATTTCGACAATCTCTTTTGGTGATAAGATAATCCAGTATAGAAAGAGGGTAAAATTGAATCCGTGATTTATACGACGATGCGGATGGCTAATTAATAAACGCCTGGCCGACACATAGGTCGGCCGTTACGAAATGGTCGTCCTCCTCCTACTGCTTCATTTCTTCTTGCGTTTGCACTTGCACGATCTTTTGTTAATTAAAACACAAAATCTATTTATCTCATCATCGCTATCTTCGGACTATGGCATTATTCAAATTTGGCAAGACAGTGAAGCATCAGCGCTTCAACTATATCCCGCGTTTCTACGACCCGGTAAAAGAAGAACGTGAAGCACGCCGCAATGCAGCAAGGGGTATTGTCGATGATGATCCGGAAGCAATGAAAGCACGCATCATCAGAAACTTCCGTGAAAAACATCGTGGGCCTGTGAAACACCAACGTAATGCCTCACGGCGATCAAATATGATTTTGGTTGTTACACTGATTACCCTCTTGCTTCTCACATACATCCTATTGACAAAATATCTGCCGGCTATTGAACGCGCGTTGGAATAGTCTTCAGATATGCGGACTGTGGACTGCAGACTGACTGTGGAGTTATAAACTATTACCTCCGTTTCCCGTTTACCCTTCTCCGTTTATCGTTTGATTATCTTCGCGGCCTATCTCCTTCTTCCCATGAGTGATCAGATAAAACACGAATGTGGCATCGGTCTCATCCGGTTGCTAAAGCCTCTCGAATACTACCATCAGAAATATGGTTCGGCCCTGTATGGCCTGTACAAAATGCAACTGCTCATGCAGAAGCAACGCAACAGAGGACAGGATGGTGCTGGCCTCGTCACCATCAAGCTAAACCCTGAACCTGGCTCGAAGTACATCAGTCGCAAACGCACCAACTCTCCGCAATACCTTCGGGACCTGTTCTTTGATGTGTTCAAAAACTTCGAAGGAGTGAGTCCTGCTCAAATGAATGACCCTTCCTGGCTCAAAAAAAATAAGCCCTATACTGGCGAACTACTCCTTGGACATCTTCGCTACGGTACACATGGGGAAAACAGTGTCGAGACCTGCCACCCATTTCTTCGTCAAAACAATTGGATCACACGGAATCTTGTCCTTGCAGGAAATTTCAATCTGACCAACGTCGACGAGCTCTTTCAGGAACTCGTACAGCTAGGCCAGTATCCGAGTGAAAAATCTGACACGGTGACGGTTCTCGAGAAGATGGGGCATTTTCTCGATGATGAAGTGCAACGCTTGTTTAATTTTTATAAAATCGATGGATATGGCAATGATGAAATCACAGATCTCATCATCGACAACCTCGATGTAGAAAGACTACTCAGACGCGCATGCAAGAAGTTTGACGGTGGTTATGTGCTCGGTGGATTGATTGGCCATGGTGATGCATTTATGATCCGTGACCGGAATGGTATTCGTCCCGCATACTATTATGCTGATGATGAAGTCGTGGTCGCTGCTTCAGAACGACCGGCAATACAGACAGCATTTAATGTTCGATATGTCAATATCCGTGAACTCCAACCTGGACATGCGCTGATCATCAAGAAAAATGGCAATGTGAGTGAAGTACCATATACAGAGCCTGGGCCACGGCGTGCATGTTCATTTGAGCGTATCTATTTCAGTCGTGGGACGGATCGCGATATCTATCTCGAGCGAAAAAAACTGGGAGAACTTCTCACACCTGCAGTCACGGAAGCCATCGATCATGATTTTGATCACACAGTCTTTGCCTTTGTGCCCAATACCGCAGAGGTGGCATTCCAGGGACTTGTCGATGGTATAGGGCGTGAACAGCGAAAGTGGTTGAAGGATGCTTTGCTTGAACAGCAGACTCCGCTTACTGAAGAAAAGATTGACGCACTCATGCCCAAATCGTTGCGTATCGAAAAGCTTGCGGTCAAGGATGAAAAGTTACGGACGTTCATTGCAGACGCAGTGGCTCGTCAGGAAATGGTCTCGCACGTCTATGATGTCACTTATGGCATTGTGAAAAACGATATTGATACGATCGTCTTATTGGATGATTCAATTGTCCGTGGTACGACATTGCATGATAGTATTATTCGCATCGTCTCACGCCTTCATCCAAAACGTATCATTATTGTCTCATCTGCACCTCAGATCAGGTATCCGGATTGTTATGGAATTGATATGTCACGAATGAATGACTTTGTGGCCTTTCGTGCACTCGTAGAATTACTTAATGAACATGGTATGGAAGAACTCATGTTCGAGACATATGATCGTTGCAAGGTGGCAAATGATCTGCCAAAAGAAGAAATCACGAATGAAGTAAAGCAACTCTATGCTCAGTTTACTGATGATGAGATCACACAACGCATTGCAAAAATTGTAACGCCTCCGGATATCACATGTACCGTGGACGTCATTTATCAGACTCTTGATAATCTTCACAAAGCATGCCCCAATCATCTCGGCGATTGGTATTTCTCAGGAGACTATCCGACACCTGGTGGTAATAAAGTCGCTAATCGCGCTTTCATGAATTATATGGAGAAGCTGGATGTGAGAGCCTACGCGTGAGTTGATTCTCGATTTTCGATTCTCAATTGTCGATTAATGTTGTTTTCATAAAATGGAAATCAAGCTGCGCCCAAATCATAAACTCTACCTCGGAATTCTGGCCAAAATGAGTCCTGAAGAAAAGCTTGCTAAGGTTTCTGAACTGAATGAGTTAGGGCGACAACTTTTTTGGGAGGGTTTAAAAAACCGGTTTTCCGGAGAAAGCTGAAGAAGAATTGCATCAAATTTTCCTTCAACGCATTGCCCAATGTTACAACAGGAATTACTAATCAAAGTAGTAAAGGTGCTTGATGCGAGTGACATTGACTACATGATCACAGGTTCCATTGCTTCCAGTGTTCGACTTACACCTTCTGCCCTTCAAAAGAGCTTTTTCTACCTTGTGCTTGCATTTTTAATAGGTTTGAGTTAATAAATAAGATTCGACACCTTAAAATAACTCAAACCTTTTTCTTTTCTCACCCAAACATAAAGTCTGAACGTCGTTCGGGCGGGCTTCAAGGTTAGCTACTCGCATTCCTCACGCTAAACCCCGCCCGAACGTACGTTCGGTACGGGCGGGCTGCCAGGTTCGAAGAGGCTAAATCAGTTTTTTCACTATCACACCTTCATGCAACTTCGCCTTCTCCGGATTAAAATTTAACAGATTCAATCCTGGCTTCTTCCCAACTTCAATGCTTCCTAATGTATCCTCAAATCCCAAGGCTTCTGCTCCATTAAGTGTCGCCCAACGAAGCATTATTTCAAAAGACACATAAGATTGATAGCGCACAATCGACTTCATTTCCTCAAGGATACTCAGTTGCCAATTTGATGCAAGACTATCTGTGCCGATGGTCATGCGTGCATTTTGCTCGATAAAAGCGCGATAGTCGGGCAAGCGATTTTCGATATAAAGATTGGCATTGGGACATGTCGCCCAATAGACCTGATCATTCCAGGCATGTGCATCACGAATTTCTTCAGGCGTGGTAAGAATGTTGTGTACATACAATGCCCGCTGCATAGGATCCATGTGATGCAATGCATAGTAAATAGATGATCTGCCCGTAGAAACAAAATCACCAAGAGAAATATTGAATCCTTCATAGAATGCAGGAAGTCCACCTGATTTATTCAGAAAGAGCGCATTCTCAGATTCCATCTCCTGGTTGTGGATGCTGATCGTGTGTTGGGCACCTCTGTTCTGTGCGTTGATGAGTGCGAACAATGTATTCGATACACTATACGGCGCATGTGGCACGCAAGATTTACGATGTCCCTCTGGTGTCTGTAGTAGTTCAAAGATTTTGTAGTATTGATCAAAACAAGATTGGCCATCCTTCTCCTGCAAGAAGTCAAACATCTCTACAAACGTATAATAACGCAATCGTCCCTTTTGCTTTTGATCGAATGTGTCCGTGACATTCGAAATATCACCTACTGCAACGATGCCATTGCGCAGCATTTCATCTTCGGCATTTGAGATTGCCTGTTGGATCACTTCATGAGGCGTATTACGCTTTCGTACGACATCATTGATGAAAGAAATCAGTCCCGTCCCGGTATCCAACAGGCCTTTCATATGAGAGAGCTCGAGATGACAGTGTGTATTGATGAAGCCCGGAATGATAGTCCCATGCAATTTTTGAATATCACCAACATGGCTTGAATCCGCTGACATGACTTCACGGATCGTCCCATCATGGTCTGTGATGACAATACCATTTTTGACTGGATCCGTGGAAACCGGGTAAACCCAGTCGGCCTGAAATTTTTGCATGGGGCGAAGGTAAAAACGTCTAAACCATGATACGTAGGATTCTCTTGATTACCATGATTAGTATGGATTGCCTGGATTCATAAAATCAGAATAACGCTATCGAGCAATCGTGATTTTTTTTATTTTGTCTGATTAGTATTTCACACTTAAACTACCACATTATGAAGTACGAAGATTTGACACGACGGATTATTGCATGTGCAATGGAAGTGCACGGGCGATTGGGCAACGGCTTTCAGGAAGTCATCTATCAGCGCGCGATGGAAATCGAAATGACGCTGGCAGGTCTGAATTTCATCCGTGAGATGAAAATGCCCATTTACTACCGCGATCAACAGATTGGTCTGCGGAGAGTTGATTTTTTTGTCAAAGGCGAAATCATGGTTGAGTTGAAGGCTGTCATTCAATTAGAAGATGTGCACTAAGCTCAGGCCATGAATTATGTTGAGGCCTACAAAACTGAAGTTGGTCTCTTGATCAACTTTGGCGCACGAAGCCTTCAATTTAAACGGGTGCATAATAATAAGCTAGCCTAAGCTTTGATTCATAGCATTTCTTTGATTACCCTGATTCTGATTTGAACAGAATTGGAATCAGGGTAATTCCGTATGAAGCTAGGCTTTGATTAAGGATTTCTGTGATCCTGTAACTGCCTATGCCAAGAATCTGATTTGGAATCAAGCGAACCATGGTTAAGACGTTTTTTTACTCCACAGAAAGCTAAATAACTTTATGCAGCAATGTCAAACATCAAACACATCTCCACCCCTCCCAAAGGCGCCTTCATCTATGAAGTCGACGGCCAGAAGCTGGCTGAAATGGTCTATACCATGGCTGGTGCAAAAAAGAGGATCATCGAACATACTGAAGTAGATGAATCCCTTAAAGGTCAGGGCATTGGCAAGCAACTTCAGGCGGCTCTTGTGGAATATGTGCGTGCTCACGATATCAAAGTCATTCCATTATGTCCATTTGCACATGCGACTTTCAAAAGGATGAAAGAGTGGCAGGATGTGCTATCATGAGGTGCGGGGTACGAGGTGCGAGAGCAGCTTGCCCTGAGCGCAGTCGAAGGGGGGTAAGAAGTGCATCGGATATTGCAATTTTGATTGTCATTTTGATTTTCATTTTTTTTGAATAGGGTGCATCGGATATTGCAATTTTGATTGACATTTTGATTTTGATTTTTTTTGAATAGGGTGCATCGGATATTGCAATTTTGATTGACATTTTGATTTTGATTTTCCCACCTGACTAACCACCGCCTATCTTCGCCTCCATGTTTCGCACACTCTTCCTCAGCCTTCTGTGGCCGGCCGAAGCCATCTTTGATCGACTTAACCTCGTGAAGCTAATTTGCGTAGGCGGCAGCCTCAGCCTTAGCCTTCTTTACGCACACGCTGAAATACTCCACGTCGGCAATGGTCATCCCTATCCTACACTTAATGAAGCACTTGCTGTTGTTGACCCGGGTGATGTTGTGCGGGTCCATGAAGGCGTGTATTCCGGTGGACTCTATTTTGAAAATATTCAGGGCACGCCCGACAATTGGATCTTTATTGAAGCTGCCGCGGGAGAGACTGTCATCTTCGAAGGCGGAAACAATGCCTGGCAATTCACTGACGCTGCGTATCTGCATATCAGTGGATTCATCTTCGAACATCAGACTGGGAATGGATTGAATTTCGACGATGGTGGCTCATATGATACACCTGCACATGATATCATCTTTGAGGTGTGCATCTTCCGTGATATGAATGCGACCGGCAACAATGATCTGCTGAAACTCTCAGGACTGAATGATTTCGAAATCCGCAATTGTCTTTTCCTGAATGGTGCAGATGGCGGAAGCGGTATTGATATGGTTGGTTGTCATGATGGAATCATTACCGGGTGCTTGTTTGAATCAATGGGATCAAATTCCATTCAGGCTAAAGGCGGCACACGTAATATTCGCATCGAAGCAAACTTCTTTAATAATGGTGGTGAGCGATCACTGAATCTTGGCGGATCAACAGGACTACCATTCTTTCGTCCCCTCGATGCAGAGTATGAAGCTGCCGATCTCAAAGTCTATTCAAATGTCTTCATAGGATCTACGGCTCCCATTGCTTATGTGGGATGCATCAATACAGAAGTCATCAACAATACCATCTACCTGCCGGAGAATTGGGTACTTCGAATTCTCCAGGAAACGGTGGATACTTCCCGCTTCTTCCCTTGTGGGAACAATTCTTTCATCAACAACCTCATCTATCTCAACGACAATGTAAACGTAGAATGTAACATTGGACCGAATACGGCTCCGGAGACTTTTACGTTTTCAAATAATCTCTGGTTCCATTCGCAACAACCAGGCTGGCCCGGACCAGATCTTCCGGTTCAGGATATCGATAATGTTGTTGGTGAAGATCCATTGCTTGTTGATCCGTCTTCTGATGACTTCACTCTCACATCTGGAAGTCCTGCAATTGGACAAGGATTGGATGTTGATCAACCAGATCTTGATTTTAATGGAGATGCGTACAACATGCCACGTTCTATTGGCGCATTTGAAGGAAATATGATTTCTGCAGTGAGGAATCTTACACCAGGAGCCATGTTTGAAGTACAACCAAATCCGGCAAGTCATTCACTATCCATTGTACTACCTCAGGGTGCTCCTGAAGTTTTATCAGTATCCCTGAAATCAATTGATGGAAGGGAGTCTTTGGTGTCGTCGCAAATTCTTCAAGGCACAAAGGCGTTTACTTTGCCCTTGAATGCATTAGCATCCGGGATCTACGTGATCACCCTTAAAGGCAACAATTTTCAGCAGTCCCGGTTAGTGATTGTGCGTTGATGCAATTGGATTCTGCCAAAATGGCCGCATTCCCGCTTTGGCAAAGCATTTGCCATTCTCATTCTTTAACCATATCATGTACTTATGATTGATCAGGAAAATACCGCCAATCCGGCCGAAGAAATTGACCTGGATACTCATGATCAGGAGCAATCCACAGAGTCAGGCAAAAAGAAGAAAAAAGCCGGGAAAGAGAGTGATAGAACCCATCAACTGGAAGGAGAAGTTGCAGAACTGAAAGACAAATTCCTTCGGCTTTACGCAGAATTTGACAATTACAAAAAGCGTACGGTGAAGGAAAAGCTTGATCTCATGCGTACCGCAGCCCAGGACACTTTGGCATCTTTACTCCCGGTTCTGGACGATTTTGACAGAGCCAAAAGGATTGCAGACGATCCTGCTACCAATGAACAATTCAGTGAAGGAGTTGAACTTGTCTATCAGAAACTCGTCGCCACACTCAGAAATCTGGGTGTTCATGAAATGGATTCTACCGGGACGGATTTTAATCCGGAATTGCACGATGCGATCACCGATATTCCGGCACCTCGTGAAGATCTGAAAGGAAAAGTGATAGATACTGTCGCAAAAGGATATTATCTACATGATAAAATTATTCGTCACGCAAAGGTTGTTGTAGGCCGATAGTTCGTATAGTAATACGTACAGTAATATTTATATCCACATATGGCAAAGAGAGATTATTACGAAATTCTGGGTGTACAGAAGTCTGCTGACGAAGGTGAGATCAAAAAGGCATACCGCAAGCTTGCATTACAGTTTCATCCGGATAAGAACCCTGATAATAAAGCCGCTGAGGAAAAGTTTAAGGAAGCCGCCGAAGCATATGAAGTCCTGAGTGATGCAGATAAGCGTGCGCGCTATGATCGCTTCGGCCATGCAGGGATGGCTCAAAATGGTGGAGGTGGATTCAGAGGCGAAGGCATGACGATGGAAGATATCTTCTCTCAGTTTGGTGATGTCTTCAATGATAGTCCGTTCGAATCATTCTTTGGCAGATCATCTTCGCGACAAGGTTCTGGAGAACGTGGCACAAACCTACGCATCAAGGTGAGCATGACTCTTGATGAGATTGCTAAAGGAGTTACCAAAAAGATCAAGGTTAAAAAACAACTTACCTGTGACACATGTGGAGGTACTGGAGCAAAAGATCGGAACGCCGTAAAATCCTGCAATACCTGTAATGGGTCTGGTTATGTCCGTCAGGTACGCAGTACTTTTCTGGGTCAGATGCAGACTACTGCCGCATGCCCTACATGTCATGGTACCGGAAAGATCATCACAGATCATTGTCTATCCTGTAAAGGAGAAGGTCGCAAAGTCGGGGAAGACACAATCAGCATCGATATTCCTGCAGGCGTAGAGGATGGAATGCAGCTTTCAATGCGTGGCAAAGGCAATGCCGGTGCGAAAGGTGGCCCACCTGGAGATCTCATGATCACAATTGAAGAGAAGCATCATCCACATCTGCACCGCGATGGACAGAACGTCATCTTTGATCTGTATCTCAACTTTGCAGATGCTGCACTTGGAACTCAAGTCGATGTTCCAACGATCGATAGTCAGGTGAAAATCAAAGTGCCACCAGGTACACAAAGCGGTAAGATCTTCAGGCTTCAGGGTAAAGGACTCCGTTCCGTGCAAGTCAATGGTATAGGAGATCAATTGATCCACGTCAGTATCTGGACACCTAAAAAACTCAACGACACAGAAAAACAAATCCTCGAGAAATTGCGCGACTCGGAAAATTTCAAGCCACAACCGGGAAAAGGAGACAAAGGATTTTTTGAGAGGATGAAAGACTACTTCAGGGGGCAAGCGTAAAAGAAGATCAACGGATCAATGGATCAATGGTAAATCAGAGGAAGTCAAAATGTAAAATGAAAAATGTAAAATGCCTGCCCGTCCGACAGGCGGGTAAAAGTACTGGTCACCGGTATTCACTTTTGAATTTTACATTTATTCTATGCTTTCTGGTGATCGTACCATCATGTAGTAGAGAAAAGATCCTCTTCTCCGAACTCGCTGAGATTGGCGCGGATGGCTGGTCTTATAGTGATTCAATCCGCTTTGCTTTTGCCGCAAAGGATACCTCACAGATCTATGATCTCAGATTGGAAATCACACATGACCAAAACTATGCATGGGAGAATGTCTATGTACAGATCAAGACCGCATTCCCCACAGACTCTGTCAAAACCGATATCATTTCTCTTGAACTTTCAGATGGCGCCGGAGCATGGGCGGGCAGATGCGGAAATGGAGAGAAGTGCCGGCTTACTATCCCACTACAAAAACAATTGAAGTTTCCCACTCCGGGTGACTATTCCCTCACATTTGTACAGTATATGCGACAGGATGTGTTGCCAGGGATTTATGGATTGAAGCTGACCGTAGCCGAGGCGGAACGGCGGAACGGCGGAACAGCGGAACGGTAAAATACCGTCGCGATATCTATTCTATTTGCTGCTGAGACAATCCTATGACTCCCAGGGTAGTCCTAAACACTTCCCATTACTGCTTTCTGCCTTTCTGCCCTTCCGCCCTTCCGCCCTTCTGCCCTTCCTCCATTCTGCCTTTCCTCCATTCCGCCCTTCCGCCTGCGCTTCGTATTACTAAAAACCGCTATGGCATCCTTTTTGGAAGACTAAGAATAGTCCTGCCCCCAGGATGATCTCAAAAACCGCTGTGAATGGAAACTTCTCATGAAATAGTTATTGTCGGAACTGCTATGGAAAACCACTGGAAGGGATCAAACAGGGAGACTCTTGTCTTCTACAAGGATATGCGATTCTGGCTTATCTTAATCATGCTCGCAGCCTTTTTCGCATTCACTTTGATGCGGTTCCCGTGACACACGACACAGGGACCGGATGATATCAAGCACATGAGTACAACAACATACGCTGACGAGGTGACTCGCTTTATTGCCCTTTCTCTGCAAGAGGATGTAGGGAATGGCGATCACACATCATTGGCTTGTATTCCTGTGGAAAAACGGAACAAGGCGAAATTGCTTTCAAAAGACTCCGGGATCGTCTCAGGTGTGAACTTTGCCCAACATGTGTTTAAATATCTTGATGCAGAATCGCAATTCAATGTGTTGATCAAAGATGGCAGTCACATCAATCATGGTGATATCGTCTTTGAAGTCGAGAGCAATTCCCAGGCACTCCTGAAAGCAGAACGACTTGTGTTGAATGTGATGCAACGCATGAGCGCGATTTCTACAATGAGTCGTCGGTTCGCTGATGAGGTGAGTGATCTGAAAGTGCAGGTCCTCGACACGCGGAAGACAACTCCACTAATGCGTTTCCTGGAAAAGGAAGCAGTAGCGATCGGAGGATGTATTAACTATCGCTTCGGTTTGTATGATCGCATTATGATCAAAGACAATCACATCGATGCATGCGGCGGCATCTCACAAGCTATTGATCGTGTACATGCATACCTGCAAGAACACAACATGCAATTGAAGATCACAATCGAAGTGCGCAATCTTATAGAACTCTATGAGGTACTTCGGAAAGGCAATGTGGATCGGATCATGTTGGACAACTTCGAAGTGCCAATACTGCGTGAAGCAGTGGAAATCATTTCAGAAAGATTTGAGACAGAAGCTTCAGGAGGTATCACACTCGCCAACGTGCGTCGTTTTGCAGAAACCGGCGTTGACTTTGTTTCAGTAGGCGCTTTGACGCATTCATTCGGCGCACTTGATCTGAGTCTTAAGGTAGTTCGATAAGCGAGCCTTCCCTGTGTGAAGAATTAAAGTCAAAATGCCCGCCTGAACGAGTTCAGCTCGGGCAGGTAAAATGCCTGCCCGTCCGGCAGGCGGGCAAAATGTAAAATGTAAAAGTGAGTCTCCTTATTTAACTTGAGTTGCCTTTCTTCCTACAACACAGCCAATTAACCCAAATTGGTTCCTCCATTCCGCCTCTTCGACCGACGAAGCCTTGTGCGAAGTCGGTTCTGCCATTCCGCCATCTTCAATTAAAACAAAATCCCTATCCGAAATACCAATGCATTGAGTACTGCATTAGCATCTTCGTCATGCAGAATGTAATCGTCATTTGGATCAAATGGATTGTCATTTGGATTTGGAGTTGCTACAGTCGCCCTGTCGCTTGTGACATCAAGCAATCCACGATGAAAATTGAGTCCTGCAATAAATGACGTGTTCTGTCCGATGGCATATTCAATACCCCCACCCAGTCCCAGAGACATATTGAATGGGCCTACGTCCTTTGAGATATCTTCTTTCTTTGTATTGATGTCACCGGCTTTGATTTCACCACGCCGCTGGACAGTAAAACCCCAGGTGACTATAGGAGCTTCCACATAATAGCGGAACAACCCCGATTCCTGAGAACGCCACTTAAGGGCAATCGGAAAATCCAGATACTGGAGATTGTATTTCAACTTCGTACCATCAGGAAGAGGTTTTTGCCCGGTATTATACGAGTCGTCACTTAATCTTGATTTCGGAAAAAAATTACCACCAGTCTCATGTCTGATTGTCCCTCCCCGATTGAACGTCAGACCAATGCCTGTCGCGATAGCAAGTCGTTCTGAAATTCCGAATTCCCCTCTCATTGTAAGGCCGAGCGAGAGGTTGGTCCCAACATTACTGATTCCGGGGTCGTTTGTTGTCATCCATGCAAATCCCGGGTTCAGCAGAAAGCCAATACGGAATTCACCCTCCTGAGCCTGGAGCTGAAAGGATATCATGACTGCCGCCATGAACCCAATTTTTTTGATGAGTTTCACGTTCAGGAAATGCAAATTTTGTACAACACTATGCCCATGACCAATAGAGGAAGACTTCGAGAGAATAGCTATAATAATGCAAAAATTGCACCATGTATTGCCCTGGTCCTCGGAATTCTGACCATCAGCAGTTGTGCCAGAGATAACGCCGCACCTGATGTATCACACCTGGATGGCAGCTTTCAACTGACCCGGACAGAGCAACTCCTGTTCGCTTTGGATACTCTTGCATCAGCTGAAAGTGCTCAGTCTGTTTTTGCATCGCATGATATTTTCTGGGATCTGTACTTCTCGGTGATCATGCCCTTAGAAACTGACTCCTCTCTTTCTTCAGAAAAGGATCATCGGCGATGGCTTCCCATTGTTTCGAATCCATACCTGCGTGCCATTACAGAGAGTATTGAAGAAGACTATGCAGATATGTCCGACATCAATGCCGAATTGAGTACTGCATTTCAGTATTTGCAATATTACTTTCCAGGAAATCGCGTACCCAATGTGTACACGCTGAACTCTGGATTCGGATACTTTCCATTCATTTTTGAGGACGGCGAACGGGATGGCCTGGGTGTCAGTCTCGAGATGTTTCTCGGAAGCGATTTTCCTTATCTCACATTTGTCGGAAACGTGAATGCCTTTTCTGACTATCTCGTCCGCACATACAACCGTGATCACGTTGCAAAAAAAACCGTGGAGGTTCTTGTGGATGATCTGGTAGGACCGCCACCGGGAGACAGGTTGATCGACAAGATGCTGCACAATGGAATTAAACTCTACATCCTCGAACATTTGATGCCTGCTATTCAGGACACTGTGTTATTTGAATTTACACCTGCACAACTCACATGGTGTGAATCTAATGAACGCAACTTGTGGGCACACTTACTGAAGGATGACCTTCTCTATTCCAATGAATTCGGTAAGATTCAAAAACTCATTAGTCCCTCTCCCACTGTGCCAGGGATGCCGGCAGAGGCACCTGGCGGCGTAGCAAACTGGACAGGTTGGCGAATCATCCATGCCCTCACTGAGCGTGATTCCGATATCAAAATGGTCGATTTGCTTGCTATTCAGGACGCACAGGCTGTCCTTGAAGCGGCCCGATACCGGCCAAAATGAAACCAGGACTGTGAGTAGTGCATCGCTTTAATAGGCCTTGTTTCAATTTCTTCGCGTCCTTTTTTTAACCGCCGAAGCCTCGGCGAAGTGCGGTGCGCCTTTGCGTGAATGGCTCTGCGTGAACGGATCCACCGGACTGTGGTATTATTTTTGCTGTATCTGAAAAAATCTCATTATGGAAAGGGCAATTCCACTTGTTGATCTCGATTTGTTTGTCAAGGGCAATGCCTCACAGCGCGCCGAATTTGTCCGACAACTTGGTGATGCATTTCATCATGTCGGATTTGTCGGTGTTGTCAATCATGGCGTACCCAAGGATCTTGTCGACGCATTCTATCGCGAAGCCAAGGCATTCTTTTCCTTGCCGCTTGAGATAAAACGTAAGTATGAAATCGCAGGCATGGCCGGTCAGCGTGGCTATACATCCTTTGGCAAGGAGCATGCCAAGCAAAGTAATGTTGGTGATCTGAAAGAGTTTTTTCAGATTGGTCAGGAAGTACCACCAGGAGCTGTAGCCACAGATACATATGGCGACAATGTGAGTATTGCAGAGACACCTGAATTTGCAGAACTTGGACGTCAACTCTATCGCGCATTCGAAAAATCCGGTGGAGAACTCTTAAAAGCGATTGCACTTCATCTGAAGCTGGATGAAACTTATTTCGACCATAAAATTGAGCACGGGAATAGTATTCTGCGCGCTATTCATTATCCACCAATCACCGAAGAACCCAAATCTGCAATCCGATCAGAACAACACGAAGACATCAATCTGATTACCCTCCTTGTCGGTGCAAGTTCCGGTGGCCTACAGGTGTTGAATATGAAAAACGAATGGCTGGAAGTGCTGCCCGGCGAGGAAGAGATTGTGGTCAATGTGGGAGATATGCTGCAGCGCCTCACCAACAATTATCTCAAGTCGACGACCCATCGCGTGGTGAATCCGCCCCGCCATGAATGGCATCGGCCACGGTTATCTATCCCTTTCTTTTTGCATCCACAAAGTAAGATGGATCTCACCTGTCTGCCATCCTCCGTTACAGATGATCGACCGTTAGGGTATGATCCTATCACTGCGGGCGAGTATCTGGATGAGCGTCTGGCGGAAATCGGTCTGAAGAAATAACGGAAAACCGCCCGTTATGAACACGCGGATTCATCACTTCTCAATCCGCAGTCTGGCTAACGGCTCACGGCGAATCGCCAACGGCCGATTTTGTGTAGTTTTACCCGTTCAAATTTTAAAATAGCAATCATGCAAACCTTTTATCTGTTAATGCCGAGTGGCTGGGAAATGTTTGTCATTCTGTTCGTGGTTCTGCTTCTTTTTGGTGGTAAGAAAATCCCTGAATTGATGCGTGGTATCGGAAAAGGAATCCGGGAATTCAATTCAGCACGTTCCACTATTGAGACTGAAATCAAAGAAGGAATGAAAGAGGCAGACCGTAAGGTTCTTGAAGAGAAGAAGGAGTCTTCTGCGACTACTTCTGCTTCCTAAAACAAGAAATAACCTCTCTGCCTGCACATATATAGAGATCCTCTCCGTGAGAATCCTTTCAGTTCTATGTATGGCACGTTGTTGACTGATTACACAGATCTGAGTATGTGATCATGTGACCGGGCTGAACAATCGTTCTTCTCTACAACGAGTGTAGGCGTGTATCACAAATTGCAAAAATCGAGCTTTTGTCATTCCGAGCTGCTAGCCCTGAGCGAGTCGAAGGGTAGTGAGTCGTTTGTCATCCTGAGCGATCCCGACGATTTCTGTCGGAAGAGTCGAAGGATGCGAACGACCTTTGATATCCCTTCTCGCGAGATATTCGGTTTCATAATCCACATTACTCGACTCGTCGCGTATACTCCCTTCGAATTCCTCAGGGCAGGCCCTCGCTCTGAATGACAAGGATCCAAGTTCTCTGTGCATTTTGTAATATACACCGAGCGTATTACTTCATCTAACTTGTACAGATACTTTTATCTTTAGCCACCTGATTTCGGTTTCCTCAATTTTAAATCTATCATATGAAAATTTTCTACGTCTTATGTTTTGCCATTTTGAGTATTTCGCAGATGAAGGCACAACAGTATGTCCACCAGATCATTTTTCTCAATGAAGGCTGGTATGATTTCGTGAATGATACACTTGCAGTACCCCCATCGATAGGAAGCTATAATCCGGTGACAAAGGAGTACCAGGTGTTTGATGTCATCCCTGAAGCGGATTTTGCTTCCGATGTCATTGTAGATGATGTGATTTACATTGCTGCGGACAACTTCCTGATCACATACGATAAGTATACACTCACCAGATTACAGAAAATATCTATTCCAGGCATCCGAAGTCTTGCGATCTGGCAAGATCAGCTTCTTGTGAGTCGCGGGGATTATCTCATATTCTTTGATAGCTACTTTCAGGTGTATGACAAAAATACCCTTGAGTTGCTCTATGCGCTGGATAATGTTTCAGGTCCTCAATATGCCTCTGAAGGCATTGTCATCCGTGAAGACACTGCATATCTCGCGATCAACAATGGATTTGTATTTGGTGAAGAAGTAGGTACAATCGGTATCATAGATTTGAAAAACCGCTCCTACGCCGGCGAGATCGATCTCGGCCCAGAAGGCATCAACCCTGACAATATCATGCTGGGCGAAAACAAAATCTACACACTCAACAACAAAGATTTTTCGAGCAGTTCTATCTCTACAATCGATCCTGACACACGCGAGGTAGCCATCTATAATAACATCGCCGCCAATTCAGGCTGTGGTACATCAACACTTGCAGATGATCATATTTACTACATGGAATATGGCGTAGATAAGCTCGCCCGTTTTGATGTGAAGAATGCACAAATTATTGACACCCTTTCTGTTACTGCTGCATACTATGGATTGATCGATGATAAAATCAATGAACGGCTCATTGCTACGTGGACCGATTTCTTTTCTTCCGGAATCGCATACATCCTCGACTATCACGGCAATGTGTTGCATTCTTTTGATGTCGGTATATCACCAGGAAGTATAGCACTGGATGTGCGGACAACTACTGGTTCTCATGACTTGAGCAACAACGAAAGCTATGTGAGCATCTTTCCGAACCCCGCATCGGGCTTACTCAACATCAAGGCAGAAGAGGTGATCGTCGATTTGCAATTGTACAATGCATTGGGAGAATTAATTTTTGCAAACCAACCGAATCAGGCATCGACAACTTTGGCACTTGATGAACATCTTCCCGGAGTTTACTTTGTACATCTTCGTTTCAAGGAAGGCAACCGGGGTGTACGTATGGTTGTGAAAGAATAGAGAGTCCATATTCAGATTTCAAAATTGAATAGATTCTGGCATTGAAATTCTGATCGCATCCGTTGCATGCAGTGAACAAGTCTGCCGCATGTAACTCCGTTGATCACCAGCAAACCTCTACAGCAGTAATATTTTGTAATCTGTTAAATGTTACGAGCTATGAATAAACCATTCATGTTCATTCTCACATGCATGACAGGGCTATGAGCATGATGTACCAACGATGTCGCGGATGTCACGTATGAATACCATGCACATATTTTGTCTCCGGATGAGAATAACAAACACATCGGTGACACGATTCATATTGAGGTGGAATTTGAAAGCCACACCAATGAAACAGTATATCATGAAAGCGAGGAAATTGAGCAGCTTGAGTTTCATGTAGAGGGATAGCCTGGCACTAAGGCTGTATGTCTCTGCCCAACAGACGCTCGTTGATCCTCCTGCGTCGGATGCTCCGAGGTCAGACCTCCCTTCAGAGTGAATAGCGAAAAAGACTAACTTTGAAACTCCCCAGCAAGAGCGATAAGCAGTTAAATACCAATGTAATACGTGATCATGAGGCAGTTTTTTTTGTATGTGACCCTATTCCTAATGTCCGTCCTTCCTTCAGTTGCTCAATATGGCAACGAATGGATTGACTTTGACAAGACTTATTACAAGTTTAAGATTACCGAAGATGGCATCTACCGTATCCCACAATCAGTACTTGCAAATGCGAGTCTTGGGGGAGTAACCGGATCGCAGTATCGCCTCTTTCACCTTGGTGAAGAAGTACCGTTGTTTACATCTTCTCCCGGCACTTTTGTCAGTGCAGATTTCATCGAATTTTATGGTGTAAGGAATCGTGGTGAGTTGGATCGTACGTTGTTTCAGGAGCCGGATAATGAACAGCTCAACCCGCGATACAGCATGTTTACTGACTCATCGACTTACTTTCTGACATGGGATGATGGAGATGGGTTACGTATCACAGGAATCGATAATGATCTATCGAGTCCTCCAGCAGCTGAATCATACTACATGCATGATGAAGAATGGGTTTATTCTGACCATGCGATTGATCCAAGGAATGACGCGGTTGGAACATTTATCAGTCATGCACGATACCAGGAGGCAGAGGGCTTCGGCCTTGCCGGGTTGCCTTCATTCCTATTGGATATTCCGACATCACTGGTGGCGCTTTCAGGACCTGACGCAACACTGGACGTACGCCTTGCTTCCAACACCTATACTCCACATCAGATCACCGCAGTCTTTGCAGGCGATACAATACTGAGTAATGGCAACGACTTATATTTTAAACTCTATCAGCTCAATAAAATCCTGCCTGCACAATCACTTGGGAGTAGTCAGATGCTGGACATTAAAGACCTGGTGCCTGAAGGGAGATTCGCTATTGCATCCGTATTCTGGAAATATCCAAGGCAATTTGATTTTACTGGACGGAATGCTGCACAATTTTTTCATCAGGCAAATGGTGCAGCTCAATATTTCGAATTGCAGAATTTTGAATCGGGCAACGAAGATCCATTGGTCTATGATCTGGCTTCACGTGTCCGACTTGTCAGCAATCGAACTGGAAATTCGTTACGGTTTCTACTTCCGGCTTTCACAGGTGAACGCAATATTGTAGTCACAGGACAGCAGTTGATCCATAGCATCCCTGAACTCACAGAGCTGACGTTTACTGATTTTTCAACAGACAATACAGAATACATCATCATCACGCATCCATCATTGCGTAAGGGTTCTGATGTTGTAAATCAATATGGACAATATCGGAGCAGTACTACAGGTGGTGGATACAATACAGGAATCTACAGCATTGCTGACCTCTATGATCAGTTTGGTTATGGGATCGAAAAACATCCACAGGCAATTCGCAATTTCAATAAGATGATTCAGGATCATTGGGCTGCAGCAAGAATGGTATTGATCATTGGGAAGGGGATCACGTACACGCAGTCCAGACAACATGGAAGTGAAGCAGAGAACCATCTTCTGGTGCCGACCTTTGGCAATCCCGGTGCAGATCATTTATTATTTACTGAAAACGGAATAAGTCTGCCGCCATTCCCCATTGGCCGGTTACCCGTGTCTGATCCTGATCAGTTGCAGGTTTATCTTTCGAAGGTCATCGAGTACGACCAGGTGGTTACTTTACCACAGACTATTGAGGACAGGGACTGGACAAAGCATATCCTCCATATGGGTGGCGGCTCAGATGCAAATCAGCAAGCTGATATACTCAGCCTCCTGAACCAGATGGCGAGCAATGCGATAAACACTGAATTTGGCGCTCATGTGACCACGTTTACTAAAAGCAGTACAAACGCTACAGGAGAATCGAATTCAGATCGCATCCTTAGCATTCTTCATGATGGTGTCAGTATTGTAAAATTTTTCGGACATAGTTCTGCGAGTACTCTTGATTTCCAGATCAACAATCCCCGTGACTGGAACAACAAGGGTAAGTATCCCATCTTCAGTGCGATGGGTTGTCGTGCAGGTGATATCCATCAGGATTTTTTAAGCCTAAGCGAGAATTTTGTCTTTGAACCAGATGCTGGCACTATTGCATTTGTAGCTGGTTCGGGATCTCAGTATTTAACGAGCCTCGGAACCTGGGGCAGGAATTGGTATCTCAAATTCGGACAGGGTGTAAATTCTATGACGCTGGGAGAAACGATCCTCGCGAGTCTTGCCACAATGAATCAGAACCAGTTTAATCAGGGGTTGCTCGTAGAACAGCAGACACTCAACGGTGATCCTGCATTGCGTTTTTATTCCACACCAGGACCAGATTACGTATGGGATTATAAATCGGTGGCACACGAACCGGAAGTTTTGACGACAAATGAGCAATCATTTATTCTCAGCGCTGATGTCGTGAATATCGGTACCAATCGCCGGGACACATTAGTCGCGCGGATCGTGCAAAAATTTCCTGATGGCACACTTCAAGAGGTCCTTTTCGACACCGTCTATGTGAGCACCTATCGCACAACTGTGGATTTTACGATACCCGTCGACCGCGGTTCAAGTGGGCTCAATACGTTTTATCTGACAATAGATGCGCTGAATAAGACAGCAGAACTTCCTGATCCGGCTGCGGAGGAAAACAATGAACTGACAAACGAGAGCGGAAAGGAAGGCATAGATATCTTCATTCTTGATAATCGCGCCATCGCGACATACCCGCTTGAGTTTTCGATTGTGACAGAAGTAATTCCTGAACTGATTTCAACTTCGACAAATGCGTTTGTGAAAGAAGGGCGATTTGTCATGGAGATAGATACAGTCCCTGACTTCAGCAGTACCTTACGCGTACGTGAACATTTTACCGGAGTAGGTGGCGTTTTACGATGGAAGCCCTTGTTCACTTTCATACCTGGTACGGTCTATTATTGGCGTGTGAGTACTGACAGTGGTAGTGAAGAGTATCTCTGGGATTCAAGTTCTTTCCTTTACAATCCAGGAGGGCGGAAAGGCTGGAATCAAAGCCATTATGGGCAATTCCAAAAGGATATTCTGAAGGATCTTGACTTTGACAATGCCAATCGACTTGCATTTGACACTACTTACCGGAATCTGTGGACGCAGAATAAAGTGGATTTCGCACCTGAGCTGCTTGATGATCCTGTAGTATATCTCAATAATATTTTACGTCGGGATTTCTTTACGTTTTATGCAGCATATGACGCACATGTGTTTGCGATTGCCATTGATTCTTTCACCGGACGTTTTCTGAGAAATGATCCTGGAGGACTTTATGGATCTGTGAATCCTTCCACGAATACTCTTGTGGTCTTTCCATACAATACTTCTACACCGGAAGGTCGAAATGGACTGATGACGTTTCTGACTGATGTGGTCACCGATGGTATGTATGTAATTCTGTACACCTATCAACGTCCGGGCTACATGGATTACTTTCCTGAAAGCTGGGAATCAGATGAACAGATCTTTGGCCGGAGTATTTTCAGTGTGATTGAGTCACAGGCACAAGGGAGTAATGTCAGGAATCTTGCCAGTAAGGGCTCTGTTCCATACTTGCTTTATTACCGTAAGAACTTTGAGCTGATACATGAATCTATAGCATCGACATTAGAAGAGACAATCAGTTTCGACTATAGTTTTGTCTCCCATTACAGCAGCGGAGATTTGACTTCTACCCTGATAGGTCCTGCACGAAGTTGGCATTCGTTTGAATGGGATTTTGATTTCTCAGACAATCCGGCAGGGGATGTTGTTTCGGCAGAATTGATTGCTCTTTCCCGCACATTGACAGATACCTTGCGATTGAATGTGACAGCTATTCAAGACACCACATTAGCGTTTATTGATGCCAAGGAGTATCCATACATGTATCTCAAATTCCATATTGAGGATGCAACAAATCTGACGGCACCTAATGTGAATTTCTGGCGAGTGCTTTATGATGGTGTCCCGGATCTCTTCATCGATCCTTCTGGTGGTTTTGATTTTGAGAGCGATAGTCTGATGACAGGACAGGTACTGAATCTGACGACCACGATCGAAAACCTGGGCACAGATATGACTGAACCATTTAAGGTCCGTTTTACCAATACTGATGGGAATAATAACACAGTGGTCGAGTTCGCTGATTTTCCTCCGCTACAATCAGGTGAATCTACGGTGATACACTTCTCTAAAGAGATGCTTGATGGCGCAGGAAACAATTCTTTGATTGTGGAATTGAATCCTGATCGTATCGTGGAAGAGTCTTCTTATACGAACAATACTGGAGTGATCAATTTCCTATTACTTTCTGATCGTATTAATCCTGTCCTCGATGTGACCTTCGACGGGCGTCATTTGGTGAATGGAGATATCGTCTCTACACAACCCGTCATTGTTGCAAAGCTGCATGATGAAAATCTATACACCCTCCTGGACGATGTGGAAGCATTTCAAATTCTCCTTGCCTACCCCGGAGATATCGATTATACAGAAATCGACATTCATGCTCCTGAGATTTCATTTGATCCGGCCATGTCCACAATCGATAATATCGCAACGTTGACTTTCAGACCGTTACTGTCTGAGGGATTCTATGACATTATCATCCGCGCGCATGATCGTGCCAACAATGAAGCAGGCAGTATTGACTATGCTGTGTCCTTTGAAGTCCTTGGAGAAGGCTTGCTGTCGCGAGTAGATGCTTCGCCAAGATGGTTTTACGATTATACGAGATTCATCTTTACGCTATCGGGCAGCGATGTTCCTTCTGAAATCAATCTTCAGATTTCAAATGTTGCCGGTCAGATAGTCCGGGAAATTGGTAAAGAGGAAATTGGATTGTTTGTGGGAACTACTGAGTATGCCTGGGATGGCACTACGGATTCGGGTGAAAAGCTTCCTGGAGGTGTGTACTTCTATCGCCTCACAGCTAAAGATGCGAATGGAAACGACTACAGTTATCTCGGTTCCGGATTCCAGTCATTAAAAGATGCGCATGTTGGGAAAGTGGTGATTGTCAGGTGACCTTGAGTATCCGCACATACAATGCATTGACCTGCACGCCGATTACCGGGAAATCAAATTTCTTCTGTGCCGATGCTCGGATTTCATGTGCAATGAATTCATGCGGATGATCGAAGATGTATTTAGTCGCTGTTGCGATTGATTCTGCATCATTCACCGGAACTATTCTACCAGCCATTCCATCAAGGTATTCCTCCGGGGCTCCACTACGTGTGGCCACTACAGGTACGCCACATGCCAATGCCTCAACGATGACTATACCAAACGTCTCAAGAGTACTCGAAGAAATCAAGATATCCGATTGCATCACGTGTCTGGCTATTTCCGTGGAAGATTGATGCGGAATCCACTCTATCAGTGACATGAGTCCAAGATCCGATGCTCGCTTCTGCAATAAAATCAACTCGGATCCGGAGCCAATGAGTTTCAAGTGTATCGTAAAGTCCTTCTGCAGTATTGCCATCGCTTCCAGCAGAACATGGTAGTTCTTTCTTGGCTCAAGAGAACCAATCGCAATCAGTTGTTTCGTTTGATGCGGGCTTCGTGTTGGATCAATTTGAAACCTTCGGAAGTCGATTGGATTATAGATGACGCTAATTTCCTTGTTACCGGCCCATCCTTGCATTGCACGTTTCAAATATTCACTGACTGCTACGAGTGCACTTGCATCGCGATAGCTTCTTCGCAATTCAGATGCATGATACCATGCAACACTCTGGGCAGGTATTGTGGTGTTGTGTTCGGTGATGACATAAGGGATTGATGTATGCTGGCTGAGATACCGTGCCGCCATACCAGCCACATAACCGTGTGCATGAATGACATCAGGTGTTCCAAACTTTGCTGAATACTCCTGAAAAAGCTGCAGATACTTGCGTTTCCAAATCCAGATCGTCCAAAGGACTTTCGGAGGATGATAGGACTCTAGAATACCGACATTGATCTGATCAGCCTGATAAAACTCTGTGGCGGTGCTTTTCCAAACACGTGTGCGCTTTGTATAAATCACTCCAACCTGACAGCCAGTCTCAGCGGTCATTCTTGCATGCTCATGAATAAATATCCCTTCGGAATCTTTGTCAAAATACCATGACGGGAGGATGAGAATATGTCGTTGATCCTGTCGGATAGCTTTCATTCTTTCAGGCAAGATAATTTGAATTCGTATGCTTATACTTCATTCTTATGAATTGGAGTGTCGCATTGTGTTTTCTGTTAAGTACTATCACAGTTACTTCGATCCGGACGATTTCTGTGAGGAGAGTCTTTTGTCATCCTGAGCGATCCGCCTAAGGCGGAGAGTCGAAGGATGACGGAATGCACAATCTATATTTATTTCGAGCGAGTGAGGGGCGAAACGAGTCGAGAAATCCTGTTAGTAATAAAAGGATCTCTCAACTCACCCTTCGTACTCCTCGTTGGCTCTCGGATCACTCATGGTTCGCTCGAGATGTAGGGAGGGGTGATCGCTTGCATTCTTCGACTCGTCTCCGCCTAAGGCGGATCCTCGCTCAGAATGACAAGCGAGTGTTAGATTTTGTCATTTGCAACAGGTATATCGAGTAGCGGTATTGATTACTTGGAATGACAAAAAAATCTCATCCATCTGTGCATCTTGTTATACACCCCAATCACCTCGCATATCTCAAATATCTGTCTGCAATGCGTACATTTCCATTTTTATGTACTGCGTTCTCTCGATGATGAGATGGATATGATCATAACACATCAGGATTTCAACCCAATTATTGTAGGAGGTATTGGAGGAAGTGGCACCAGGGTTGTGGCGAAAATTCTGGAAGCTAGTGGTGTATACATGGGCAACTATCTGAACCCTCAATACGATAATATTCTGTTCTCCATATTTGGGTCACCTTCACGATTTCATTGGTCCTTTGCACAACTAAAGCCGTATTTCAATACTTTTGAAAAAGTCCATCGTGGTCAGAAACTCGCTCTCAATGATTGGCTGCTTCTTGGAAATCGGGTATTCGAAAAACACAATAGAAAGAATAATCTTCGGAATATTAAATATGTTGTTCGATCCGGACCTACAGGACATGAGGCACGACACTGGGGATGGAAGAATGGTCCCAATCAGTACTTTCTTCCTCAGTTGAATCAACAGTATCCCAATTGTTTTTATGTCCACACGATACGTCATGGACTCGACATGGCTTTTTCCAAAAACCTGCGCGAACTCAATTTGTGGGGACCGCATTTTGACATTCCTTCTGATCATCGCGAGGAAATGCTCCCGGTACAGCAATTAATATTCTGGATTAAAACAAACCAATGGATCACCGAATTCTGTAAAGCAAATCTGCCTTCCCGACATTACATTCTCCGATTTGACGAATTATGCAGATTTCCCGAAAAAGTAATTTCTGAACTGCATCATGCGATTGGTTTACAGAGTCGTACTCCCTTGACAGAACTGATCAGCATCGTAGAGCCTCCGGGATCCCTTGGCAGATATAAGATGCATGACATTTCGTTTTTCAATCCTACACAGATTGCTGCTGTACAAGAATTGGGATTTCACGTCTAGCCTGTGCTGGGTATTTCTGCGGGGAGAGTCTTTTGTCATCCTGAGCGATCCCGACGATTTTTGTCGGGAGAGTCTTTTGTCATCCTGAGCGATCCCGACGATTTTTGTCGGGAGAGTCTTTTTGTCATCCTGAGCGATCCCGACGATTTTTGTCGGGAGAGTCTTTTTGTCATCCTGAGCGATCCCGACGATTTTTGTCGGGAGAGTCGAAGGATGACGGCTGGTCTTAAATAAATTATTTCGAGCGACGATCTCTACCAGGGTAGAGAGAGGAGTCGAGAAATCTTTTTTTACAGGATCTCTGCGCCACCGCTGAAGCTAAGGCGGCACGCGGTCGACTCAGTTGTCGCTACCGCTCCGCCTCTTCACTCGAGATGTTGAATGCTTTAGATCGCTTGCATCCTTCGACTCCCTGTGGTCGCTCAGGATGACAAGCGGATTCGACTCCCTGTGGTCGCTCAGGATGACAAGCGGATTCGACTCCCTGTGGTCGCTCAGGATGACAAGCG
>JANNQA010000030.1:0-16394 GCA_031400515.1 Bacteroidota bacterium
CCTGTGAGGCCCGATACCATACACGCGCAGATCGACGACTTCTACAGTCAGTAGTCCTTTTACCTGAGCCCGCTTTATTATAGAGTGTCGGAATGGGCTATCCAGCAGCTCAGGAAGGGCGGTGAGGATTGTGATGTGCATAAGGCAGAGTTAGTACATTTTACTTAAATCACTTTAAATCCCATCCACCCATCACAATTCGGTTTTCTTGCAGATCTTGGTGATACTGACATTTTTATGCCAACGCACACACCAACCTTTGGGATTTTCGAATCTGGGGAGTACTAGTTGGTTACTTTCAGATCCGTGTGGCAACCCTTGATTAGCTAATGTAATCTTATTGTCAAAGTTGCACAGAAATATAAATGGGAGTCCAAAATGCTATACTTTTGAACCCTTTGTCAAAATTGGCGAATCCTAAAACGTGTATGTAAAACATTTCTGTTATGAGCGTTCAAAATGAAAAACCCGGAAAATCCGGAGGTAGCAGTCAGTTCAGCGCATTGTTTGCGTCCATTCTTATTCCAGTGGCACTTGTGCTCGGATATCTGGTATTCAAATTCGTCCTGGGGGTCCCTGCGAATTTTGAGGAAGGTAATATCGAAGGCCACCCGCTGCCCGGAAACTATCTGGGGATGATGTATAAAGGAGGAATCCTGGTTCCGATCCTGATGGGCCTGATGATTATTGTCATCTGTGTGATCATTGAGCGCCTGATCACAATAAGCGTAGCCCAGGGCAAGGGTTCGATTCCACGCTTTGTTCGTAAGGTGAAAGGTTTACTCGACAGAAACGACGTGAGTGGAGCTATCGCAGAATGTGACAGACAAAAAGGCTCCGTGGCGAATGTGATTCGTGAAGGCCTGCACAAGTATGTGGCGATGGAAACTCAGCCCGGCATGGCTAAAGAGCAAAAAGTGTTAGCTATTCAGCAGGAGGTCGAAGAAGCTACTTCTTTAGAATTGCCAATGCTGGAGAAGAATCTCGTCATCCTGGCTACGATCTCTTCAATCGCGACGCTGATGGGATTGCTTGGAACAGTCTTCGGGATGATCAGGGCTTTCTCGGCAATTGCTACTGCAGGTGCACCGGATGCGGTCGCTCTTTCAACCGGAATCTCAGAGGCCTTGATCAATACAGCGCTCGGTATCTCCACTTCTGCCATTGCGATTATTTTCTACAACTATTTTACTACCAAAATAGACAGCCTCACTTACGGAATTGATGAAGCCGGATTCAGTATTGCTCAGAGTTTTGCTGCTAAACATTCGTGAATTATCACGGACGATAATTAAGTCATGCCAAAAGTCAAAATACCAAGGAAAAGCACTGCAATCGACATGACCGCCATGTGTGATGTCGCATTCCTGTTGCTTACCTTTTTCATCCTCACGACAAAGTTCAGACCTCAGGAAGTTGTGCAGATTGACATTCCATCGTCTACGGCGCAGATCCCGATTCCGGATAAAGACATTCTGATGTTCCAGATTGCACCGGACGGAAGGCTATTTTTCGGTCTGGATGATCAAATCACCAGGCTTAAGTTGTTAGACCGGCTTTCTGCCGAATACCAACTTCCTTTGTCTGAAGGGCAAAAAGAGGCATTCAAAACCCTTGAGCTCTGGGGAATGGACATCAGGGCACTCCCAGATTTTCTGAGCAGAGATGCCAATGAAAGAGCCCATATGGAGCAGCCTGGTTTGAGAATCGATACCATTGGCGGCGAGCACCAGGTGGAAGACCTGATCCTGTTTTCAAGACAGGAAAACAACAATCTCAGGATTGCGATTAAGGGTGATAAAACTACTGAATACAGGCACTTTGATAAACTCATCAATGCGCTACAAAATCGGAAAGTGAATAAGTTCAATTTGATTACATCCGCCAGATTGGCGAAAGAGTAAGTACTGTTCTCTTCATCATCTAAAGCACGCGTCGCATGGCTCAAATGGATCTCTCTTCTCCTGGTGGCAAACAGCATGGAAGGAAAAAAAAGCGGACGAAGAAGATGTCTACACGAGTGGACCTCACTGCCATGGTAGACCTGGGATTTCTTCTGATTACGTTTTTCATGTTGGCAACAACGTTTAATAAGGCCAAAACAATGGAGGTAAATAAACCTGCTAAGGAGGAAGACAAAAAAGATGAGCCACCTATCAAAATGTCAAAAACTGTGACGTTCATGCTGGGCGCCAAGGATAGAGTTTACGCGTATATTTCTCCTGATGAAATCGATGCGACGACAGAACTGCACTGGGAAAATCTGGACTACAGTCCGAAAGGTTTGAGAGCCTTTATTCAGAAACGCCAGGGCGAGGTGCAGCAGCAATGGGGCAACAAGGATGAGCTGTTCGTGATGATAAAACCTCTGCCAGGGTCCAATTTTAAGAATACCGTCGACATTCTGGACGAAATGACGATCAACGATGTGAAACGCTACGCACTCCTGGAACCGAATGATCCCATAGACTCCCTTGTCGCTGAACAACTTGGTGAACTTAGGAAGTAACATTTTTATAACACAATCGGAAACAGAATTTACGTTCTAAAGAATAGATAAGATCAGGGTAAATGGAAAATACGTCACAACTGAACAACTCAATGGATGATATCGTCTTCGCAGGACGAAATCAATCTTATGGCGGTTATGCAATCAGAAAACTCTATGACAAGCATATGTCAAGAGCAATGCTGAGTGGAATCGTGTTTTTTCTCCTTGCGATCTGTTCTCCCTATATCGTGCGACTTGTCAGTGGTTTCCTGCCTGACGAGACTGAAGAATTGGTCATGAAGGAGGTGACACTAGCTGAGCCTCCTCCAATTGATCCGAAAAAGCCACCTCCACCTCCTCCTCCGAAAGTAGAACCTCCTCCAATTAAGGACCAGATAAAGTTTGTTCCTCCGATTGTGAAAAAGGATGAAGAGGTTCAGGAAGAGGAGCCACCTCCACCGACAATTGAAGAGCTCAAAGATGTCGTGATTGCTACTGAGACAAAAAAAGGAGAAGAGGATGGCGTGGATGAGTCTCTGATTGAAGATGAGCCACCTCCACAAGCGGCTGAAATAGGCGAAGGCGAGGTAGAAGAGAAACCCTTTCTGGTTGTGGAGCAAATGCCAGAATACCCGGACGGCATGGAAGCCATGTTAAAGTATATCTATGCTCAGGTGAAGTACCCGGCGATTGCCAGGGAGAATGGAATCGCGGGCACGGTCGTGTTGCGATTCGTGGTATCAAAAACCGGTGAACTACAGGATATTAAAGTCGTGAGAGGGATTGGAGGAGGTTGTGACGAAGAAGCGATGCGTGTGGTGCGAGGCATGCCCAAATGGAAGCCTGGCAAACAAGGAGGTCGGGCAGTGCCTGTGCAGTTCACGCTCCCAATTAAATTCACATTGCGGTGAAGTTGAGTTACCACGGAGGCTTGAAATATCTGTTTCATATTCTTCTTGGTATGACGTATATGGGGATAGGAATCTTCATTTTTCTTAAGAAAGCACTGGCTGTCTCACCCTGGGCCGAGATTCTTGCAGGACTTTTCGTTGCGTATGGCGCCTGGAGGATATACAGGAGTCTGTACCAAATGCGAAAATTCTCTGTATGAAAATCTATTCTTAAGCTCAGAAGTATGAGAAACTCAATAAAGATGCAAATGATGCCTAAGGTAATTTGTACGAATACAAAAGAGGCAACTGTTTTTGATAAACCACAAGTCTGACTTGTGTTGGCTCATTGCAATCAAAACCATGAAACGAACAGTTCTGCTTGTCTTATCATTTCAATTCTTTTTGACTTCCTGTAGTGACGACAAGCAGGAGATGACAGGCCCTACGATTGGACGTATCACCGTTGGTTGTGATGAAAGTCTCAAGGATATCATCAGTCAGGAAGAACAGATTTTCGAACGCACATATAAGTATGCAAGTCTAGACATCACATTTACGAGTGACTTTGATTTGTTCAATCAATTCTTTTCTGATAGTCTCGATGCGATTGTGGCTTCACGAACACTTTCACAGGAAGAATTGAATCGACTTGAACAAAAGCAAATCTATCCAAGGCAGTATGCATTTGCTACCTCCGCAATTGCCTTCATTCAAAAGAAATCTGATCTGGATTCAAACTATACTTATGAGCAGTTGACCTCCGCCCTCAAAGATGAATCCCAGGGCAAGATATTCGTCATTGAAAGCAACAGATCTGGAATTCCATCCTTCCTGTTTGACGTATTGGATACTACATCATTACCCAAACATATTTTTGCGCTACGGGACAAAGAAGAAATCCTGGAGTATATCATCGGTCAGGACAATGCAATCGGAATCATAGACTGGAGTGACATTAGCGATAGTGATGCAGCGTATTCAAAATTGTTTTTACAGGATATATCACTGATTGGCATTTCCAATTCTAAGGATTCAATACAGGGTAACTTTTTAAGACCTTTTCAATATCACCTACAGGACAACAATTATCCATTTACGAGAGACTTGTATTTGATTAATAAAAGTGGAGTATATGATGTTGGCACCGGGTTTGCGTTTTTTATGTGTGGCGAGATTGGACAAAAGATCATCCTTAAAGCGGGGCTCCTGCCTAAATTTCAAACAGAACGCACAATTGAACTTAAAAATACCACGGACGTTACTGTAATCAAATGAAGCTACTGGCATACATTATCATCTGAAATTAGTTCTGAATATGAAACACATCACGCTTTTCGTCAGCACAATCCTGCTAAGCACATCCGCAATGACACAACCGTTGCTGGAGGGACGAAAACATCTTGAAAATGAAAACTTCTTTGAAGCACTTCGCATCTTTAACCTGATTGCAGAGCAAGAACCTCATAATGCAGATGTCTACTATTACATCGGAGAGGTGAAGTATGCACAGGAGCAATACGCTGAAGCCGAACAAGCTTATCTGCAGGGCCTCAAAATCAATGCAAATAGCCCATTGCCAAATATCGGTGTAGGTAAGCTGTTCCTGGATCGTGGGAATCAAACAGATGCAGTGAAATACTTTAATACAGCCATCAGAAATGCCAATAAAGACAAAGCTCAAATCAATGGACATATAGGGCATGCTTACTTACAGAGTCAGAAACCTATTGCGGAAAAGGCAATTGAGCACCTCACGTTGGCACGTGACACGGATCCTAAAGTTGCCCGATTCTGGTCACTGCTTGGAGATGCGTATAAGCTTCATGGAGACATGGGGAAAGCGATGACGAGCTATGAAGTAGCAGTCGACAAGGACAACACCGACATGCATGCTTATCTGAGTATGGCAACAATTTGGGCGGATAGCAAGCGGGAAGAATTAGCAATTACAAATCTCGAACAAGCGGTCACTATTGATCCTGACTTCGCTCCCGCTTATAAGCATCTCTATGAACTTTATATCAGCACCAGACAACTCGACAAGGTCATTCCAATTCTGGAAAAATATACTTCACTTACCGGTAGTGATGTGGAGGCAAGAGTGCGATTAGTGAAGTTCTTGTGCTTTCAGGCAAAAAATTATACAAAAGCAATTGAGGAAGGTGAAAAACTCTTATCCACGAATCCTGAGCAGTATACTCTGCATCGCTGGCTGGCCTGGTCTTATGCTGAAGTCGGTGATGCGCAACACTCCCTGGACCACAGTAAGAAATTGTTTGACGCTCTGGGGGAGGATAAGACCAGAAAGGTATTCCCATCTGACTATGAATATTGGGCGCGGTCAGCCTTCGATTTGGACATGCATGATGAGGCAGCCCATATCTACAGAAAGTATCTCGACCTTGATTCTACGCGTGCACTTGAGATCTATGGCAAATTGGCAAAAGCCTATTACGATGCGAAGGATTATCCACAAGCCATTGCATACTTCCTCAGAAAAGGCACAGAGCAACAGTTAGGAGGTACAGATCAATACTACCTGGGCTTGAGTTATTATTATACGGATGCGTATGTTCAGGCAGATTCGCTATTCCAGGAAATCCTTATAAAAACACCTGAATATCCGCAGGGCTGGATGATGCGTGCGAGAGTTGCCAACCAGATGGATCCTGAGCGCAAAGAATTTCTGTCGATGCCTTTTTATGAGAAGTATGTCGAATTTGCCGTTGCAGACAAAGTAAAAAACAAGAAGAACCTGATTGAAGCCTGCAATTATCTGGGATACTATTTTGTCCAACAGGAGGACTTCGAGTCAGCCATTCAATATTACAACATGTCAGTTGAGTTGGATCCTGCAAACGAGGAAGCAACACAGGCCTTAGTTGTCTTAAATGGTAAGAAATAGACAGGAAGCGCGGTGAGAGTAGAGATGTGTACGCTTCTGGCAATTGGCTTCTGGCAACTGGCAATGGATCATTCAGAAAACTGCAGCCATTCCACACTAAACGGGCTAGCAGCTAGGCGCTAGTAGCCAGAAGCTTTTAACTCTTCTTCAACTCCGCATAATACTGATGGAAATACGGTATCGTCTCTATCCCCTTGTAGTAATTGAACAAGCCAAAGCACTCATTCGGCGAATGGATGTTGTCTGAATCGAGACCGAATCCAAGGAGCACAGATTTCACGCCAAGCACTTGCTCAAACAAGGCTACGATAGGAATACTCCCTCCCGAACGCTGCGGCAAAGGCTTTTTACCAAATGTCTTCTCCATCGCCATCGATGCAGCTTTGTACTCAGCAGTGTCCGTCGGAACAACCACAGGTTGCCCACCATGATGCGGCGTGACCTTGACAGTGACATACGGAGGCGCGATGCTTTTGAAATGCTTTTCAAACAAGCCCGGGATTTTTTCCGGATCCTGATTCGGAACAAGTCGCATACTGATCTTTGCAAATGCCTTTGACGGTAAGACAGTCTTTGCGCCTTCTCCGATATACCCACCCCACATACCATTCACATCGAGGGTAGGACGAATAGAAGTCCGCTCAAGTGAAGTATACCCTTCTTCACCTTTCACTTCCTTCACGCCAAGGTCCTTTTTGTATTCATTAAGATCAAATGGTGCTTTATTCATTTCGGCACGTTCTGCATCACTCACAGTCGCTACGTCATCATAGAAGTCCGGAATTGTGATGCGGCCCTTATTGTCCTGCAGTGATGCAATCATTGCACACAGCGTGTTAATCGGGTTAGCCACAGCTCCGCCGTAGACACCGCTATGCAGATCGCGGTTTGGGCCAGTCACTTCGACTTCAACATAGCACAAACCACGCAGGCCGGTAGTGATCGATGGAACATCATTTGCAATCAGGCTTGTATCGGAGATCAGTACCACATCACATTTGAGCTTGTCTTTGTACTTGGTCAGGAACGTCCCAAGGTTCGCACTCCCCACTTCTTCTTCTCCTTCGAACATGAACTTCATATTGGTTGGAATATCTCCATTCTGCGACATGGCATCGTAGGCTTTGACGTGCATGTACATCTGACCTTTGTCGTCGCAGGAACCACGTGCATAGATTTTGCCGTCTTTCACTACAGGTTCGAATGGAGGGGAATCCCAAAGGTCCAGTGGATCCGGAGGCTGTACATCATAATGCCCATAGATCAATACTGTAGGTTTTGAAGGATCGACGATTTTCTCACCATAGACCATCGGATGGCCGGCTGTCTCAAAAATCTCTACCTCATCCAGACCACTTCGTTTCATTTGATCACGCACCCATTCCGCTGCTCTGCGCACGTCATTTTTGAGTTTTGGATCAGCACTGACAGACGGAATGCGGAGAAATTCAAGAAGCTCATTGAGCATGTTTTCACGATTGGCATCGATGTACGCTTTGATCTCAGACATGTATTATCGTATTTGTGTGCGCTAAAAGTATGGCTTATTTAAAGAACTGCCGTTCGCTTTTAGCTGTTCACCTTTCGCCGAAGACCGGGACTGCTTTTGACTTCTGGCAACTGGCTTCTGGCTTCTGGCTGAAGACTATGGACTGAGGACTGTGGCATCTGGCTTATAGCCACGACTTTACTTGACTGAAGACTGAGGACTGAGCCTACGGGATTTGGCTTCTGGGTACTAGCTTCTGGCTACTGGCCTGAAGACTGAGCACTGAGGACTGAAGACCGATCTACGCTATTTAAGCTCCAATTCTTCAACCGGTTGTTGTAGTACCAGGCATTGCCCCAGCCGATCAAAGTACCAAGAAGACCTCCGGCGATCACATCTAATGGATAATGTACTCCGACATACACTTGCGCAAATGCAATTGATGCCGCCCAAAGCATGAGAGGCCAGCGGATTCTTCTGATCATTCGGCCTAAAGTGAAGAACAAGAAAGCCGCCATTGCAAAGTGATTAGACGCATGGGAGGAAACAAACCCATACCGTCCACCACAAGGCACAAGCATTTGCAAATGTGACTGAACCAGCTCAGTATAACAGGGTCTAAGCCGCTGTACCTGGTATTTGAGTGCTTTGGTACTGACCATATCCGATATCGCAATCGTGAATATGAAAAAGAGTATCCACAGTCCGGCACGCTTTCCAAAATTCATCACCATAAAGGACAATAGGAAGACATACAATGGCAACCAGGCCCATTTACTTCGTATCAAGACCATGAGCCCGTCGAGGACACTATTGTGCAGATATTTATGAATCCACAACAGCAATTCTGAATCTATTGCCAGGATTGATTGCACCATTCCGGCAAAGGTCGCAAATTGACAATCACGAAAGCATGATCTTATCAGGGTATTCTGTCTGGATGTTATATTTTCGCTGTTTCTTGCACAAAACTCTTACACATTGATAGATCTACTTAAAGGACTTTTGGATATTCTGCTGCATATTGATGAGAAGCTCGCTCAATGGATTGCCGAGTATGCAACGGGAACATATCTTATCCTCTTCCTCATTGTCTTTGTTGAGACAGGACTTGTTGTGATGCCGCTATTGCCGGGTGACTCTTTGCTGTTTACAGCGGGTATGTTTTGTAGTGTGGAAAACCCAACTTTGAAAATTGAAATCGTCATCCCATTGCTTATCGGTGCAGCCCTTCTCGGCGATAATGTGAATTATTTCACCGGAAGATTTTTCGGCGATCAGATCAAAAAGCGAAAACGCATTCTCTTTTTCAAACGAGAGTATATTGAAATGACAGAGGCGTTTTATGCGAAGCACGGCGGAAAGACGATCATCCTTGCCAGATTTGTGCCGATTGTACGGACGATCGCACCTTTTGTCGCTGGCGCCGGAAGTATGACATACTCACGATATATTCTGTTCTGTATAATTGGTGCTGTACTTTGGGTTGGAAGTATTACGACATTGGGTTATCTCTTTGGGAATATTCCTCTTATCCGTGAAAATTTTACTATTGCAATTCTCGCTATCATCTTCATCTCTGTGTTGCCAATATTCTTTGGCTTCATTAAACAATGGCATACAAAACGAAAATCTAAGCAAGTATGAAGTTGGTACCAGGGCTATCTGTGCATAGTTCTGTTTTCCTACATTTACAATAATGACTCTTGTAAAATCGGTTTCTGGTATCCGCGGCTCAATAGGGGGAGTAAAGGGAGATAACCTCACTCCAGCGGACATTGTCTCTTTCGCCGCAGCATATGCGAGTTGGCTGAAATCCAGCCATTCGAATCCGACTGTTGTCATTGGTCGTGATGGAAGAATATCAGGACCACATGTGAGCACGCTTGTCATTGAGACACTGAGAGCGATGGGGGTAAATATTATAGAAGCTGGTCTGTCTACTACACCCTCAATCGAAATGTATGTCACCCATGCAAAAGCCCACGGCGGAATCATCATCACTGCAAGCCACAATCCCCGTGAATGGAATGCACTGAAATTTCTTAATGCCCGGGGAGAGATTGTTAGTCAGGCTGATGGCGATCAGATACTCAGGATTGCAGAAAGCAACACAACGCAGTATGCTCCGATAGACCTCTTCGGCAAGTTTCAGACTACAACAAATGATGTCGTACATCACATAAAAACTATTTGCCAACTCGATCTGGTGGACGTTCAGGCAATACGAAGAAAAAAGTTTTATGTCATCGCAGATTGTATCAACTCAACTGGTGCGATTGCAATCCCTGCGTTGCTCGATGCATTAGGTTGCTCATATACTCTCATCAATGAACGTATCAACGGGGAGTTTGTCCATAACCCGGAGCCGTTGGAAAAACACCTTCATGATCTCTGTCGTGAAGTCTCTTCATGCGGTGCCATCTTGGGCATTGCCGTCGATCCGGATGTAGATCGTCTTGCACTTGTCGATGAGCATGGTGCATATTTTGGGGAAGAGTATACGCTCGTTGCGGTTGCGGATTATGTACTTCAGCACACACCTGGTCCCTGTGTATCGAATCTCTCCTCTTCAATGGCCCTGCGTGATGTGGCTGCAAAGTATGGACAAGCATACAGCGCTGCGAAAGTTGGTGAAGTGCATGTTGTGGAAGAGATGAAACGTGTTGGCGCTGTCATCGGTGGCGAGGGAAATGGTGGTGTCATTTATCCTGCACTACATTATGGCCGCGATGCATTGGTCGGTATTGCGCTGATACTGTCTTACATGGCAACGTCAGGCAATTCACTCAGTGAACTCAAAAAAAGATACCCGCGGTATATCATTGCCAAAAACAAAATTGATCTTCCGAAAGACATCCAAATGCAATCCTTAATGGAGGACGTCGCAGTGAAATATTCAGGTGCCGAGATAGATACAAGAGATGGTTTGAAAATCATTATAGGTGATAGCTGGGTACAAATTCGGGCTTCTAATACTGAACCCATCATACGCATCTATGCAGAGAGTGGCACAAAGGAAAAGGCAGAAAAACTCGCTGCTGAAATGCGTGAGAGGCTCATTGCGTTGTGCAATGCTTAGCTGAGCGCCGAAAAAAATATCCGATCTTCGCCACTCTTACCTGAGTAATCGATCATCTATGAAGCGCGTATACCTTGATAATGCCGCCACCACGCCGATTCGCACCGAAGTCGTTGAGGCAATGCTTCCATATTTACGAGAGCATTATGGGAATCCTTCCTCCATTCATGCTGAAGGACGTAAAGTGCGGGCTGCCATTGAGAGTGCCCGTAAAATTGTAGCACAGAATCTCAATGCATCTATCGGCGAGATCTTCTTTACCTCAGGTGGAACTGAAGCAAATAATATGGCGCTGCGCTGTAGTGTGCGTGATCTTGGTGTGAAACGCATCATCTCCTCCCCTCTTGAGCATCATTGTATCCTTCACACTTTAGATGGCCTCAAAAAGGTAACTGATGTCACAATTGAATACTTGGAAGTAGACCATCTGGGGCGCATTGACCCATCAGACCTTCGAAACAGATTACGGGCTTCTTCTGAAAAAACGCTTGTTAGCCTGATGCATGCCAATAATGAGATAGGTACAATGATCGATATCGATCTCATCTCGGCGATTTGTGCTGAAAATGACGCATTATTTCATTCTGATACTGTGCAGACGATTGGGCACTTTCGCATTGATGTAAGTAAAACAAAAATCAATTTTCTGGCAGGAGGTGCTCATAAATTTCATGGTCCAAAAGGTTGTGGCTTCATCTACATTAATCAGGACTCAATGATCCATCCTTTCATCGAAGGTGGGGGGCAGGAGCGTAACATGCGTGGTGGCACAGAGAATGTCTATGGCATTATTGGTACCTCTACGGCATTGCAATTCGTAAATACACATCTCGAAGATGAAGTAGCTCATATTCGGACATTGCGTGACACATTTCGTCATCGACTCACAGAAGAATTCGATGATGTCCTCTTCAATGGAGATATTGATGGCAATTCCTTGTATACGGTACTCAGTGTTTCTTTCCCGGCCACAGAGCGATCAGATATGTTACTCCTGTCGCTTGATATTGCAGGTGTCAGTGCGAGTGGAGGTAGTGCATGCAGTTCCGGGGCCGAGGCACCCTCTCATGTATTGGAAGCGATCAAAGCTGATCCCAAAAGGAAGACGATTCGTTTTTCGTTTTCAGCACTGAATACCATTGATGAAATCCATTATGCTATTGATAAGCTAAAGGAAATCGTTCCTGCGGAAGCGCATGTTTAAAACGCTGTTTGCTATTGGCTGTTGGCTGTTCGCTATTCGAGGTTGACATTTGGTCAATACATCAGTAAATTTAGCAGCATCGATTTTCCGGCGAACAGCGAAAGGCCAAAAGCGAACAGCTATTCAAGAAACATTAGACAATTCCAGTATCCTCTCCAATAAAGCCAGATCATCGGGGGTGTCAATGCCGATCGATTCAAATTCTGTCTCCGTTGCATGGATTGGAATCCCGTGATAAAGCCAGTTCAATTGTTCCAGTTTTTCAGTACGCTCAAGATCACTTTGAGGGAGACTTCCTATCCGTTTCAGCATGTCTCTCCGATACGCATACATTCCGATATGTCGATAAAAACGTGCATGATCCAACCATTGCTGAACAGGGAAGTCACGAACGAAAGGAATCGGGCTTCGGCTGAAATACAAGACGCGGCCATGATGACCGCATACCACTTTAGCCACTGCCGGATTTACCAAATCATCATACTGCTCAATCTTTCGGATCAGTGTTCCAATTCCTACAGTAGGCTGATGCATCATAAAATCACAGAGCTGATCTATTTGTGCAGGGTTGATCAGAGGTTCATCACCCTGAATGTTGACAATCAGATCAAAACTGGACATCGATTCAATGATCTCTGCACTACGGGTAGTTCCGCTAGCATGATCGAGCCTGGTGATTACAGCATGGCCGCCAAACTTCCGTACGTGATTGAAAATCCTTACATCATCGGTAGCTACTACAATTTCAGTTAGTCGCTGAGATTTGCGCACACGCTCATACACGCGCTCAATGATCGTCTTACCATGTACTTTAATAAGGGGTTTGCCGGGAAGTCTGGTTGAGCCATATCTGGCCGGAATGATACCAAGGATGCTCATGTCTCGTTCTTAGTGTTGTTTTCCGAAGTGAATCTGAATTTCATGTGCAAATATATTCAAATGTAGGGAATTACACATTACAAATATTCTTCATATAATTGTAGGATGGTTCGGACACTCACAGCATTTGCCCTCCTGTCTTTGTACAGTGCTTTATACTCCCAGGACTTAACAATACCTATATCCGATTGTCGGGATACACTCATTGTTGTAGGCAATGACGAAGGGAGCCTTTATCTACAATGGCTTGTGGGACAAACAACTCAACTTAAAACAATCTCATTCGCTACAAACTGCCATGTAGATAACCTGTCCTCTCTGAATCCAATCGTGCACTTCAGAGACATAGAGCCATGCGACCTTATCCTCGTGCCTTTTGATTCCAAACTGCTCGTTATTTCATCTTCTTCAGCGACTTATCCAGTACTGTATAAAGTAAAACAAGGCGAAACCATTTTTGGGATTGCCAGGAGAATGCTTCATATTCCAGTGGATGGATTGTTGCGGATGAATGCGCTTGAGGATTACAATCTAAAAACTGGTCAGGTCCTTATCCTTGGATATCTGCGTACTGACAGCTCAACTGGAATCCAGACTGATTTACCACTAGCCGAAAGCTGGCTTCATCATCCGGGACATGTGATCGACAGTCAAATGATCAACACTTCCCCTACGGCACATTTCGCAACACAGAAAGGCGTAGCATGGTGGAACAAATCGAAAGCAGATCCAAATCTTTTTGCCCTGCATCGTAAAGCACCTATCAATTCATTGATCGAGATACGCAATCCCATGTTCAGGCGGAGTGTCTGGGCCAAAGTCATTGGCACAATTCCGGGCACCTATGCTGATGATATCAGTGTGATCGTTTCACAGGGTGTTGCCCGATCGCTTGGCGCAATCGACGGCCGGTTTTATGTGGAGGTGAGCTACGAAGTCAGGTAGGCACCCGGATACTGTATCTTCGCGTCGAAATATTTTCAAATCAATGAATTATCGCCAGAATATCCTTGAAACGATTGGAAATACTCCTCTCGTAAAACTGAATAAGGTTGTTGCAGATGTCCCAGCCCTTGTACTCGCCAAAGTCGAGACGTTTAATCCGGGGCATTCTATCAAGGACCGCATGGCCGTAAAAATGATTGCTGATGCAGAACAACGTGGCGACTTGTTGCCAGGTGGTACGATTATCGAGTGCACATCGGGTAATACAGGCATGGGTCTTGCTATCGTCGCGGCAGTAAAAGGTTATAAATGCATATTCACGACAAGTGACAAACAGTCTAAAGAGAAGATGGATATGCTCAAGGCGCACGGCGCTGAAGTCATCGTATGCCCTACGAACGTTGAGCCATCAGATCCACGCTCCTACTATTCTGTAGCAGAGAGGCTGAGTAAACAGTTGCCAAAAGCATACTGGTGCAATCAATACGATAATCTCTCGAATACACAGGCCCACTATGAGACTACCGGACCTGAAATCTGGGAACAAACAGATGGCAAGATCACGCACCTTGTCGTCGGTGTAGGCACAGGGGGGACAGTTTCTGGCGTTGCAAAATTCCTGAAAGAACGTAATCCAAACATCAAGGTTTGGGGTATTGATACATATGGCTCTGTCTTCAAGAAGTATAAAGAGACAGGCATCTTTGACACAAAAGAAATCTATCCTTATATCACTGAAGGCATTGGAGAAGATATCCTGCCTAAGAATGTGAATTTTGATTTGATCGATCTGTTCGAAAAGGTGACAGATAAAGATGGTGCCATCGCAGCACGCAGACTGGCCAGAGAGGAGGGCATTCTACTCGGATACTCTGCAGGATCGGCACTCGCCGGATTGTTACAACTCAAGGACAAGCTCACGAAAGACGATGTTGTGGTGATCATCTTCCACGACCACGGCAGCCGTTATGTCGGTAAAATTTACAATGATGATTGGATGCGTCAGCGAGGATTTCTGGAGAAGGAACTTGCCGTCAGAGATATCATTCAGCATATGCGGGGACAGGAAATGCTGTCTGTGGATCAGAATTCATCCGTACGCTCGGCGTTCGAACTGATGAGAGACAATGATATCTCCCAATTACCCGTTGCAGAGAATGGCACTTTTGTCGGTGGCTTAACGGAAACACAGGTTCTTTCCTTTCTACTAGAGAATCCTTTGAAGCATGCAGAAACTCAAATTCGCGCAATCATGGGTCAACCCTTCCCGGAGGTGGATGAAGAATTGCCAATCTCCAAGCTCAATCAATATCTCACACGAAAAGTGCCGGCGGTGATCTCGCGTGATCGTACTGGCAAAGCCTATATCGTCACGAACTATGACATTATCAAAGTACTCCAGTAACGCATTCTCGATTCTCAATTCTCGATTCTCAATTCAATGATTCCAGATTCTCAATCGCCGATGACATTTTCACGAATCTTTTTATCTCTATTCATCTTATTGAATTTGTGCTCGACGCTATCCCTGTATGGTCAAGACAGGTCCTTTACTCAGTTTTACACGGTTCCCCTTGATATCAATCCTGCATTGACAGGAGCAATTGATGGATCATATCGGGTTGCGATGATTTATCACGATCAATGGCGCGGTATTCTTGACAATCCATACCAGACTTATGGTGCATTTGGTGATTTACGATTTGAAACAGGAAACAATTCAAAAGATTATGCCGGCGCTGGTATTGCAGTCGTTGCAGATCGTACAGGAGTGTTTAATTTTAATACTACCCAAATCAATCTCTCGGCTGCCTACCACAAATTTCTAGATGCGCAATCCGCACAATATCTGTCAGGTGGACTCTATCTCGGTATCGTGCAACGCAGCATCAACTACGAGAACCTCATCTTTGATGATCAGTTCGATGGACTTGATCAATATAGTTTTGTGACAAGAGAAAACCTTCCGGAGAATAATCTTGCGCACGTGGACCTGGGAGTGGGAATCAACTACGCAGTGGAGGCATCGAAAACATTCGGGATTTCCGGCGGCGTAGCTCTAGCGCATTTGCTTTCACCATCCGTGTCCTTCTTTCGTCGTACAGAAGGTCAGGAAGAATCAGAAGATATCACCCTGTCGAGTAAACTCACTGCGTATGCAAATTTCGATCTGGCACTGAATGAATCTGTAAGTCTGTTGCCGCGACTGGCATTCTTCTCACAGGGACCTGCTACGATGATTCAGTTTGGCACACATGTCCGCTTTACGATCAACGAACACAATAATAATGCTCTTCATCTGGGTGGAGGACTTCGGCTTGCAAAGGAACTTGAGAGCCTGAAACCTTCGTCACTGATGGCTCTTACCGGTATTGAACTTGGGAGTTTTTTACTTGGCATGAGTTATGAATACAGTCTTGATGATCTTGCAAATGATCGGCTGGGCCAGGGGATTTTCGAGCTCAGCTTCACCTTTGTGGGAGAGTATGAGAATGATGATTCGTTC
>JANNQA010000037.1:0-35069 GCA_031400515.1 Bacteroidota bacterium
CGATGCGATCCCGGAAGATATCAGGGGATGGCCTGGAAAGGGAAATCCAAACTTTTTTGAGATCAATGGATGGAGCCTGCCTTTCGATGTACAGGGACTTGGCGCTTTCCATGATGAAGACAAAGACGAAGAGTATGATCCTTGCCAGGGAGATTATCCAGTCATCGAAGTGAGAGGATGTGATGCTCCGAATTTTCCCGATGAGATGATCTTCTGGATTTATAATGATGCAGGTAATATTCACACAAACTCGCAAGGTGATCCGATCAGAATGGAAGTGCAGGTACAGGCCTTTGCATATTCAACGAATGACGAGATCAACGACATGACGTTTCAGAGGTACAAACTCATCAACCGTGCAACGTCAATCATCGACAGTTGCTTTTTTGCAATGTGGATCGATCCCGATCTTGGTTGCGCAACGGATGACTATATCGGTTGTGATTCGACACGGAGTCTGATGTATGTCTACAATGAAGATGCGCTGGATGGAACAAACGGTTGTGATTGTGATGGGGGCGCAGCTACGTATTGTGATGAGGTGCCCATCCTGGGCGTCGACTATTTCAGAGGTCCTCGGGGTCCTGCTGCATTTTGCGACACCGTAGCTGAGAGCTGGATTCCAACTGAGGATATTATTTTCGTCTCATCCGATGTGCCATACCTGGATAGTCTGCGTATTGTCTGTGGAGAGAGAAGAATAGAACTTGGGATGTCTTCCTTTACGTATTATAATAATGGAGGTATTGGCAACTGGCCCAATGAAATGACCGATCCACAAGCTGGCGCGCCTCTGGAGTTTTATCGCTACATCTCCGGTTCGTGGAAGAACGGTGCTCGATTTTGTTTAGGTGGTAGTGGATATACATCAGGTCCAGGTTGTGTTCCTATCAAATATGCGTTTCCTGACCCACCAAATCGTACGAACGGATGGAGCATGAGTACTGCCGATCTCGCATTCGGTGACCGTCGCACACTTCAGGCTACTGGTCCACTGCGTCTTGATCCAGGCGAAGTCAATGAACTCATCATTGGTGCTGTATGGGTACCGGATATCGACTATCCAAATCCGGATGTCACACGCTTGTTCTCAGCAGATGGCATTGCACAGGCATTGTTCGACAATTGCTTCAAAGTGCCTGATGGCCCGGATGCTCCGGATATTGACTTCATCGAACTGGATCGTGAGTTGATCATGATTCTCACAAATGACGTTGTCACATCAAACAATCGTTTTGAACAGTATAGCGAAGGTGGTCTTGAAATTCCGCCAACAGAAACCGACAGCAACTATGTTTTTGAAGGATATAAAGTATTTCAATTTGACGGACCAGGCGTAACCGCTGCGGAGAAAGAAGACATTTCGAAGTCCCGTCTCATCTTCCAGACCGACATTAAAAATGGTGTAAACACGATCTACAACTGGGTATCGATTCCCGATCCAAATCCGCTGTCTACAGAGCCTATTTGGATACCTGAACTTCAGGTACAGGGTGCTGATCAGGGTATTGCTCATACAGTGCGCATTACTGAAGATCAGTTTGCATCAGAGGACAGACGTCTTGTAAATCATAAGAAGTACTACTTCCTCGCCGTAGCATATGGATATAATAACTACGCACAATTTGATCCCAGGACAATAGTAGGACAACGCAAGCCGTATCTCGAAGGACGGAACAATGTGAAAACGTATAGTCCGATACCTAGACCAATTGTCTACACCGATCTGAATGCGCTCTTTGGTGAAGGACCTTCTATTACCAGACTTGGTGGATTAGGTGCAGGAGGCAACAGTCTTGATATCACAGATGAGTCGCGTGAAGCAATATTTGCCGGTACGAATAACGGCGAGATTGTTTATCAACCTGGTGAAGGACCGATCAACGCGAAGGTGTTCAATCCGCTCGTCGTGAAGGATGGATGCTATATCCTGGAGTTTGATGATGCAGATGGAAATCCCAGCAGACTTGATCCGAATGCTTTCTGGAGACTTTATCCCGAAAATGATCCAAGTAATATTGTGACTTCAGAGCGTTCCATCATCAGACCAAACGAACAGATCATTCAGGAGTTTGGATTCTCAGTTTCATTGGGTCAGACTGACGATGTCGGTGATAAAGCAGATGAAACGAATGGTACAATCGGTGTTGAAGTTGAATTCGAAGATCCTAACGGTGTTGAGTGGTTGGGCTGGTTCCCGGAAGGTGGCGGGCCGCTTGCAGGTGGTGGATTGGGCGCATTGCTCTTCAACTTCCTGAAAAATGAAGATCCTACCAATCCGGCATATATTAAGGACCCGCAGCAGGGGTTCAACCGTATGGATGGCTTCTATCCATTCCAGCTGGTCGACTATGTAAAAGCTCAACCTGCAGAAAATACGCTTGGTTTTATGGTCACTCCGGGATGGCTGGACGCAGGTCAGACAAATACACAGAATCAACCGAATGCGAAGTTGCAAAACCTAAACAACGTCGATATCGTACTTACCAGGGACAAGTCACAGTGGAGCAGATGCATCGTTGTAGAAACTGCAAACACTTACTTTACTGATATTGGTGATCCTATCGTGACACAGGGTGGCTCCAGGAATATGGAGCGACGTAATGTGCCATCCGTGACAAAGGATGATAATAACAGCGATGGACTTCCTGATGTAGATCCCAATGAACCGAACAATGGATTAGGATGGTTTCCAGGCTATGCGATTGATGTTGAATCCGGGAAGAGGCTGAATATTTTCTTTGGTGAAAACTCAGTTTATCGGGATGAAATTCAAGCCTTGATACCGGCATACCCGGCGAATGGTGATGACATGATGTGGAATCCCAATGAAGACGTGTTTGCTTCCAGTGGTGGTGGTATTCCTTCTGTCACTGATTTTGCAATGGGAGGCATGCACTATGTCTATGTCACCCTTCAGCCTTATGATGAATGCGCATCACTCGTAAATGATCTAAGACCTCAGGGAAGCAATTTCAATAAATTCCGCGCTTTGTCAAATATCACATGGACTGGAATTCCTGTTGCCCTTGGAGATGAATTGCTTTCATACAAAGATGGTCTGATCCCAAATGATGTTGTAATCAAGATTCGTGTAGATGATCCATATCAGGTGTCACAGGAAGTAGTAGGTGGTGAATATGAGTATCCGAAGTACAAAATGTGCTTTGATGGTGTAGAGGCAACTCCACGTTCTGGTGAACAGGAAATCAATGCTGCCCTTGCACTGATTAATGCTGTACCGAATCCATACTATGGATACTCAGCCTATGAAACAACGACGCTATCTACAACAGTGAAAATCACAAATCTCCCTGCAAACTGTATTGTGACGATCTACTCAGTCGATGGACGTTTTATCCGTCAGTACAAACGCAATGAAGCAGGTATCGATCAGACGACGATACGAAATAATCCTCCGATTGCGGAGACACAGACCATCCCTGATATTGAATGGGATTTGAAAAACAGCAAAGGAATCCCGATCGCCAGCGGTGTATATCTGATTCATATCGATGCACCTGGGCTAGGAGAGCATGTGATCAAATGGTTTGGAATCAACAGACAATTTGATCCAAGCGGGTTATAATTATTTCAGAATTCAGAAAATCAGACTTCACGATGAAGAAAACTCTATATCTGTTGATCACCTGCTTTTGCATGGTGGTTATGACAAAAGCACATGCAGGAAATCCTGACAGGCAAGGAGAAGCAGGTGCTTATGAATTGTTGCTCAATCCCTGGGCTCGCAGTTCTGGTTTGCATACAATGACTACCTCGATGATCTCTGGTGTCGAAGCGACACGGCTTAATGTGGCTGGTCTTGCACGTCTGAGCAAAAGTGAGCTTGTAATTGCTCATACCATTTTATTCGATGGAACCGGGATGGCCCTGAATAGTGTCGGTTTTGCGCAGCGCATGGGTACATCGGGAGCATTTGCACTCACGCTGACGGCTATGGATTTTGGTGACATACCAATTACAACCGATGCTGTCCCTGAAGGTATTGGCGCTACGTATTCTCCGAGTTTCTTTCACATGGGGATGGGATATGCGCATATGTTTGAGAACAAAGTATCAGTTGGTATTCAGGTGATCGGAGTTTCGGAGTCAATCGCTGATCTCAGTGCATTTGGATTTGCGCTTGACGCGGGAGTACAATATGTGGCTGGTGAGCAGGACAATTTCAAATTTGGTATTGGACTTCGTAATGTAGGAACACCAATGCGTTTCGGCGGAGAAGGACTTTCATTTTCGACTCCCAATCCTGACGGTGGTGTAAACTATCCTCTCACTGTGAATCAACGTGCAGCGAAATTCGAACTGCCATCTGTATTGAACCTTGGAACATCATATGACTTTCTCCTTGGAACACGTCATAGGCTTACACTCCTGGGCAACTTCACCGCAAATTCTTTTTCACGTGATCAGATTGGTGGAGGAGGAGAATATGCGTTCAGAGAGATGTTTATGGTGAGAGCAGGCTACAAGTACGAGCTTGGCTCGACAGACGCAGACAAGAGTATTTATACAGGTCTCGCCGCCGGTGTGACCCTGGAAGTACCTACAAAAAAGCAGACAACGAGCAGATTTGGGGTGGACTATGCTTATAGTGCGACTTCGCCATTCTCGGGGACCCATAATTTCAGCCTGCGATATAAAATTTGATACCTATTACCGGGGAATAATATTTTTTACCTTTGGCCCGTCAGACGTTCCTGTGCGATTTCCGTACAGGAACGTCTTTTTAGTTCAGTGTCCCTTTGCGGACGACATCATTTAGACTCAACAATTCGAAGATTATGACGGAGTACAATTACCTCACTAAAGAAGGCTTTGACAGGCTCATGAATGAGCTTGAGGACCTTAGAACCAGAGGGCGATCCGAAGCCGCTCGCGCCATTGCGGACGCCCGTGACAAAGGAGATCTCGCCGAAAATGCCGAATACCATGCAGCGAAAGATGAGCAAGGTATGCTGGAGCTGAAAATCAGCGATCTGGAACGGACATTATCCAATGCAAGAGTCCTCGATGCAAGCCAGCTAGATACGTCGCATGTAGTGCTACTCACGAAAGTGACTATCAAAAACGTAAAGAACAATAGCAAGCTCACTTATCAACTCGTTTCCGAAACTGAGGCGGATTTGAAAGCAAAAAAGATCTCTGTGGGCTCTCCGATGGGTCAGGGTCTGCTCGGAAAGGCTGTTGGTGAAATCGCGCTTGTGGATACGCCTGCCGGCAAGATGGAGTTTGAAGTTCTTGACATCAGTATTTAAATGGCGAGTCTCTTTAGCCGGATCGTACAGGGTGAGATTCCTGCTTATAAAGTTGCTGAAGATGACCGATTTCTCGCGTTCCTGGATATCAGTCCGCTTGTGCGTGGACACGTTCTTGTCATACCAAAGCGTGAGATCGACTACATCTTTGATTTGGACGCAGACACGCTTTCCGGCCTGATACTTTTCTCCCAGAGAGTGGCCCTGGCAATCGAACAAGTAGTTCCATGTAAACGCATTGGTATAGCAGTGATTGGGCTTGAAGTGCCGCACGCGCATGTGCATCTTGTGCCTCTTCAATCTCTTCACGATATCGACTTCTCAAAACCTCGTGTGAAGTTGTCTAAAGAAGAGTTTGCTGACCTTGCAGTAGCTATTGCAATACAGTTTCAATAGTAAGTTCGACCTGCAGACGTACCTTAGCCCGAAATCCTTAAAAATGTTGTACAATATTCTTGTCAATGCACATTCCGGCTTGCGTTGGATCGTGTTGTTATTGCTTGTCTATAATGTCATCAATACTGCTATGGCGTTGAGTAGCAAACGTGTGTTGACGGCGAAGGATACAAGGATAAGCTTGTTTGGGATGACCTCGGTACATATACAGATACTCATCGGTCTGGTATTATATTTTATCAGTCCTAAAGTACAGTTCTCAGCAAGTACCATGAGCGATGACGTACTGAGATTCTTTACAATGGAACATACTCTCGGGATGCTTATCGCGATAGTGCTCATCACAGTTGCACATCGCAGAGTGAAGACGGGAAATGCAAGAGGCGGTTTCTGGTATTATACAATAGGACTTCTTGTGATTCTGCTATCTATTCCCTGGCCTTTCCGTGGATTTGGAAATGGGTGGTTTTAGAAATGTTTAATGTTTAGTGTTTAGTGTTTATTGTTTAAGAGTTCAATGTTCATTTGAAACGCGGCCCCTTGTAGTCAGAGCTGTTTAAGTGTTCAATGATCTTATGAATTTTTCCAGAGATGTACTCACTTTGTTGCTTTAGTTCCGAGAAAAACAGATTCAGAAATCAAGTTCAGATCAAAGCAGCGATAAAGCTGGGAACGAAGTTCCCCACAGCTCCCTTTCGCATACGCAAGAAATGACTTAAACTCACCATTGCTCTCCCGTTCAAATCCTTCTGCGATATTATCACAGAACCACTGGATCGATACATTTGATCCCGTAAGGCAAAGTGTTTACTGATAGCGGTGCTCACAATCAACGCGTGAATTTTTAATTGTTGGACGCGGGCCATTTGCCATAAACATTAAAGGCTAAACGCTAAACATTCAGCATCACATCTTCCCCCACTTCTCTTTTGACTTGCCACTTTCTACAACACGCTCCACAAACTTCATTCCGCGTACACCATCTTTTACTCCTGGAAAATCCAGATAAATAGGATCAGGTTCGTGACCATCGAGGCGTGCCTGGACACACTTGGCAAAATTGCGATAGAGGTTTGCAAAGGCTTCTATGTAACCTTCGGGATGTCCGGATGGGACGCGTGTATGGGCTTGCGTGGAAGCATGCAGGCCACTTATCCCTGTTCTGAGTATCTGCATAGGTTTGTCAAGCCATCGTACGTTGAGGCTATTGGGTTCCATTTGAGACCAGTCGATCCCACCTTTCTCGCCATACACACGGATGCGGAGATTATTCTCTTCACCTGCCGAGATCTGACTTGCATAGAGAACACCACGCGCACCGTTTGCAAATCTCAACAAGACACTACCATCGTCATCGAGCAATCTGCCATCAACGTGCGTATGGAGATCTGCACACAGCTCTGTGATTTCAAGACCAGTGATGTACTCGGCCAGGTTCTCGGCGTGTGTCCCGATATCACCCATCGCGCCAGCGAGACCTGATCGCAATGGATCAGTACGCCAACTTGCCTGTTTTTGTGCCTCATCCTCGAGTTTTGTACTGAGCCATCCTTGAGGATACTCAACGACAACGCGACGGATTTTTCCCAGCTCCCCCGCCGTGATCATGGCACGTGCCTGCTTCACCATTGGATACCCCGTATAGTTATGCGTTAGGGCAAAGAGCAATCCTGATACGGTAACTTGTTTCTCCAGGTCCAGGGCCTCTTCCATCGTGAGACAGAGTGGCTTGTCGCAGATCACATGAAAGCCATGAGTGAGAGCCATTTTTGCAGGTGCATAGTGCATATGATTCGGTGTGACAATGGATACAAAATCCATCCGCTTGTCATCAGATAATGACGATTCTGCTTCGATCATTTCCATAAATGAACCATATGCACGTTCAGGAGAGATATAAAGGTCGACAGCCGATTGCCGCGAGCGTTCAGGATCGCTGCTGAATGCACCACAGACCAATTCTATCTGTCCATCTAAGGCAGCCGCCATCCGGTGCACTGCTCCAATGAATGCGCCGCGGCCGCCACCGACCATTCCCATTCTGATTTTTCTTGCCATGGAAGTAAAAGTAATTAAGTCAGTATTGTCTTATTCTGAGAATGTGTATTCATTTTCAGATTCACCCAAAAGTATGAAGTAACCGGACTCATACCAATGGACTTTTGCTGTATAAAATATCTATGATGAAACTCGTGCTTGCTTTGCTTACGCTTTTGTCAATTGGTCAGGTTGCTGCACAAGTGGCGATCACCACGGACGGCTCTTCTCCGCATGCCAGCGCAATGTTTCACATCAAGAGTACCACCAAAGGAATGCTCGTGCCCCGCATGCTGAGTAGCCAACGCACAGCGATTGTATCTCCTGCTCCAGGCTTGCTCGTGTATGATCTTGAAACTTTGTGTTTCTGGTTTTACGATGGTACTACCTGGCAGGCAATCATCGCCTCAAATATCAACGATGAAATCTCCGATTTGGACAATGACACAAAGATCCAGGTAGAGGAAAGCGCTGATGAGGATGTTATTCGGTTCGATGTTGCAGGAAGTGAAAGATGGATCATGACCGGTAACAGGATAGAGCCTTCAGGTAGTCTCGGGATTTTTATCGGGGATGAATCCGGAGTATCAAATAGCGGTGCACACAACATTGCGATCGGCAAGAACGCATTAAAGGCAAATACCGACAGGATTGGACTCGTTGCTATTGGCGAAGATGCCTTGATGAATAATGGGCTGTCCGTAATGAACGTCCTGGATGCTTCGTCGAACACGGCAATTGGCCACAAATCACTAACCCAGAATACAACAGGCTACTATAATACAGGTATCGGCGCCAGAACCATGCAGAATAACAATACAGGTAGGTTCAATACCGCACTAGGCGCAGAAGCGCTCACGGTAACCACTACATCTGACGATAATACCGCTCTCGGAGCACGTGCACTTCAAGCGAATACAAGCGGGTCCTCCAACACCGCTGTCGGTTCTCGTGCGTTGTATGCAAACATCACGGGTTATAGTAATGTTGCCGTTGGTCATCAGGCATTGGACAGCAATACCGTTGGGATTTCGAACACTGCCGTAGGACACAGTGCAATGTTGCAGAATACCACAGCTTCTTTCAATACTGCTGTAGGTGATCAGGCCTTGAATTTCAATAAAACGGGATGGCATAATACAGCGCTGGGTAAAAGTGCCTTGCAATCCAATACTATCGGACAATTCAATGTCGCCGTTGGATCACAGGCATTATTATCAAATACGACAGGGACAGCGAATATTGCAGTCGGCTATGAAGCAATCAGAAACAACACTATTGCCAGTCATAATACTGTAGTAGGATACCAGGCAGCACGGGATCAATTAAATTCTTATGCAAATGTCGCCATTGGTTCAAGTGCGTTGCGGCTAAATACGGAGCGTTCTTACCTTGTCGCCGTAGGGGATTCTGCTTTGTATAACAATAGTACAGGTGTATCGAGTGCTTCACATGCAACACGCAATACGGCCGTGGGTTCAAAATCCATGCTTGGAAATACTGTAGGTGCACGAAACACGGCGCTGGGTTACTGGTCTCTCCGCAATAATACTTCTGGAGATAACAATACTGCTATCGGTAGCGAAGCAATGCGACTCAACACATTTGGATTTCAAAATACAGCGCTTGGATGGGTTGCACTTTATGGGAACACAGAAGGACATCAAAACACTGCCATCGGTGGTTCGAGCATGTATAATAATACGGTGGGTGATAACAATACAGCAGTCGGATATCGGGCTTTGTTTACAAATATCAGCGGGAATGAGAATACCGCCATTGGGATGAATGCTCTTGAGAATAGTTCGACAGGTTACAGTAGCACGGCGATCGGGTTTGAAGCTCTGAAATGGAATCAAACAGGATACTTCAACACCGCAGTCGGGTATTCTGCATTAAAATCCAACACGACAGGATTCATCAATGTGGCAGTAGGAAATGATGCAATGTTCGACAATACAACTGGTCGGTTTAATACTGCCGTGGGTAACAGGTCTATGAGATCGAATACAACCGGACAATACAACGTCGCATTGGGTTATCATGCGTTGTTCTCTGATACGACAGGTCAGAAAAATGTCGCAATAGGATCATATTCATTGTATCTGAACAGAATGCAGAGCGGTCTGGTAGCCTTAGGTGATTCCGCGCTGTATAGTAATGTAGCAGGAGGTTCTAATACTGCTGTCGGATTTCAGGCACTTACAGCAAATAGCTCCGGATCATTTAATACTGCTCTGGGGTATCGCGCGGGAAAGAATAGTACAGATGATGATAATGTCTTTGTAGGCTATCGATCCGGCGAGTTTACGACAACTGCAGCCAATACATTCCTGGGATCAAGTACCGGGACAAGCACAACAGGAAGTGACAACACTCTTATTGGTTTTTCCGCAGGGTTGAATCTTGGTAGTGGATCTACAAACACGATGATCGGGGCATTTGCTGGTTTAGCCACTGGTAATGGAGGTGGTAACGTGTTCGTTGGTCATTCTTCAGGAACCTGGAATTCTGGTACCAATAATGTCGTGCTCGGTACGTTAGCCGGATCGAGTCCAAGTGCTACAGGTAGTAAAAATGTTTTTATCGGCTACCTCGCCGGTATGAATGAATCCGGCAGTGAGGAATTGTATATTGAAAATTCTTCCAGCGCAACACCTCTTATCTGGGGCGACTTCGGTGAGGATAGTGTTCAGGTCAATGGCCATATGGCTGTCCTCGACAGTGATGGATCACCAATCGGTACGCTATTCACTATCGGCGATGAGACGTTCAGAGATGCGGGATCGGGCTTGTTACGTTTGGCATCGGATTTTACACCGGATGGAGATAATATATTTAAACTGGGTGGGACAAGTAATCGCTGGACTGAAGTGTGGTCTGTCAATGGAACAATACAAACCAGTGATGCCCGCCAAAAGAAAAATATCAACCAACTGAATTACGGGTTGCGCGAAGTTCTGCAGATGAAACCTGTATCCTTTCAGTGGCAAGGGGGAAATGAATCCACAAAAGTGGGACTCTTAGCACAAGACCTTCAACAACTCATTCCTGAAGCTGTATATAGCGATGACGAGAGTGATATTCTGGGTGTGAACTATGCCGACCTGATTCCCGTGCTCATCAAATCCATTCAGGAACTGCACCAGCAGAATCTCGATTTGCAAAAGCGAATACTGTTATTGGAGAAATAGAGTCCTCTGCCAATAATGGCATCGCGGCCTCCCTCCGATAAGGCCCCAGGCTTAATATCTTCTTATTCGTAGCAGTAGGAAGATCGCATATATATGTATCTGGGTGAGCATGTTGGCTGTATTATGCCAGGACAATGTCCTTTGGGGCGGCCTCAGGAGTACAAATGGTGTCTCAGAAACGACGTACTTTGGCCCGCTTTGAAAAAAACACTCATGAGCGATGTTGAGAGGACAGCACGATAGCCCGAATATTACCTTTCCTTCCGGGCTTCGATTTTGTGTCGGTAGTGTACGAGCCATTTATTCATTTTCTAAGGATCTGGATATAGGATGAAACTGCTAAAGCGGATCCCTTTTTTCCTGAGTTTGGTTTCCGTATGTGTGATCATCTATGATTTAGGTTTTGATCAACCGGAGATCATCGCAAGGCAGATCAATGTCCTGTACTTTGTCACGTTGATTATTGCCGCGATGGCATTAGGTACACAGTATTTGGTACGTGAGACCAGACCTGGGTATAAGATTTGGATTTTTGACGGCATCTATTCTGTTTTGCTGATTACGGTTTTCCTGGTCACGTTGGAGCATGTTTCATTCATCTTTCTTGATAATTATGTCTGGAAATATCTTGCATTGTTTGCTGTATTCGTCAGGGAATACTCTAATCTCAAAAGTTATTTTGCCCATCAATACCTGAATCCCGCTCAATTGTTTATTGTCAGTTTTATTCTGATCATTTTATTTGGCGCGTTTCTGCTGATGCTCCCCAATGCAACCACTGCAGGTATTTCGTTTGTAGATGCATTGTTTACATCGACGAGCGCAGTTTGTGTGACTGGCCTGTCGGTAGTTGATACAGGTACTGCGTTTACACAATTTGGGCATGTCATTTTAATATTGCTGATGCAGCTTGGTGGGTTAGGTATCATGACGTTTACGAGTTATTTTGCCTACTTCTTCAGAGGTGCATTGACGTATCAAAATCAACTGATGTTGCGTGAACTCACAAATTCGCAGAAGGTTGCTGAAGTATTTAGTGTGCTCAAAAAAATCATCCTTGTCACACTGACAGTCGAGGTAATTGGTATTATTCTGATATACTCTAGCCTGAGTCCTGCTCTGATGGCATCTGTCGCTGATAGGTTTTTCTTTTCAATTTTTCATTCCGTTGCGGCATTTTGCAATGCAGGATTTTCCACCTTGAGCGCAAACCTCTATGATATCGGTGTTCGGTTCAATTATCCCTTACACCTTACCATCGCATGCTTAATCATCCTTGGAGGTATTGGATTTCCCATTCTGTTCAACCTCATGAACTATGTCAAGTATGTCATCATGAACTACATCCTGCCATTCAGTCGTAAAGCGGAAACAATCCATCGGCCTTGGGTCATCAACTTGAATACACGTATTGTGGTGATCACTACAGGTATTCTTCTGCTGGTCGGTACTGTTCTGATCTATATCCTTGAGTACCACAATACCCTGGCCGAACATCATGGAATCGGCAAGGTGGTAGTGGCATTTTTTGGCTCAGTCACTCCGCGTACGGCAGGATTCAATTCTGTTGATATGACAATGTTGAATTTTTCTACAATCATGATCATTGTTTTCCTCATGTGGGTTGGCGGTTCACCTGCATCCACCGCAGGAGGGATAAAAACCAGTACTCTTGCCATTGCGACTTTGAATTTTTTCAGTCTGGCCAGAAATAAAGACAGAGTGGAACTATACCAAAGGGAGATTACATACTCATCAATCAGACGTGCCTCTGCAATTATTTGTCTTTCACTGATCGTCATTGGTGTGTCAGTGTTTTCGGTGACTTTTTTTGATCAGGATCTGGCAGTGGTAGATGTTGTTTTCGAATGCTTTTCAGCATATGGTACAGTAGGATTGAGTCTCGGAATTACCGCTGCGTTGAGTAGTGCTAGTAAAGTAATCATCATTATCACCATGTTTATCGGACGTGTCGGTATGCTTACACTGATGATAGCTGCCCTTAGGAAAATCGGGCAAGTCAAGTATCGATATCCTTCAGAAGAAATTCTCATCAACTAACACAGTAAGAAATGAAATGTATCATCATTGGACTCGGAAATTTCGGCTCGTCATTGGCTGAGAGGCTGACACGCAAGGGACATGAAGTGATCGGCGTGGATACCCGAATGGGTAAAGTAGAAGCACTGAAAGAAACAATCACCCATACGATTTGCCTGGACAGTACGGATAGTCAGGCAGTATCACACTTACCTTTAAAAGATGCGGATATTGTCTGCGTTGCAATTGGCGAGGATGAAGGTGCCAATATTATGACTACTGCCCTCATGAAGCAAAACAGAGTCAAGAGACTGATTAGCAGAGCGGTTTCTCCCCTACATGAGACGGTATTGCAGGCAATGGGAGTAGATGAGATCGTACATCCGGAAGAGGAAACGGCTGAGCGCTGGGCGAAAAAACTCCATATCAGAGGTATTGTTGACTCCTTTGAGGTGACAGCAAACCACAATATTATAGAGGCGACCGTTCCGCAAAAATATATTGGGAAGCAAGTGAAGGATGTGGGGTTCCGAAGAAACTACAACGTTGTCTTGCTTACCACCATTAAGACTACGGAAAAAGAAAACATCCTCGGAGTGACCAGAAAAGTGACAGATGTCCAGGGTATTGCGACTTCGCAGACATGGCTTGACAAAGGCGATATACTCGTCCTCTATGGTGGTATCTTGGATATTCAGAATTTGCTGAAGGAATAAGATCGTCAATTGCAGCAAGAAGGGGACTCACGCAAAGGACGCGGAGAAGCAACTCGCGCAAAGACGCAAAGGACACGAAGAAGAGGGAGGACTCGCGCAAAGACGCAAAGGACGCGGAGAAGCAACCCACGCAAAGACGCAAAGGACGCGAAGACGCTAAACCATAGAATCACCTGAAAGAATGATAACCACGCATGAAGATTCGTTAATTTTCGCGCTATCATGTGCAAGGCAGCATTATTAAGGGGCATTTTCGTTTTACTATTTGCTTTTGTTGCAAGTGGTGCGTCTCTTTATGCTCAGGAATTGCAGGCACACATTGATCCACGCGATGAAGCTATCAAAACACTAAGCCTCGCGGCAAAAGCTATTCATACACAAGTCGACAGTGCGCAATATTTAATCAATAAGGCAATCTCTCTGGCCAGAAGCATAAACAATGACAGCCTGCTCATGGAGTGCTACTTTGTGTATTGTCGATACGCCCAGATGCTGACAGAGTTTGACACGGCCCTGTTATATACTCGCAAGGCAGGCGCCATTGCGTTTGAGAGGCAGTTCAAAAACAAGTACGGCGAGTACTACAACTTTCTTGCACGCTTTCACAAGTACCTGAATCATGTAGACTCTGCGCTGTACTACTATCAGGTTTATGATTCTTATCTAGCCGGCAGAGGCGAGGATAGGAAGCGCTGGCTGCCTCAGCAATCACTGGCGATTTTCTATATGGACTTTCCGGATTTTGAGAAAGCCAATCTTCATATTGAAGAAGCGCTGAAGTATGCGCGCATACTTAAAACACCCAAGGATTATCTGTACGTGTTGTTTACCGCGATCGATATCTATTCAAAGCAGGATAGCCTGGCGAAAGTCTCATCATTGAATGAGGAATACCTGAGATTTAAACTTGAGAGTGGGTCAAACATTCTGGAAAACAGTCTGCATGCACATCTTTTATTACCATTTTCTGATTCGACAAATAAACTTGTGCTCATGCAGAAGTTTCTGCCAGTACACCTGAGTAACGGGGATACGCTTTCTGCAATCACTTCCTACCACGCGATTGGTGCACTCCATGCTTCACAACAACGTTATGCCGAGGCGATTACCGCATATGAAGCCGGACTTGCGTTGACTTACGAGTACGGATTTCCGAATCTGAAATACGTGAACCACACGGCATTGTTCTCGCTTTATGACCAGTTACAAAATCATTCCAAGGCATTGCTTCATCACAAAGCCATGAGTGCGCTCCTCGATACCATCAGGAGCGATGAACGTGAGAGACTCATGCGTGATCTTGAGGTGAAATATGAAACAGTAGAAAAAGAGCATCAGCTTGCAGAAGCAAACTATCGACTTGAGGATGCGAAGAGAATACAACAGTTCTATACCATGGGTGGGCTGGCGCTGCTCTTCATCATTGGAGCAATCCTCTATGCTTACAGACAGAAGCGCAAATCCGTCTCACAGCTAGCTGAGAAAAATGCGATTATTACCAGATCACTGGAGGAGAAAGATATATTGCTTCGCGAGATTCATCACCGCGTAAAAAACAATCTGCAAATGATCTCTGCATTGCTGTATTTGCATGGCAAGTCGGTGGAAGACAGTTCAGCACAGGAAGCATTACTCGAAAGCCAGAATCGCGTTCAATCAATGGCTATGATCCATCAGAACCTTTATCAGGATGAAAATCTCCTCGGCGTCAGTGTGAAAAGTTATCTGGACAAATTGCTCAGCCACCTCATCTCTTCTTACAATGTCGAAAAGAACAGAATCGAAATCCGCACACGCATCGAAGTGGAGCACCTGGACGTAGACACCATTGTGCCGCTTGCATTGATTGTAAATGAACTGATCAGCAATTGTCTGAAGTATGCGTTTCGGGATGGCAGAAAGGGCTTGATAGATGTTTATATCGGTCATAACGATGATCAAATTCAGGTAGAAGTGAAAGACAATGGTGTCGGCCTTCCATCGGGATTTACGGTACACACTTCTTCTAATTTCGGATACAAACTGATCAACATACTCAGCGAAAGACTTGGGGCTGCACTTACTGCTGTTTCGAACAATGGAACAAAGGTTTCTTTATCTATTCCGGTAAAAAAGGCGGCGTGACATGGTGAAAGCATTAATAACAAGGACACTCTGCATATTCATCTTCTATGCAGGATTGAGCAGGGACTGTCATGCGCAGGAAGCTACCATGCCATTCGATTCTTTACAGAATTTAATCCGGAAAGAAATCGGTGAAGGGACGTATAAATTTATCGATGCCGCCAGGATGTACGATTCCATTGCGCAAGTTGTCAACGATACGCTCAAAATGGGCAAGGGCAAAAATTTCATTGGCCTCCATTACTATCTCACGGGTAGTCATCGACAGGCGATTCAGTATTATTTGCAGTCCTTACCATTTTTCGAAGCAGTACAAGACACCTTTTTTATTGCGCTCGTCAATAACAACATCGGTGCGGCATATGAGTACAGACGCGAGCCACAGAATTCTATCCTCTATTATCAGAAAGCTCTGTCATCGTTCCGCGTTGCATCAGATACACTGTGGATGGCCAATGTCTACAACAACATTGCAATACAATATAATGCTGCTGAGCTACACGACAATGCCCTGGCGTATTTTGATACGGCCTGGGCATTGTATCAGGTACTGGACGATACGGCGATGCTCGCGACGAGTACAGCAAACATCGCAGAATGTTATAGATATCTTGGACAAGTCGATAAAGCGATAGAAATGGGTCAGCAATACCTCACGGATTTTGAGAAATTTCACTCGACTGATGTACTGGGCAATGTCTATGCCATGCTGGCGAAAGCGTATCTCGAGCGAAACGCGTTGGATCAGGCTTCCCTTTATAATAAGCGTTCGCTGGATATCCGCAATCAATATGATTTCAATTTCCAAAAGGCGAATAATTTTGAAACACAGAGTACGATCCATGAACGGAAGAGTGATTATAAAAATGCGTTGGTTTTCTACAAATTGTTTAAAACCCAACAGGATTCCGTGTTTAATAAAGAAAAGGATGAACGCATCACCCAACTGTTGACAGAGTATGACGTAGAAAAGAAGGATCAGGAAATTTCACTCCTTGCCACTCAGAATGAAGTCAATGCGTTGAAGATCGCACAGTCCAATCGACAAATACTCTTGTACGGCCTTGGTGCTTTGACGTTGTTGATTTCTGCCATCGCCCTGGTTTTTCTATTACGTATGAAATCCCGATCCAATCGCAAACTTTCAGAGAAGAATTCAGTGATTTCAAATGCCCTTAAAGAGAAAGACATCCTCTTACGTGAAATTCATCATCGCGTCAAGAATAATTTGCAGATGATCTCGGCTCTGCTTTATCTGCATGGCAAGTCCGTAGATGATGCATCTGCACAGGAAGCACTTCTTGAAAGTCAGAACCGTGTACAATCCATGGCAATGATTCATCAGAACCTTTATCAGGATGAAAACCTGCTCGGAGTGGGAGTAAAGGCATATCTGGAGAAACTCCTCGAACACCTGATCTCCTCTTATAATATTGAAAAGGACAGAATCACGATTCACAAACAGATTGAAATAGATCATCTGGACGTAGATACCATCGTCCCAATGGCCCTGATCATCAATGAACTCATCAGTAATGCCCTGAAGTATGCTTTTCGTGATGGTCGCAGGGGAGAAATCAGCATCCAGATAGGTCGAAGAAGTGAAGGAATTCTGATGGAGGTGAAGGACAATGGCCCGGGCTTCCCGAAAGGCTTTGATCCACAGAATAGCCCCAGTTTCGGCTACAAACTCATTCATATCCTGCGCGAGCGCCTTGGGGCATCAATGGAAATCACACAACACAATGGATTGCAGATTGGGATGATCATCCCTTCGAAACTTGCAGCCTGAGGCGATGAGGTGGAATGACCTCCCTTCGACTCATCTTATTCGCTCAGGGCAGGCTGCACGTCTGACGCCGCGCCCGAATGACCTTCGGTCGGGCGGGCAGGAGGACTTACGAGCGTCTGCTGGCCGAGACACTCATTAAAAACAGAAATGTGAAATTCACCCGAAAGGATGAACCCTTCGCAAGGTCACGGTGTACTTTTGAGCATTCTGGTTATTCCTGGGTTTGGCAATTGATTGAACAACGATAAAATTTACTCTCTTGAATTTTGAACTGTTAGTCGTAGAAGATGAAGCGCTCGTGGCAGCAATGATCCGGGAAGCCCTTAAGGGTTCAGCCTATACCGTGCGATCGATAGCCTTCACCAAGGAGTCGGCAATGAAGTATCTGCAGGAAGAACACTATGATGCGGCAGTGCTCGATATTAATCTGGAAGGAAAGTTCGATGGCATAGAAGTTGGGCGACTCATCCGTGATCAATACCACTTTCCATTTCTTTATCTCACCGCACATGCAGATGACAGGACATTACAGAACGCGAAGCTCACTGAGCCTGCCGGATATATCGTCAAACCATTTTCTGAGCGTGAACTCCTCGCAGGTCTTGAGATCGCCTTATATAATTTCAGACAACAAAAGCAAAAGGCAATTCAGATTCCTAATTTTGATACCCTGAATCAAAAACTTGCAGAGCCATTGAGTTCGCGTGAGGCAGATGTGTTACGCATGCTCTTTGCGGGCAAATCCAATGTTGAAATCGGAGAAGAACTCTTCATCTCTGTTAATACCGTCAAGTCCCATCTGTCACGACTTTATCTGAAGCTCAATGCGACCTCACGTACGGAGGTCATGGCACGTGTGCGTGATCTTGTGTGATCAGCAAACCAAATCCGATATGCACAGCTGCTGAACTGCGTCAAGGGATTTTGTCAAGAAGCTCCATGGCCGCCTATCTGAAATCGCAAAGACCATTGATCTTTATAAAAAAGCGTTAAACCTCATGGAGGAAACCAGAAGCTACAAACGGCTTGCTTTTTTAACTTAACTTTGGGAAATTGCATATCAGAGAATATCTGAATACAGTAAAGCGTTGGATTCGTAACATGCGCGTTAAGTATTACGGAACAATTGGGTGATCCATAAGGAATCGCTCTGTGCTTGGCAGTATCGGAGGCACCACCGGGATTTAGCCAACTATTCAAAAGCATTGGAGCATTGTCAGAGGACTTTATCCATCAGCGAAAAAAAGGATATAAAGTTGGCAGACTTTGAGGCCGCCACACTGCATCATGCCCAACCGTAGTGCGTCATGCGAGGGTGGCAAAGCGAACTCATGCTTTCCACAAGATGAGCATACTATGAAAAAAATATTTCCACTGTTTTTAATGCTGTGTATTTTTTCGCAAGTCTGCTTTTCACAGAACAAACAGCTCGTTGACTCTTTAGAATCCCAACTCCAAAAGCATGACGCCTTTAAAATCGAAAAACACCTCCCAACTTCATCACTCTATGATACTGCGGCAGTAAAGATTTTAGCTGCACTTTCCCAATCTTATTGGGGTACAGATGCTGTCAAGGCAATGCAATATGCAGAGCAAACGCTTTCCTTATCAGAGCAACTCAAATACACAAAAGGCAAAGGCAGTGCTTATAACAGTATGGGGGTGATTAATCACATTAAAGGAGATTACATAAACGCGTTTGCTTTCTTTAATAAAGCCTTATTAATGAACCTGGAGGTTGGCAGTAAAAAAAATATAGCGGATTCATACATGAACATTGGCAATACGTATATGTACCAGGGCAAATATCCTGAAGCATTGAAAAACTATTTGACTGCTTTAAAATTAAAGACAGAAGTGGGAGATAAAGCAGGCATTGCGGGCGCCTATACAAATATTGGAATCATTTACAAACACCAGGAGAATTATCCCGAAGCTTTGAAAAACTTTTTCGCTTCTCTGAAAATATTCCAGGAAATTGAAAATCAGAGAGGACTTTCTGGTGGATACAACAATATTGGAGTGATTTATTATGCACAGGGTAATTATCCTGAAGCACTCAAAAATTACTTCGAATCCTTAAAAATCCGTGAGACAATTGGTGATAAACATGGAAATGTTGTTTCAAATAACAATATCGGAGCTACTTATTATAAACTGGGCAATTATCCTGAAGCGCTGAAGTATCATTTTAGCGCTTTAAAATCTGCAGAAGATATAAAGGCGAATCGGGACATTGCGATATCATTTAACGATATCGGAAATGCATATGTCAAACAAAGAAAATACGCTGATGCTGCGCAGTATTTTAATAAATCGTTAGCGCTTTCCAGGGAAATTGGCAATTTGGAGGGGATTAAATCGGCTTATGAAAGTTTAACTGCTTTAGATAGTGTTCAGCAGAACTTTAAGCAGTCATTGGAACATTTCAAACTCTACATTACTTATCGTGATAGTTTGGTAAACGAAGAAAACACGATAAAAATCACGCAGCAGCAAATGCAATATGCGTTTGACATCAAAGAAACCGAACTCAAATTTCACCATCAACTCACTGATGAGCAATTAGCCAAACAACAATTCATCAACAAACAGCGACTCCAAGTATATCTTCTCGGATTGATTGCCGTCCTCGGCATCATAGGATTGCTGCTCACCAGGTTGTGGTATGCCCGAAAAAAACAACAATTGCTCCAGCGACAAAAGGAATTAGAACAACATGAATCAGAACGACTCCTTGAACTCGACAAGCTCAAAACAAACCTGTATACCAATATCACCCATGAATTCCGCACGCCTCTCACGCTGATTTTAGGTCCTGTCAGGAAAATGCTGGCTAAACCTGAAAAAATTTCTACCGGTGAATTAGTGAATAACCTCAAGCTGGTCCAGGACAACGGGCAGCGACTATTGAGCCTTGTAACCCAAATCCTCGATTTGCAAAAACTGGAAGCACGCCAGGTTCAACCTCAATATATGCAGGCAGATATGATGGCTCTCTTGAATTATCTGGTGGACAGTTTCCAGTCTCTGGTCGAAAGTAAAAATATCACCCTTGACATTGAATGCGTACCTGATTTGCTGATGATGGATTATGATCGTGATATGTTTCAGAAAATATTTTCCAATCTCCTGGCCAATGCGATAAAGTTCACACCGGATGGAGGCGCAGTACATGTTACGGCAGTGGCATCAGCGCGTTGGCTGGAACTTGCAGTCTCCGATACCGGAATCGGAATCCCAGAAGAAAAACTCGATTCGATTTTTAACTTGTTTTACCAGGTGGACAATACCTCTACACGGAATCAGGAAGGAACCGGGATTGGACTGACGCTCGTAAAAGAATTAGTTGAATTGTCGGGAGGAAATATTCGCGTTGAAAGTACACCGGGTACGGGTTCGACGTTTCGGGTGAAATTGCCTATTCATCAGGACGCACCTGTGGCCGAAAGTCAGAACTATTCGACCATTGAAAAATATTCAAAACCGGATCATGGATCGGCTATTGCAATTGCATATCCCGTATCAGACAAGTCAGACTCAACTCCGCTGATTCTCGTTGTCGAAGACAACCCTGATGTGGCGCGTTACATCGGATCGTGTCTTGAAAGGGATTACCGTATTCAATACGCCACGAATGGAAAGAGAGGTATTGAACAGGCGCTTGAAAGCATCCCGGATTTGGTCATCAGTGATGTGATGATGCCGGAGGTGGATGGATTTGAGGTGTGCCGTTTTTTAAAAGAGGACGCACGCACCAGTCATATCCCTGTCATTTTGCTCACTGCGCTTTCAGAAATTCAGGACCGCCTCGAGGGTCTTAGGCGCGGCGCCGATGCGTATCTCACCAAACCATTTTTCGAAGAAGAACTGATCATCACAGTAGAACAGTTGTTGCGTCTCCGTCAAATCCTGCAGAAGCGTTATACCGGTATTTCTGTTCCATCAAACCTCACCCACGCTAAGACTTCCGAATCGCTCTCGGGTGCTCCGGAAATCTTTGATATCCCAAAGGAAGATGCGTTCATGACGCAAGTCCTTGACATCATCCGGAAGCACACCGAAAATGCTGAATTTACGGTTGACCAGCTCAACAGGGAGATGGGCATGAGCAATACACAGCTCTTTCGCAAGCTAAAGGCGCTGACAGCTCTTTCTGCCACTCAGCTCATCCGCCAGGTGCGGCTAGACCGGGCAAAGGAACTCCTCAGGACTTCCAATCTGACGGTTGCAGAAATCGCCTACCAAACGGGCTTTACCGACCCGTCCTATTTCACCCGCATTTTTTCCCGGGAAATTGGCGTCACGCCAACAGAATTCATAAAGTAGACCTCAGCTACTGCATTTTAACGGATCTGGAAGATTCGTCCTATCCTTTGGGAGATACGTCCTAACGCGTGGCCTGCCTGTCCCTCTACTTTTATCCCGGCAGTTCAAGCTTTCAGTTTCCTTTAAAAGTGCAAGTATTATGAAAACTCAAAACTCGTTTAAGACCTCGTTTTTCCTTTCTGACATGTCTGCGGTTTCCCTGCCTGTCCATCTCATTTTACTTTATAAATACATATCATGATAAAGCAATTCTTCATGTTTATCTCCGTACTATCTACCAGCATAGCACTTGCCCAAAATGTGAGCATAGGTCATACGGCACCTGTAGCCAAATTGGATATCAGGGGCACGGCAACCAGCCCATCCATACCGGGGTTTTTATCCAATGGCATTCTGAGAGTTGGGGTTTCAACACAGGAAGGCATAGACATTGGTAAAATGGGAGTTGCACCATGGTCAGGCTGGATTCAGTCCGGCGCTGGTGCCTTTTTCCTAGATCCGCTCAGCTTACAACCGTTGGGGGGAAATGTAGGCATAGGGACAGGTATCGCTGCTCCTACTGCTAAACTGCATGTAAACGGAACCCTTAAAGTAGTCGATGGTACTCAAGGTGTTGGTAAAATACTTACAAGTGATGCCACGGGTCTGGCCAGTTGGCAGCCGCCACCGCCTCCTCCCGGTACGAATGATCCGAGTGTGAGTATCTGCTGTCAACGTTGGATGTCAAGGAACTTAGATGTGACCACCTATAGAAATGGAGACCCGATACCCGAAGTTACCGATCCTGTGGAGTGGGCTGCCTTGACAACAGGGGCCTATTGTTATTATGACAATGTCATCGATAATGGAGCAATCTATGGTAAGCTGTACAATTGGTATGCAGTCAACGATCCAAGGGGTCTGGCCCCGGAAGGGTGGTATATCCCTACTGACTTTGAATGGACCACATTAAGCAACTGTCTTGATGGAGAAGCTGTAGCCGGTGGTCCTATGAAGGAGATGGGCATACTGCATTGGAATACCCCAAATACCGGGGCAACTAACCTGAGTGGATTCACAGGCCTTCCGGGCGGCTACCGTGGCTCCAATGGTTCCTCATACTACATTGGCGACTACGGTCTCTGGTGGACTTCTACAGAGAGTGGCGCAGACAGCGCCTGGCACCGTCACCTGCAGAATAGCAGCGTCGGTATTTTCAGGAGCAGCGCTTACTTTAAGCGTTTTGGCTTTTCTGTTCGGTGTCTCAGGGATTAAACTCCTGATAGCGATCGGGCTGGTCTATTGGACTATTTGAAGAGTTACTCCGATGCGGTTGATGTTTTTGAAATGAGTATACATCAACTGACTGTATATCATTCAATTTTTAATAAGGCATGAAGCACACACCAGAAATTATTATGAAAAAATTATTCTTCTTAACTATTACCCTGCTAGCTTTTGGTATAACACTTGCTCAAAATGTGAGCATAGGTCATACGGCACCTGTAGCCAAATTAGATATCAGAGGTGTAATAGCCGTACCATCCATACCAGGGTTTGCATCCACAGGTATTCTGAGAGTTGGAGTTTCATTACAGGAAGGCATAGACATTGGTAAAATGGGATCACCCTCATATGCCGGATGGATTCAATCCGGCATTGGTGGCATTTTTGCAGATCCGCTCAGTTTACAACCTCTTGGGGGTAATGTAGGTATAGGGTATGGTGCTACTGACCCTGATGCCACATTGCACGTAAATGGTACGATCAAGGTTGCCGATGGAACACAAGGAGAAGGAAAAATACTGACGAGTGATGCCACAGGCCTGGCCAGTTGGCAACCACCTCCACCTCGTCCCGGGACGAATGATCCGATTGTGAGTATCTGTTGTCAACACTGGATGGCCAGGAACTTAGATGTAACCACCTACAGAAACGGAGATCTGATCCCTGAGGTTACCGATTATGGGACCTGGGCTGCACTGACAACCGGGGCCTATTGTTATTATGACAATGACTCAACTAACTATGCTACGACCTTTGGTAAACTTTACAATTGGTATGCAGTAAATGATCCACGGGGTCTGGCTCCGGAAGGATGGCATATCCCCACTGATTTTGAATGGACCACTTTAAACATTTGCCTCGATCCCATTTACGTTTACGGTGGTGGTTATCTGAAGGAAATCGGTACGGAACATTGGGCTAGTCCCAATACCGGTGCGACCAATGTTACTGGATTCACAGCCTTACCCGCCGGCTACCGAGCCTACGATGGCGGCTTCTCCCAAATTGGCAGCTACGGTTACTGGTGGAGTTCTATAGAGAACATTACAGCCAACCCCTTGGGCTGGTACCTGAGCTATAACGATTACTTCCTTGGAAGCATCTCTTCCAACACAAAGAGTATGGGATTTTCTGTTCGGTGTCTCAGGGATTAGACTATTGGCCTATTTGACTATTTGATGATGATTAAAAACATTCTGATCATGAAAACTCTCATATTTTTCTTCTTTTTCATCACCGGGCCTCTATCGCTTTTCTCCCAGGAAGGTGTCAGCATTACAACGGATAACTCGCCGGCAGCTGCAACGGCCATTTTAGATGTCAAGAGCACAACGAAGGGAATGCTGATTCCACGTATGCTGACTGCACAGCGTGTAGCGATAGGATCCGGAACACCTGCCACAGGTTTGTTGGTATATGACTTGACAACGACAAGCTTTTGGTATTATAATGGAACAGCGTGGGTGGAACTTGTCGGTGGTTATGTATCCGAACTCCGGGATGCGGACAATGACACAAAAGTGCAGGTGGAAGAAGGTCCGGATGAGGATAAGATCCGGTTTGATCTGGATGGAGAAGAAAAAATGGTTTTGGACCGGAATGCCAACGATGTCGTCCGATTGGATATCATGGATATTGGCAATAACACATATGTGGGGCAATGGGCGGGCCTTTACACAGAACTTGGTACAGAGAATACAGGCATTGGAGTATATTCACTTTTAGAGAATCTTAATGGAAATTATAATACTGCATTGGGATTTCAGTCCCTGGGTAACAATGAAAATGGTCAATATAATACGGGGGTAGGCAAGAGCGCAATTTCTAACAATAGAAGTGGCTCATATAACACAAGCTTCGGGAGTGAAACATTATTGAGTAACCGGGGCAATAGCAGGAGCACTGCTATTGGTTGTTATGCGATGTTATATGCACATGATGGATTTTCAGGGTACCCAACATACAATACTGCAGTTGGATATACGGCTCTGCGAGGAAGCGGGACTCCAGGTGAGAATTCGGGTCAATTCAACACAGCCATCGGTGACGCTGCAATGTTTAGCAATACATCCGGTTCCTCTAACGTAGCTGTTGGTAGTGAAAGCTTAGTGTCCAACACAACTGGTTTAAGAAATGTAGCAATTGGTGAAGCAGCTCTTGGAGCAAACACAACTGGCTATGACAATACTGCAACCGGTGTGAGCTCGCTTTACTATAATAGAGCAAACCGACGAAGCACTGCCATTGGGTCCAGGGCAATGTATTATGCAGACAATCGTGAAGTAGATGGGAGAGCTACTTACAATACTGCTGTTGGATACGAAGCTCTCTATGGAAGCGCTATGCCTGCGAATAATAACGGTAGGTTCAATACAGCGATCGGAGATCGCGCACTCTTTTCGAATACCAGCGGATACAGCAACACCTCGACAGGAGCAGCAGCACTCTCTTTAAATACAACAGGAAGTAACAACACTGCCACCGGCGATAGTTCACTACACTTTAACCAGGGATGGGACAATACAGCCGCCGGAGGCAAGTCACTTTTATCTAATACGTATGGATTGAGCAATACCGCAAGTGGATTTGCTGCGATGACCAGTAACACTGTAGGCAACAATAATTCCGCCTTTGGAAGAAGTTCGCTTCAAGCCACTACTACCGGTTCTCATAACACTGCAATAGGAACCAGTGCTCTTCACTTTAACAGCGCAAATAGTCGCAGCACAGCAGTAGGATACAATGCCATGCGCCTTGCTGATAGTCGTATCCTGGACGGAAGAGAAACATTCAATACCGCAATTGGTTACGAAGCGCTCCGTGGCAGTGTCCCGCAAGAAAATAATACCGGCAGATATAATACAGCGATTGGAGATCAGGCGCTCTTTTCCAATTCCTTCGGGTCCTCTAACACTGCAAATGGATACCATGCTCTGTATTCCAATACCACCGGTAGCAACAACAATGCGAATGGACATGGAGCGCTCTCTGTGAATAGTGGCGGATCTTTCAATACAGCTTTCGGGGACAGTGCACTTTACTATGCTCTTTATTCAAGAAACACAGCTCTTGGAGCTTCTTCAGGCACGGACTCGGACAACAGTAACAATTGCAGCTATATCGGCTTCGATGCGGATAATGACTTCTATTGGAATACCTATACAAACAGCACGGCCATCGGCAACGGCGCACGTATAACTGCAGCAAACCAAATCCGGGTTGGAAATACTACGGTGTTAACTATTGGCGGTAATACGTCATGGACTGTATGGTCTGATGGACGCTATAAAACGGACGTACAGGAAAATGTACCAGGTCTTGCTTTTATTATTAAACTGCGACCTGTGACCTATCACCTTGATGTACACGGATTAGCGCATAAACTCAACGAAGACGCCATAGATACCAGGGGCGATCAAAGCCTGAACAAGCCATCCGCATCTACAATAGCATCCAGAAATCAGAGGGCAGAGATCGTTGAAACCGGCTTTATCGCACAGGAAGTTGAAGCTGTAGCAAAGGAAGTAGGATATGCGTTTTCGGGAGTCGACGCGCCAAAGAATGAAACTGATCTTTATGGCCTGAGATACGCGCAATTTGTGGTGCCATTGGTGAAAGCGGTGCAAGAACAACAAGCACTGATCGAAGCTCTTCAAAAGGAGAATACACAATTGAAAGCAACGAATGATCATCGTTGGCTTGAGCAACAAGCACAAAACAATGCACTGCAGACTATGATTGATGAACTGAAGATCAAGTAAGACATGAAATCCGGGTCTAGCTTTACTCCGTACAGCAACCATTTTGGTTTGCGCTTTCTCTACATGGGTGCATGGTACTTCACGCAACCGGATCAGATCATCAGGCTGGAAGCAGTCAGCAACTACACGTGTATTTATTTCAACAATCATCGACCTATCCTGATGGCAAAAGTGCTGCACGAATATCAAAGCCTGCTTGAGCCGTTTGGCTTCATCCGTACCCACCGTTCGCATTTGATCAATCGACAACATGTGACTGCGGTAGATGAGAATCACCTCGTAATGGCCGACAAGAGTAATGCAGGGATATCCAGGAGAAAACGCAAAGAGGTGATGTCGGTATTCAAGGATCTCCTGTAAGCGTTCTGGCTGATAGCTAAAAACACAGTGTGTTGCTCCTGCGGCCAGATGAATCCGGATGTTATCTTTAATTCGCTGAACTCGATTTGGAAATAGAGAGAACGAAGAAGAACATACAACTGAATATCTGGGTCAATTTGCCATTCTCATCCGTACAATCCTTGAGAACTCAAGAGTTCATTACGCTCAGACAGGAACTTCCTGCCATTTCATGCGCCTGCATCCAGATTTTCTACAGAGTCCGCGTTTAGCTTCGCAGTGAAATCTAAAGTATAAGTCATGAAAGCAATTCTTTTATTCTCGACCCTGGCTCTTTTTCTTTCCACTTCCTGCAAAAAGGATGAAGTCGTTCGGCTGATTGATCTGACGTACCAGCCGGACATTACCCCTGTGAGATTTTTGAACAGCACCGAAATAACCAACACCTACTTTCCCGCACCCGTTGGAAAAACATATATCTATGAGGGCCATACTGGAGACGGTCTGGAAAGAATTGAAGAAAAAAGATTGACTTCAACGAAGACAATACAGAGCATCGAATGTGTCATTGTCAACTTCAAGGCTTATCTCAATGGCATACTCATCGAGGAAGCATTTGATTGGTATGCTCAGGATAATGATGGTACCGTCTGGTATTTTGGGGAGGCAGTGGATAACTATAACCCAGATGGTACGTTTAAGGATCATGCAGGTTCATGGGAAGCCGGTGTAGATGGCGCGAAACCCGGAATCATAATGCCTGCCAATCCTACCCTGGGATTGGCCTATCGCGAAGAATATTATTTCAATGAAGCCGAAGATGAAGCAGAGATCACAAGTGTGAACCTCAATGTTTCCATTCCGTTCGGAATCTTTACCAATTGCATCCGTACAAGCAACTGGACTGAACTTGAGCCTGATGCAAATGAAAACAAATTCTATGCTCCTGGCATCGGATTGGTGAAGGAGGAAAATGTGACGGATGGCGAGGAAATTTTATTGATTTCCATTCAATAAATAAACCCGGTACATCTGTACTTTGATCAATGTAACGGAGTTTGCGTTATCCAGATACTGCGAAATACCACATAGACCGGAGATTGGGTATCTATCCTCCTGATGGTGGACAGGAAAATGAGCCCTGTTGATTATTCCTATCTTGATGAGATGAGTACTATCGTCTCACGGTTATGTCTATTCGCCGTCAATAAACCCATTTCTCTTAAAAGGTGTAGCTTCGATGCAGCACCCGGTTCACAATTAAACTCAACCTCTCAGTACTTGCAGATCACCTCGACTTGAATTCTGGTGATCAATTCTCAACTTCTAATTTGTTTTAAACATGAAAAATCAAACAATCTCTCATCTGGCAGTTGCAATTTGTACTGCTTTGTTCATGCATACATCCATTGGTGTGTTCGCTCAAGCTCCTGCAGGGATCAACTACCAGGCGGTCGCACGCGATGCAGATGGTGACATTCTTGCCAATCGCAATATCAGTATGCGATTAAGCATTACGAATGGCGAGTCAGGTCTGGTACTGTACCAGGAAAGACATGTCGCAACAAGTAATCAGTTTGGGTTGGTGACGCTCATTGTCGGTAGAGGGACACAGGCATCCGGAATCTTTGAAAATATCTCGTGGTCATCGGCAGTTCCCTGGTTGAGGGTTGAAATGGATGTAAATGGTGGAACTAACTATATCAACATGGGGTCATCGCAGTTGATGAGCGTCCCCTATGCACTCTTTGCGGAATCGGCGAATCAGAACCTCGTCAATGGAAGTGCACCGGGCAATACTCCATATTGGAATGGCTCATCATGGGTTGCGAACAGCAGCAATATTTATAACAATGGTGGAGATGTAGGAATAAACACAACTTCTCCTTCAGGCAAGTTGCATGTCAAAGGTTCTGAGAATGTTTCACAGCTCATTGTAGATGGAAGTATTGATCAGAGTAATGATAATCCACTGATCAAACTACGACGTAGCAATGGACTGGACCTGCTTTGGATTCATTCCGACGACCCTTCGAACGTCTTTATAGGTGTCGAAGCAGGAGCTCATAACAGCGGCACAGACAATACTGGCATTGGAGCAGGTGCGCTCACAGATAATACAGCCGGCACCCGCAACACAGCTATTGGACTGCATGCCATGTTTTCCAACACCACCGGAACGGACAACACAGCAATTGGCATTGATGCGCTGGTCAACAATACACAAGGCGATAGCAATATGGCCATTGGAAACTTTGCTCTGAATGATAACATCACTGGTTTGAGCAACACGGGCATCGGCGTAAATGCCTTAGGATCCAATATTACAGGAAGCAGAAACACTTCTAATGGATCAAGTGCACTCCATAGCAACACTTCAGGTAATGGTAACACCGCTCTGGGATTCGAAGCAATGTCTGATAATACGATAGGCAGTTTTCGGACAGCAATCGGTGTCAACAGCAATTCAGCAGGTGCGAGTTTTAGTAATAATACTGGTATTGGCTCCAATGCTATTTGTTCTGCGTCGAACCAGGTACGCATTGGCAATAGTGAGGTGACCAGCATTGGAGGATTTGTTGATTGGACTAATGTCAGTGATGCACGCTTCAAGGATAATGTATCTGAAAACGTCATCGGACTGGACTTTATCAATGCGCTCCGGCCTGTCACATATACGATGGACGTGCACGCGATTGATAACTGGTTTGCAGATAACTATGATCAACGCGATCCATCTTTAACTTTTTCTGGCTTTGACAAAGAAAAAATTGTCTATTCAGGTTTTATCGCACAGGAGGTTGAAGCAACAGCAAAGTCTCTCGGATATGACTACAGCGGCATAGATGCTCCGAAGAATGAAAATGACTATTATGGATTGCGATATAGTACGTTTGTCGTGCCGCTGGTGAAAGCAGTACAGGAGCTCTCTGTTCAAAATCATGAACTCAGGGAATTGACATCACAGCAACAAGCGCTACTTGAATCTCAACAATCACAAATCAATGAGCTTCGCGAAATGGTCATGGAAATCCGCAACTAAATAAGATGAACAGAGTATAAGTACAAGCACGGCAAATCGATTTTAACTATATTTTCAGCAATCAAATTCTGATTGCCATGAAAAAGTTACAACAGTATTGCACGGTGTTGTTAATCTCTGCCTCCTTCTTCCTGCAGACTTCACCTATCTATTCCCAAGCCCCTGCGGGTATGAACTACCAGGCGGTTGTGCGTGATGCCGCCGGTGACATTCTTGCCAATCGAAATGTCAGTTTGCGATTGAGTATCACGAATGGCCAATCGGGCACGATATTGTACCAGGAAAGGCATGAGGTAATGAGCAATCAGTTTGGATTGGTGACACTCACAATTGGAATGGGAACACAAGCATCAGGAGACTTTGATGAGATCTTATGGGAATTTGTCGTTCCATGGTTGAGAGTTGAAATGGACCCAAACGGCGGAAATGCATATGTCAATATGGGGTCATCGCAATTAATGAGTGTGCCATACGCACTCTTTGCAGAAAGAGGGAATCAAGGTCCCCCAGGCGAAGATGGCCTTCAAGGTCCCCCAGGCGAAGATGGTGTTCAAGGGCCACAAGGACCTCAAGGACCTCCCGGGTCAGGATTGTCGAATGGAAGTGCTCCGGGAAATACACCATATTGGAATGGAACATCATGGATTGTGAACAGCAGCAATATTTATAACAATGGTGGAAATATAGGTATCAATACGAATGCTCCAGATGGCAAACTGCATATCAACGGTTCGGAAGATGTATCTCAACTTATTATCGACGCCAACAGTGCTCAGACCAGCCCACTCATTACTTTGCGCAGTAGTAGTGGTGCCGATCTGATGTGGATTCATTCGGATGACCAGCACAATTCTTTTGTAGGGATAGGTGCGGGTGCGTCAATTAATGGCGGAAGTAACAACACGGCAATAGGTGTAGATGCCTTGACTAATAACACTACCGGCTTAAACAATGTCGCCGTTGGAAATTTTGCTCTCTATGACAATACAGTTGGCAATGATAATACTGCCACAGGTTACAGTGCCCTTAATGCAAATACTACTGGCCACGATAATACTGCCATAGGAGACTATGCCCTTATTTCTAACACGACAGGGAATTGGAACACAGCTGTGGGCAATCGTGCACTTTCTTCAAACACTACTGGTGTGAATAACACAAGCTTAGGAAACCAAAGCAGTCAGTCTCCAAATTTTGACAATACCACAGCGCTCGGCGCCTCTGTTTCTTGCAGCGCTTCCAATCAGGTGCGAATCGGCAACTCATCAGTAACAAGCATTGGGGGTCATGCGCCTTGGACAGATGTCAGCGATGAACGTTTCAAACGAAACATCTCAGAGAATGTCGTCGGCCTGGATTTTATCAAGGCCCTCAGACCAGTCACATACAATATGGACTTGCATGCTATCGACGACTGGTGGGCAGAGAACTATGATGAACGCGATTCATCTCTTGCTATACTCGGATATGAGAAAGAAAAAATTGTCTATTCAGGCTTCATCGCTCAGGAGGTGGAAGAGACAGCCCGTGCTCTTGGTTACGACTTTAGTGGTGTCGATGCACCCAAGAATGACAAAGACTTTTATGGATTACGCTATGGAACATTTGTCGTGCCTCTTGTAAAAGCAGTACAGGAACAACAGGTGCAGATTGAAGAGTTGAGGAGAGAAAATGCAGAACTGCGAACAAGTAATGATCAGCGTTGGACAGAACTACAACTGCAAATCAATGCGCTTCAATCTGCCGTTGACGAGTTTCAAACAGGGATTAGAAATAAAGCGACTCTTGTGAATGAATAAATACATAAGGCCTGTTTGTTTTTCTGTGAATAGAGTCAAAACACATTAGAGCAGGAGTTATTATCATTGCGATTGAGAAACAAATCAAAGCTCAAGGACATGAAGAAGAGTTATTTACTGATCCTATTCATTGCTCTCACTGGTATAATGACTGCGCAAAATGTAGGTATTGGTACCCAAATGCCCACAGAAAAACTCGAAGTCAACGGAAAAACCAAAACTGCAAATTTCCAAATGACAAGCGGGGCAGCCATCGGGCATATACTTCAATCAGATGGCACTGGAAATGCTTCTTGGGTTGCACCTTCCTTCGGGGATGAGCATGGCGGTGGGTTTATTCCATTTTCAACCGGCACTATACTCAGTGGGGCAACTGTGGTTTCCTTTGCTCCGGTTTTGATGGGTTTTGGCAGTCATGCTGTTGAGGTGATAGACTTTTCAGGAGAGTCAACGATGCCGCCCCAAGCAGGTGGATTTGCTTTTACCATTCCTTTTTCGGGCACTATTCAGAATCTGCAAATCAGCGCGGATCTCTTGGTTGCTTCTGTGGCCTCGATAAATGTCACCCCGCTCACATATCACTTTCAGGTGTTCCGTTCGCCATCAGCACCTAATGATGGGATCGGTCATATTTCATCGCCATATCTAACAACCGCGCTTAGCAGCTCTGTGACTATTGGAGGCCCTGGAAGTTTTGTTATTCCCGGAACGTTTTATAGTGCCACAAGCATCAACCTCGGTTCGCTGGTAGTATCCGCGGGTGATCGTATTGGTGTGCGTATCAGAACTGATCCTGGCTCAGATCCCTCCGCTGCAGATATTACCCAGCTTTCTTTTAGCGCGAGTTTGTTTTATTCTTATTGATTATAAAATTGCAATAGAGTGATCTCAAAGCACTTGATCTTTAGGCCATGAATCCAATCAGATTGTATTTAGACTCCGGTTTTCCCGATGGGACTTGATAAAAAAACAAAAGCCCTGACAACGTCAGGGCTTTTGTTTTTTAAGACTGATCAAAAATCACTTAATCATCTGGTCATGACTGATACCTTTTCGGAAAGGATACCAGTAGTTGTAATCAAATGAAGGATATAAATACCTGGAGTCAATTCGGACATATCTAATTCCTCTTTGAATTCAAGGAAATTCTCCGATTGGTACTCTTTTCTCACCACAATCTTTCCGGAAATATCATTCAACACCAGGCCTGAAACTATGCATGTTTCTGTTTGTAAAAACGTGACATACAGAACGTCGCTCACCGGATTCGGTGCAACCTGAAGAATTGGTGAAGAGTCTTCGTCTTTCTGAGTTTGCGCTTCGTTAGGTGCACTATTCAATTCAATAAATTGTTCTTCTGCAATTGGTGTGACCTGTGAGTCATCAGCGCCTAAGCTGTTTGACTGGTAATCAAATACACAAATGTTGAACGTGCCTGTGCTTCCTCCATAACCCCATACGCGAACCCAAATCATCGCGTTCGGATAGCCAATCAAATTGACGACCGGCATGCTCGAATTATTACCATTCGTGTTGTCATCTTCACAGGTGAGGTATGACAATGTCGAACAATTGTCGCCGACATACACTTCCATCACGGCATCGTGGAGACTTCCAGCAGTCGTACGGATCGTGACCGTTGGATTCATGACATCCGGCATTGTAAACCTGAACCAGACATCTTTGTATCCATATGAAGGGCAACCACCTGATGGTGACGGTGTACTTGGCGTAGCGCCGATATTGGAGCCTTGTGAATAAAGACAGGTGTTGCTCACTGATAGAAGGGTCGCATCGCTGCAATGATCATTACTGTTGCCCGAACCACCACTTGTAGTGAAACTGATCGGGGATGTCCAATAGCTTTGATTTCCATAGCCGCAGTTCGCCCTTACACGCCATTCATATGTAGTACCAGGACTTAGCCAATCAATCGTTACAGAAGTATTTGCAAATGGACTGCCTGGAACGTAGTACCATGGTCCATTTGGCAGGCGCGTCTGAACGGAATAATTCTGCGCACCCGATACAGCCGACCAGTTTAATGTTGCCGTTGTTGATGTAATATTTGTCGTATTGGTATACGCAGGTGTGCCGCATGAATTTTCTAAAGTGGTAAAGGCTGCACCATTTGACCAGGCGCTGTATATGCCATCAGCACAGTTGCTACGCACGCGCCATTCATAAGCAGTGCCGGACTGCAGCCCACTCACATTGAGGAGTGTTCCCGACCACGGACCACCGGGAAGCGTATACCAGGTACCACCCGCATAACGCCATTGAACGGAATAGGAATAAGCACCACTGACTGATGTCCAATCCCAGGTCGCAGACGTCTGAGTAATGTTCAACGTGTATAATGAGCTGGGTGCATTGCAGGAATATGATCCACTTGTGGTGAATGAAACCGGGTATGACCAATAACTCTTGTATCCATAACTACAATTCGTCCTCACACGCCATTCATACGTTGTACCAGGACTCAGTGCATCAACCGTGACGGAGGTATTATAAAATGGACTTCCCGGAACATAATACCATGACCCGTTTGGCAGACGGATTTGCACAGAATAACTCTGAGCTCCTGACACAGCCGTCCAGTTTAAAGTCGCGGTAGTTCCCGTGATGTTCGTTGTATAAAGGTTTGACGGAGGTTGACATGAACCGCTCAAAGTGGTAAAACTCACATTATAAGACCAGGGACTATATGCACCATCTGCACAGTTGCTACGTACGCGCCACTCATAGGTAGTGCCCGGTTGCAAACCTGTGATGGTATACCATGAGCTTGTCCATGGGCCGCCGTTGACGTCATACCATGTTCCACCTGCGATTCTATATTGCAATGAGTAACTCATAGCGCCACTGACAGATGACCAGTCGAAGGTTGCTGAAGTCTGTGTGATGTTTACTGTGTACAGGTAACCGGGTGCCAGACAGGAAGTTCCGCTAGTAGT
>JANNQA010000118.1:0-2154 GCA_031400515.1 Bacteroidota bacterium
CCCTTGCACTATAACAAGCTGTCGCTGGTGAATCCGGATTTTCTCGCCGGTGGAAGAATGGTAATCGGTAGTCGGTAATCGGTCAGTTAGGTAAGTGTTGAGTATCTAGTATTCAGTATTTCCTGAAGCCTGTAGGGCTGAAAAGATTATAGCATTGGGCGGCGCCCAATGCTATAAAGCGAAGAGAATTGAGCGCTGTAGGCGCGGAAGAAAGTCCAGTAATGGCAGAGGCATTTTCAATTCTCAGTAAAAAGTCCAGAAAATCATTCTGAATTTTCAGTTGGTGATTCAAACTTAGAATCCTCAACTTGTTCTGAGTCATCCAAAGAGTGATCTCCAGCTGCGACGATTGATGAATTGTCAATGCCTCCGCTATCCGATATCGGCCCTCCGAAATGCTTTAAGACCACTGCTGTCTTGCTCTTACCAATCACCTTCTCAATCTCCTCTTGTGTCGCCTGCCCAAGCCGTGCAACGGATCCGAAATGGATGAGCAACTTTTGTGCAGTCTTTTCTCCAATCCCGGCGATTGTTGTCAATGCAGTCTGAGTGACTTCTTTGCCGCGCTTCTGACGATGAAATGTAATCGCAAAGCGATGTGCTTCATTTCGTGCCTGCTGAACCAGTTTGAGAGATTCTGATTTTTTATTGATATACAATGGGATGCTATCTCCCGGGAAATAAATTTCTTCAAGTCGCTTAGCAATTCCGATCACCGTCACTTTTTCTGTAATACCCAGAGCTTCGATGCTTTTCATCGCCGCACTCAGTTGTCCTTTTCCTCCGTCGATAATAATAAGCTGTGGCAGTGATTTCCCTTCTTCGAGTAATCTGTGATAACGACGGTACACGATTTCTTCCATAGAGGCGAAATCATTCGAACCTTCGACTGATTTAATATTGAATTTCCGGTAGTCGCTTTTCGAAGGCTTGGCATTGCGAAAGACAACACAACTGGCAACGGCATTTGTTCCGTGCAGATTTGAATTGTCGAAGCACTCAATATGCCATGGCACTTCGTTCATATTGAGATCCTGCTGTAGCGTTTTCAGAATTCGTTCTACTGAATTCGCGCGACCACTTTGATTGAGTTCCTGCTGTTGTTTTTTGAATAGATAGTGTTTGACATTTTTCTCAGCGAGATCAAGCAATGCCTTTTTTTCTCCTCTCTGTGGTACTGTCACAGAAATGTCAGATGAAGGAAGATGAATTTCAAAAGGCACGATGATTTCTGCTGAAGTACTTTCGAAGGTCTCACGGATATGATCTATTGCCAGGATGAGAATTTGTTCCTTGTCTTCGTTGAGGTTCTTGATCATTTCCATCGTGTGTGAATGAATGATCGCGCCACTCACCACTTTTAGGTAATGGACATATGCGCGCTTTGGGTCTTCTGAAATATGAAAGACATCTACATCGCCGATTGTCTGACTGACAACAGTGGACTTGCCCTGGTAGTCATCGAAGAATGTGAGCTTGCCTTTGATATCCTGTGCTTTTTCAAATTCCATTTCTACCGCATGTCGTGTCATACGTTCATTCAGGTGCAGGCGGACTTCACGGAAATTTCCCTTCAGGATATTTTTCACCTGCCGGATTTTTTCCATGTAATCATCTTCTGACTCCAATCCCTCGCATGGACCCATACAATTCTTGATATGGAATTCCAGGCATACTTTGAATTTGCCACGTTCGATGTTTTTTTCTGATAGCTCAAATGCGCATGTTCGCAGAGGAAAAAGTTTTCTGACCACTTCGAGAACCACCTTTGCACGGGCTTTGGATGCATAGGGGCCGAAGTATGTGCTTCCATCGCGAATCACCTGACGTGTAAAGAACACTCTCGGAAATCGCTCTTTCTTTACACAGATATACGAATATGATTTATCATCCCGCCAGGTGACATTGTATCGTGGCTGGATCTTCTTGATAAGCATATTCTCAAGCAAGAGGGCATCATTTTCAGAGTCTACGAGGGTGTATTCAAAATTTGCAGCACTGCGCACCATGATCCCTGTCTTATAGCTCTGGTGTTTTTTTTCGCCGAAATAAGATGCAAGACGTTTTTTCAGGCTTTTAGCTTTGCCCACATAGATGATCTCGCCATCCTCTGAGAGAAACTTGTACACCCCCGGTTGATGCGGAATTGTGTCT
>JANNQA010000135.1:0-137890 GCA_031400515.1 Bacteroidota bacterium
GACGATAGCGACAACGAACACCAAAACGCTGAGTGCACCCTTGACGAATGAGGGGATGATGGACTGGCAGGGAGGTACCATCGTTTCAAACTTTACATCAGGAGGAACATTTACCAACAATGCTACAATGACGATCAGCGGAAATGACTTGTATCAGGATAACAGCGGCGTTGGTACATTCATCAACAATGGCACGATTACCAAGACCAGTGCTGGCACGACTAATTTCAGCAATCTCAATTATACCAATAACGCAAGTGGGCACATCGGAGGTTTAGGAACTATTGTTTTCACAAACGGTGGAACGTTGTCAAACACAGGATTCATAGACCCCGGACTTTCACCAGGCCTTATCGCGATCAACGGACGTCAGCTTTTCTCTGCAAATAGTACACTTAATATTGAAGTGCAATCCAACAGTGGTGTTGGTACGGGTCACGATCAGCTCCAATCCAATATGAATCCACTCACACTCAACGGTGCACTCGACGTGGACTTCCTGAATGGCTTCCAGCCGGCTGCGATGACAAACTATGTCATTCTCACATACCCTGCAAGGACTGGTACCTTTTCATCAGAACCACCTTGTTGGATTGTCAACTATGATGCGACCAATACTTCGATCACCTTCAATCCCGCATTCTTCGACAACTGCCCAGGCAATATTGCGATGAATAATACACTGAGCCTGTGTTCACGGATTGTGGATTATACGGCTACAGCGGTCGGGACCCCTCCACCTTCTTTGACATACACGCTGTCGGGAGCAACAACCGGAAGCGGAAATGGAACAGGTACCGGCCTGGCGTTCAATGTTGGAATCACGACCGTCACGATTCTTGCAAATAATGGATGCAGTGGCGATACATGCCAGTTCGCTGTCACCATTTCTGATGTCGAAGCACCCGTTCCGGACTGTCCGGACAATATCACGGTAGGCAATGATCCGGGTGACTGTGGTGCTGATGTCAGCTTCTCGGCGACCGCTATGGACAATTGCGGGATTCAGTCGATTGCTTATAGTCCACTAGCCGGATCGTTCTTTGCTGTTGGCACTGCGCAGGTGACAGCCACAGCCACTGATATTCACGGCAATACAAGTTCATGCACATTCAATGTCACCGTCAACGATACCGAAACACCTTCCATCGACTGCCCGGACAATGTCACCGTTTCAAACATCCCTGGAACATGCGGTGCCACTGTAAACTATTCAGTCACATTCGATGATAATTGTACCGGTGAAAGCCTTATGCAAACAATGGGTATCGCATCAGGTGGTACATTCCCGATTGGAACTACAACAAATGTTTTTCGCGTCACGGATGCAGCTGGTAATTCAACTACTTGCAGCTTCACAGTAACTGTCAACGACACAGAACTCCCAACAATTAATTGCCCGAATAATGTCTCTATCTTCAACGGAGCCGGCATATGTGGAGCTGTCGTCAACTTCCCAGTGACGTTCGATGACAATTGTACTGGAGAATCACTCATGCAAACTGCGGGACTGGCCTCTGGAGCTACATTCCCTATTGGCATGACCACCAATACATTCAAGGTGACAGATGCATCTGGGAACACCCAGACTTGTAGTTTTACTGTCACTATTATTGACAACACTTTGCCAACGATCGATTGCCCGGATGATATTTCAGTAAACAATGAAGCAGGTGAGTGTGGTGCAGCGGCTAACTACACAGTAACCACAGATGACAATTGTCCAGGTGAAACATTATTACAGCTCAATGGTCTTCCATCCGGGAGTCAGTTTCCTGTCGGCACCACGACGAATACCTTCAGAGTGACGGATGCGTCTGGAAATAGCACTACGTGTAGTTTTGATGTGGTTGTCACAGATGCAGAGGAACCATCCATTGATTGTCCCAATGATATCACCGCACTTCCTGATGAAGTGGTGATATTTAGCGTGCTCTTCGATGACAATTGTCCCGGAGCTGAACTTGCACAGACTGCAGGCCTTCCATCGGGCAGCGTCTTTCCTCCCGGTATCACAGTCAATACATTCCTAGCGACTGATGCCGTAGATAGTACAAGTACATGCAGCTTTACAGTCACCGTGCTCACCGGTGATACGCTCTTCATCTGTCCTCCTGATGTGACTGTGAGTACAGATATCGGGGAATGTAGTGTGATAGTCCTCGATCTAGATCCTACAGTGCTTCCAGTAGACTTGGATTATACTTACTCATTGACCGGAGCTACAACTGGGAATGGGAGTGGTTCTGCCAGTGGATTGAGCTTCGATGTAGGCAACACTGTCGTGACATATACTTCGACAGACAATCCGGCTTATAGTTGCGATTTCACTGTCACCGTCGAAGCCCAGCCTGAAATCTGCAACGGTGTCGATGATGACTGTGATGGGCTAGTGGATGATGATGATCCGGACGTGACCGGGCAAAGCACATGGTATGCCGATACAGATGGTGATGGCTATGGCGATCCGGCAAGCTCAGTAAACGCTTGCATTCAACCTAATGGCTTTGTAGCCAATGATGAAGACTGTGACGATACCGATGAGTTTGTCAACCCGAGCGCAGCCGAGGGTTGTAATGGCATTGATGATGATTGTGATGGTCTGATCGATGACGATGATCCGTCTGTTATAGGACAGAGCACCTGGTATGCTGATACGGATGGCGATGGCTATGGTGATGCGGACTCCACACTACTCGCTTGCGATCAACCGACAGGTTATGTAAGCAATGATGATGACTGTGATGATACAGATGAGTTTGTCAACCCGAGTGCCGCCGAGGATTGTAATGGCATCGACGATGACTGCGATGGACTCATAGATGGTGATGATCCTGACTTTGTAGGAGAGCAGACATGGTACGAAGATGATGACGGCGATACCTATGGCAATCCAGTGGTATCAGTTGTTTCCTGTGAGCAACCAGTAGGGTATGTGTTAGATGATGATGATTGTGACGATACCGATGAAAATGTCAATCCAGGTGAAACGGAAGTGTGTAATGGAATCGATGATGATTGCGATGGTTTAACTGATGAAGGTGTCCTCACTACATGGTATCAGGACTCTGACGGTGATCAATTTGGAAAACCGACAATGTCGCTGATACAATGCACACAACCTTCTGGCTATGTATTGAATAATACCGACTGCAATGACAACAATCCGACTATCCATCCTGGCGCTCCGGAGTTATGTAATGGCATAGATGATGATTGTGATGGATCCACAGACGAAGGATGCCCTCCCGTAGGTGGTGCCACCTTAAGTGTTGAAGACACCACAATAGTGATGGAGAATGCCGGCTTTGTAAATGTCGCCGTGCGTTTATCCGGATCTTCTGCACAAGTTGTCACTGTCTCATACAAAACACAAAATGGTACAGCACTTCATCTTCAGGATTACAGATCGGTACAGGGAATTTTAAAATTTCTACCCGGACAAACTCTTAAGATTGTCAAGGTGACGATAATGGCAAATGCCATTCCAGAACCAAACGAATATTTCCTGGTCAAGCTGCACAATCCACAGGGAGCTGCGATTCTAAATGGTACAGGTGTCGTCATCATTACTGAATCACCGATGATGTTGCAACAACAGATATCGTTTTCAGCACCTGAGGCTCAGTCACCGCAGTTGACAAAGTTCAACGATGAAGAAGAAAAGGATAGGATTGACTTTGCGCCGCGGAATATGGCACATATCTTTATTGTGCCCAATCCGCAGAGCAAGTATTCTACTTTCCTGTTGAATGGTTCTGTACAGTATCGATGCGATATCACGCTAACAGACATGCAGGGCAGGGTAGTTGTGGATCTGAAGGACTATCAGAATGATTGGTCTATGTCTGGCTTGAGCCCCGGAATTTATTTCTATCACATCCGATACAGAGATCGGCAACATACCGCACGCCTGGAAAGTGGCAAGCTCGTGATCACGGACTAATGAGATCGTCATCAGTACATGTAGTCCCCACAAGTCAATACTTGAAGAAAAAGACAGCTCCTGACGAAGACCGGGAGCTGTCTTTTATGATGAAGATTTCAAAAAAAATGATCGATGAAAAATTTTAGATGTATAATAATTCCGTGCTGTATTGTGACAGGATCATTAATTGCTCAGACAGGTGAGGTCGGTATTGGCACGCTTACGCCACAAGCAATGCTGCATGTTGATAGCGGTACAGTCTTATTTAATGGTGGATTGGCCATACCGATGGTCCCAGGCAATCCACCTGCAAGTGGAGCGGGTGTTCGGATGATGTGGTATCCTGATAAAGCTGCATTTCGGGTAGGAACTGTTGGAATTACCGGAAATACCTTCTGGAATAAAGACAGCATTGGATTGTATTCATTCGCTGCCGGCTATAATGTAAAAGCCAAAGGCAAGTATTCAGTTGCTCTCGGTGAAGGAACGCAAGCTACCGGGATCAGTGCATTCTCTTTTGGCAAGGACTCTCAGGCCAATGGAGATTTTTCAACAGCATATTCCTTTGGGGTCGCGAACGGAGATTTCTCAACGGCAGTGGGTCCAACCACAGCAAACGCGACATTCGCTATTTCGATGGGGTCGGTTACGACCGCCAACGGGTATTCAGGCCTTGTCGTTGGGATGCACAATGATCCAATCGTGACTCCGCAAACAGCACCCGGAGCAACCACACCATTGTTCATTGTTGGTAATGGTGATAATACGATTGAGCAGTCAAATGCGATGGTGGTAAGAAAGGATGGCAATGTTGGCTTGGGCACAAATGTTCCGGCCAAAAGACTCCACGTGAGCGAAGGGGCCTCCAATGCATTGATTTCCAGTTCTTCTGTGGCGCTCTTCGAAAATGACGGGCCAATCCATATCAGCCTGATTACGCCAAGCGTCTATCCGGGTGCCATCTATTTTGGAAATGAAATCAGTGCAACACATGGCGCTATTGAGTATAATAGTGGAATCGTGATTGGCGGTCTGACCTTTCGGACAAATAATGTGAGCAGGATGTTCTTAAATGCTCTTGGCCGACTAGGGTTGGGTACGACTACTCCTGAGGTGCTGTTCGAAGCCTCAGGTACCGGTGATCAATTTCTCCGAATCACAAGTACGAATACTTTTGATGCCGGGCTGCAATTCTTCAGGACAGGGAATGGTGCAGATTGGCAAATCGTTGATTCCGTCGGGAGCCTGTATTTCAGCCGTAGCACCGACGATCTTCTGACCGAAACTGAAGTTTTGCGGTTGACAACACACGTGGCTCCCGGCTCAGATGATGCTGTCAGTCTCGGGTTATCCGGTTTGCGCTGGACTGAAGTATGGGCTGTAGATGGTACGATCAATACCTCAGATGTGCGCGAAAAAGAAGAAATCCATGATCTTGATTTCGGCCTCGCTAAAGTCATGGCTCTGCGACCCATCACATTTTTATGGAAAAATCAACCGATCGAACATCGGACGCCACGCCTTGGGTTTATCGCTCAAGAGTTGCGTGAAGTGTTACCAGAAGTTGTTGTCACTCATGCATGGAAAGAAGAAAGTGAAACAAGTCCGGCAGAGTGGGCAGAGGTCGAAAGACTTGGAGTGCGTTATAGCGAGATCATACCGGTCCTGACAAAAGGCATTCAGGAGCAACAGGCATTGATAGAAGCTCAGAGTGGTATGATTGAAACTCAACGAAGGCTCATTGAAGATCTGCAGGCAAGAATGCTGGCTCTTGAAGCAAAGCGGTAATTAATTCAGCTCTCCTAACTCAGCGCTCAAGAATAATGCTTCACAGAATCTGGTGAATTGTTATTGCCCATCGGGACAAGAGACTGGCTTTACAGTCCGAATCTTGAAAGCAGACAACTCAGAACCAAAGGAATGTCTATTTTGGAATACTCTTATTTCCATGAAGTCATTCCGTTTAAGACATATTGCTTGTTGTCTCGTCTGCACAATATTCTCAGCATTTGGCATAGGTATTGGCTGTCTTCACGGCCAGTCAGCGAATACCGGTGAGACTGTATACACGCTTCTGGATTCTGCAAACTATTATCGACTGAGAAATCCTTCCCGCACGCTTGCATTTGCAAAGCAGGTATTAGAAAGTATACCTGAGGAAGGCAACGAGAAGCAGCACATCCAGGCCTTGTTGCATTGTGCAAACAGTGAAAAAATGCTCCAGAATTTTGCCGCTTCACTTGACTATTGTAGTATGGCGATCAGGCTTGCTAATCAAGTGAAAGAAACAAATCTGCAGATTCAGGCGTATTTTATGAAAGCATCTGTCTTTGAAACAACCGAGCAGCTGGATTCGGCAGTCATTTATCACCAGAAGGTCATTGCACTCAATCACCCAGAAGCTAAGCCATACTTCATTTGCAATGCCTATACCAATATTGGACTTGCACATATGGATCTTGGCAATGATGACAAAGCTGAAGAGTATCTTCTGAAAGGTGTCTCCTGCAGTAAACAAGATTCCCATGTGCAGCCCTTTACCCTGATTCCCCTGTTGCGATTCTATGGTATACACAACAACCCAAAGTACCTGCCCTATCTTGATTCACTTGCCATGACGGACTTCTACAAGAATGCGAGCCCCTCATCCTGGATGACCCATTTTGACTCGTTTGTTTTCCTTGATCAATCTTCACCCGCTGAGAAAGAGCAAAAGTTGCGTGAGATCTGCAACTATATGCATGAGAATAGTTCTGCCCGGGTTCATATCCAGTTTGGGCTCACTCTGGCTGTCTTCCTGCAGAGTGCGAATAAACTGGTATCTGTTGATTCATTGCTGATGAAGCTCCTTGATCGGGCACGCACTGCGGGTAGCCTGCGTTCCGAATCTACTGTGTTGAGAATGTTATATGAGAATAGCAGGAAGCAAGGGAGATTAAATGAAGCAATCGGGTATAATGAACGTTACATCGCCTTGATTGAACAACTAAATGCTGAAGAAAGCCGCAATATGATCAGCGAGCTGAATGTCAGATTTGAAACAGCTCAAAAGGATCATCAGATTGCACAACAGGAGACCCGTCTTCAGCAAGAACGAAGAAATCGCAACTTCTTTATCATCCTTGCTGTATTGGCGGTAGCCCTTGCAGGAATGACGTTCTTTTATTTGCGACATCGCATCCTTCTGGCAAGACGTCTTGCCGATCAACGAAAACTTCTGCATGATCAGGAAATTACCTTGCTGAGGAAAGAAAAAGAGTATGCAGAACATACTTCGTCCCTCGAAGCCAGGGTAAATGAACGTAATCGTATCGCCCGGGATCTTCATGATGAGGTTGGCTCAGCTCTGAGCAGCATCTACGTGTATGCGTCGGCGGCGGATAAAGCAATGGAGAAATCTCGGGATGTCGCAAAAGATATTCTGCAGAAGATTTCAATAAATACCAGGCTGGTAATGGAGAATATGAGCGATATCGTTTGGGCTATCAATACCGGCATGGATGGACAGATGACTCTTGAGGAGAAGTTAAAAAGTTATGGGTACGAATTGCTTACACCTCTTGGTATCAATTGTTCCTATGTGATTGATCCGGCTGTGGAGCGGCAACTTGGGAATATCGAAGCGCGGAAAAATGTGTTGCTCATTGCAAAGGAGTCAATGAACAACATCGCGAAGTACAGTGAGGCTACTGATTCGATGGTGAAAGTTGCATTGCAGAATGGTTCACTTAAACTGGAGATCAGCGACAATGGAAAAGGCTTTACACCTTCCGCCAGGCGCAGTGGAAATGGCCTGTTTAATATGCAGAGACGTACGGAAGCATTTGGTGGGAGCTTCCATCTTGAGACAGCGGAATCGCGCGGAACCAGAATTGAATGCCTGATCCCACTTACTAATATTAGTACAACGCGCATTCAGAAACAGACGTAATTTCGGCCTAATGATACGATTGGTGATCTATGATGACAGTCAGCAACGACGCGATAGCCTGAAGGCCTTGTTGTCTCTCACTGACGGCATGAAATGCGTTGCGGATTTCCCTGATTGCGCTCATGTGCTCGATGATATGGAGCAATATTATCCGGATGTCGTCCTGATGGATATAGAAATGCCCTTCGTAGATGGGATCAGCGGCGTGACTACCATTAAGCAGCATTTCCCTGAGATCCGTGTTATTATGCAAACTGTCTTTGAGGATCCTGAAAAAATCTTTGCTTCACTCCAGGGAGGTGCAGAAGGATACATTCTGAAAACCGCTTCTGCAGAGAAAATTACCCAGTGCATTGAAGAAGTATACCAGGGTGGAGCCTATTTGACTCCCTCGGTTGCCTTACGTGTGATGCAATATTTTAACAAGCCTACTCAGAACACTAATCACGGACTCACGCCGAAGGAAACAGAAGTATTAGAGCTCCTTGCAGAGGGCCGGAGTTATAAGATGGTTGCTGACAAACTCGGTATCAGCTACTTCACTGTCAATAGCCGAATAAAAAAAATCTACGAGAAACTCCAAGTGCATTCACTCGGTGAAGCAGTAGCACTGGCTTTCAAGAATAAGATGGTCTCTTGAAGCAGTCCTGCAGTCCACAGTCCTCAGTCCACAGTCCCCAGTCCGGCAGTCCACAGTCCTACAGTCCACAGTCCTACAGTCCACAGTCCGTCAGTCTAATGTAGACTGCAAACTGCAAAACTTACCTACTTGACCGAATACCGAATACAACTGTATGAAGACTCCAGACTGAGGACTGGAGACTGAGGACTCTTCTTGGGCTCCTTAACTACATCCAGTAATTTTTCGTCCTGCACATCATGGTAGTTTTGAGGTAGCCGGCGGGTGGCACACTCGTCAATACGGGTTTTCAATTCACAGTGTATCAACAATGACAAGCAAGATGAATTGACAAGTCATATCTTTAATTACCGCTTGTCGGACAAAAACTTAAGCTCATGATTGCACGATTACTTTTTCTTCTCTTGTCAATCCTTCTCTGTCAGAATGCAATCTCTCAGGTCCCGGGAGTTGGCATCGGTACGAATATGCCGCAAGCAATGATGCATGTAGATAGTGGGGCCGTGCTATTTAATGGAGGAGTTGTTTTGCCTGGAACACCGGACGATCCTCCGGCAAGTGGGGCCGGAGTGCGTATGATGTGGTATCCGGAGAAAGCAGCATTCCGCGCTGGAAATGTTGCGAGCACGCAATGGAACAAAGAAAACATCGGTAACAATTCTATAGCGCTTGGCTTGAATGTAAGAGCGAGTGGGGTGAGCGCGGTGGCTCTTGGAAGCGGAAATGTCTCCAGTGGTCCAAGTTCCACGACTTTGGGTACCAACAACGTTGCTTCAGGAGATTACTCCCTTGCCACCGGAGCAGGTACTGATGCAACCGGTACGCATTCTATTTCCGGGGGGTATATATCCCAGGCCTCGGGGGATTATTCTTTCGCATTCGGATGGCAGTCCGAAGCAACCTCACCTTACTCCTTTGCTGTTGGTTTCGGTGCGAGTGCAACAGGAGTAAGCTCTACTTCACTCGGAAGCTCCACTACCGCAGATGGCTTTGCTTCTACTGCGCTGGGGTACGCCACGCAAGCATTATCCTGGGCATCTCTTGCATGCGGATATCGTACACAGGCACATGGATACAGCTCGCTTGTCGCTGGCCTGTACAATGATCCAATTGTTGCGATTCAAAACGCAGTTACGTCAACTACGCCACTGTTTATCATTGGTAACGGTGAGAACGATACCACACGATCAAATGCACTCACTGTTTTGAAAAATGGCAGAATCGGTGTCGGCGATACTTCTCCGGATGCCCTACTCCATGTGAAAAATGGAACTGGCGGCGGCATGTACAATGGTAGTACCTCTGTGATTTTTGAAGACGACATAAATTCGTATATCCAATTTTCCTACCCCACAGGCTTTGAAACCGGTTTTCTGTATGGTAACTCGAGTAGCGCGATTCGCAGTGCACTCATTTTTAGTGCGAACGGTGGTGTCGATTTGCGCGCTGGAGGCAACACCAACAGATTGCGTGTTGAAAGCGATGGTGATATCTATATGTATTCCGGAGAAGTGCATAGGGAACCAACTTCGACTGCACACCTCCTCCCAATATGTTATGGTTCGGTCAGTTCTGGTGCTGTGATCAATAGTGGTAGCGGTAACTTTTCTGTGGCAAGTAATGGCACAGGAAGGTATGATATCACAATAGACAATGAGACCTACTCAACAACAGGATATGTCACGAGTGTCACGGTCACTGGTGTCTCTCCCAGAATGTGGACAACCAGTGCAGATACTGGTGATCTTGTTGTTTTCATTTATGATGGCTCAGGCAATGATGTCAATGCGACGTTTCACTTTGTCGTCTATAAGCAATGATAAATGCAGTCCTGTATTTGAATTCATCTTCTTTCAATCCAATCACCTGACTAAAAACCAATGTATATGGATGTTCGGTTTCTGTGCTCTATACTCAGGTGTAAACCTGTACCAATTTTGATCATCATATGCTCACAACAGTATGCAGTTGCTCAGGTTGGAATCAATATCTCTTCTCCTCAGGCTATGCTCCATGTCAGAGCGGAGAGTTCGGGAGCGACAGCAAGTTCTTTAGCGACGGCCGTATTTGAAAGCAATAACCACATGGGCATCAACCTGCTTACACCAAACAATTTCGAAAGTGGAATCTTCTTCGGCAATGCAATTCATTCGGCTCACGGTGCCATTGTCTACAATTCAACCACGCTCTATGGTTTATCATTTCGCACCAATGGAAATATCAACCGGATGGTGATCACGGATATTGGCAATGTCGGTATAGGTACCACTGCGCCATCTGACAGGCTGCATATCAACAGCACCGGTGATCCACTAGCATTCAGGTCAATAGTGCGACGAAGTTCCGTGTATTTGCAAACGGTGGCACGAGTATCGGCGCGAACATCACTCCACCTATAGATGGCTTGCGGGTATTCGGCGCGATCGAACCTTCCGGTGGTATTGTTTCCGCGACCGATCCGATCAGAATTGAAAGTACAAGCGACAGTATTGAGATAAAGGCGGGGGCGAGCCGGATTCTGATCTATGCAAGTGGTGCCATCAAGATCCTCGCTGCGGATGGTAATGATATCACCATCGATGCAGGTACCGGTGATCTCATCATGAAAGGCGCTTCGATTGAAATCGCATCAACCTTTAATTTGGATATTGATGCCGGGCTAGGGCTAGATATCAATGCAGATGGCACAATGGACCTGAATGCAACCCAGATCCACATAAATGGCAGCACGTCCCGCCTTGCCAAAGAAGGTAGTATTGTGTCTGTAGCGGGTCCAACAGGTGTAATTACCGCCAATCTTAGCAATAGTGTATTTACTCAATGAGGATGCCGCTACACAACTTGCAAGTCCCGTTTACGTACGAGAGTAAAGGAATGTCTACTTTGGAATAGTCTTTTTGTAATGACACCTTTTCCATTGGAATACATCGTACGTGTTGCAATCTGCGTCTTACTCATTGCTTTTGGGAATGGCAATGGTGGTGTCTATGCACAGACATCAAACTTCTTTTTTGAACACCTGACTTCTGAACACGGTCTTTCATCAAACAAAGTGGAGGCGGTCTTACAGGACAGTGTGGGCTTTTATTGGATAGCGACACAAAACGGACTTAACCGGTACGACGGGACATCGTTTAAGGTTTACAGACATCATTCCACAGATAGCTTGTCATTGACTCACAATCATTGCACTGCATTGGCGGCAGGTCCGGGCGGTGATATCATGGTTGCGACATACTACGGATTGAGTCGGTTCGACAAAAGCAAAGGGAATTTTCAGCAGATCTATCTTCCGCATCCTTCACGAAACCGTGAAATCGCCAATCGGATCGCCAACATCTGTACTGATAAAGATGGTAATGTCTGGATGTCTGGTCATGGCTTTTGGAAGTATGACTTAAATCAAGACAGCGTCTTTTATGTGCCCTTGCCCAAAACCGGACAATCTAAATCAGACCAGGGTCTTGTGGCACATATCGAATACGATAGTATTCATCATGGTATCTGGCTTTCCTCTTCATACAATCTCTACTTTTATGATATTCTCACCCAGCAGTTTTATTATGATGAGTTTAATCCGAAACAATGGAATGTATTTGCGCATGCAGATGATACCGAACTGGCGATAGACAACAAGAATCGGTTGTGGTTTCTTGACAGGAATACTCAACTGGGTTATTTTGATCTCGTGAACAACATCGTAGGCTACACCGGAAGAACAGCGAGCTCCGGCCTCCGGAGTATTCATACAGATAATAAGAACAGAGTATGGCTTTGCTATTGGATTGTCAGAACCGAGATCTACGATCCCGAATCCAGGTCTCTTGATTCGAGCTTCTTTGTGATTCATCATCCCCGGTCTATTATCAACGAAATCACAAGATCCATTTACATAGATGCTCAACAGAACTACTGGATTTCGTCAGCGGATGGTATCAGTATTTACAATGAAGGAGATCAGTACTACAAGATGTACCGCATAAATTTGGGAGGCAGCGGAGTCATAAACAACCAGTTAAAGATCACGGCAATAGCTCAGACTGAACCGGGAGAGATGTGGATTGGGGCGAACAATGGATTATATAAATACAAGTTGAAGGAAGGGAATCTCATGCCTGTGAATATCGGCATCAGTCCTGTATATATTTTCTCCCTATTAGCGGATGACAACAAACTATGGATTGATACTGACTTTAATGTGATTGCCCTCGATCTCGGCACAGAAAAAGTAGTTGAAGATATCCATATAGGACAGCGCGCATTTCTCCGCAAAGGAAGTACGGATGATATATGGATCGGCTGCTGGAACAGAGGGCTGTATCATTATCAATTGAAGACGAAAAAATTAGAGAAACTTGAAGACTCAGGTCTAGGGCCAAATTCGCTTTTACCGGCAGGATTAATCTCAGGATACCTTGATCAGAATGCACTTTGGATCGGATATAATGGAGGTGCAGGATTCTCCAGGTACGAAATCGACAAGAATACATTTACGCACTTTCATCCGTTGCAACACGATTCAACGCATGTGGTTTCCAGAACCATTACCGAGATCACGCGCGGGAATGATAGTACAATGTGGCTGGGTACGTATGGAAACGGCGTGGTTCTATTCAACACAAAGGTTGAGAGCTACAAGCACATTCGGCAGGAGCATGGGCTAAATAGCAATTTTGTCAACAGCATTCTTCGGGATGAGGATGCAAACATCTGGATCTCGACCGCAGACGGACTGAATTACTACAACTCTCGCCAAGGCACGTTAAACCAGGTCGATCCGGAACTTGTGTTTACTGATAATGAATTCGTTGCCAATGCAATTCATGGACTGGACGGCAAGCTCTATTTTTTTTGTAAAAATGAAATTGTAGAAATCACTCCAGATGCATATCACCCTGAGCAAAATGCACCACGTATTGTTATCAGTGGTTTTAGCATATTCGATGAGGAGTACCCTGGCTTCAGTAACAATGCACCTATCAAGCTGTCCTATCGTGAGAATTTTTTTTCGTTTGAATACTCATTGATTCGCACTCATCCTCTCAGGGAGGTCACCTATGCGTACATCCTGAGAGGATTCGACAATGATTGGAATATTGGTACCAAGAACTATGCGAGTTATACCAATGTGCCAGCAGGAAACTATGAGTTCATGGTAAAAGCAACGAATCATGATGGTCAATGGACTAATGTCCTGGTGAATATTCCCATCCATATTACACCACCGTTTTGGCGAACATGGTGGTTTATTGTCTTGTGTAGCATTGCAGTCATCGGAGGAATTCTTGCGCTATACCTGTATCGCATCGGTCAGATCAGACGCGTCTATAGCATCAAAGCCAAGATATCTCAGGACTTACATGACGATGTGGGCTCTTCTCTCAGTAGTATCCATATCTATAGCACTGTAGCCGAACGTGCGCTGGACAGTAGTCCGGAGAAAGTTAGAGAAGTAGTACAGCAAATCAAACAGAATAGCCGGCAAGTGATGGAAAGTATGGGAGATATTGTCTGGTCAATTCAGACCGAAGGATATGGCAAAGGATCATTGGCCAATAGAGTCAGAAACTATAGCACAGATCTGCTTTCACAGAAAAATATTGAATGCACCTATCACATTGACCCGCGCGTAGACCGGAAACTGCAGCAACCGGAGTCCCGAAAGAATATTCTCCTGATAATAAAGGAAGCCCTCAATAACATAGCCAAATACAGCGAGGCCTCACAAGCTGAAGTCACTGTCGCAACAGATCGCTCAGACATCCTGATCACAATTGCAGATAATGGAAAAGGATTTGATCCGGATTTGGTGAGCAGGGGAAATGGTCTGAATAATATGGAGCAGCGTACGCGTTCACTCGGAGGAAGCTTCCATATCCGTTCTTCCCCTGGAGGTGGGACATCCATTCAAAGTCGTATTCCTATCTCACGTATTCGAAAAACGTAAATGAAGACTTAGGACTGGAGAATTGCCGTTCGCTTTCTTCGACTGCCGAAGCTTGAGCGAAGGCAGTTCGCCATTCGCCGTTCGCTCCGAATAATGAAGTATGTGAACTGAAGACTTAAGAAGAAGGCGGTATGAGAATAATATCGACCCGTCTGTTATTGAGGCGGCCCTGTAGGATTTTGTTGTCAAATAAGGGATCCTCCTCTCCGAAATCCTGGATACGTATCTCTTCCCGTGCAATGTTGATCTCATTCAAAGCCTCGATGACCGATTCACTCCGCATCTGGGATAGATAAAGATTGTAGTCATGGCTGCCGATATTGTCAGTATGGCTCTGAACCAGGATTTCATACTCTTTTAGCTTCTCTTTTGTACTCAGCCACTCCTGCAGGGATTTGCGCTGCATTTCATCCAGAAAGAAACTCCCGCCGCCATAGTAAACGCGCATGATCTCGTAGCCGTCCTCTGTGAGCTCGATAAACTGAGCTGTCAATGGAGTAGTCAACCATACAAATACGATGAGGATGCCAATTCGCATTAAGCCAAAATAGTACATTTTACGAATGTCCGATGAGATTGCGGATGTCGGATGTCGGATTGCAGATGTCGGAAGTCGGAAGTCGGATTGCGGACGGATTGACCATGCTCCAGACTGTGCACTGTAGAATTGCCGTTCGCTTTCTTCGACTGCCGAAGCTTGAGCGAAGGTAGTTCGCCATTCGCTAAGAAGAATGAAGACCGTGGACTGAAGGACTGCAGACTGAGGACTGCTTTCTATCACTTCTTCATAAACGCACCGCCAGCCCTTAGATTCCTGACATCAGATTCGTTATTCGGCAAGGATCGGGTCGACTTCAGAGCATAGATGGCTCTTTTGCGCTTTCCATTTCCATTCTCAGTTGCTGCACGTGCGAGTTGCTCACGCTCGGTGATCGAGTTATGTGATGTCCCTTTTACTTCACCACGGCAGTTTGTTGAACCACAACGGCATTCAAAAGATTCCGCATTCTCATCGAGGAAGTTAGCATAGTCAAGGGTGAGTTCTTCACCGGCATTAATCTTACGTAAGGCGATCACGTCAAGACCATGACATACTGTATTCGGAGCGCAGCTATGATTTTGCGGAGCCCATTCGGATGGATCATCATCCCAAAGCAGAAAGACCTCATTGCTTACCGGATAGGCATAACGGCGAAACATTTTCTGCTGAGCCGCTTTCCAGTTTTGTTCGACATAGCTACGTGTGACAAGTCTCTGCGCACGTTCTTCTCCTGCAAAGACAAGTTCGCCTACGCCGATATCTTTTTTCGCATAAATACCATATCCGGAGATTGAGTTGCCTTTCAACTCATATTTCTTCTGCTTACGAGCATGTCTTGCAATCCCCTCTGCAATGATTTGCTGTAGGAAAGCCGCTTGTCCGGAGTCATATTTCAGGATATAGTCTGCCGATCCTTCATATCCATCGCTATAGAATACCGAACAGGTAAAGTTGATTTCAAGGAAATAGATCTTGCCTTTCCCGCTTACTCTGAAATCCATGCGTGCATATCCTACACCATTGAATCCCTGGAAAATCTTCATCGCTGCCTGACGCAACTTATAATCTAATTTGGGATCACTGCATGGATGATTGCAATCAGGATGAAGCTCAGAGGTCTTGAGGGCATAAGTCTTAAAACTCATACCGTCGGGAAATACATACTCGACTGGTCTGAAGACAACACATTTTTCTCCCGGATCTGCAGGTGCTGCGACGAGAACCGTAAATTCTCTGCCTGCAATGTATTCTTCTACCAGCAATGGTCCATATTCTTCAAGGATTTCATCAACTTTTTGACGCAATTCCTCCACATTGTTCACCAATGAATGATCGTCCACGCCGAGACTGTCACCGGCTTTCGCGGGTTTCACAAAAAGAGGAAAGGCCAGAGTCTGACATGCTTTGGCGATGTCCTCCGTACTTTCAATGAGGACATATTGAGGTGTTCTGATACCTTCACAATATGCAACATACTTCATGAGCTCTTTCGGAGGATCATAAAGTTTTACAGAAGGTCCTGTATAGGGAAGATTCAATAAATCCAGACATTGGATGACATCGATAGAAGGAACTTCCCATTCGAGATAGCCTTCACAGAGATTCACAAAGATGTCATAGCCTTTCTTGCCAAGTTCCTTGAGCTGACGATAGACCGTAAGCTTATTGAGCAACACATGATCAACTGTTGCATCGGGCAGGAGTGACGAAAGGTTTCTGGGTGGGTCGTAATTTTTGTAATCAACACCTGTTGTCGAATAGTCAGGTTGTAATACGCAAATCTTCATAGTGATATTTTCATGTTCAAAGGGAATGCTGAAATCCGGCCGAAAGATACGTATGAACTCATATCGTTGTATCTATTCAAGGCTATAATTTTCATTTGTGTAACGCTTCATGAATGATCTCTAAAACCATTTCTGAGAATGATTTACCAGTGATGCGAAGTATTGCACCGATAGAAGTATAGTCTTCATCTTCACTTAATCCACATTGTGCATTGACTTCCAATACAAAGAGTACGCCGCTTTTTGCATCCATACGAATATCGAGACGTCCATAACCTTGTCCACCTACTGCACAATACGCATCTATTGAAAGCTTCTTGATTGCCATTGCAAGCGATGGTTCTACTGCGTGATAGGTATAAAAGTTTTCCTCATCAGGCATTGGGCTCTCGTTCTCATAGATTTCCCAAAGTCTGTCAAAAGACAAAAACTTCTCAGTTTCAGGAAGCGATGCATGAAACACACGCTCTACAGGCTCATAAATGATACAATCATCCGGAGAGTCCGAAGAGCCAATGATGAGTGACGTGTACTCCGGTCCGATGATAAAACGTTCTGCCAGGATACCTCCTTCTGCAAGATCCCAACCACGATAACCTTCCTTCAACTCAGCGACTCTGGTCAATAATGATTCTTCATTGTCAACGACATTCCTCACAGTCACACCCATACTTCCTCCACTTACTGCCGGTTTGATAAGTAGAGGCGTGCCTAATCTGGCAAACAAGCCATTGAGGGAGTCTGTGCCTCCATCGATGATCGCCCAGGGTGGATTTGATACTCCCGCCCTGTCAAACGCTTCTTTCATAGAAATCTTGGAAGTCGTGACCTGGTAGAAGTCTGCATCTGATCCTGTATAGGGCAAACCCAGTTTTTCCAATTCATGAATGACAGAGATACCGGGAGGGCCATTGACTTCATCGCCATCGCAGAGATTAAATACGATAGGTTGGCGACCATTTGACTGTGCCTTGATAGATGCAATCACTTCATGCTTGTTTTGCATGGTCACAAGTTGCCACTGCCATGAGGCCTGCATGCCGTCGAATACTTTGGTATACTCAGCCAGGCTTTGTGAAAAGTCATAGTAGTATTGGAGATTCGGATCTGTTGTCTCCAGGCCTGGCACCAAGACCCAGAACTTATAAGAACGGATCAGATCATCAGTCGTCCTGTTCATGCAAACTACACTCTCTCCATTTTTGGCTGGAGTTGCAACTGCGTTAGGACGAAGTCTGTGAGCTTGTAGTGCTTCAACACATCATCTGCGATGAAGGCCGCTCCTTCGATCAGACCAAGGCAATTCGGATTGCCACAGTAGCATTGAAATGGTTGTGCCATATCCCATTCCGTAGAAGGATAGAAGAACGTCAATTCATCATCGGGTTGAATTGGTTGCAGCGCAATCACCTTCATAGAGGTGGTGTCAAAAAAGATATTTGGTGCACAACTGTGATTGCTATACTGAAGATCTTCCGGAGCCAGTAGGATATGTTTGTTCGTACCAACCTGAACAGTGAGATAAGTTGGATAATCAAAAGTATCCCTTGCACCAAATGGACAAATGACATCTCCTGGTTGAAATAACATCAGGGAATGTAGTTGGCGTTGACCGGTTACTTCATTGAATCGGACATCTGCCATAGAGAGCTCATTGTTAGTCATGCTCATAGTTTTAATTAATCGTAATAGGGGTGTTGAACGCACATTGTTTCATTAAAGTTTCAAACTGACGAAACAAGGTAATAGGATTATGACATATTGTATCAACATATACGAAAAATGTTGTTGCGAAAGTATGTAGAAATATTGATGAAAAGGTGTGTCACGATGGCTTCAACAGTGACGGATGGCGATGAGCGAAAGAAAGAAGAACACCTTAGTGTGCTTCTTATACGCCACAAATGAGTACCACTTGTCACTACCTGGAACAACTTAGAGGCAACTTAGAAGCTACTTAGCAGTATTGTTTCTTGTGAAGTACCCGATCTTCCCGGTAGTTCAAGTTTTCCGAGAACCACGATCCGGCTCACATCATCACAGTAGTCGGGGTTGAAGATGATCAATGACCCCTTTTCTGCGATAGTAAGTCGTGCACCGCAAGAAATGCGTAGAGAGTTGAGCTGCACACCGGCAGACTTGATCACTGGGTAGTTCTGAGATTGATTTAGATTTCGTGGGATGATGACATCTGCAAACTCATCAGGAACACGATAGGTGCTCCAATTGGCAGCGCAATCCCAGTCATTGACACGTCCGGGCTTTCCACCTTTCCAGACATAAGTTTTCTGCGCCAGGGCCGATGTGGCAACGGACAGGAGTAGGAAAAAAATCAATGTGGTTTTCATTGCAAACAATATTAGATACCCATTGTGTCCCGTGCCGGAAGAATGTTACCCTGAAAAAGGCCTTTCGCTGTTAGCCGTCTTCGACTGCTGAAGCTTTAGCGAAAGCATGTTCGCCTTTCGCTCTGAGGACTAAGGACTAGAAATTGCCGTTCGCTTAACCAGTAGCAGTGAACATCTCTTTGATTTTATCACGGTTACGCCTCGAGACGGGGACGTGGCTGCCATCACTCATCCAGAGATTGCCTTCCCGGTCATAACGTTGGACAAAGGCTTTATTTACAAGGTGGGATTTGTGAACGCGGATAAACCCATGTTCTGTAAGAAGTTCATCGTATTCCTTCAGAGTCTTCGATACCAGGAAGGGCTTTCGATCTGCAAAAAAGAATCGACTATAGTTATTGTCACCTTCACAGCGAATGACTTCTCCGGGCGATATAAAGTAGGTACCTTCTGAAGATGCCAGTGCAAGACGAAATTCCTGCATTGTCGGTTTGCGCAGATTTTCTATGAGATTGCCAACTAGTGGATTGTGTTCTGAACGAGCAAATTCTCTACTGACGATATGTCTGTTCAGCGCATTCTGCAAATCGATGATGTCAATAGGTTTGAGCAGGTAGTCCAGCGCACTAAAACGAATTGCTTTGATGGCATACTGATCATATGCTGTGGTAAAGATGACGTCGAAGTCCCAACTTCCTGCATTGTTAAGAAAATCGAAGCCATTCATCCCCGGCATTTCGATATCGAGCATGACAAGTGTTGGCTGATATGAAGTCAGGATCTTAAGGGCTGACATCGGATCACGTTCGACCCGAACCTCATGTGGGATACGCAGGTGTTTTTGGATAAGCACCTTCAGGATATTTCCTGCGGCTTCCTCATCGTCTACAATCAGAATGCGGATCATGAAAGCAAGTTATGAGTTTATGGGTTTATGGTTAAGGAAGTCAATAAGTTGAAGAATTGAAAAGTTCAAGCCTTTCCGCCATTCCGCCCTTCTGCCATTCCTCCCTGATTCTGAAGGATGATCGGCAACACGACTGTCACACGCGTACCTGTTGCAACACCCTGCTTAGTATAGAGATCCTCAATCTCCATCTTTGTCCGTGAATATTGATTCTGCAGAAGTTCAATTCGTTGAGTGCAGATGGTAAGGCCTTTCGAGTTATGTCTTTGACCTGCCATCATACGGGAGGCCTTGAGCTCCATCGCTTTCTTTCTACCCACACCATTGTCTTCGATGATCACGGTCAGGTATTCGTTAGCCTCCTCCTTAATATAAATAAGGAGTCTTCTGTCATTTTGGAAATTTCGCAGCCCATGCCAGATCGCATTCTCGACATGCGGTTGGATGAGCATCGGTGGAATGCTGATTTCCTCAGTCTCAAGATCCTCATCGGTGATGATTTGATAGTCCATACTTTCTTTGAAGCGGAGTTTCTCAAGCGAGATGTAGAGGTCCAGGATCTCCATCTCCTGGTGCAGGGTGATAACAGTAAGGTCAGAATGCTCAAGAACGAGCCTGAGCAGCCTGGAGAATTTGGAAAGATATGTATACGCCTCATCGATACGTCCTGTGACGACGCATTCCTGGATAGCATTGAGACAGTTGAAGACAAAATGCGGGTTCATTTGCGCCCGAAGCGCGGTGGACTTAAGCTCTGCTACTTGTACCTCGATTTTGTTTTGAGCTCTGATGCGCTGCACATTCCGCCGTACCAGGAATCCGGCAATAAAAATCCCCAAGCCCGCATTTGCAGCAATAAACCACCATGTTTTCCAGATAGGAGGTTTTATGGAGAAGGGTACAGACAACGTATTTGCATTCATTGACATTGGGTCATCAGCCGCTGTCACTTCGAAGATATATTCGCCATTCGAAAGTCCGTCAAAATTGACTTCCGTACGATTTCCGTGATCTATCCATTCTCTGCCATTGAGCCTGTAATGAAATGCGAACAGGTCCGGATGGGCAAATTCAAGAACATCATACGTCAAGGTAATCCTGTTTTCATCATATCTCAGTTGAGAGAGGTTATCCGGATTCCTCCAATCAATTTGCTCACCATTGATCAGGACCTCGCTGAGTTGGATTTTTCTCAATGATGTGTCGTCTACCTTAATACTTTCCGGATTGATCACATAGAGCTTATTTCCAAAGTGGAAGATGAGCTTGCCATCACGAGTGCAGATCGCGTGACCAAACGCGTCCATGGACGTGGTCTCGTTGATTTTTTGAATGGAAACAAATCTGTTCGTGGCACGGTCATATTTGTCTATACCTCCCAGATTCCCTACCCAGATATCATTGTTCTTGTCGGTGACAACAGAAAAATTGAACCCATGTGACAGACCCTCAGTCATGGTATATCCGAAGAGTTGTTGTTGCGCATATGCATATCTCAGCATTCCTGTTTGTGATGTCATCCAGATACTCGAACCATCATCGGCGATATGCCTGGGATTCGAAAAGGAAAAGTCCATGGATTTCAGCATTTGTTGCAGATCGATAGTGTCGTGCGATTTCGTGGACAGATTCCGTTTCACAAGGTTGTAATCTTCATTCAGGAAGTACAGGTATTGACTATCCAAGGAGATGCAGATATTAGATTTAAAACCTGCGGTATTCATCATTTCCAACTTATTCTGCTCCCAATAGACCAGTTTACCAGAACTTTTTTTGAAATAGATTGAATGAGGATTTTCCTGAAAGAACCAGACCACCTGGCCAGGCATTTTCGAGATGGTGTCTGGTAAAAGAGCCTTCGACCCAAGGTTGATGACATCATCCGCTACATCGAATGGATAGATATTCCGTTCGGTGGAGAGGTATTTTCTGTCATCCATGACAAAAACCAATGGTGCGCGCACGTCGGTCGAAGTGTATTTGTCATACTGCATAAACTGGTCCGTGGATAGATCATAGACGAAGAATCCGCCAGTATAGAATGGCACATAGACATGCTGCTCAGCTGCATTGATGAAGATGTCGCCTGACTGATGCTTCAGATTGAGAAAATCTTCCCCGCCGCTGAGTTTTCGTTCCCGAATAGACTCGTCGTACAGATCGACGATGTCCAGTCCATTGTCGTGTGAAACAAACATCTGGCCATCATTTCCTCGCTCCAAGGAATAGATGTAATCGGACTGAATCAGCTTGTTGATACCGGTTTGTTTTAAGGAACGAAATGTTTTCGTCCTGATATCGAAAACGAAGACTCCGCCATGTCGCGTGCCAACCCAGATGTTGTCTCTAGCATCGATTGCTATACTATAGCAACATGGCCATGTTCCTTCAGGTCTGATAAATTCAAAAGAATCGATTCGGTTGTGAAGCACATCATAGGACGTCAACTGTTTATGATTATTGACAAACCAAAACCGGCCATCCTTGTCTTGTCTCATATCACTTTGACCGAATGGTTCTTTCTTTTTAATGTTGAAGATTTCCTTTGCTTCTGGATTGTGATACCTATGGTAAAACCAATCCGTTTCATATTCATAGAATGTCAGGCCGTCCGCGGTATGAAACCAGAGACCTTCTTCAGTGTCCACAAAACTATTGTAGCAGACTGAATAATTTGGAATGCCATGCTTGTCTCTTTGTACGGGAATTGTCTGATAGTCGCCTGTATTATTATCGAGTTTATACATTGCAACATCAGTACATAGCCAGATGAATTCCTCGCGGTCTTGAAATACTGAGTATAGATAGCCAACGAATGACGACTCCTTGAATGGGGACTTTATAGGATAGTGCGTCACTTTAGCTGTGATGGGATCCAGTTTATCAAGACCGCCAGTTGTCCCTATCCAGATAAAACCGCATTTGTCTTCATAGACGCTATGCATTTCCAGACTGCTAATGGCTTCTTCGTCTTTGCCGACCCTTGTGAAACTTTTGATCCGGGTGCCGCTAAATTTCATGAGACCACCATAAGATCCGATCCACATATTGCCATACCTGTCTCTTGTCAGATCGGTGAGATTATTTGTGCAGAGACCATTATTTGTGGTGACGTGATACACTCTTTGCGCAGTTGAATTCAACGTCGCCAGTGCAAAGGTGAGATAAAGAATAAGTCTGAGATGATTCAATGTTTCGAATCGCTATATCGTGATGGATTCATGAAAAATTTCGTCCTCTTGTCCAAGATGCCTGATTACGGGAATTGAGACCAGTACAATCTCAAGCCCTGCCATGTTAATTCACAAATCTACATAGCTATCCGGCTTACCTGTCGTCCTGCCGATCAGCCAAAGCAACCATTGTCTCATTGGGTATTGTTCTTCCAGGCGTGATTTTATGGGTTTTCCCGCTTTCTCAATCATTCTGTCCGAATGCTCCTTCATGATACCATTCAGTAGTTGTCGCTATCTAGGGGTTACATGCCGCCATATGTTTCGCCTAAGAAAATAGGGGAATGTCGATGCATACGGGTAAATCATCAATTCAATATCAGATCACTCTTATAGAGGATGCAATGAAAACGGCAGGGATATGGTCAGAAACGATACCTGATTGGGTGCATCAGTATTGCAGCGATGGTATTCCGGATATCTGGCAATGGCTGCAGTTTGTCTATCTGCCCATGCGCAAAGAAGCCAAAATGAGGACGCCACACTATCTCGCTCCGGTGATCACTCCACATACCGGGATAAAGCAACCCATGCATGCCTTGATCCTCCAGCGCATCGTAGAACTTGATTCCATGACATCGACTCTATCGCATTTGTAAACACTCATACGACATCAATTTCAAAAATCAAAAAATCCAAATTCTCGTTAACATGAAAAATCTGTACCTGTTTCTCCTGATGATACTTGCGGTGCAAAGTATCCATGCACAACAAGGTGTCGGCATTGGTACTGCCGCACCACATGGTAAATCGATACTCGACCTGACCAGTACGACCAAAGGGCTTCTCATACCAAGAATGAACAGTACCCAACGTACCGGGATTATGACTCCACCACAGGGGTTGATGGTATTTCAAAACACTGGAACTACTTCCCTTGGCTTCTGGTATCACGATGGTACTTCATGGCAGCGATTTGCAAAGGCGAGTGAACTCACGGGTTCTGCGAGCTGGACAATTTCTGGGATAAATCAGTACAGCAATGTAGATGGGAATGTCGGTATCGGGGTCACCAGCGGAATCAGTGAAAAATTGTTTCTACATGGCGACATGTTTATCAATGCTCCCGGAGGTCCCATTGGTGATCCATTGAACACTGCTGAGCTGAAGATCCGGGGTACGAGTACAGGTTCTTCACTGATATCCTTATTGAAAACGGATAGTACTGGTGGGGGTTCTATCTCTTATACGTCACTTTCTCAGACAATGAATCTTAGGAATGTAGAAAGTACTTCATACATGAGATTCTATGACAATGGCAATATTGGTATTGGCACAAACGCATCTCTGGATGAAGCCCTGGCAAAACTCCAGATCAAAGGAGGCACCTTCGCCAGCTATACTGCGCATGGCCATTTGCTATTGGGAGATGAAAACGGATTGAACCTCGCTCTGGGTCACTATGAAATTCTTGCCAGAGATGATGGTGCGGCCGCTCCATTGTATCTGCAGCAGGAAGGGGGAGCGGTACGCATCGGGCAATCGGGACTTACAGCCGATACCCGATTGCATATTACCGATGGAAACATTGCAAATCTTTCTACGGACGGCTATGCTGTTTTTGGACTTACAGGCAGCTCGAATCTCGTATTCGACAGTGACGAAATACAGCAAAGATCTAATGGTAATGCCGGCGTATTACAATTGCAAAGAAGTGGAGGTGTATTGTTAGTGAATGCAGGCGCGTTTACTGTAGCGAGCAATGGAAATGTGGGCATTGGTACGATCGCTCCCACTGAAGCACTGAATGTCGTAGGAAACGGTCTGTTTAATGGAACAAATCCAACGATAGCATTGCATAATGGAGGAGTACAAAAAGGCTTCATTCAACTTTCAGGGGACGACTTCAGGGTAGGTACTTTCTCGGACAACGACCTGGGTAGTTTTGTTGTGCGCACAAATGGCGGTGATCATCTTTTTGTCAATCCATCAGGCAATGTTGGTATCGGTACCAGCAATCCCCTTGGCAAGCTCGATGTTGCCGGAAACCTGCGCATCGTGCATAGTGGAGAAGCAATCGGCATCGATGGAAACAACAACTTTATGCAGTGGTACCAAAACGGCGTCGCAAAGTCGTATATGCAGCAACTTGGCAATAACTTGCTCATCAGTACCTCATCGGGTAACTCTACCGGCGATATTCATATTGGTGCACAACAGATATACTTAGGCGCAGCAGAAGTCGCGATTAATGTAGGTGCAGAAGGGCCTGCGTTAGGCTATAGCCTCAGCGTTGGTGGTGAGATCATTTGCGAAGAACTCCGCGTCGAGCTTCAGAACAATGGCCCCTGGCCTGATTATGTCTTTGCGCATGATTATGCACTGAGACCTCTTGATGAGCTGAAGTCTTTTATCACAACGCATAAACACTTACCGAATATTCCTGCTGCTATACAGGTAGAAAATGAAGGTTTTGATGTCGGTGATATGAATAGAAGACTGCTGGAGAAGGTAGAAGAACTCACACTGTATATTATTCAACAACAAGAACAAATTGATGAGCTGAAAAGAATCGTCAATCCAGCCACAGCAGTAACAAACAAGTAGTTTAATCAAATCAGACACATCCTCTGTGCCTAACTTCATAAAAAGTATCTCGTGAAATACTTCTTCCTCATCATCAGTATCTGCCTCGGGAATTTGCTACATGCCCAGGAGTTTTATGCAATTCCTCTTGCTATGAAGGACATTCGCCTGGATCAAATGTATACCAGATATGAGGTGTATACTCTGGATCCAAACATGATCTCGGAGTACATGCAAAGACAGGAATCAGGTGCACCATTGAAGTTGGTGTTCGGAGATCAGGTATTTGAATGGACTGTGTATGAAAATCAAATCCTCCGTCCGGATTGCAGAATATCAACGATACGGGATGGAAAATATCAGTCATTGGAGGTGGATCGGAAATGCAGAACGTTTGTCGGCTTCAGACCTGATATGGAAAAGGAAGCACGGTTTACAATTTCAAAAGGATGCTTTGCTGCTATGATTCCAGTTGGGAAAACGTATACCATGATTCAGCCTATCACACAACTCATAGGTTCAGCAGAGAAGAATGTGTTTGTGCTTTACAAGGTATCGGACGCGATCAGGGGGTCTGAAGGTTTTTGTGAATTGGAAGAGGTACCTACGGTTTCACCTTCGGAAGAAATTCCGATCCAACTCCCAACTTCCCCGCTCCCCGCCAACAGAACCTATACCTGCCTGGAAATGGAAGTGGCGTTAGCTACAGATCACAGGATGTTCATCACTTACGGATCTGCAGATGCGGTCCTGGACTTAAATCTTACCGTCATGAATTTCGTGGAGCCCTTCTATGATGACTTTGATATTGATTTCTGGACAGACGATTTTTTTATTGTCACCAGCACGAGTGGAGGAGATACACCGTGGGGTACTTCATTGGACATGGACGTGTTGAAAGATGAATTTGAAGATTGGGCCGACAATTGGTTTGGCGCTCAGGACATCGGTCATCTTTGGACGTCAGGAAATATTTACAAAGACGACTTTGACTATGGGATCCTTGGCAGGGCAGACATTGGTGGTGCTTGCGGTGATATTGGTATCACACCATGGACTGTCCTTGAAAACAATGTTCTTACTGACTTCTATGATCTGGCGATTCTACAGGCACATGAGTACGGCCATCTCCTGGATGCAGATCATGAACCTGGAACGGGTACGATCATGGAACCAAACTTTGGCGATACTGAATCAGCTACATGGGCTCAGGCAAACATTGAAGAGATGTTTGATTTTATCGAAGACGAGGGATGCATCGAATCCTGTACTCAATGCCCTGGAGCATACAATATTTACGACTACATCGGCTGGGGTAGTTGGCGTTACTCTGCATTGGTTTCAATCGAAAGTTCGGCCGTCATCGACAGTAGCGCTCAAGTGGTTTTTCAATCAGCACAATGGATTAAGTTTAAACCCGGTTTTGTTGCCACAGCATTTCACCCCACATCACTACATATGAGACTTATTGCAAAAATCGAGGGTTGTGAGTAAATTTAATCAGATGTGACTTTGTCTTAGGAATTATCAATATGGACACAATGATTCGATACATTTTGTTGAGACGATCCATTTTCTATAGATCTGTCTGGATGGTGTTCTTTTTTTGTTGCTTCTGCCACACGCTGCAGTCTCAGCATTTCAAATTCTCCGATGGACTATATAGAATTGCTTATGCCGACAATACATTAGTCACTGTTTCGAATGACATTTGGCATCATGATCCTCTCGGCAAGTATGATATTGTCACTGACGTCTCCCCTGCATTGATCGTCGCTGCCGCCTCAGGATGGGTACGATGGATACAAGAGGATAATACGGAAGAATGTCATCCTAGTGGAGACGGTAATCCTTGCTGCTGGTGGTTTAATAACTATGTCGTCATCGAACACCCGAATGGTGAATGGAGTGGGTACACCCATATGGTGACAGGAAGTAATACAGTTGCAGGTATAGAAGTCGGAGATTGGGTTGAAGCAGGTACAGTCCTTGGCATCGAAGGTAGTATCGGATGTTCTACCGAACCCCATTTGCATTTTGAAGTTTCACAACCTCCCGATACAGGATCTCCATTTGACACCGTAGGAGGTTTTCTGACTGGTGAACTTTTGATTCCGGTGATCTGTGGAATCTTTCCTTTGCAGTCTTATCTGGTTGAGAATGTCGCGTATGTTGCCGGCCCTTGTCAAGACAATTGTCCATCGGTCTGGGAGACCATGGGATCTCTATCCTCAGGGGAAGTCTTTGTTGCACGTGCAGATTCTGAAGTGGTCACAGACAATGCCAACAATGTGAGTTATGCCAATGGCAGTAGTGCACAATACAGATCAGGTGGTTCGATTCGTTTTCGTCCGGGATTTGCTGCACACGCGGGAACAAAATTCTCAGCACTGATCACGGGATGCAATCAACAAAACTAATAGGATGACTGATGAAGCGACATGAGTGTAGGGTTTATTTGCAGCCACGCGAAGCCATTTCAATGCTCCATACCTCAGAGTGATCCCTAAAGTCCATTTTGAACCTGGCCAGAGAGGGGATGTACAAATGGTGCAAGGCAATACCCTTTGTGATTGAGTAAAAAGGTGATTTACATCTGGTTAAAGCCATTAAAAAGGGTCTTCTCAACTCCACTTTGCCCGTAAAATTTACCTGAATCGACGCGTTCGTCGCCTCACTCCAAAACAAGGAATGACCATTTGCCGTTCTGTGTGACGTATCTCGTTAATTTTGCCCCCAATACGGCTATAATATGAAACACAAACTTCGTCTGGGTATCGTCCTTCTAGCTTCTTTGTCACTCCTCGCATTTACCGCAGTCCAATCTGGTAAGTACTTCGAGATCTCAAAGAACATCGAGATTTTCACCAACGTCTACAAGGAACTGAACACCTGGTATGTAGACGATCTCGATCCGGCCACGATCATGCGCAGTGGACTCGATGCCATGGTAGGTTCTTTGGATCCGTTTACAAATTATTTCTCGGAAAGCCAGATTGAAGGTTATCGCCAATCCGAAGGCCAGTATGATGGTATCGGTGCGAAAATTACGGTCATCGACGGACATCCGACAGTGGTAGAGCCTTATGAAGATTCTCCGGCGTCACAGGCAGGACTAAAAGCCGGAGATCAGATCCTGGCGGTAAATGGAGAATCGGCTCAGGATCGCTCGGGTGAAGATGTGCAGAGTATCCTTCGCGGGGTACCTGGTACGGTCGTTCAGATAAAAGTGCAAAGACCAGGACAGAAAGACCCTATCGACATCACACTTACAAGAGGCGCGGTGAATATGCCTAATGTCCCGCATTCTGGAAATGTGGCAGAGCATATCGGATATATTGCATTGACCACATTCTCGCCAGATGCCGGGAGAAATGTGGCAAAAGCATTGCGCGACCTGAGGACAGATGATCCCGATCTCAAAGGGATAGTTCTGGATCTCCGGGGAAATGGTGGTGGTCTGTTGCGTGAGGCAGTGGAGGTTTCGAATGTCTTTGTCGGCAAGAATGAGTTGGTCGTGTCTACCCGTGGTAAAGTGGCAGAGCGTGATCAGGAGTATCGGACTCGCAATGAAGCGGTAGATGCAGATATCCCGCTGATAGTCCTGATCGACAAAAATTCTGCCTCTGCATCTGAAATTGTTTCCGGCGTTGTGCAAGATCTTGACAGAGGTGCTCTCATTGGACAACAATCGTATGGCAAAGGCCTTGTGCAGAATACGCGTGATGTAGGCTACAACGCACGACTGAAAATGACCACAGCCAAGTATTATATCCCAAGTGGTCGGTGTATTCAGAGTGTCCAATATGCGAATGGTGAACCAATCAATATTCCTGACGCACAACGTACACCCTTCAAGACGCGCAGTGGGCGCACCGTTCTCGATGGTGGTGGGGTAAAACCTGATGTGGTGATACCACACCCAGAGACCCCGGAAGTGGTTAAAGAATTGAATATGCAACATCTCATCTTCAAATATGTGACCGAGTATTGCAGAAAGCATGACAGCATTGCCCCTGTTGAAGAATTTCGGTTTACCGAGTTTGATGACTTTACAGAATATGTAAGAAAGTCGGGCTTCAAATTCGAGTCATCTGCCGAGAAGTCCCTTAAGAAACTTGAAAAGCAAGTTGCCGAACTTGAGCTATCAGAAAATGTTCAAAATGAAATCAGGGATCTTCAAAAACAAATCGGAACGGAGACAAACACACATCTGGAAAAGTATAAGACAGAGTTGATTGCCCAGATCGAGATGGATATTGCTGGCCGGTACTACTTTGAAAAAGGAAAAACACGTCAGCGGCTAAAAAATGATCCTGAGTTGCAGCAAGCAATAGCGCTTCTAAATGATCCTGATCAGTACAATGCTTTGCTCAGGTAAGACTCCCACTTGGAGCCGATCATACTACATATCGAGACGTCGAGTCGGTTGTGCTCAGCAGCCTTAAGTTCAGGTGACCAGATGATCGCATCCTCCACATCAGATGATGTCAATGATCACAGTGCCTCTTTGGCACCGATGATCAAAAAGATCCTGGCCTCTCAGCACATCAAGCCGACTGACCTGGATGCCGTTGCGGTGAGTATTGGGCCGGGATCTTATACGGGATTACGGGTCGGACTTTCAACTGCCAAAGCAATCTGCTATGCTACTGGTCGTCCCCTCCTTTCAGTTGATACTTTGCAAAGCCTGGCCTGGTCAGCACGGAAGAGTTTCGGAGCAGACCTTCATAATATATATGTATCTGTTTTGGATGCCCGTCGCCAGGACGCCTATGTTGCAGTGTTTGATCACGCGGGTAAAAGAACGGACGAGGATCGCTTTCTGACTGTAACCGAAGACTGTCTTGACCACTTAAGTTCAGACGGTCTACAGATGGTGATTTTTGGAGAAGGCACAGCTAAATGGTCATTTTTCCAGGGAAGGCAAGGATTCCACGTTATACCTATAGAATGCAATGCACTAAACCTTATGCCGATTGCACTGGATTTATTCCATAAGCAGGAGTTCGCAGATTTGTCGACTTGCGTACCCAAATATCTTAAGCCTCCGCATATCACAATTCCTGTATAGTTCGTTGATTTCCATCGCAAAGTGAAAAAACCTCCCCGGTGACAAGAAATTAAACTTATCAGGAATTGAGGCTGTTACACATTAATATTTTACTAAATGGAAAATTGGCACGGAATTAGCCTTGCTAAGTCTTGATTCCATGAATGTAAACGTATAAATGCGTATGAAAAAGCAGCAAAAACACGAATCTGTTATACTGAAGAAAGGAGACAAAGAAATCCAGCTGGATTACTCTGATCTCCGGAAGGCGGTGCTCGTTCTAAGAGCCGTAAATCATAAACTCCGTCAGCGGGTCATTGATCTGTTGGAGGAGAATGATTCGATGACTGTCACTGACATTTATATCAAGTTGAGGCTTGAGCAATCTGTTGCTAGTCAACACCTTGCAATACTCAGGAGGGCAGGAGTCGTTCTTACGGACAGGCAAGGAAAGTTTATCTTTTATTCCCTTGATAAAGAGCGCCTTGCCCAGATCATGCGATTAGTAGAAGAACTCGCTGGCTAAGAACACACGATCAGTTCTGGTTGGTTTATACAGATAAAGCAACAGGCTGAATAGAACGCAGTGACGCCCCTCCTTTTACTTTCCTCTGATACTCGTTATTTACTCAATTGTTAGTCCAATTTGGACATCCCAATGGTGTCTTCTTGGACGCATACCTCAACTTTTACTTTAAGCAAGGGCGTCTATTTACATGGCCTGTGTGTATTTTTTTTCAACTTTTGTTTGTACACATAAAAAAAACATGCATATTTGCCTCACTAAGGGTTTTCAAAATAAGGCGGTATGCGAAAGACTAAGGTCACTTTTCACAACGAGAAGCTACGTGTGTCCTCAGAATTGATGCGCGCTCTGGCTCATCCATTGCGCTTAAAGATTCTGGCTTTCATAGACCGGCACGGCTCGATCAATGTTAATAAGATTTATGGTACGCTGAAGATAGAGCAGTCTATCACTTCACAGCATTTGCGCATTTTACGCAATGCAGGCGTACTCCGTGCCGAGCGTGATGGCAAGTTTATCCACTACACAATCGATTATACGATTGTCAGCAGGGTAGCACGAGCAGTTCAGAATTTTACGGGCAAAACACAGTAGTCTGTGAACGTTTGCTAAGAAGGACATCCCAAATTCCTCCCAAAAACAGTTAAGCTGGTTGTTCAGATTCCGACACCCCTGTCGCTGGTTCTGTCTGTCCTATTGAGACAATAGGCTGAGAGGGCTGCACTATCTCGGCTGATCTTCCTGTGCGCAAAAAGTGGCGATGGAATAGGAGCAGGCTGATCACGCCTGTGGAAATCGAAGCATCAGCGATATTAAATACAGGCTTGAAGAATTGAAAACGCTCTCCACCCCATAGTGGAAGCCATTCAGGCCATACAGTGTCTATCACAGGGAAGTACAACATATCTACCACCCGACCAAAGAGTAAACCTGCGTAACCACCTCCTTCGGGGAATATTTCTGCAACTCCGCCATGGTAACTGGATTCACTGAAGATGAGCCCATAAAATGCACTATCAAGAATATTTCCAATAGCACCTGCTGTAATCAGTGCAAAACAGGCCAGAAGTCCATACGTTTCTCTTGCCCGGATCAGAGATCGAATGATATAAGCCAGGAAGAGGATTGCGAAGATCCTGAATAAACTCAGGGCAAGTTTACCACCTGGACCTCCGAAGCTAAGTCCAAAGGCCATGCCTTCATTTTCTACAAAATGGATGCGGGCCCAGGATAGACCCAGGATTCCAAACTCCTCACCATACGTGAGATTTGTCTTGATCCAGATTTTTAATACCTGATCTATAAGAAGAACGATCCCAATAATCAGTAGTACGAATGAATGTTTCTTCAAGATTCTCGTTTTAAAAAGCGTCTCATGATTATGACGCTTGCATAATCACTAACCAGATTCAACATTGATTTAAGCAAGTCGTCAGACCGTTGGCTGTGTTTGCTTCGCCTCAATAGACAGGGTGGCGTGTGGTACTGCAATCAGACGCTCTTTGGCAATAAGCTTACCTGTGACACGACAAATCCCATACACCTTGTTTTTGATGCGGATTTTGGCATTCTCGAGGTGCTGTATCAATTTTCGTTGTCTGGAAGCCAATGACGATACCCGTTCACTCTCCATGCTCGTGATCCCGTCGTCAAGTCCCTTGATTTTGGCATCTGGGTCATCTGCCATTTCCTGGAGCTGATTGAGGTAGAACTCTAATTGTCCCCTAGCTTGCATCAGTTTCTCATCGATGATGTTTTCAAAGAAGTCCAGCTCTTTGTCACTGTAGCGCGTCTTTTCCACTTTTTTGCGTGGCATGTCTGTAATTTTTTTTGTGAAAAACCCCATTTTGGGGCGACCTTTGCCGATTATGACGGCCGCAAAAGTAATGAGTTTTCCTCCACAATGTAACCCCATTTTGAATCGGCTCTCACCGCTTCTTTTGACGATTGCATTATCTTCTGGATTCTTCCATTTAGGATCTTCCCAGGGATTAATCCTGCCAACACCTCAAATTCACAGCCTGCACCAGCCTGAAACGCGACAACCAGGCTTCACGGATGTGATTATTGCTTTTGATGATCAGGTAGACTGGCAAAACTTTACCATGCCCCTGACAAAGGATGAGAAGGCAACTTTCGTCTACCAAAAGCTCAAAAACAAGGCGACTCAGTCTCAATCAGAAGTAAGAGTTTTTCTTCAGGATAGGCAAATTCCCTATACCTCGTTCGTTGTCGTTAATGCGATACATGCTTCAGTACCAATACAATATGTGAACGAATTGTCAAGTCTTCAGGGTGTCACCGCCATTTTTCCAAACACCCCGTTTCGACAAGAAGAAGGTGTTCAGTATGAGGAAATGATCTTATCGCGTAGTGCCACTCCCGAGTGGGGGATACTCCGCATTCGTGCTGATAGTGTCTGGGCGCTCGGTTATCGAGGGCAGGGAGTTGTTGTAGCCGGGGCGGACACAGGGTTCGACTGGGATCACCCGGCTTTACGCGCTGCATATCGGGGTACCGTCGGAGATACGGCAGATCATAGCCATAATTGGCATGATGCCATTCATGACATCAATCCGGGGAACCAGGATTCGATCATCAATCCCATGAATAATCCATGCGGCCTGAACTCATCAATCCCTTGTGATGATGGGGGTCACGGCACACACACCATGGGTACGATGATTGGAGAAGAAGGCGCAAACCAGATTGGCGTTGCACCCGAAGCCAAATGGATAGCCTGTAGAAATATGGAGCGTGGATGGGGAAGCCCTGCCACTTATCTGGAATGTATGGAGTGGTTTCTCGCCCCAACTGATGAACAAGGTGGGAATCCGGATCCATTGAAATCACCTCATGTAATTAATAATAGCTGGGCGTGTCCGGAAAGCGAAGGTTGCAATCCTTCGAATTTTGGAATCCTGCGACAGGCAGTGATCAACCTCCGGGCAGCTGGAATTGTCAGTGTGGTCTCGGCCGGAAACTCAGGAAGTAGTTGTGGGTCTGTCTCCTCGCCGCTGGCAATTTTCGAAGAGAGCTTTACCGTAGGTTCAATCAATATTAATGATACGATAGCAGGAAGTAGCAGCAGAGGCCCGGTTGTAGTCGATAGCTCAATGCGCATTAAGCCAAATATTTCCGCCCCAGGCGTACAGGTGAGATCTTCCTGGCTGGGCGATTCCTATTTGACCATCAGTGGCACCAGCATGGCGGGACCACATGTAGCAGGAGTGGTAGCACTTATGATTTCTGCGAATCCTCAGCTTGCGGGGCAGGTCGAACTGATCGAAACGATACTGGAAACAACGGCACGCCCGAAGACAACTCTCCAAGACTGTGTCATCAGCGGTACAGAATCGCGGAATAACACATTCGGCTATGGAATTGTCGATGCACTAGCCGCTGTGGAAGCCGCGTTAGTAATTTCTTCAGTAGACGAACATGAAGTCAGCCACTATCAAACTGGTCCTTTTACGTTGTTTCCAAACCCTGCTACAACAGAACTCAATATCAAAGGGGATAATTACTCATCGGTTGAAACATTGAGGATTTTTGCCCCGGATGGAAGATTGATGTTTTCAGCGCATGATCTTGCATTACCTGCACAGGTCGATGTGAGCGGACTTGCACAGGGATTGTATTTTGTCCAGGTTGATAATTTTATACCGGCGATTATTCATGTCGTGAGATAGTATTGCAGAATCCATGTCAAAGCAACGACTCTATAATATTATTGACAGCGAAGTTCTCAAAGAGCAAGTACTTTCTGATCCTGAACCAAGGACCACATTGAGCTTTTACCGGTATTTCAATATTTCGGATCTGGAAGCATATCGAAATAGAATGTATGCTGCCTTTGATGTGCTCGGAGTACTCGGTCGTGTCTATGTATCCTCTGAGGGAGTGAATGCACAAATTTCAATTCCCGAAAGAAGCCTTTCTCAGTTTCAATCAATATTATCTCAGTTTGGCCTTGATGGCATAAGACTAAATATTGCAATTGAAGACGATGGGAAATCTTTTTACAAACTCATTATCAGGTTGCGTGATAAAATTGTTGCAGATGGATTGAATGAAGGAGATCTTGATTTTGAAAATAAAGGCAAGCATTTGTCTGCGAAAGAATTCAACGAGATCACAGATCACCCGGATACGGTGATCGTGGACATGCGCAATCATTATGAAAGTGAAGTCGGACATTTTGAAGGCGCAATTCTTCCTGATGTCGATACCTTCCGGGATTCATTGCCAATCGTTGCAAATATCCTCGAAGAGCAAAAAGATAAACCTGTCGTCATGTATTGCACAGGGGGCATCCGGTGTGAAAAGGCCAGTGCCTATATGAAGTCGCGCGGATTTAAGAATGTGTATCAGTTGGATGGTGGAATTATCGAATATGCCCGTCAAGTGAATCAACAAGGCTTGCGGAATAAATTTCACGGCAAGAATTTTGTCTTTGACGAACGACTCGGTGAGCGTATCAGTGATGAGATCATTGCAAGTTGTCATCAATGTGGCGCACCTGCCGATACTCATGTGAACTGTGCGAATGCAGCATGTCATATTCTCTTTATTCAGTGTGAATCATGTGCAGAGAAATATCATGGGTGCTGTTCTGAAAAGTGTGCGGATTTTATCCAACTATCGGAAGAAGAGCAACGGGAAAGAAGGAAGACTGAAGAGTTTAATGGGACGAAATTTGGGAAGGGAAGGTATAAGGCGTTTCGGGGAAGAGGAAGTAAAGTCAAAATGTAAAAGTCTAAATATAAAAGTGAAGTAGCTTTCAAGCTTATTGACTTTTACATTTTACCTGCCCGACTGTGTCATTCAGGCGCGCATTTTGACTTCTCTTCTTTGAAAAGTAGCGATGCAACATCAAAAAAATCATTCTGATCGCCATCGACTCTTTCTCTATTTTTAAGACAGACTTTGCAGCGTAAGACAGGATGACAAAAACAAAGAAGCAGGCAAAACTCAAAATAACCTCACCAACCGGTCTGGAGAAACACCTCAAGACTCTTGTTGTGGCCATCTTCCTCCTCGGTGCGCTCCTCTACGCCAACACGATCACCCACGAATACACCCAGGATGACGCGATCGTGATCTATGACAATATGTACACCACCCAGGGTGTGAAAGGGATTCCCGGGCTTCTCACAAAAGATACCTTCTTCGGCTTTTTTAAAGTAGAAGGCAAGTCGCGGCTTGTGCAGGGAGGACGCTATCGTCCGCTCACTCCTGTCATGTTTGCTCTGGAATGGCAATTGGTGGGTCGAAGTCCATGGTTGGGACATCTGGTGAACATCATCTTATATGGTATTACAGGTGTGGTCGTATTTCTGTTGTTGCATTGGATAGGTAGGTTCAGTCATCTTGCGAAACAGGCGTTGCCATTTGCACTTGCGGGTACGATATTATTTGTCGTGCATCCATTGCACACTGAAGCTGTAGCGAATATCAAGGGGCGGGACGAAATGATGGCGTTTCTTCTCAGTATTCTGGCGCTTTGGATATTGCTCAAAAATCAACCGGTTGTAAGACCGCGTCACGTTGTATTGAGTGCCTCTTGTCTTTTCCTGGCGTTATTGGCGAAAGAAAATGCGATCACTTTTTTGTTGATCATACCACTGGCGTTAGTGTTCTTTGCAAAGCAGTCATGGCTTCAGGCGTTGAAGAACACGTTGCCCTTTCTTGCAGCGACGATCCTGTTTCTTGTTATTCGCGGACAGGTGATCGGATGGTCATTAGGAGATGCACCAAGGGAATTATTGAACAATCCTTTCCTGAAAATCGTCGGCAATCAATATGTAGACTTTAGTTCCGGTGAAAAATTTGCCACAATATTGTTGACACTTGGGAAGTATGCACAATTGCTCTTCTTCCCGCATCCATTGACTCATGACTACTATCCGCGCCATATCGATATCATGCATTTCGGTGACTGGCAGGTAGTGTTGAGTGTGTTGGTTTACATCATTTTGATTGTCCTCGCGATTCGCGGATTCAGGACACGAAAGGTTTGGGCATTTGGAATCCTGTTCTATCTTATTACGCTTTCTATTGTCTCGAATCTTGTCTTCCCGATTGGTACGAATATGTCCGAACGATTTATGTACATGCCTTCATTGGGATGGAGTATTGCGATAGGCGCGTTATTCGTTGGTCTATTGACTTACAATAAAAAGCTTGCCTGGATTGTCCTCGCGATAGCTGCGTTGGGATTGTCAGTTCGTACAATAGTACGCAATCCTGTTTGGAAAAATAACCACGTATTGTTTACCACAGACATTCATACTTCACAGAAAAGCGCGAAACTTCTTGCTGCAACAGGAGGAGAATTGGTCACGCAATTTGGAACAACACCTCAGAGTGTAGAACGTGATCGGAAATTGAACGAGGCTATTGATTATTTGCATCGTGCTCAAGCCATTCATCCGAATTATAAGCTGTCATATCTGCTCGAGGGTAATGCACAGTTTTACCTCAAGAGATGGGATGAATCCATCGCAGCATATCAGCGCGTCCTTACACTCAGTCCGGATGATCAGGATGCTCACAAGAATCTAGGGATCGCCTATCGTGATGCCGGTCGCTTCTTTGGAGAACAACAACAGGATGTCAACAAAGCGTTAAGGTATCTCAGTGAGGCGATAAAGATTCTACCCGATGACTATGAAACAGTACATGCCATAGGTGTCTCTTATGGAATACAAGGAAATTCCGCAGAGGCCATTACTTACTTCAAACGCGGAGTTGAGTTGCAGCCTGACAATGCGACTGCGCATTTTAATCTGGGACTGGCCTATCAGCGCATCGGGGATATCGTAAATGCGCAAAAACATCAGGATCGTGCCGTAGCTTTAGATCCGCAAATTCTTGAACGGAGAAGAGCTGGCGGACAATGAAAAGGGTGGTGTTAGAACGATCCGCGAAGGGCGCGAACGGACGCGAAGGAAAGAATGATCCACAAAGAGCGGGAGAATGACAAATTGCAGATTCCTTATTAAAAAAGGGTGGCATGACCTCGGAACGTCCAACGTAGAAGGACTTACGAGCGTCTGCTGGGCTGAAACACTCAACCCGACAGGTGCGAAGTAACGCGAAAGAAAGAACGATCCGCGAAAGGCGCGAAGGGACGCGAATTCAAAAAAATATCCTCAAAACCTACCAAACCGGTAGGCAGGAGCTCGAAATTGACGCGAAGAAAAGTATATTGTAATCCAATAGAGTAAAATGGATGTTTTTTTATGCACGGATATTCTCGTCAATGAACTATAAAACAAGTTAGCCCGTGTCAGAAAGACAATGCTTAGAGTCGTCAAAATTGGGGAAGATCATCTTATCGTTTCTTTTATTCTGCATAGCGACACTGTCAAATGCACAGACTGACTCAGCATCATTATGGGCAGATAGTGTATATGCGTCCATGTCGATAGATCAGCGCATAGGTCAACTGTTCATTATTCGCGCACATTCAGACCTCGGACCTGATCATATCCAGTCAGTCAAAGACCAGATCAGTCAGTATCACGTCGGTGGGCTTTGTTTTTTTCAGGGTACTCCGTTAGGTCATGCAAAACTGATCAATAGTTATCAGGTACTCTCTGAGATTCCACTCATGGTTGCCATCGATGCAGAGTGGGGTGGTGGAATGCGATTCAAGGACAAGGGATTTAGTTTTCCACGACAACTGATGCTTGGAGCAATTCAAGACAACAGACTGATTTATGAGATGGGGAAAACGATCGGAAGCCAGTTGAGAGACATTGGCATCCATGTCAATTTCGCTCCTGTCGTCGATATCAATAATAATCCAGCGAATCCGGTAATCGGAGATCGCTCATTTGGTGAGGACCGCTATATGGTGACGGCAAAGGCATATCAATACATGTTAGGACTTCAGGATGCCGGAGTACTGGCATGTGCAAAGCATTTTCCCGGACATGGTGATACAGACACGGATTCACATCTCGATCTTCCGGTGATCCCACATTCACGAGCACGTCTGGACAGCATCGAGTTATTTCCGTTTCGTGCCCTTATTAGTAAAGGGCTACCCGCAGTGATGATTGCCCATCTGCAAATTCCTGCACTGGACAATAGACCGAATACGCCCACGACCCTTTCAAAGTATGTTGTAACAAATCTGTTGCGCGAAGAATTACAATTTCAAGGTATCATCTTCACAGATGCACTCGAGATGAAGGGTGTGACAAAGTATTATGCACCCGGACAAGTAGAACTCAATGCGTTCATAGCAGGAAATGATATGCTGGTATTGCCCCAGAATATCAAAGCGGCGGTGGATACGTTGAAATCCGCATTTCAGGATGGAAGACTAGATCAGGCAGATCTCAAAGATCATGTCACGCGTATCCTCCGATGCAAACATTTGCTCGGACTTACGGATGTGCGTGATGTCATTCGTCCAATCGATCAGATCAAAGACCAGGTGAATGATCCTGAAGCGATGGCATTAAAGACTGCATTGATAGAAAATGCACTCACCGTGGTATCCAATGAAAGGAATCGCATTCCAATACAAAGAATTGATACGCTATCCGTAGCGACGCTGATGCTCGGTACGAAAACACAAGGCGTATTTCAAAAGCGTACCGATGCTTACGTGACAGCCGAACATTTTACAGTTGACAAAGGTGCGTTGCCAGGGCGGCGTGCTGCGTTGCTGGCTTCTCTCGACAAAAAAGAACTGGTAGTGATAGGTATCACCGGCCTGACAAAAAAAGCTGAAGAAAATTTTGGTGTGACCGAGGATGTCATAGAGTTTCTAAAAGAGCTCAATACAAAGACGGAGATCATTGTGATAGTTTTTGGAAGCCCCTATTCTCTGACGTCTTTTGAAGGAATCCCTCATATCCTGATGGCATACGATGAAGATCCACTGGTACAGGATCTTGCGATTCAGGGCATCTTCGGAGCTTTTGCAATGCAGGGAAAATTGCCAGTGAGTGCTTCAGAAAAATTCCCTTCTGGTTATGGGATGAATTCCGGAACGCTGATGCGTCTGGGATATACACTTCCGGAACGCGTAGGTATGTCATCCGATTCTCTTGTTCGTATAGCCACAATTGTAGAACAAATGATTTTGGAGAAAGCTGCTCCGGGTTGTCAGATCGTAGTTGCAAGAGATGGGAAAGTCGTGTATGAAAAAGCATTTGGACACTTTACCTACGATACGCTGCGAAAGGTGCAACTCTCGGACTTGTATGACCTCGCTTCGATTACAAAAATTGCCGCATCGACACTGTCTCTGATGCGCCTTACAAATGAAGGGAAGATCAATCTTGACGGAAAACTCGGTGAGTTTTTACCGGACTTGCAAGGATCAAACAAAGCCGGACTCCAGGTTAGTACGTTGCTTGCCCATCAGGCAGGACTTGTTGCATGGATACCTTTCTATAAGGAAACACTGAAAGAGACAAAGAATGACACCAACCCGCTTCACAAATATTATCACAAGCGACCAAGTAAAAAATTTGATGTTCCGGTTGCAGATCAGTTGTATATGCGTCATACGTACGAGGATACGATCTGGCACCGCATCCTTGACTCTGAGCTGAAGACTCCTGGTGACTATGTCTATAGTGATCTTGGATTTTTCATGTTCGCCAGACTGGTAGAACGTCAGACCGGAAAGTCAATTGATAGGTATTGCCGGGATCAGTTTTATCGTCCATTAGGTCTTACGCGACTCTTGTACAATCCATTGGACAGATTCGATGTGTCCGAAATTGTACCTACAGAAGAAGACAATTATTTCCGAAATCAAACATTACAAGGCTACGTCCATGATATGGGTGCAGCAATGCTGGGTGGTGTAAGTGGTCATGCCGGGCTGTTTGGTAATGCACATTCTATGGCAGTCCTGATGCAGATGTTTATGAATGGTGGATACTACGGTGGTACACGATATCTCTCACCTGAGATTGTTTCAATGTTTACCTCTAGAGTAGAAGGATCAACGCGAAGAGGTCTCGGTTTTGATATGAAGGAGCTGAATCCTGCAAAGAGAACTTTTACTTCACCTCTTGCATCAGATGCGACATATGGACACACAGGTTTCACAGGTACATGCGTATGGAATGATCCTGTGAATGGACTGGTCTATGTATTCCTTGCGAATCGCACCTATCCTACGATGAATGACACAAAGTTTATTAATGGTGGATATAGGGAACGAGTGCATACGGCGATATATAAGTCAGTGAAAGAATAGGGGAAAGCCGGGAAAACCGGTGAAACCGGTGAAATCGGGAAAGCCGGAAATCTAAATTCAAACACAAGTTTAAACGCAAATGGAGCTCAGCGACATCCCGACCAAACCAAAGGTTGTGAAGGTGAGTGCCAGAACTCAAATCTGATCCTTCTGAGCTAAGTATGTTTATCCGAAATCCGGGTTCCGAAACCCGAAAAATGGGCTTTCCTTCTGCTCTCTGCTCTATGCCCTCTGCCCTATGCTGATTTCCTATTACATTCGCGGCTTATGCAAGTCCTCTCCGTCATCATCCCCGCCTATAACGAGGAAAAGACGATCGTTACAATTCTGAATAAAGTTTCCAATGCACAACTTGGACCTGACATGCAACTCGAGTTGGTCGTTGTCAATGACTGTTCTCGTGACAAGACAGAAGAAGTCGTTGAGACCTGGATCGCATCTCATCCGGACGTCAGAGTGAGTTATTTCAGGCATGAAGTGAATAAAGGAAAAGGCGCCGCCTTACATACCGGTATCGCAAAAGCAAGTGGAGATTTTATCATCGTCCAGGATGCAGATCTTGAGTATGATCCAAATGAAATGATCTTGTTGTTGCGGCCGATCCTTGAAGGACATGCCGACGTGGTATTCGGCAGCAGGTTTATGGGTGGCAAGCCACATCGCATTCTCTTTTTCTGGCACAGCCTCGGTAATCACTACCTCACGCTGTTGTCAAACATGTTTACTAATCTTAATCTCACGGATATGGAAACATGCTACAAACTCTTCCGTGCCGATATCATCAAAGGCCTTCATCTTCTAGAGCAACGTTTTGGTTTTGAACCAGAAGTCACCGCTAAAGTTTCTCGTGTTTCCGGTGTACGTATCTATGAAGTCGGAATCTCATACTACGGTCGCACGTATGCAGAGGGAAAGAAGATTGGCTGGCGTGATGGATTCAGGGCGATTTGGTGTATACTGAAGTATAATCTGTGGAGTAAATAGCAGGTAAAGCCGGGAAAAACCGGTGAAGCCGGGGAAACTGGTAAAAGCTGTGTTGTTGTTACACCGGATTTTATAAGAGCCCTTGATAGTTCTGCTCTAATTTGAGTTTGTGTTTGAATTTGAGTTTTTTTGGATTTCTCTCACCTTCTCACTCATTCTTCAACGACTCAACAGGGTTCATGACCGCTGCCTTCACAGATTGAAAACTTACTGTGAGAAATGCAATTAAAACAGCAATCGCTCCACTGAGGACAAAGACCCACCAGTCGATATTGATTCTATACGCAAATCCCTGGAGCCATTGATTCATGAGATACCAGGCGATAGGCGATGCAACCAAAAGTGCGATCAATACCAACTTCAGGAAATCTTTCGAAAGCAGTCCTACAATACCAGATATCGATGCACCCAAAACTTTTCTGATACCAATTTCTTTAGTCCGTTGCTCTGTTGTAAATGCTGCAAGAGCAAGGAGGCCCAGACATGCAATGAAGATTGCAAGCAGGCTAAAGAAACCATAGACACGTCGGGTTGTCATCTCACGTTCATAAAGATGAGCCCACTCGCGATCAAGGAAGGCAAAGCCAAATGGCGTCTCCGGTTGCGCTTGCTTCCATAGTCCTTCAATATTTCTCAAACTGCCTTGAATGTCTCCGGGTTTTAGTCGTACGGTGATCAGATTGTCTACACCGGGTATGAAGCCACGTTGGTTATGAATGAAAAACAATGGAGAGATCACATGATGTAAAGACTGAAAGTGGAAGTCTTTCACCACACCTACGATTGAGTATGCTACCATCGAGTCGTTCGCTGCGTTGAATAGGTTACTATTGCTTGTGAGTGTCTTGCCAATCGGATCAGTGATCTCCATCTCACGCAATGCAGCTTCGTTGACTACGATAGATAGTGTATCCGAGAAGTCTTCTGAAAAACTTCTGCCATCTACAATTTCCATCTTCATGCACTCGATATACCCTTCATCGACGAGGATCCCGCTACCGGTTGTCGTTTCATTTGCGCCTTGTGGACGGAAGGATACACCGAAATAATCCTGACCTGGTTGTGTACTGCATCCACTTACCGCTTCGACGCCCGTAACGTGCCGTATCTGTTCCTTGAGTGTTTCGGATTTTTGCGCTGTAAAGCCGCCTCCTACTCTGATAGAGATGAGACTTTCTTTGTCGAAGCCGAGATTTTTATTTTGAGTAAACGCCAGTTGCCTGTAAACAAGGATTGTGCTGATGATGAGAAAGACGGAAACACCAAACTGAAAGACGACGAGTCCATTTCTTAATAAAGCGCCTTTCCGCGTGGAAGCAAATCGGCCACGCACCACATCAAGAGGCTTGAATGCTGAGAGGGCTGCCGCGGGATAAGAACCCGAGAGTAAGCCGGTCACTACCATCACGAGCAACATCAATCCAAGAAAACCGGGTTGCAGCAAATGAGAAACTGTGAAGGCTTTATCGGTAAGTTGATTGAAAAATGGTAATGCAAGTCGATCTATCGTCCATGCGAGCACTACGGCCACTCCCGTGATGAGCAATGCCTCTGATAGAAACTGCAACGCAATCTGATGGCGTGGTGATCCGAGCGTTTTACGGATTCCAACTTCTCTTGCACGCATCGCAGATCTTGCAGTAGCGAGATTCATAAAATTGATGCACGCGATGATGATGATGAGTACGGCAATAGCCATAAAAAAATGCACACGCTGTTTTGATCCAGATGGCCTGAGTTCTGATTCCAGATTTGATCCCAGGTAAATATCCCGAAGAGGTTGCAGGAAATAACGATAGCCATTTCCCTGACGCTGATATTCTTCATAGTTCACTCCGAAATTGCGCAGGACCGGGCCCGACGCATATTTAACGACGAGGTCCGGGATCTTTGCTTCCAGTGCTTTCGGATCGGCACCTTCCTTTGTCAGTAGATATGTGTAAGCTGAGAAATTGATATAGTTTGGCTCCTGAATAAACTGCAATGAAGAGGATGACATGATCATATCAAACCGCAGGTGGGAATTCTGTGGTACATCCGCACAAACTGCTGTCACGCGCAGATCATTCTCATTCTGTACGATATCCAGAACCTTGCCGACGGGATCAGCATCTCCAAAATACTTGCGTGCACTACTTTCTGTAAGGACGACAAAGTTTGGTTGTCGAAGTGCATCGTCGGCATTTCCTTTCAGCAATGGAATATCAAACATGTCGAAGAAGGTGGAATCAGACCAGATCGCAAAATCCTCTTCGTAGACATTTTCACCTTGCTTTAGCAAGAATCCTCCTGCACCGATGTAGAGTAAACGACATGTCATTTCTACTTCTGCAAGGTCGTTTTGGAAAGCCGCCGCATATCCCGGAGGAATGATTGCATAATGTCGTGAACGACCAGGATACTTACGTTCCAGTGCGACGCGATAGATCCGGTCACCCTTACGATGAAACTTGTCAAAGCCAAGCTCGTCATTCACATACAGCATGATGAGTGAAAAACAGGCGATGCCGATTGCGAGCCCGATGATGTTGACGAAAGCATAGCCGCGATTGCGAATGATGTTGCGCCATGCGATGGTGAGATAGTTTTTAAGCATGGGAAATAGTTATGAAGTTGATTTTCTTACGCCCCTTCAGGGCTTTAACCAGACTTATGTTCTCCACAATGGGCGATGCCCATTGTTAAGTTCTCTTGCCCCTTCAGGGCTAGTGTTCTATCACCCTCTCGCTTTCTCACCTTCTCACATTTTCGGAGAATGGATTGCTTCAAGTATTCGTCCGCGCTGCATCAGATAATCATCTGTTTTCACAAAAGTGAGTGGCACGTACTTCTCTGTTGGCATGCCGATATCATAGACCATCCAATCCTTGCCATAGCTATCGACGATACTACGGATGCATTCCACGCGCTTTTCCACTGGAAGTTCACAGTCTTCCCATTTAAAGAGATCAATGCAGAAATGCATCTTCTGTGTCTTTCCGTTTACGGTCATGGCGATTTCGATTTCCTGTTTGCCGGTGATGTTTGGGATAGGGATAGATAATTGTAGCATGAGAAAAGAATTTAGAATGATGAATAATGAAAGTCAAATATCAAATCGGCGAAGCCGGAGAAACCGGTAAAGCAGGTGAAGTCGGGAAAATCGGCGAAGCCGGGGCAGCCGCAGGAATCGGCGGAAATAGTGAAAAGCACGTTAATTTGAACTTGCACTTGCACTTGAGTTTGCCTTTGTGTTTTTCATCTCTTTTGTCATTCCGAGCGACGAAGGAGTCGAGGAATTCTCACCGTCTCACGATCTCACTTTCTCACTGTCTGGTCTTCCCTGATAAAACCATCACCTAGTTCAATAATCCGCGTACCATACTGCGCATTTTTCTCTGAGTGTGTCACCTGGATGATCGTCATACCATCCGCGTGAAGTTGTTTGAATAAATCCATGATGATTTCTCCTTGTGAAGAATGCAGGTTTCCTGTTGGTTCATCAGCCAGCAGAAGTTTAGGCTTACCAATAATGGCACGCGCCACCCCAACAAGCTGTTGTTGCCCACCGGATAGCTGGTGTGGAAAGAGATCCTTCTTTGCAACGATATTGAATCTGTCAAGAATATCTGCAACAAGCGACTTACGTTCACTGCTATTTGTTTTGCGATAGAGTAATGGAGTTTCAATGTTCTCATAGACAGTAAGTTCGTCGATGAGATGATATGCCTGGAATACAAACCCGATATAGTGTTTGTGTAAGTCAGTTCGTCTGCGCTCATTGAACTTATGTACTTGTTCATCAAAGAAGAGATACTCACCAGCATCGGGTTGATCCAGCATCCCAATGATATTCATGAGCGTGGTCTTTCCTGATCCACTTGGTCCCATGATCGTGACAAACTCCCCTTCGTTTACAGTGAGATTGATATCACGCAGCACCCAGTTTTTTTGAAGACCGGTTTTGTAGAAGCGTTCTATGTTAGATAGTTTAAGCATAGTAAGAATGGGTAAAACAGGTAAATCCGGGGAAACCGGAGAATCCGGGAAAGCCGGTAAAACAGGTGAAACAGGAAAAAGAAAAAATTTGGGGAAGTGAAGGATATCTATTAGTTTTCGCAAAACTCACAACCACCATGTCTAACTCAGATACTTTTGAGGATCTCATCGTTTGGCAGGAATCGATCCGGCTTGCTAAAGAAGTTTTCATGTTATTTGAAAACTGTAAGAATTTTTCACTTGAAAACCAGTTAGAACGAGCGGCTATTTCCATTTCGGCTAACATCGCTGAAGGATATGAACTCGATACGAATAAACAATTAGTCAAACATTTGTTCATCTCTAAAGCATCTTGTGGCGAAGTTCGATCTTTGTTAATACTCGGTAAAGAACTCAAAGTATATCCTGAAGAAGTGATCAACCCCATTATTAATTCTTCTGCCAAATTGTCAATTATGATTTACAATTTCATTCGCTCACGACGCGGAAGAAAGTGATCAAGTAAACATCTTGCCCGATTTCTCCGGTTTCCCCGGCTTCCCTGCTTCCCCGGTTCATAAGTACTGCCTCACCACATTCTCCGTCACCACCTGCCCGTCGAGCATCCGGATGATGCGATTGCCAAATTCTGCGCAATACTGCGAGTGCGTCACCATCAGGATCGTCGTTCCACTATTATTGAGATCGGCAAGAATTTTCATCACCTCATCACCATTGGCACTGTCTAGATTACCTGTTGGCTCATCGGCGAGGATGAGTTTTGGTTTGTTGACAATTGCCCGTGCGACGGCAACACGTTGTTGTTGTCCTCCTGAGAGTTGTTGAGGAAAGTGGTTTCGGCGATGCATGATATTCATGCCTTCGAGGAGTTCTTCTACACGCTTCTTACGTTCACCTGATGGCACCTTGGTATAGAGCATCGGCAGCTCAACATTCTCGTATACGGTGAGTTCATCGATCAGGTTGAAACTCTGAAAGACAAAGCCAAGGTTGTGCTTCCGGACATTAGAGCGTTTGCGTTCTGGCAATGCCCCTACTTCCTGTCCATTGAAGAAATACTCTCCCTTCGAAGGGCTGTCGATCATACCTAGTACATTGAGCAAAGTTGACTTGCCGCAACCTGATGGCCCCATCACTGCGACAAATTCCCCTTCCTTGATTTCCACATCGACTTCATTCAATGCTGTTGTTTCGACTTCATCCGTCTGGTATACTTTGACCAGTTTGTTTGTTTTTATCATTTGTTGAAAGTTGAAGGTTGATAGTATCTCTTACGCCCCTACAGGGCTCTATTTTTTTTAGTTTGTTCAGCAATGGGCTCTGCCCATTGTTATGAATCTGACGGCCCTTCAGGCCTTGTTATCTTTCTCTCGCGTCTTCCGGTTTCACTAACTTTTATCTGTTTCTCTTGGTTTCTCCCGTTCTGCCCTTCCGCCGTTCTGCCCTTCCGCCTTATTTCAACACCAGCTCATCCTTATTCCCAAAATTCTCATAACTCGATGTGATCACAATTTCACCGACTGCAAGACCTTCAAGCACTTCATAGTAATTTGGATTTTGTCTGCCGAAGCGGATATCTCTTTTTATTGCATTTCCCGTTGAAGGAACTAAGACGTACACCCAATTCCCACCGGTAGTTTGATAGAATCCACCACGTGCAAGAAGTGTTGCTTCTTCTTCTGCGCTCAATTCCAGTTTCACTGACAAGGTCTGGCCACGTTTGATTGCTGATGGAAATTCACTTGTAAATAACATGTCTGCTTCGAATGCACCATTGGCCACCTGAGGATAGATTCTATTGATTTTGAGTTGATAGGTTTTTCCGGCAAATTCAAATGTCCCTACCTGTTCAGGAAAGATCCGCGAGATATAAAACTCATCGATACGCACACGTATCTTGAAATTCGTGAGGTCATCGATCTGCGCGATTTGAGCGCCGCGTGTGATAGACTCTCCAAGTTCAGTACTAAGACCTGAAAGTTGTCCGGCAATCGGTGCTTTGACAATCAGGTTTTCGAGACTTTGTTTTGCAATGGTAAGATTGCGTTGCATGAGGTCCAGTGAATTGGCCATTTGTTGTTCCTGGATCGTCGATGAGAGACTGTCTTTTTCAATCGTCTTCTTAAGAAGTATTCTTCTGCTCAGAAGATTCTTGTACTCTGCCTCTAATTCTTCAAGATCTACTTTCGCAATTACACCATCCGCAGCAAGAAGGCGATTACGCTTTACGCGCGCTTGGGCAATATCAACACGATAGTCAACATCAAGAGCGGATTCTCTAAGACTGAGGCTTTGCTGATCACGGAGCAAGCTCATATTCTGAAGCTGATTGATCTGGTTCACAATGTTTGCTTCCTGATTCAGATAGTTGAGTTGAAGATCAGGGTTGCTCAAGCGTAGAATAGGTTGTCCACTTGTCACAATAGAACCGTCCTCTATGAATTTTTCCTCAACCTTGCCTCCCTCGACTGCAGTAATGACCACATTCCTTATTGGTAGTGCCACTCCCGTCACGGGAATGAACTCCTGGAAAATGCCTCGACGTACGGTATCCAGCAATATCCGCTCGGTCTGCACATTCAATTTGGACGTACCAGCATCCTTATATATGGTCATACCAAACCAGGCTATAGCTCCAAGTCCGACTACACCAATAAGGATGCGTTGCCAGGTCCAGGTCTTCTTTTCAATCTTTCGATCCATCGCTGTTGAATTTTACACGATATGTGCCAAAGTTATAAATAGCTGCACTTCAGTAGGTTAAAACACGCTAAGGTTAATAGACTGTTCGTTAATGGACATCGACCAGAGTAAATGAACGCCCCAAAATGCGTTGTCCGGGGCAACTGTTCCAGATCTCCATTGTCCATTATCGGACACAAAACAGCTACCTTCATGCGCGTGAAACAACCTGGTACTATCCTGATCGTAGATGATGAAGAGGATATCAATCTCTCACTTAAGCTCATGCTACGTCAGCATTATAAGTCGGTATTCACAGAGACAAATCCGTATCACCTTCCAAGACTTTTACGCCAGTACGAACCCGATGTTGTCCTCCTTGATATGAACTTCAGCAAAGGCAAGTCCGATGGTGGCGAAGGGCTTTCCTGGTTACGCAAGATCAAAGAACTCAGACCTGCAACTCATGTCATCATGATCACTGCGTATAGTGATGTGCCAATGGCTGTCGAAGCGATCAAATCCGGTGCAGCAGATTTTGTAGAGAAGCCATGGCGTAATGAGAAGCTGATCTCGACAGTGCATACTGTATATGAACTCTCACAGTCACAAACGAAGCTCAAAGAAGCACAAAGTGTAGGTCAACTCATGAGTGAGACTATTGATCAACCATTCAGTGAAATGATCGGTAGCGCAAAGAACATGTTGCATGTGATGAATATGGCGGAGAAAGTTGCAGCCACGGATGCGAATGTGTTGATCCTTGGTGAAAACGGGACTGGCAAAGAAGTCATTGCGCGTGCTATTCATCGTAAGTCACTACGTAATCACAAAGTCTTTATTGCTGCAGATATGGGGGCAATACCTGAGTCGTTGTTTGAAAGCGAAATGTTTGGTCATCGCAAAGGCGCCTTCACAGGTGCAATTGAAGAACGCAGCGGCAGATTTCAACTTGCACATGGCGGCACGCTTTTCCTTGATGAAATCGGAAATATTCCCATGTCGATGCAACCAAAACTTCTGCAGGCATTGCAGACACATAGCATCATGCCTGTGGGTGGTGATCGACCTGTGCAGGTAGATATTCGTGTGATCTGCGCGACAAATCAATCATTGAAAGAAATGATTGCAAGAGGGACATTCCGTGAGGACTTGCTCTATCGGATTAATACTGTGGAGATCAAGGTGCCCCCACTTCGGGAACGCGGAGATGATATTATCCAGCTCGCCGATTATTTCCTCAAGATCTACGCAAAGAAATATCACAAAGAAGACATCGCAATAGATAATGCAGTACGTGAACGCATGCGAGAATATGCCTGGCCTGGCAATGTGCGTGAGTTGCGTCACATGGTAGAACGTGCAGTCATTTTGTGTGATAGCAATCTGATCACGCGTCATGACTTCAATCTGATCGATATGCCGGTGCTTTCTGCCGGACAAGTTGCGACCTTCAATCTGCTGGAGAACGAAAAGAAACTCGTCTTCGAGGCATTAGAAAAATATGACGGCAATATTTCGAAAGCTGCGCAGGCACTAGGGTTGACTCGGGCTGCATTGTATCGGAGATTGGAGAAGTTTGGAGTGAGTTAATTCTCAATTATCGATTGTTGATTCTCAAATCCGAAATCCACTATCCGAAATCCGACATCATATCGTGCTGACAAAATTCAAAACGAAAATCCTGCTGCACCTGATCGCCATCGTGATGTTGATCACGGCGTCTGTTGTATTTGCATACTCGCAATCAAACTATTTTTTGCTCGCAATTCTTGTCGTGATACTTTTTAGCTTGCTCTATAGTTTGTTTTCACTCATCAATCTCACAAATAAAAAGTTGACTGAATTTCTGCTGAATATCCGATACGATGATTATGAAGCACATTATTCTTCTGAGACAGGGGAACTTACTCAGAAAGCTTTGTCCGGTGCATTCAATCTGATTACAGATAAGTTCAGGCATATGCGTCAGGAGAAAGAAGCGCAATATCATTTTCTGAATAATATCGTGGAGAATGTAGACACCGGGCTCATCTGTTTTGAAGATTCCGGCGATACATTACTTATGAATCCTGCATTGCGTAAGGTGCTGCACAAATCCTACATCCCAAATCTTGCGAGTGTCGCGAAGCTGGATGAGAAACTGCATGACGCAATGGTTGCGCTCTCATCCGGTGAGAAGACGACGGTACAAGTGCGCACCGGCAAGGAAGTTTTAGATCTGGCAATACGCAAGAGCACCATGAAGGTCGGTCAGCAGCGACTGCACCTCTATGCACTCAGCGATATCCGCAACGAACTCGAGGCTCAGGAGATGGCGGCGTGGCAGAAGCTCATCCGGATTCTTACACATGAAATCATGAATTCAGTGGCGCCTGTGGCATCTCTCGCATCTACCGCAGATGCTATGATCGTGAAGGAAGAGGGTATAGACCCAGCGACGCGTGAAGAAATACACATGGTTGTACGTACAATTCAAAAACGGAGTGAGGGCTTATTGGATTTTACAGAGAAATACCGGTCATTGACCAAGCTACCCGAACCAAAATTTGCAGAGGTAGATCTGAAGGAACTCCTTGATCGATGCATTGTGCTCTTTTCATCCAGGATCCATGAGCAAAAAACAACTGTAGAAAAATATTTCCCTCATCAACCTGTCATAATTATTGCAGACGCCGCCCTCCTCGAACAGGCATTGATCAACCTCATCAAAAATGCACTCGATGCACTCGACGAAACCACACAACCCAAACTCATACTCGCTGTCCGTAAGCATGCAGAGGGAAAGACAGCTATTGAGATCTCTGATAATGGACCGGGCATCCCACTGGAAGTACAGGACCAGATCTTCGTGCCATTTTTTACAACCAAGGAGAGCGGTTCAGGCATTGGATTGAGCCTCGCTCGACAGATAGTACATATGCATCGAGGGACGATATCATGTACATCTGAGGAAGGGCAGGGGACGTTGTTTACTGTGGTGATATAGAAATCCGAAGAAGGGATTCTCACAGAGGCACAGAGATCATTGAGAGGAAGAAGACTCAGAGAAGGAGTCATAGACTTTTGTACATTGAGTCGCTGTTTACTCATACATAAACCAAACCAATGATAAACCTCACCAGGCAGCCGTCTACGATGTCAGAGAATGAACTTGCGACAATTGTTATCAGAATCTGTATTGAAATTCATCGAAAATGGGGCCCCGGACTCCTGGAGAGCGTTTATGAGGCCTTGCTTGTTCATCATCTTAGAACAATAGGTTTCTTTGTTGAACAGCAAAGGGATATCCCTTTTTATGAAGATGGTGTAAAATTGGATGTCGGATTTCGTGCCGATGTGATTGTAGAGAGAAAACTTTTGGTGGAACTTAAATCCGTGGAGAGAGTACCACCCGTTTATCCAAAGAAGACGCTTACATATATTCGAATTCTGCAATTACGGCTAGGGTTGCTTATCAATTTCGGTGAAGCGTATTTAAAAGATGGCATCACTCGTGTCATTAATGGCATCCTTGAGTAACAACTTTGATTTGAATTTCCGTGTCGCTATGAGTAATAATTTTTGTATTTGGATTTCTCAGTGATCACTGTGTCTCTGTGAGCAATATTTTTGTTTTTGGATTTCTCTTTATGCTCAGTGCCTCTGTGAGGATAATTAATTAATAAGAAATACCGTGTCAAAATTCCGGTTGCCAGAGAGTACAGAGACCATTAACCTTGCAAGAAAATCCATGCTGACGGCTGACATCATGTACCAGGCACTTGTCCAAAAGGATATGACCTATGAAGGCATCTTCTTTGTAGGCGTAAAGACCACTGGCATTTTCTGCCGGCCGACATGCAGGGCAAAGAAACCAAAGAAGGAAAATGTGGAGTTCTTTCCGACATGTAAGGATGCCATCCTGCATGGATACAGACCGTGCAAAATGTGCGAACCACTGAAGAAAGCCGGTGCTACGCCGGAATACATTCAAAAGTTGTTGGAAGAACTCGGCGCAGATTCGATGCTCAGGCTAAAGGACTATGATTTGAGGAAAAGAGGAATTGATCCTTATCAGATCCGCAGATGGTTCAAGAAACATCACGGCATCACGTTTCATGCCTATCAACGGATGCTGCGTATCAATACGGCATTTAAAAAGATCCAAAACGGCGAACCAGTATCTTCGGTGGCGTATCAGAGTGGGTATGATTCCCTCAGCGGATTTAATGATTCATTCAAAGCAGTCATGGGTACATCTCCAATAAATAGTAAGGACAATGTGGTGATCACTGCGATGAGGATAGAGACTCCTCTTGGGCCAATGTTTGCGGGAGCGACAGATCAAGGCCTTTGTCTGTTGGAATTCACTGATCGCCGAATGCTCGAGACTGAGTTTGAAGATCCGTCAAAGCGACTCAAAGCAAAGATCATCCAGGGCGAGCATATCCATTTGAATGTCGTGCGCAAACAACTTGAAGAATACTTTGATGGTATACGCAAAGAATTTGATCTGCCTTTGCATACACCAGGTACTGAATTTCAGAAAGCGGTCTGGAAAGAACTACTTACGATCCCTTATGGAACCACGCGTTCGTATAAGCAGCAATCTATTGCTATCAATATGCCGGATGCAATACGCGCTGTCGCAAGTGCAAATGGCATGAACAGGATCGCAATCATCATTCCATGTCATCGCGTTATTGGGTCAGACGGAAAACTCACTGGCTATGGTGGAGGATTGTGGAGAAAGAAATGGTTACTCGATCATGAGATGCAGCATTAAAAATCAAAATCAAAATGAAAATTGCAATGAAATCGGAAGCCGGTCATGGCATTTTCATTTTAATTGAAGCATTCCAGTAGTCTCTTCAATTGCAATTTTGATTGCAATTTTTATTTTGATTGAAATTACCCGATAGGCATCTCAAACAACGCCAACTCCAGTCCCCAGTAGTACTCCGGTATCTCCGGAACCGGCGGTGTCGTAAAGAATTCAACAAGTCTGAATCCAAGGTTCTGATAGTAAGCGATGAGCCCGGTATTGCTACCCCATGTATCGAGACGCAGAAATGGCAATTGTTTTTCCGCTGCATGCGTAAGTGACCATTGGACAACGACACTCATGAGATTCAGACCTTTATATTTTGAATTGACAGCTACGTGATGCAGATAGACCGCATTGGTCTGATCATAACCCCGCCAGATGATTTTATCCGAGTAGGTTGCATTGAATATCATGGCGATTTCAGCATTGATGATGATCTTGTATTGCACCTTTTCTTCAATGAACTCTTTCAGCATATTTCTGGTAAACTCACCCCATATCGGAAAGCCATTCTCCCGCTGATAGGCGATGGCACTTTCGAATAGTTGGGAGGCGGTAGTGAGATCCGCATAAGTCGTGTGTTCTATTGTGTAATCTAAGTTCATCATTGCAAAAATACAACTCAACCCCTGCCCCCTCTCTCTGCGAAAGCGCAAGTCTTTGTTTATGAATAATCTCATTAGGTGCACTTTCTTGAAAGAAGGGATGTGCCTGTTACCTGAGTGGGAAGATGACCTCGAAGCGTCCGACTCAGGAGGACCTGCGAACGTCAAGTGGCGCTGACCTATGCCCCATCCTCTTTATTTTTTTACCTTGATCGTATGAGTTTTCAACAGGAGGACACCATCGTCGCGCATTCTACTCCGCCGGGACAGTCAGCCATTGCTGTCGTTCGCCTGAGTGGTACTGAAGCAATCAGCGTCACGAATAAGCTATTCGATGATGGCGATCTTGAACACGTTCAAGGATATACACTGCATCATGGGTGGTTGAAATCGGGAGAGGAGTTGATCGATGAAGTGCTTGTGTCCATCTTTCGTGCACCGTTTTCTTATACTGGAGAAGATGTCGTTGAAATCTCGTGTCATGGATCGATGTATATCGTACGGCGCATCCTTGAAGTCTGTATTGAAGGTGGTGCACGCTTTGCAAAGCCGGGTGAATTCACCATGCGTGCCTTTTTCAATGGAAAGATGGATCTGTCACAGGCTGAATCAGTGGCGGATATCATTGCCTCTGAATCAGCGGCTGCACATTCGCTTGCAATCAATCAGATGCGCGGAGGAGTTTCCGATCAGATCCGATTTCTGCGAAGACAACTTGTCGATCTCTCAAGCCTGCTTGAACTCGAACTCGACTTCAGTGAAGAAGATGTGGAGTTTGCGGATAGGACAAAATTGAAAGACCTCGTATCGGAGATTAGACATGTGGTGTCGCAGCTCATGGAATCCTTCCATCTCGGCAATGCAATCAAGAATGGTGTCATCACCGTCATTGCCGGCAGACCCAATGCAGGAAAGTCCACACTGCTCAATGCATTGTTGAACGAAGAGCGTGCAATTGTTTCACCGATTCCCGGAACGACACGTGATACGATAGAAGAAGTGATTCATATCGAAGGCATTCCATTCCGTTTAATAGATACTGCGGGTATTCGTGAAGCGCAGGATCAGATAGAGTCACTAGGCGTAGCACGTACGATGCAGAAGATTGGCGAGTCGGCGATAGTTGTTTATGTCTTCGATGTCACACAAACGTCGAAAGAAGAGCTCCACTCTGATATTTCTAGTCTCCTGGCGGAATGGTGGAAAGGCAGAAAGGCAGAAAGCTTGCCCGAATCCGCCTTAGGCGGAGGCGGGGCAGAAGGGGTCACTATTATTAGCTACGAAACGGATTTACCGTTCCGCCCTTCCGCCCTTCCGCCGTTCCGCCCTTTTTTGATTTTAGTTCCGAACAAAATGGATCTCAATCCCTACATAGAAAAATCCGATTGGACCGGAAATGACATTACCGAAGACATGATCGTCCCTATGTCTGCAATCAATAAAATGAACCTCAGCTATCTGAAAGAGAAGTTGGTTAGCAGTGTGAAGTCAGGTGATATCTCCACTGAGCTCCCTGTAGTATCATCTGCAAGACATTATGAAGCTTTGTTGCATGTCGATGAAAGTCTGAATGCAGTTTCATCGGGGCTTACTGAAGGTATCACCACAGATATGATAGCGGCTGATCTTAGACATGCTTTGTATTGGCTTGGAAGTATTACTGGTGAGGTGTCGAATGATGAGCTGTTGGGGAACATCTTTGGGAAGTTTTGTATTGGGAAATGAACCAAGATCACACTTGACAGGCCTGACGTTACGAGATTAGAAATAATAGTCAGGTTAAAACCTTACAATTATTCTGAATAAGTCAGGTAATAGCCTTACATTTGCATCAATTAGTCAGGTTATAACCTTACATTATGAAGAGTAAATCACTTGTAAATCAACAACTTAGTGTCAAAATGCAGGCTTTTGCTTTTTTGAGACAGATCCCCATTCCCCCCACTGGTTGGATAAAGGCCATTAGGACTACCCTTGGCATGTCCTTACTCCAAATGGGTAAGAAACTCCAGATCACCAAGCAAAGTGCTCAGGAAATAGAACAGCGGGAGAAAGATGGCTCAATTACTATCAAGTCATTAAGAGAGGTCGCCAGGGCATTAGATATGCAGTTGGTCTATGGTTTCGTGCCTATAGACGACTCACTTGATGCGCTGATTGAAAGAAAGGCAAATGAACTGGCCATGAAAATCGTCATGCGCACTTCCAATACGATGCATCTCGAAGATCAGGGCAATAGCAGTCAACGACTTGATAAAGCCATTAGAGAAAGAACGGAAATCATCAAAAGAGAACTACCGAAAATGCTATGGGACTAGACATTGATGCCAATGATGGACAAACCCCATTGGATGAGGATGAAAAGGAAGATCTGCTGATACCCACGATCAGCACGCGTGGTGAATTGGATGAATTTGAGCAGCAAAATATTGAGCAGGCTGTTCAATGGACTATGCAGCGCACCTTCAAACTTGAGGATGTACTGACAGAGCTATTTGTGAAAGAAGTGCATAGAAGAATGTACAGTGGTGTATGGAGATGGGCAGGAAAGTTCAGAAAGACCAATAAGAATCTCGGAGTTGATAAACGGGACATTGGAATTGAATTGAAAAAATTACTTGATGACTGTTGCTTCTGGATTGACCACAAAACATATCCTGAAGAGGAAATTGTGATAAGGTTTAAACATACACTCGTGAGTATTCATTGCTTTACCAATGGCAATGGAAGACATAGCAGATTGATGGCCGATATTCTGATTGAAAAAGTATTTATGAAGCCTTTGTTTACATGGGGGGCAGTGAACCTAATGAAGCAAGGTGAGGCAAGGTCAGCTTATCTGAAAGCTATTCGCGCTGCGGATGCCGGAGATTATAATCCGCTGTTGGTTTTTGCAAGGTTATAGCGTAGCGAATTCTCACAGTGCTGACAAACCTTTACTAATTGACGAACTGATTTACACTAGAAAGAAATTGCTCAACAGTTGGCGCATAACCCGTCTTTCCTAATCCATTCACCTTGTATTGTCCACTGGTCGCATCCTTTGTCAGGTTGAGGATCCAGATGGTTGGATAGCCCCTGATGCCAAGGGCATTTTGCATTGCTGCATTCTGTTGTTGGTTTTTCTGTGGGATCTGAAAACGTCTTGGAAAATCTAACTCGAGGAGCACTACATTTTCTTTAGCCCACTCTTTAAAAGCAGGTTTTGTAAACACATCGGCATCCAACTTCTTGCACCATCCACACCAGTCACTGCCGGTGAAGTTGGCCAGAATGGGCTTTTTTTCCTTTGTCGAAATTGCGTAAGCTTCATCCACGTCCACCAGCCATCCCTCTTTCGCAGAAGCGTAGACGGGTTTCTTTGGTTTTTCTGTGGTAGCCGCTGGCGTGGTCGCCGGGGTTTTCGGTGTCGTGTTCGATGGTGTATTCGTTGGTGACTGCGAACAAGCCTGAAGTGCTATGACACTCAGTGATATAAACAGATAGATTGTTTTCATGCTTAAAACCTTCATTTAGAATGATCAATTCAGGATGCAAAAATAAACTTTCCTGATATCCGCCCGTCCTGTTGGCTTCCATGAAAGAGTTAAAACTTCCATAAGAGATATGATTTGGATGGATAATGAGAGATATTCGGCTCAAGAAACAGCAGATTGTGAGCCGAATAGCATGGCTATTCGGCTCACTGCCACCTTAGTACTCTACCATGAAAACGTAACATCAAATGTTAGATTTTCATGTTAGGTCAACGAGTGTTGAAGATCAGCTAGTTAGCCCCAACCTTTAATGGTCCGATTCAGTCTATAAGGAAATAACCTCTCGACTATGCATCGAAGTCTACTTTCCCTTCTCTCCTCCGTCCTGATCTTTTTCACGTTAACCCTCTCGGCGCAGGAAGATCTTCCTTACTATTCAGGATTTGACAACACTGAAATCGAAAACGGGAGAAAGACGGCTCTATCACTCTCAAGACTCTGAAAGAGGTTGCCAGGGCTTTGGACATGCAATTGATTTATGGGTTCGTCCCGATAGACGGTTCTCTTGACGCATTGATTGATAGAAAAGCGAAGGCACTCGCTACAAAAATTGTGATGTGTACATCTAATACAATGCATCTCGAAGACCAGGGTAATTCGAGTCGTCGTTTCGAAGAAGCAATTAAAGAAAGAACCGAATCCATTAAGAAGGAACTACCCAAAATATTATGGGACTAGGCCTCGACTCCATTGATGGCCAAACACCGCTCGATGAGGATGAAAAGGAAGACCTTCTCATTCCGTCAATTACAACAAGAGGTGAGTTGGATGAATTGGAACAGCAGAATATTGAAGATGCTGTTCAATGGTCTTTGCAACGCAATTTTAAAACGGAGAATGTGATTACAGATGAGAATATTCTTTATTGCAATTGCAATTGCAATTGACATTTTGATTTCAAATCTCCCTGACCTCTATGTACTCTACGTCTATCGCCGATGATGCTTCTCATGCATAATCTTCTCCGAGTACGCAAGCAGCACGGAAGGAAGCAGGAATACAACAGGGATGATCACCTGCCACGACTAATCAAAATCAAAATTGCAATGCTTGCTCAATGAGAATATTCTTCATTGCAATTGCAATTGACATTTTGATTTTGATTTAAAATCTCCCTGACCTGTATGTACTCTACGTCTATCACCGATGATGCTTCTCATGCATAATCTTCTCCGAGTACGCAAGAAGCACGGAAGAAAGCAGGAATACAACATGGATGATCACCTGCCACATGACATGTTCCGATTCGTGATTCTTGATATTGATAAACGTCTGGAGCAAATGAATCCCTGAAACACCAACAAGGGAGCCAGCGAGTTTGACTTTCAATGTCCCGGCATCTACTTTCTGAAGCCATTCTGGTTTGTCTTCGTGTGAGTCGATATCAATACGACTGACGAATGTCGAATAGCCGCCGACAATGACCATGATCAGGAGGTTCGCAACCATCGTGAAATCTACCAATGTCAAAATACCCAACATCAGGGCGGATTCCGTGATCTCATCAATCGTGATACAAAGGTGGACCAGTTCTACGGTAAACTTGTACGCATAGAGGATGCCTCCTACGATGAGCCCCGCATACATTGGTGCCTGCAACCAACGACTGGCGAAGATGATGTTCTCAAAGATTTTCTCTGCTCTTTTCATATGGTGTGTATGGAAGTAATGAAAGTGAGGCGAAAGTAAACGATCTGATTTAAGGGCGGAACGGCAGAACGGCAGAACGGCGGAATGCTCGCCCGAATCCGCCTTAGGTGGAGGCGGGGCAGAACGGCAGAACGGCGGAATGCTCGCCCGAATCCGCCTTAGGTGGAGGCGGGGCGGAAAGGCGGAATGGCGGAATGCTCGCCCGAATCCGCCTTAGGTGGAGGCGCGGCGGAACGGCGGAACCACCTTGCGCCACCGCTGAATCTTAGGCGGCACGCGGTCGCAGAGCTACCGTGGTCGAAGAAGGCAGAATGGCAGGACCGCTTATGGCCATTTGAAACCAGAATCTATTCATTGTCATTGCAATTGCCATTTTGATTTTGATTTTTTCTGCCATCTACTCGACTTTCTCAGCAAGAGCAGTCGCGCGATCTATCAATTTCGGCTCACCCATTTTTTCAGCAAGCGCAGCGAACTGCTCTGTTGGGCCCTTCCATCTCAACTCATCGACATCATCAAAGAGTGGCGCATCTGTACGTAACGTTGCAAGTCGTTTAAACAGCAATGCATTGTCGCGTTCTTTACCAAGCACTTTATCAGGAAAATTCTCGATCGTCCCATATTGAATCAGTAATCGTGCAGCACCGATCTTGCCGATGCCTGCAATACCCGGATAGCCATCAGCACTATCCCCAACGAGCGCGAGATAGTCAGGGATCAATTCAGGACTCACACCATACTTCTTGCGAACATAGTCCGCATTGATGATCACTCCTGCTTTTCTGTCAATCTGTACGACGCGATCTTCGCGTACACATTGGGCGAGATCTTTGTCGGGTGTCCATATGCATACTTTGAGAACATCATCAACGGCTTCTGCCAGATAAGCAGAAGAGGCTAACGCATCATCGGCTTCCAACTCAATCATCGGCCACACGACAACGCCCATCGCTGTAAGTGCCTCTTCTAATGGTGTGAATTGTGCACGTAGCACCCGGTCAATCCCTTCTCCGGTTTTGTAGCCTGGCCACAACTCATTGCGAAATGATTCGATCACATGATCGGTCGCGACTCCGATATGCGTTGCCCCTTCTTCGATCATTTTCAACATGTCATTCAGAATTCCAACCACGGCTCCGAAGGGTTTGTCCTTGCCTTTGTTGAATGAACGCAGACCGTAGAAGTGACGGAAGAGTTCATAAGTGCCGTCGATAAGATGGATGACCATAGGGAATTAAAATCAAAATTAAAATGAAAATGAAAATGGGAGAAGCCGGGAAAACCGGGAAAACCGGAACAATTCGCTAATAAGTCAGGATCGGAACAAGATCAAAATATTCTTCATCATTTGTTATCTCTTTGTGCAGCAGATTTCAGAATAGCATGGGCATAAGGTGCTATTCGGTATTTTTAGTCGTTGAATAAATCCCTCATCAATTCAGATAAGCACATGAATACACAATTCTTCATCGTCATTTTCTGTGCATTGTCACAACTTGCGATTTCACAAAACGCATCTGTTGAACGATCAACTTATGGTGTACAGGTTGGATGGGGCATCTGGTTATACCAAGAGTCAAAACTTTCAAATCAGCTTGTATTGCGAAGCGAGCTTGGTGTTCATGCCCGGATCAGGGGAGGAAACTTGTATGAGAAACCAAAGTTTGTGATGTCGCCTGTTTTGACATTGGAACCGAGATGGTACTACAATCTGGACAACAGGCTACGTGATGAGAAACGTATCGATGGAAACAGCGGAGACTTTGTTTCGCTGAAAGCAAGCTGGCATCCTGACTGGTTCAGGAATTCAACTGCTGATGACATCAATAACTTATCTGACGTTGCATTGGTACCAACATGGGGAATACGCAGACACATCGGTCAGCATATGACGTATGAAACAGGAATTGGAGTTGGATGTCGATTGGTTTTTGCAGAGTATGCCGGAACCAGAGTAAACGAATTCAAAGGTGTGTTGAATTTGAATCTGAGGATAGGATATCGATTTAACTAATGCTAAGTGAGACTTCACACAACTGCGATGTTGTGCATGAAACAATCGGAAGCTAATTCCCTATGCTTTTGCGAAAAGCAAATGGCCAAAAACAAGCCCTCCGCTCCGACATTTGTTTCGGCAAACGCCAATAGATAATATTTCAATTTCACATACAGTATGAAGCCAGCAGCAAATAGCCAGCCAGTAGCAAAAACAATCGGTATCTGTGCCCACTCTTACGAAGGCGGCGCACTCTGCTTTCTCAGTGCATGCAGGGAAGGCGTATCTCAGATGGGAGCACATATGCATCCGCCAATCATCATGAGCGCTGTACCGATGGGGTTGAGTATGCCCGCCTGGGAAGCATATGATCTTGATGGCGTGGGAGTCTTTCTCAAGGAAGGTGTTGACCAACTCGCTAAGGCTGGCGCTGATTTCTTTATTTGCCCGGATAATACTGCACATCTCGTCCTTGAAAGGATCATCGATCAACTGCCACTGCCCGGACTGCATATCGCTGATGTTGTCTGTCATGCCATTGCAGGAAAGGGATGGAAGCGTGTTGGTTTATTGGGAACGAACTGGACCATGACAGGCTCCGTATATGAAGATGCTCTGGCAGTGCGTGGACTGCAAAAGATGATACCCGATGAAGAGACGCGTAACTTCATCCACAATGCCATCTTCGACGAATTGTGCATGAGTAAGTTCAATCCAGCGACCGTCGAGGGATTTATTAGGTCTATTGAAACGCTGAAAAATGAAGGAGCCGAATGTGTGATCCTAGGATGTACTGAGATCCCATTGATTATCAATCCGAAAAACTCTCCCTTACCCACCCTGGACTCGACAAGGTTATTGGCACAGTATGCGGTCAATGTTGCTCTCTCTGGGAAATCCATTCCGACCGGAGGATGGATTCTTATTGAATAAAAATGAAAATAAAAATGGAGTGATGCCTTGCCGAGAAGTGACAGAAATAATAGCATGTCAGGTGCCTTAATAGTTTTATATTTCTTGCTCAAACTGAGTTCTTATGAAAAAAATACTTGCCCTTCTTCCAATTCTGCCTTTGTTATTTCACCTATACGCCCAATCAGATCTCGAAAAAGCCGAAGCCCTTCTCAAGACTATGACCCTTGAGGAAAAAGTCGGCCAGATGACACAGGTCACATTCGCCGTCATCGCACAAGGAGGTTGGGGAAATGAGGATGGAACAGTGGATCCGGCTGCATTGAAAAAAGCAGTGGTGGATTATAAAGTAGGGTCGATCCTGAATACGACGGTGCATGGATTTTCTGTGGACACGTGGAAACAGATCATCACTCAAATCCAGGATGAAGCGAAGAATACACGGCTGAAGATCCCTATCGTGTACGGACTAGACGCGATGCACGGCCAGACATATACATTGAATTCAACCTTGTTCCCTCAGAATATTGCACTGGCGGCATCCCGAAATATTACACTGGCAAAAGCAATTGCGAAGGTCACTGCCAATGAACTGAGAGCTTCCGGTGTGCGCTGGAATTTTGCCCCCGTACTTGACATCGGCCGTCAACCCCTATGGTCTCGTTTTCCTGAGACGTATGGAGAAGATGTGTATCTCGGGAAAACAATGGGTGCCGCTGTCATAAAAGCATACGAAAATGACGGACTCAGAAATCCTACTGCAGTCGCCAGTTGTATGAAACATTATCTGGGTTACTCTGCGCCGAGATCTGGAAAGGACAGAACACCGACCTATATGCCGGAAATAGAAATGCGTGAATATTATCTCCCGCAATTCCGCGAAGCAGTGAATGCAGGCTCATCCACGATCATGATCAACTCTGGCGAAATCAATGGGGAACCCGTACATGCAAGCAAATATTTATTGACGGATGTCCTGAGAAATGAATTGGGCTTCGAAGGTGTGATCGTATCCGATTGGGAAGATGTGAAGCGCATTCACGACAGACATTTTGTAGCAGCGACTCCCAGGGAAGCAGTAGTCATGGCAGTCAACGCAGGAATCGATATGAGTATGGTGCCCGGTGATTTCTCATTCTATGACCTGCTGATAGAAGCAGTGAAAAAAGGAGAAGTACCTATGAGTCGTATTGATGATGCGGTGCAACGCATTTTGGTATTAAAGTACAAACTCGGATTATTTGACAATCCTTATCCTGAACCAGCCGCTGAAAGCAATTTTGGCAGACCTGACTATCAGGTTCTCGCACTAGATGCAGCACATGAAGCAATGACATTGTTAAAGAATCAAAACAATGTATTACCACTATCAAAGAGTGCAAAAGTATTGGTTGCTGGTCCATCCGCGCAAAGTATCACTGCCCTGAATGGTTGCTGGAGTTATACATGGCAGGGTAATCAGGAGCAATGGTATCCTGCTGATAGCAGAACAATCTTACAAGCGATCATCGAAGAATTGGGGGCAACACATGTCACGACAACCACAGGCAAGGGATTTGACAATGCCATGAACTACGATGTCGCAAAGCTCACAACTGCTGCAGCCGGTGTTGATGCCATCATTTTATGTCTTGGCGAAGATGCATACGCCGAGAGTCCCGGCAATACACGTGAACTTGCATTGCCAGATAATCAGATTGCATTAGCTAATGCGGCCGCTGCTACAGGCAAACCTGTGATTCTGGTATTGACTGAAGGCAGACCCCGTTTTATCACAAGTATCGAACCGTCGATGCAAGGAATACTGCTCGCATATTGGAGTGGAAAGAAAACGGCTGAAGCGGTGGCTGATGTATTGTTCGGTGATTACAATCCTGATGGACGTTTGCCATTTTCATATTCGCGGAGTATGGGTGAAATAGTCTTGTACGACAGAAAGCCTACTGAAGAAATCAGAGAAGTGTTTAATGATAATATCAGTACCGGCTATGATCCGCTATATCCTTTCGGACATGGCTTGAGCTATACAACATTTGAATACAGCAATCTGCAATTGAGCAACACCACTATGACAGCCAATTCAAGACTTACAGTGAACATTAATGTAAAAAATACCGGTAATCGCGATGGAAAACATACAGTGGAGCTCTATACACGCGATCTCTATGCGAGCATTACGCCAAGTATGAAACGATTGAGAGCATTTCAGAAAATCAATTTGAAAAGTGGTGAAAGCAAAACAGTAACATTCACTCTCGACAAGAATGACCTCGCTTTTGTCAATGCAAAATTAGAGACAGTGACTGAGCCGGGAGAATTTGAAGTGATGGTTGGTGATCAGAAGGTGGAGTTTGTGTACCAATAGCGGTATTAAAAGTAAGTATGACTATTTAAGGTCGCAATTTACGACCTTAAAAAATTTGAGGTCGCGAATTGCATCCTCAAGTTTTTTGATCTGACATTTCCTATACTTGTCCATCACAAACTCGCAAAACCATGCAACCACAGACCATCCAAAGCCGGATCTATGAGGTCAGGAACCAAAAAGTAATGCTCGATTTTGACCTTGCCGATCTTTATGAGATAGAAACAAAACGATAAAAAGAAGCAGTGAGGCGAAATCGTGAGCGATTTCCGGGTGACTTCATGTTTGAGATCACTTGGGAAGAATACATTTCTTTAAGGACGCAAATTGCGACCTTAGAAACCGGACGAGGCAAACATAGCAAGTACCTCCCTTTTGCCTTCACGGAACAGGGCGTCGCCATGCTTTCCTCTGTTTTGAATAGCAAGAAAGCCATCCAGGTCAATATTGCTGTTATGAGAGTCTTTGTCTTTATCCGGCAATATGCATTGTCGCATAAAAACCTCACCGAGAAACTCAAAGAATTAGAAACGAAGTACAACAAGCAATTCAAAGATGTGTATGAGGCAATCAACTACCTCTTGCAGAAGGATAAGATCGATAGCACACAGAATAAACGAAAGCAGATAGGGTTTCAACGAGAGAAGGATAAATAACTTCTCATTACTCACTCCAATCCACTCACACATTACACTTGGTAAACATCGAAATCTACCACGACTTGATCGCTTTTTTCAATTGATCATAGGAATCACGGATATCATCACCGAACTCGTCCAGCTTTTCGTCCACATCATCTTTCTTTTCTTTTATTCTTGACGCGATGGAATGGATTTTCTTTTTGGCTTTGTCCATTTCTTCATGAAATTCTTCTGTCAGTTCCTTTTTTTCGGCACCCAGCTTCTTTTCAAAAAGATCCATTTGCAACTGAATTTTTTCTGAGGCTACATTAAAGGAACGGGACAATTTGGACGCTTCCGGTCTTTGCTGTATTTCATGATCCACTTCGTTTAGTCCTTTTAGAATACGTTCCTTTTGCTCGTTAAACGATTCTGGTGTTTCAGCTTTTCCTTTGCCAAGGTGACCTGCAAGGTCAGAGAGTTTACCTTTTAGAGATTGGACCCACTCAGTATTTTGTTCAAACTTGGAAGAAACGGAGGCTGTCACTTTCCTCACACGCTTTTTCATCTTCTTCTTGGCTTCTTCAAACTTGTCATTAGCTTCCGCCTTACCAAGAGCGAGTTGCAATGCCAATTCATCCAGCTCCTGCTGATCTTTCACTAAGCGGTTTGCTATTCTTACGAGAAACGGCTTTTTCGGTTTTTTTGATTTATCCTCTTCCATTGAGATTGAAATTATTATGTTAATACCATCCAATGTAACAATTTAACAGCGCCATTGATATGACTATATTCATCCACTATTTCATCATATGCGTCATTTCAATTTCCTTTTCTGCATGCTGGCTGCACTGCTTTTCAGCAAATGTCAGAATCACGGAGATCACAATGCCATTTCATCCGCAACGCGCAAAGAACTTCCTGTTCTGTGTCAGGAAGGTGGTATGCCGAATCTCTTCGTGTCTGAAACCGGAACGATGTATCTCACGTGGATCGAATTTCTCAATGATAGCACTGATGCATTGTACTTCTCTACTTTGAAACGGGACAAATGGTCCACTCCGGGTACCATTGCCTTAGGGACAGACTGGTTTGTGAACTGGGCGGACTTTCCATCATTAGCAGTGTATCGCGGCAATGACGACTTCCTCACTGTCCATTGGCTTCAAAAGAGCGCAGCCGGAACATATGATTATGATGTTCAGATCGCGCAATCTCAGGATCATGGCCGTCATTGGACGCAGAGATTTAGACCGCATCGCGATAGTATTGCCGCTGAACACGGATTTGTATCGCTACTTCCATTGCCTGAATACAAAATGCTTGCTGTTTGGCTGGATGGCAGAAAGATGACGAGCGGCGATACGTCACAAACTCATCATGATCATGGATATGCTGGACCAATGACCTTGCGCTGTGCAATCTTTGATACTGAAGGGTACATTTCTTATGAGCATGAACTCGATGATCAGGTCTGCGAATGTTGTCAGACAGATGCAGTGGTCGCCGCATCAGGTATTACGGTTGTATATCGCGACAGGAGTCACGACGAGGTGAGGGATATCTCGATCGTACGATTTCGAAAAGGAAAATGGACTACACCAAAATCTATCTGCAATGACAACTGGAAAATAGGAGGTTGTCCTGTAAACGGTCCTGCAATTGCAGCATTCGGCGACACACTGGCCGTTGCCTGGTATACCGCAGCCGATGGTATCGCGCAGGTGAAAGTGGCGTTTTCATATGACGGCGGTGAAAATTTTGAAGATCCAACACGCATAGATGAAGGCAAACCCCTTGGGCGCGTGGATATCGTGATGCTATCGCACAAAGAAGCGATTGTGAGTTGGATGGAGACTTTAGAAGATGGCGCACAGATTCTTGCTACAACAGTAACTCCAAAGCAAAAACAAGGCGAGACTATTGTCATCACCAACACAAGCAAATCACGTCAGAGTGGATTTCCGGTAATGGAAAAAATCGGAAGCCAGATCGTTTTTGCATGGACACAAGCGGATAGTGTGTCAGTTGTGAAGTCGTCGATATTGGAGTTAAAAAAGTTGGATTAATGGATTTCTCACGACACCTGTCTTCGACAAATACTTCTGTCATCGTGGGCGTACAAACTGCTGATCCCGTCTTGGCTCTCCTTCAGACGCTCGCAGGTCCGCCTACGGGCAGGCTCCGAGGTCAGCCCTCCCCAATCCGCCATCGTTTTAGCTCAACCGTCTGCTCTTTTTGTCTACCTTGAGCCATCCACAAGTATCGGATATTTCATAGCATAAGAACACTATTTGAGTCATCACCTAAAATTCAGTTTGAAATGAAAACAGCAAAGTTTATGGTCGCCACACTGGCATTAGTGGCATGTAGCTTCCTAGTGAAAGCACAAGAGACAGAATCCCCATGGTATATCGTCGAGTACATGAAAGTAAAGCCCGGCATGTTTGAAGAATATGAGAAATGTGAACAAGCCTGGAAAACCATCCACAAAGAGCGGATCAGGCTCGGTAAAATCACCAGTTGGGCATTGTACTACGTTGTCTTTCCAAGTGGTAGCGATGTAGAGTATGAGTATGTGACGATCACAGAAGTCAAAGGATGGAATGGGGTCGAAGCGGCAAACTCAGGATGGGAAGATGTCATGAAAGTGATCACACCGGAAATGCAGCCTGTCGTCGACAAGACCGGAGAGTATCGTGATCTGATTTCGCGTGAAGTTTGGCAGACAGGCGAGTCAATTTACAAGGAGGGTGCAACGGGCCCTGCGAAATATCAGGTCTGCAATTACATGGATATTCCCGATGATGGATGGCATGACTATTGGGACATGGAAACCAAGCTCGTCCAACCCGTGCATCAACTCGGTATCAATGCTGGCAGACGTCTCGGATGGGGTTTATATACTCTTAATCTCCCTTATGGTGCAAATCAACCCTATCAGGCCGCAACGGTCGATTTCTTTAATGCATGGTCAGATATCAATGCTAACGCAGGTGAAGACTGGATGAAAGCACATCCCGACATGGATGAAGCATATGTCAATCGCCGTATTACACAAACACGGACACTGGTGCGTTCGGAGATACGCGTCCTGGTTGATTCAGTGAATTAATAACATCTTAAGTTTGAATGGCCATTGACAATCGTGATTGTCAATGGCCATTTGTTATTTTTGATTTGACAGTTGCAAAATCTCTTCATCATGAATTTGGACAAGAACAAACGTCGACACTTTCTCATCGCAGGTCTTGGCGCATCTGCCGGGATCCTCACTACCAGTTTTGTCAATAAATCTCACCCTGAGAATGCAGGTTGTGACACGACACCCGAACAAGACCTTGGGCCGTTCTATCCTCATGTCAAGACAGGGGATGGTGATCTGGATCTCACGACGATCGTTGGTAAGAGTGGTGTTGCTTCAGGGGAGATAATTCTTGTGCGTGGGCGCGTCGTGGACAATAATTGTAATCCTGTAGCTGGTGCATTAGTTGAGATCTGGCAGGCGAATACGCATGGCCGCTATTCACATGAAGGCGATGCAAATAACAAAAACCCCCTCGATGCTTTTTTCGAAGGGTGGGGCGAAATGCAGACAAATGAAATTGGAGAGTACGGGTTCAAAACCATCAAACCGGCTTCTTATCAAATCGGTAGAGATGCTGAAGATCCCGAAGACTGGCGTACACCGCATATACATTTCAGAGTTTCACGTCGTGGCTATCATGAGATCGTGACGCAGATGTACTTCCCGGGGGAGAAGTTAAACGACTCTGATATCGTTCTGGCTGAACTACCTACAGAAGATCGCGGTCAGTTTATTATCACTCCGCAAGCAGATGCATCGGGTCATCCGCTTTTCAATTTTGTCATCACGTTAGATGTAGTGAAGACAAAGCAACAGCGTGCGGATGCCTGGACCGCATATTGCGGGAAGTATGAAGTCGATGATTGGATTTCATTCACCGTGCATCAAAAAGATGGACAGCTCTACCTCGATATACCTGAATACACCGCAGTCGAACTGAAACCAGGAGGGAAAGATGAGTTCACCGCACGTCCGATCTACCTGAGACTTGTATTCAATAAGAATAGTGAAGGAAACGTCGTGGGCTGCGTGGCATACGATACTTCTATCGCAAATCCATCAGAACCAAGAGTTGGCAAACGTGTGTAATAAACGAACCTCTCCGTTTGAACAGTTACTGTATGGGACATTGAAACAATCAGGTGATTACTTTTGCATCCCATATTGATACAGGGGCAACAGATGGTAACATACGAACAGATTTTCCGCAACAATGCTAAATGGATCGCTTACAAAAAAGCGAACGACCGTGCTTTCTTTGAAAAACTCGCCAAAGAACAGACCCCGGATTATCTGTACATCGGCTGCAGCGACAGCAGAGTCACCGCAGAAGAGATGATGGGCGCTGAGCCAGGGGATGTATTCGTTCACAGGAATATTGCGAACGTAGTAAGTAACAATGACCTGAATTGTTTATCTGTCATTGAATTTGCCATCAAGCATCTCCATGTAAAACATGTCATCGTTTGTGGTCACTACAATTGCAGTGGGATAAAAGCAGCAATGCAGTCTGTGGATTTAGGTTTGCTCAATCCCTGGCTGAGGAATGTCCGTGATGTCTATCGCCTCCATCAACAACAACTCGATGCGATCCTGAATACTGAGGAGCGCTATAAACTCCTTGTAGAACTCAATGTCCGTGAGCAATGTATGAATGTCGTCAAGACAGCCGCACTGCAGCATGGGTATCTAAAAAATGGATATCCGATCGTACATGGCTGGATCATGGATATCGAATCCGGAAAACTTATCGATTTGGAAGTGGATTTCTTTGGTTTGCTCAGACGTGTCCAGGAAATCTACGATCTCTCCGGGCAGACCACCTGGCGCAATAACTTTGACTAGTATGAAACATGTGATTGATCTTGTGCGTGCGCACATTGACAGGACTACTTTGAGCAACCTTCTCGGTCAACTGCGAAATCTGGATCAGGAACTCGACAGGAAAATGGAGGATATTCGCATTGCACAACAAAACATTTCCGTCGTCGATCGCATCAATGTTTTTACCAATACGGATGCGGAACTACATTTGAAAGAAGAAAACAGAATTTATAAGGAAATTCGCGATGAGCATGGACAAGTGGTAGTGCATATTAAGGCCTTGATCCGTACTGCCATCTATCAGGACTTCGGTTTGGCGATGAAAGTGCAGACAACAGAAATCATGAAAGCTGCTTCAGCACTGAGAGTAGAACACAGGTGGGGTTTCGGTGGAAAGGCGCATGAGTATCAGGTTCAGGGATTGGGCCCACTGCGTGAGACATTGGGTCAGCTTTCCTCTATGATTGATACACAATACGATTTTCCCCCGGAACCTCTTGATGTCGATGAATTACTGAATCTTGCGTACGACGATATCTTGAGGCAAGAGGGTTTTGTAGAATAAATGATGAAATGCGTAAATCAATCAGCAACTTAGAAAGCAACTTACAAGCAACTTACAAGCAACTTACAAGCAACTTAAAGGCAACTTACAAGCAACTTAGATGATCGGAACCCTGCGAAAATTAAAATGGCTGTTTCCTGTACTGATACTGTGCACATTGTTGCTGGGAACCCTTGGTTTTTATCAGTATGCCATCCTTCATGAAACACCTCCGGATTGGTTTTCCAGTTTTTATCTGAGTCTGCAGCTATTTGTTTTGAATTCAGGTGGAGTACCAGTTCCTATTCCACTTACGCTTGAAGTAGCAAGATTTCTAGCTCCTGCGCTTACTGCCGGGGGTATTTTCGTTGCGCTCTGGGAGCCCTTCAATCAGAGCTTCCAACTTTTCAAAATCCGCTTCTGGAAAAATCATATTATCGTTTGTGGTTTGAGTAAGAAAGCTGAACTCCTTATCATGAATTTTTTGAGTAATGAAAACGAAAAATTCAAAATCGTTGTGATTGAACTCAATGCTGAGCATAGCAGTATAAGCTATCTGCGGAAGAAAGGTGTGATCGTCCTCGATGGCGATGCAACTGATGAGGAGGTGCTTCTGAGAGCAAATGTGCTGGATGCGAGACATCTACTGGCGCTCACAAATGATGAGAAAACAAATATTCACATCGCGCAAAAATCGGCCTCCATCTACAATCAATATCCGGAGGACATTCTGGATATTCTTCAGATCAATATTCATATCGATGACTTTTATACAATGAATATTTTCAAGGAATTTCATGAGAAGGCAACTCCCGATAACGAAGCATACCGCAAAGGCGGAAGCAAGATCGACTATCACGCCTTCTCTATCTACCAACTTGCCGCCATGAGCATGGTGGATAATTTTAGTCCCGATAAATATGTGAGCTTAAGCAATGACGATGATCCTCCAGCCCATCTTCTGGTGCTGGGTGACAACCTCGCTGCGCAATATCTGATTCTCGAGGCGGCGCAGATGTATCATTTCGCAAATCTTCATAAGACCCGGATCACAGTAGTTGCAGAAGACACAGTACCCATTGCACAAAAAATCAGAACACACTATCCTTTTCTGGACCAGACCGTCGACATCCATTATATCTGCACGGATGACTTCTTCCGCTTTCCCTGCCCAATCGCGTGTGATGAACTATCAGTATGTTTTGTTGCCATGGATGATGATGGAAAGAGTGTTTATTATTCACGCAAACTCCGTCAACACTTATATGCAGACTGCGCACAAACAAAGGAATATAGTTTGCGGTCTTTCAAGAGGTACAACAACTTCAGACAATCTACACCACCGATCAAAGTATTGCTGCCCAGGAATACAGCGTTGGTCAACATCTTTGACGATGTCGCAATTGAGATGAAAGCGTTGAACATAGAATTGTTGAATATGGATGATGAAGTCTGTAACAAAAAGACTATCGTGGACAATCGCAAAGAAGAGGACTTCATTGCCAAACACATACACTATGAATGGGCAAAGAATCAGGCATTAAAGAACAACATCCCTGCGGGCTCCATGCAACAAGAATGGGATAAGCTACGTGATGCACAAAAAGACGCCAATAGACTTCCGGCAAGGCATTTACAAATCAAATTGCGATATGTCAAAGCTGATTTGTCAGATCAGGAAGTAGGTGAGGAGTTGGATTTTGAGACACTTGAAGATCAAATCTGGGATAAGATTGCCAGAATGGAGCATAACCGGTGGGTAGCAGAGAAGAACATTGGTGGTTTTGTAGTGACAGAAAAGCCGTCTGAAAAGCAACTCGGCGCCTTTTTGAAAGAGCATCTGAAAAGTCATTGGGACCTTGTTCCGTTTGATCAGCTTGACAAGGAAACACAGGAATACGACAAGTTTACCTTCAAGATGGCACCTGTGATCGCACATCTGAATCACAAAAGGATTATAAAAAGACAGAGTTAGGATTAGTCCGTGGTCACATGCGATTGCCTTGGATACACCTAGTCCTGACAATATCCCCCGCAAAGAGCTACTCGAATTGATGAAGATGATATCTTTTTGACATGTGTTTACTAGGTATTCAGGGGAAAGCGAAAATCTGCTCGTATACAATAAATACCCGGTGTAGTGCATTTTTGATGCCATACGAACAGAAAAACTCTACAGATTGACACGATAAAAATCGGTGTGTAAGTGAAAGCGACCAATAGCGTGAAATCCTAAACTTTTCACTACTTTAACCGCATATTTCCCAATTAATTCAAGGGTTACCCTACTTTTAGTAGCGATCATCAACGGAGAAAACGGCCATAGGAGTTATTATGTCAGCGCAAAAATTATTTTTTAGCTATTCACGATCTGATTCAACGTTCGCGCTGAAGCTTGCTAAGGATTTGCGCGATGCAGGTGCCGAAATTTGGATTGACCAACTGGATATTCCTGCAGGAAATCATTGGGATGCGGCCGTTGAAAAGGCCCTGAATTCCGCTGCATATGTATTGGTCATTTTATCCCCTTCATCCACTGCTTCGACCAATGTGATGGATGAAGTTTCTTTTGCTCTCGAGGCAGGCAAGAAGATCATTCCGGTCTTATTGGATGACTGCCTGGCTCCATTCAGACTGCGCAGATTACAGCGAATTGATTTTACAACCGACTATGCCTCGGGATTTAATCAATTAGTACAGTCTCTCAATCTTGTCGTCAATCAAGGCCCGAAAAGTGACGGCGGTTCTGGTATCATAGAACACATAAGCCCTCAGCCGCAAGGTCCTTCTTTGAATGAGCAGAATGAAAATCAAAAACGGGAAAACCTCTTGTGGGAAGAGGCATGCCGTCTAAACACGATAGCATCTTACAAGTACTATCTGAACGAATCCCTTTCTGGTGAATATAAAACTGAGGCCAGACTGTTGATCAAGCAATTGGAAGTAGAACAGAAGGAAGACGAACTTGAAGCATTGCTTTGGCAGCAAGCGAAAACTGAGAATTCCAGAAATCTTTACCAGCATTATCTCCAGGAGTATCCGCAAGGGAACTACAAAACATTGGCACTGGCAGCCGTTGCAGACCTGGAAAAAGCAGAAAAAGATGAGCAAAATCGCCTGAAGGAGATCGAAAAACAGCAAGAAAAAGAAAAAGCGCTGCAGGCAAAACAGGAAAAAGACAAGCTTGCGCAGCAAGAGAAGGAAAAAGCATTGCGTGAAAAAGAGGAACGTGAGAAGATAAGACAGCAGGAAAAGGAAAAACAGTTGCTCGAAAAGCAGGAAAGGGATAAGGAGAAGCAATTGGAAAAGGAAAAACAGTTGCTGGAAAAGCAGGCAAGAGATAAAGAAAAGCAACTGGAGAAGGAGAAAACAATTCAGGAGAAACAGGAAAGAGAAAAGCTCAAACAACAGGAAAGAGAAAAAGCACTGGCAGAAAATGGGCAGGCAGGGACTCAACCACAAAGTGGTGGCCAAAAACGCCTTATTCTGATTGGTGCCGGGGTGTTGATACTCGCTTTGGGAATTTGGGGACTGACTCAAATAGGCGGGTCTTCGGGTGACGGTGATCTTGATGCCTGGAACACAGCTGTTTCAAAGAATGACAGTGCGGCGTATGCAATGTATCGTTCAGACTTTCCAACCGGAAAATATCTTATAGTCGCCCAAAGGAAATTAGACTCTCTGAATACCATAAGTCGCAACAGGCAGGAGAGCCAGAGAGTTGAAGAAGACGCAGCTCAAACAGCCACTCAACCTGCAGTGGATACTACTCGCAAAACACAATCAGGGACCAAAACTGACCAACCAGTGTCCAAAACTGAACCTGTGAAGAAAGTCACAACACCTCCTGCTCAGTCTCCAACTAAGTCTAAAGCACCTACGCAGTCAAAAACTCCCCCAAAATTTACTTTAGGACAACAACATCAGGGCGGTATTATCATCTTTATCAACGCTTCAGGTGAGCATGGTCTCGTCACTGCATTGAAAGAAGAAGGCAAGTCCAACTGGGCTGCTGCCCAAAGAAGATGTGCTTCATATAAAGTAGCAGGGTTTACAGACTGGCGATTGCCTACCAGAGATGAACTTGGTGTCATTTATGATAATAGAAAGCACCTCGGTACTTATACCAAGGGGATCTATTGGAGCGGAACCGAAGACGGTAAGGATATCGCCTGGGGCGTAAACTTTATTAATGGTGCTCCTGGCAAATACGACAAGCAATCTGACAACTCAGTCTGGGCCGTGCATGCGTTTTGATGTTTAGTGTTTAGTGTTTAATGTTTAATGTTTAGTGTTTGGAGAAACAAGCCACTTAGAGCCCATTTAGCAGCAACTTAGAAACCACCTAGCAGCAACCTGGCAACGACTTAGCAACAATGAAAATTCACGACGCACTCGCACTACCGACATATGCTGCACACGATAAGCGGTATGACAAAATGGAGTATCGCAGTTGTGGAAGGAGCGGAATCAGATTACCCATCATTTCACTTGGTCTCTGGCACAACTTTGGTCACAATGATGATTTTAGTAATGCCAGGAACATTTTAAGGACTGCGTTCGATCTTGGCATTACACATTTCGATCTGGCAAATAACTATGGCGGTCCTTTTGGCGCTGCCGAAGAAACGTTTGGACGTATTCTGAGAAAGGATTTTTTGGCATATCGCGATGAGCTTATCATCTCAAGTAAAGCAGGTTGGGATATGTGGCCCGGCCCTTATGGCAACTATGGCTCCAGGAAGTACCTGATTGCCAGTTGTGATCAAAGCCTTAAGAGGATGGGTCTGGATTATGTAGATATTTTTTATCACCACAGACCGGATACCCGTACTCCATTAGAAGAGACAATGGGTGCTCTTGATCAACTTGTAAGGCAGGGGAAAGCTCTTTATGTTGGCATCTCGCAATATTCTGCCGAACAGACAAAACAAGCTTCTGATATTCTTAAGCGACTCGGCACACCATGCCTCATTCATCAGCCGCGTTATAGCATGCTTGACCGCTGGGTTGAAAATGGTCTCCTCAATGTGCTTGAAGAAGAAGGAATTGGTGCAATCGTTTTTTCTCCACTTGAGCAAGGGCTTCTTACCGACAAATATCTGAAGGGATTTCCTGCCGAAGCACGTGCTGTACGCGATGGAAGGTATTTGAAAAAAGATCGGATTACAGCAGAACTTCTGGATAAAGTGAAGAAGCTGAATAAAATCGCAAAGGAGAGAAAACAAAGCCTCGCCCAGATGGCTATCAATTGGCTGCTCAAAGATGCGAGAGTGACTTCGGTCCTCATTGGTGCAAGTAGTCCTGATCAGGTTATCGAAAATGTCAAAGGACTAAAGAATCTGAAATTCAGTAAAGATGAACTCGAGTCAATCGAAAAAGTACTCAGCCGTTGACTCACCTGTTTTAAGTTTTTGCATTGAGTTTCAACAACTCAAATCTGCTCCCATCGGGTAGAATCAAAACCGTTCCCCGCCTCGAGATCTCTCCGGTCAAAATGATTTACTAAAAACGTGTATACAACTGTTGTTTTGCAAACAATTTCTTTTTGACCAATTTCCGGAATTGCTTTGGCGTCGGTTTAAACAAGTAGGTATCCTCACTTAGCGTTTCGATAGGCGCAAATTTTTCGAAGTACGAAAGCTCTCCGTTGTAGTTCCCAGAGTTGCTTTCATTACCCGGAGGATTTAGGTTCTCGATTGTGGAGACACGTATTTCATCAGGATTTGGTTTGTCAACGAGGACGACATCCCAGTAATTCCGATCATCATCCGTAAAATTTGAGCTCACGACAAGCATCTTTCCGGTCTGTTTGACGACAACCGTATCGGAGATTCCAATGACATGTCGATCATGGTATTCATATCGGATGACTGAATCATCGATCTGATATGGTACACCTTCAGAGCGCATCAACTCAGCATTGTACAGCAGCCCGTCTTTTAGCGTGATATGCAACATGGTATCAATGCCATCCACTGGAAGTTCATTCGTGCTATGTTCAATAAATGTCACCGTTGATTCAGAAACAACCAATGAATCCATTTCTTCGCCAGGAAGATGATAGACGCCCCGATACTCAATCGGAAACATCGTCAGGGGTTTTACATCGTTCGGTTGAGGGACATCAAACACCACATGTGTGCAACCAGAACAAAGACCGATGATGCTGAAATAGAAGAATAGTTGTTTCATAAACTCATGATATCAAGTGGGTGAGCAAGTTAGTGCTTTTCTCTGTGCCGGGTTCAATCGAGATACAAAGCCAGCCCTTTGAGATAGCTTCCTTCAGGGTGAAAGATGGAGACAGGATGATCCGGCCCCTGACTCATTTCAAACATCACGCGTATCGGTCTACCCAATTCTATTGCGGCGGCGACGATGGTATCATGGAAAAGTTGGCGATCGACGACTTGTGAGCAACTAAACGTAAACAACATTCCCCCTGGTCTTACACGCTTCATCGCCATCACATTCAGTCTTTTATAAGCTTGCACTGCGTTGTGGCGTTTATGCAGACTTTTTGCAAATGCAGGTGGGTCGCAGATGACTAAGTCATAAGATTCAGTTGTTTGTCCAAGGAATGCCATTACATCGGCTGCGACCACAAGATGTTCACCCGTGAAATCACTTGCCTGAATATTTTCCTCAAGCATTTCAATCGCCAGTGCAGAAGAATCGACAGATGTTACACTTCTTGCTTTTCCTGCCAATGCATACATAGAGAATCCACCGGTATAACAAAAACAATTGAGCACATCTTTACCGGATGCATATTCTTTGAGAAATAGTCTGTTGAGCCGTTGATCCAAAAAGAATCCGGTTTTTTGACCACGTATCACATCCACATGGAACGCAATACCATTTTCGGAAATTGGAATACGATCAGTTGCAGAACCTATGAGCCAACGATTTTTTTCTGATGAATCCTTCGACATTTCCGTGATGCTCTTGTCATATACGCACTGGAGCCCGAGCTGATTCAATAATAAAAGAGCATCCGCAATCTCATGCCGCTGTCGATACATGCCGATGCTGTGTGCCTGCACAACGGCGACTTGATCGTATATATCAATGATCAATCCTGGAAGTTCGTCGCCTTCTCCATGAATAAGACGATAAGAGTTTGTATCAGAATTCGGAATCAGACCGAGTTTTTGCCGGTAGGCGCAGGCAGACTGAAGTTTTCTGTTCCAGAATCCGGCATCGATGACCGCATCTCCAAATTCAAGTATTCGAATAGAGAGGCTACTATCCTGGTAGTGACCTGTTGCCAGGATGATTCCACCGGCATCAGTAATAGAAATGATATCACCGTCCCTGATGGTCTTGTCTTTTTGTTTTATTGCTTTTGAGAAGATCCATTGATGGCGACGCAAGATGGATTGCTCTCTGCCCGGGTGAAGAATGGCTATAGGGTAACTCATAAAAATCAAAGGAATACAAACTTTTTGGGTGTATTCTGCGGTCAATACTACAAAAGAACATGGTACATGGCTTACGATCAAGTCGAGATAGGTCAAGAAGTCATGCTAAATCGGGTATCATCGATTTTTAACTGCGTGCCGTCGCCAGAGGCTCTGGCCGCGCTCCGTCGCTGAAGCTGTGGAGCGTAAGTGACCGGAGACCGGTAGGCATGTCGTTAAACAACCCATTCTTTTCCATCAAGAATGACGAATTCAGGAATCATCGGGTCTTCACTCCAAGAAATTCCAAGTGAGTTCCACTGGCGAAAACCCGAAGCCAAATCTGTATTGCTTATTTTCACCCCCCTATGTTAAAGGCGCATGCATTGTCATTTTCCTATCCAGGAGGGAAGGCTATGCTCTTTCCTGAAATTCATTGCCAAAAGGGTGAGCATTGGCTGCTTTTAGGATCATCTGGTAGTGGAAAGACAACTCTGATGCACCTGCTGGCTGGTCTGCGTACCCCTACTACAGGAGAAGTACGGATTGGCGATACTGTAGTGAGCACGTTATCGCATGCCGCACTGGACAAGTTTCGGGGCCAGCAGATCGGTATTGTTTTTCAACAGTCCCATTTCATTGAAGCCCTCAACGTAGAAGAGAATCTTGCGCTTGCTCAGAAACTTGCTGGAAGAAATATCGATCGAGATAAAATCCACATTCTGATTGAGCGACTCGGCATGTTGCACAAATTGAAATCTAAAATTCAACGCCTGAGCCAGGGAGAACAACAACGTATTGCAATCGCACGTGCACTTGTAAATGGCCCCGCAGTCATTCTTGCGGATGAGCCAACTTCTTCTCTTGATGATCAAAATACCCGCGAGGTCATTGTGCTACTGGAAGAACAGGCACAACTCGCCAATGCTACTTTACTGCTTGTCACACACGATGCGAGGCTTAAAAATTATTTTCCAAAACAGATTGTTCTATGAGCCTTATCCAACTAGCATGGAAGAATCTGGTGAACAGACCGCTTGCAATGGTACTGAGTCTCATTTTATTCGCACTTGGTACAGGGTTGATTGCATTATTGTTGTTGATGCAAAAGCAACTGCAGGAGAATTTTGAAAATAATCTCGCTGGTGTGGATCTCGTCATTGGTGCGAAAGGGAGTCCGCTGCAGCTTATCCTTAGTAGTATGTATCACATCGATTCACCTACAGGAAATATTTCACTGAAAGAAGCTAGACCATTTCTCAATCCCAAACATCCTTTGATCGGGACAGCGGTACCATTGTCATTAGGTGATAGTTATAGAGGTTTTCGTATAGTAGGCACCACCGAGGATTTTCTGAAACTCTACAATACGCAAATTGGTGAAGGACGGCTGTGGGAAGCAAATATGGAAGTGACGATTGGAGCAATGGTTGCCAAACAAGCTGAGTTAAAAGTTGGTGATGAATTTAAAAGCTCGCACGGCTTCGAGGACGGTATCGACGCAGGACATGTGGATCATCTGAGTTTTACGGTAGTGGGCATTTTTGCTACTCAAGGAACGGTTGTAGATCAGCTTATTCTGACTACGAATCAGAGTTTTTGGCTTGTGCATGGTGAACAGGAGCATGATCACTCCGATGATGTCGAGCCTACAGACTCTCTTGCCACTGATGCGCATACAGATCACGATCACGCGGACCACGATCATGCAGATCACGAAACAAGTGAAGGCATACCAGGCAATCTCCTGGATGAACCAGAAGACCGAGATATCACTGCATTATTGTTGAAATTCAAAGCGCGCAACTACCAGGCTTTGAATATGCAGCGGAACATCAATGAGAATACGGATATGCAGGCTGCGACACCGGCGATAGAAATTAATCGACTGTTCAGCCTCATGAGTACAGGAGAACGCGTGTTGACAATTTTGGCATGGGTGATCACTATTGTCTCGGGATTGAGCGTGTTTATCTCGTTGTTTTCATCGTTAAGGGATCGGAAGTATGAGTTGGCACTGATGCGGGTGATGGGAGGTGGCAGGTCTACACTCTTCTTACTGATCATTTTTGAAGGATTACTCCTGGCTGGAATCGGATGTATGATTGGCATTTTGTGCAGTCATGGTATGATGGAATTACTTGGAAGTGCTATGGAGGATTCTTATCGTTATAACTTTACAGGCATGCGGTTTTTGAAAGAGGAAGTCTGGCTCATTGTTGGTGCCCTGCTGATTGGGTTTGTTGCCGCAGTTATTCCAGCAATCCAGGCCTCCAGAACGGATATTGCGAAAACACTGACGGAAGGATGAGGAAATTTTCGATTTTCAATTCTCAATTTTTAACTGCCATAGGCATGTCTCAATTTTCAATTGTAAGTAACTAGAATTCTTAAGTCTTCATTCTTCATTCTTCATTCTTAAGTCTTCATTCTTCATTCGATATTCAATATTCAATATTCATCATGCATTACCATACTCTCGGCAATATTCCGCATAAACGACATACTCAATTTCGTAAGCCAGACGGATCGTTATACAGCGAACAGCTCTTTTCTACCGAAGGATTTAGCAATCTGTCCTCCAACCTTTATCACTGCAACGCACCGACACAAATTGTGCAGGTGGGTGACCCGGTGGATATGACGCCAAAACTGATTCACGACAAGCAGCTGAAGCATCGTAGTCTTAAAGGATTTTCAATAAAACCCGAAGCAGATTATCTACAGAGCCGCAAACCTGTTCTTGTAAACAATGATTGTCAGCTCATCCTGGCAGCACCTCAGCAAAGTATGACCGGGTATTATTTCAAAAATGCGGATGCAGATGAAGTGATTTTTATCCATGAAGGAACAGGCACATTGCGGACGATGTATGGGAATATCAAATTCGGCTACGGTGACTATCTGGTAGTGCCAAGAGGGACGATCTATCAGATGCAGTTTGATACGGAGAATAACAGACTCTTTATTATTGAATCACATGGCCCGATCACGCCACCGAAAAAATACCGGAATGAATTTGGACAGTTAGCAGAGCATTCACCGTATTGCGAACGAGACATCAGGAAGCCAGCGGAGTTGGAGACCCATGACCAGAAGGGAGACTTTCTACTTTATATCAGAAAGCAAAACAATCTCTATCCCTATCATTATCAGAATCATCCCTTCGATGTGATTGGTTGGGACGGATTTGTATATCCCTATGCATTTTCAATCCATGACTTTGAGCCTATCACGGGTCGTGTGCATCAACCGCCTCCCGTACATCAGACATTCGATGGGCACAATTTTGTCATTTGTTCGTTTGTGCCTAGACTATTTGATTATCATCCATTAGCTATACCGGCTCCATACAATCATTCGAATATCGATAGCGACGAAGTACTCTATTATGTCGATGGAGATTTTATGAGTCGCAAACATGTGGAGCGAGGCATGATCACCCTTCACCCTGGTGGCATTCCTCACGGACCCCATCCCGGTACGGTGGAAAAAAGTATCGGTGCAAAAGAAACCCGTGAGCTTGCTGTCATGGTTGATACATTCCGGCCATTGCTCATGACAGAACATGCTGTGGGTATTGAGGATCCAAACTATTATTTAAGTTGGCTGAATAACGATTCACCTTCCGGAGAAATCATGATGTCGAACATAACATCTTAAAATGGACTTTAGTTTATTATGGTACGAGGTGCGTGGTACGAGGTGCGAGGAAAGCCAAGAAATTGCACCAGACTGTATTTGGTTTACCCCGAACCTCGTAACCCGTACCTCGAACCATTAAATAATAACCAGGAACTATCACAAACAACATGAAAGACTCATTCCCAATCAACGGCACAGACCATATCGAATTCTATGTCGGTAATGCCAAACAGTCTGCGGTATATTATCAATCTGCATTTGGATATGAACTCATCGCTTATCGTGGCCCTGAAACCGGGTTCCGCGACAGAGTAAGCTACGTCCTGAAGCAGGACAAGATTCGCCTGGTGCTCACATCTGCATTGTCTCCGGAGCATGAGATCGCAAAACATGTCGCGAAACATGGTGATGGCGTGAAGGTGCTCGCTCTTTGGGTAGATGACGCACATCAGGCATATGAAACTGCGATTGAGCGCGGTGCAGAGACGGCTTTTGAACCATATGAAATCGAAGATACCCATGGACGCGTGCGACTCAGTGCGATAAAGACCTATGGGGAAACGATACATACATTCGTTTCACGCAACGGCTATACCGGAGTATTCATGCCAGGCTTCGAAGCCAGAAAGAGTCTGCGGAAAGTCACTCCTGTCGGTTTGAAGTATATAGATCATTGTGTGGGCAATGTGGAATTGGGTCAAATGAATAAGTGGGTAAAATTCTATCAGGATGTACTTGGATTTAAATTGTTGATCACATTCGATGACAAAGACATTTCCACAAAGTATACCGCACTCATGAGTAAGGTAGTTGCAAGTGGGAATGAATTCATTAAGTTTCCTATCAATGAGCCCGCGCAGGGTGTAAAGAAATCGCAGATTGAAGAATACCTGGATTTTTATCGGGGAGCCGGTGTTCAGCATATTGCCGTTGCGACAGATAATATTATCCATACTGTAAGTGCCCTTAGAGAGAATGGCGTTGATTTTCTGTATGTACCTGAGGCGTATTATGAAGAAGTGCCAGAGCGGGCCGGAAAAATCGAAGAAAGTCTGGAGGATCTTAAAAAACTCAATATTCTCATCGACCGTGATGAAGATGGATACCTGTTGCAGATTTTTACCAAACCCGTAGAAGACAGGCCGACTGTGTTTTATGAGATTATCCAGCGTAGGGGCGCAAGGTCATTTGGCAAAGGGAATTTCAAAGCGCTGTTTGAGGCGATCGAGAGAGAGCAGGAATTGAGAGGGACGCTGTAAAATCAAATAGGCGTGGTGCCGATTGTACGACGCGCACTGATAGTCTTCAATTCCTCTTTATAATTCTCATCATACTTGAGTTCAGCTTGTGTTGCAATGCCAAAAATGCCAAAGAAAGTATTGACCAATGCAGAATTCATAGAATAGTACACATAAGGGTGTTGGACCTCACAGTTTACAATTGACATTTCCCTGAGAATTTTGAGATGATCAGAAAAGGTGGACGAGGAAATGGGCATGCCAGTTGCGAGGTCACTGACCTTTGCCTTCTCTCCATGCAAACCAAGCAGTTTTAAAACAATTAATGCCCTTGCAGGATGACCCATTGATCTGCACATGAGAGAGAAATGCTGTACTGCATCGTCGAATTCGTGAGCCTTGGAGAAAGCCATGATAAATGTGGTTTAATGGTTAAAAAAGAAGTGTGAAAAATACAATGGTATTGAAACACTTGCAAGAGACTGGTGAAGAAATAATTAGAGAATACTTCTAAATAAGAGTTGGGAATGGTGAGAATTGGAGGATTCTTATTGATTTGGGAGAATCCGAAGCTGACTAGTCAAGAAGGCTAGGTTTCAGGGGAATGTATTTCGGAGAAATCCGAAGCCGATTTATACGGAAGCGAGTTCTTAGGGAAGGTGTATTTCGGAGAAATCCGTTGCCAATTAGTCAAGAAGGCTAGGTTTCAGGGGAATGTATTTCGGAGAAATCCGAAGCCGATTTATGCGGAAGCGAGGTTCCAAGGAAGGTGTATTTCGGAGAAATCCGTTGCCGATTTACGCCGAAGTGAGGTCAAAGGGGGAATGTATTTCGGAGAAATCCGAAGCCGATTTATGCGGAAGCGAGTTCCTAGGGAAGGTGTATTTCGGAGAAATCCGAAGCCGATTTATGCGGAAGCGAGTTCCTAGGAAAGTGTATTTCGGAGAAATCCGTTGCCGACTTTCGCGAAAGCAACCTGCCAAAGTCACTGGACAAAAAACAAAAAAATCGACACTCTACTCGATCAAAGATAGGAGCACGTGCTATGAAGTGTGCCACGCGCATCCAATTCAATCACCCGATATCCCGGCCGATGATGGTCAATCTTAAACTCCGACTCTGTAGCATCTATCTGAAAAAATGTAGAAGGCGTGATGTAGATGTGCTGATTTGCAATTAACAGTTCCCGCTCTACATGATAGTGCCCACAGAAAATCACAATGTCTTTTCCGACTACCTTGAAGAAATCTTGCAAGCGGGGTATCTCACGAAACGCATAACTCGTATCCAGGTACGGAACTCCGCAATACGCCGGAGGATGATGCATAAATAAGATGACTTGATTCTGTACAAGTTCCAGATGCTTTTCCATCCAATGATATTGATTTTCTGATATCACGCCACGCGCCGTATCGCAGAAAAGTACTGGCATCTCAAGCCATGTTTTTGCAAAGTAAATTTCATCAGTGTCTTGGTGATAGTCACAATCGAAATAATGGTGCATGATACTCTGTGAATCATGATTGCCGGCAATGACAAAGACTGGACAAGGAAGTGCCTGTACTTGTTCCCCGATCCACTTGTAGATCTCGTCAGATGGTTCACGAAAGCACAAGTCACCTGAGATCACAATACAATCCGGATGGACTGTCATCACTTTTTGCAGAGTCCTGAGAAACTGATCACGCAAGTCAATGCCATGGGGTTTGTCCGCCATAGTACCAATATGAATATCTGTAATCTGGACGATCCGCATCTGCACTAGAAATTTCCTGATGCTGTACGATACACAATAGCTGTGACAACCTGGCCTACAGCGGCAAGCGTATTTTTGTCAATGATACCTATGTCGTCCTTGTGCGTATGCCAGTGTGCTCCGAAGCCTTCAGGATTTTCAGGTGGCTTGTTGATGATATCAATCATCGGTATCCCTGCAATTTTATTCACGAAGTAGTGATCATCAATGATACCCTGCACGACACGCTCTTGAAAGTATTGCCCTTTACCCATCGCACGTGCAAGATTCCAAACCTTAATATAGAGTGTATGCACTTCCTGGGCATGTGGATAAAGACCCGTCACGGTTTCCTGGCTAAAGAAGGCATTCTTTGCACCGACCATATCTAGCAGAATTCCGAAGCGGGCACGATATCCTGCCCGATGTAGATTCTTGCTCCAGTATTGTGCGCCAATGCACCAGGATGTATTATTTGGATCAGTTTCAGAGTCACGTGTACCCTGGTCTTCTGCATCGAAAAAAATGATGTCAACGCCAAGCGTGTTTTTGTTCTCATGTAATAGTCTGGCGATTTCCAACAGAACACCGACACCGCTCGCTCCATCATCTGCTCCTGCAATGGGTTGATTTTGCTTCACCGGATCTGGATCTTCCTCGGCGATGAAACGTGTGTCATAGTGTGCTGCAAGAATAATGCGATTCTTGTTTTCCGGATTAAACTGCCCGATGATATTCTCCGACGGAAATACTTTCCCATCATGCAAACGCGCCTGAAATTTCTGACGGATTACGACAGCTCCTCGCTTTTCAAGTTCTGCGACCATCCAGTCACGACAAGCTGAGATACCGGGGCCGCCAGGATTACGTGGCCCGAATGCCAGCTGACGTTCGATATACGCAAATGCGGTATCCCTGCTGAAAACAGGTATTGACACTGACGCCGAAGTGGTATCAGAGATAGCCGTATCGCTGTCTGCTGTACTCTCTTGCTTACATGCTCCAACCATCACTATCAAACCCAAAAGTGTAATCCATGAAAGACAGGTCATTGGAAAGGAACGATGATTCTGCATGAGCTTCGAAAGTATGTAAATGAAAAGTGTTATTGGATTATTGTGGATCAGAAATTATTCAACTCCATTTCGTTCCCTCTTTGCCATCCTTCACTGTAATATTGGCCGCTACCAGTGCATCACGGATTTTATCTGCTGTGGCCCAGTCCTTATTTTCTCTTGCGCGTTGCCGAAGTTCAAGAACAAGTTGCATCACACCATCTAGCTTACCGTTTTGATTTCCATCTCCCGAAACTTTTCTTAACCCAAATACATCATGAATGTACTTTCCAAACTGTATTTGCATCGCTGAAATGGTAGCAGCATCCACAAGATTGATATCGAGCTGTCCATTCTTCAGGCCGTTGACTTTCGGTGCAATTTCAAAAATACGCGCCAGTGCTTTGGGTACATTGAAATCATCATCCATCTCATCGTCAAGTGCAGACGTACTTGCTTTGAGCTCATTGATCAGGAAATCATTGATTGCTTTCTCAGGTGCTTTCAACGCAAGTAGGTTTTCAAATGTCTCCATAAGCCGTTGCAACCCTCTTTCTGCTCCGCCAAGTGCATCATCTGTGAGATCAAGAGTCGAACGATAATGCGCCTGAAGCATAAAGAACCTGACAACTTCGGGAGAGTATGCTTTTGAAATATGTTCACTCTCACCAGTGAAGATCTGATGCGGTGTAATATAATTGCCTTCACTCTTCGCCATTTTGGATCCATTCATGAGCAGCATATTCGCATGCATCCAATAACGCGCAGGTGTACATGCATATGCACCGAAGTTTTGAGCGACTTCATTTTCATGATGTGGAAATTTCAGGTCCGCTCCGCCACCGTGGATATCAAACTGCTTACCGAGATACTTTGTACTCATCACAGAACACTCAAGATGCCAGCCGGGAAACCCCACAGACCATGGCGAAGGCCAACGCATCAGATGAGTTGGTCCTGCTTTGATCCAGATCGCAAAGTCAGCCGGATTGCGTTTTTCATCCTGATTCTTGAGATTATCACGTGATGCGTTGATGAGATCTTCCACGACACGGCCGCTGATCTGACCATAGTACTTCTCTTCCTTTACAAACTTTGCGGTATCGAAATACACAGATCCGTTGACCACATAAGCATATCCATTGTCGATAATCTCCTGCACCATCAGAATCTGTTCTACGATGTGACCGGTGGCGCTGGGTTCAATATTCGGAGGAAGATTATTGAAGATGCGCATCATGTCGTGAAAGCCATTCGTATACCGCTGCACGATTTCCATAGGTTCAAGTTGCTCCAGACGGGCTCTTTCTGCAATCTTATCCTCACCACCAGAATCCACATCGCCGACAAGGTGACCTACGTCTGTGATGTTTCTCACATAGCGCACTTTGAATCCTTTGGCTAGCAAGTAACGATAGATCAGATCGAAATTGACGAAGGTGCGGCAGTTGCCGATATGCACATCGCTATAGACAGTAGGGCCGCACACATACATGCCTACATTTCCCGGATGGAGAGGGATGAATTCTTCTTTTTCCCGAGACAGGGTATTATAGATGAATAAGCTCATGGGTTGCAAAAGTAATTAAGAAAGGCGGAGGCTAGGAAACCACAAATTCAAACGCAAATTCAAACTCAACAAAAAAGATTAAAGTGAAGGATTCTTTCGACAAGTGCATGACAACGTGAGGCTTGAGGAGGATCGATTTCTGCGGCAGAGTAAGTCGCGCACTAAACAACGGACCCGGGCACTTAAAATAGATTTTTGACCATTCACCCTTACCGTTCCCAGATTTTCGGATCCCTGGATGTGTTGAATACAGCCTGAACGGTGATCAGTTTTTTGTCCTCATCTACAGAATAGTGAATCATGTAGGGGTATTTCTTCACTGGAAGACAGCGTATCCCTTTGTAACGGATTTGATTGAAAGGGTTTGTTTTGAGATTTTCAAGACTGAGTTTTATTTCCGAGTGAAATTTCCGACCCAGCCCGATCTGCTGTGTCTTGTACCATGCGATTCCATCCTGAATATCCAAATGGGCGTCCAGGTCAATTTTTATTCTAAAGGCCACTAATCGAATTTGAAGCTATCCCTAACCTTATCCCAATCCAGAAGCCGTTCTGGATTTTTTTTGGCTTTTTTCATACGCTCCAGCACGATTGCTTTATGCTCTTCCGGAATCTCCACTTCATCAGACACCTCAATGCCTAACTCCTTTACAAGCTCCATAAAAAATGCAACCTTTTTATCCGGTACTCTGACAGTAACTTCTTTCATTCTCCGAGCTGTTTTTCTCCGAGCTGTTTTCATCGATGATGTGGTTTTAATTACTGATACTCAAAAGTAACCAAATGAGAATAACCAAGACCCAGTGAGACTGCTATGTCGATGATTTTCTGAACAGTTGGTCATAGAGGTTGTTGTATAAATTGGTTTCTTTTTCCAACATTTGAGGTGCATTTCTAAAAAACAATACGCATGGCTTTCACTGAATCCAATATGATTCTACTTGGCACACAAGCGCCGTATTTCGAGCTTCCCGACACAGTCAGTGGAAAAATCCTCAGCCTTGATGATTTAGTATCTGATCAGGCAACGGTAATTATGTTTCTCTGTAACCACTGTCCATATGTGATCCACGTCAATGCCGAAATCATTCGACTGAGTAAAGAATACAAAGCAAAGGGAGTTGCTTTCATTGCCATAAGTTCAAACGACGTAGATAAGTATCCTGAAGATGGCCCCGATAAGATGAGGGAAGTTGCAACACAGCTTGGTTATCCATTTCCATATCTCTATGATGAGACACAAGAGGTGGCACGTGCTTACGATGCTGCGTGCACACCGGACTTTTATGTCTTTGATGGTGATCTGAAACTTGCTTATCGCGGACGCCTTGATGATTCTCGTCCAAAAAATAGCAACCCTCTTACTGGAAGAGACTTACGCGCAGCATTAGATGCAGTACTATTGGGACGTTACCCAAACGAAATACAATATCCAAGCGCTGGATGTAATATCAAATGGAAGAATAATTAATCGAGAATTACGAATCTGAATTTCTAGTCTTTGACAATCGCACTCTCTTCCAAAGAACGATAGATCATTGGCGTTGAAATCACACCAGCGGGAGGAGTATGCACATCACCGAGATAGAAGATGTTGGTGTTGTCAGGCGCAATTCCATCTGCTTGTTCCATGCTTAAGTAAGGGAGCGATGACAGACCACCAGTGTTATTTGCGCCTTTATAAATGAAGCGCGAATTATTTGTAAAGTCAGGCAGGTAAATTCCTCCATCTCCATAAGTATTATCCTTACCCGGTTCACCCCAGTCATTGTAAAGTGATGCAAGTCCGCGTACAAGCTCTTTGATTCCTGTTGCACTGAGATAATTATGTTCTGACCAAAGCACTGCTGTGAGACCGCATGTATTTGGACCTCCTGCACTCGAGCCGGAAAAACCACTCGGATAACTCACGAGGGTGACATTGTCAGGTGCGATGAGGTCTGGGACAATCTGTCCTCCGTTTGTTGGACCCAGACTACTGAATGATTCTGCCTGGGGATCAGCATCATCGTATTCCGTGTTGTTGATCGCACCAACCGTAATACAAAGATCTTCTAACGAATTGGACGGAGAAGCACTCGAACCTCCGGTCTGAGCAAACTGCAAAGTCAGACCGCTTGTGCTGATAAAATATTCAAAATCATTGTTTGAAGAGTTGAACCGGAGCACGGAAACTTCGACGGTGATTGAACTACCGGTATTGTTTGTCCAACTTACATCCTCGAAATCAGAAGTGAGTATACCGTTGGCTAGTAAATTGCCATTTGCCTCATTGAATAGGTATAGATCAAAATCATTAGTTGTGGCAGGCACTCCCTCCCATTGAAGGAGAACATTCAATGTAATTCCATTTGCTACAACGACTTCATTGGTTTCGTCGCCACCGACATATTCGTGCCAGTCATCTCCATCTGTGGTGGTAAAGACACCCTGATAGTGACGGAGATTGAAATTGCCTGAACCGTGAAAAAACAAAATCCCTGCATCCGTTGCATCCTCCACAGCAGCGCATGCGAGCCCAGTGCCATCTGCCCATCCGGTATTGTAGTAGGAGATAGAACTCGTGATCATATCAACCCCATCATTAATAGCCTGATTAATTGCATTGCCGAGTTGGACTTCTCCTGAAATTTTATGAAGATAGTAAGTCGCCTGTGTGGCATATTCGAAACAGATTTCAGTACAACCTGTCCCATGCTGTGTACCAGTCATTAATCCTGTGCCGGTCCAATCTGTTGTATCCGCCGGCGGATTTGGTGCCGTACCGGCTGCCTGAGCACTCGGCAACAATGAATACCCGAGATCGATAACTGCAATCTTTATTCCCTGACCATTTGCACCACCCGTGTTTTTATAGCTCAATGAATTCGTGACGACAACACCTTCATGATCTGCGGAAAATCTATTCGCTGAACGCATCAGATATTTTTCCGGAAGCCTTTCGGCAACAGTAATAAACTCTGCAGGATTGATCCAGCATCCGGCGACATTGCGATATTGATCCTGGACTTCAATACCTAGAGATCTGAGTGTTTCGGTGTCAATCATTCTGTCTGTCTCCCATCCTTCGGCAATCAGAACGTATGCCTTGCCATCAGCGCGAATTTGCATGTTTTGCTGTAATGCTCTGCTCAATGCTTCTTGTGGATCATGCTCTGCAACTTTCGACAGATTCCAGAGATTTGAACACATGTGCAGATCCAGTGATTTTATTTCTGTAATGACATGTGCTTGAGTAAGCTGAGCATTTACAACACTATTCAACAAGCAAGTGAGAAGAAGTATGAAATAGCGCATCGTTTAGCTATTGAAGATTTACAAGAATCAATACATAACCAGTTCCTTCATGCAGTCCAGTGATGGCCTTTCCAATGACCGCGCCTTGTGCTCTTTTGTGCTTTGTTACGGACATCGCATAACCAGTACGATCAGATGAAGTCATCAGATCACCCGGCACGATAGAATTTTTCGAAGCATCTGCAAGGACATAGACCCTGCCGACAAGTGCCACTGGAAAATCACCATCAGCGATGGATGTCTTTTGCCCCATAAGCATTCCGGGGGAAACGCCATTCGCACCACTGATCACACCGACTACTTTTGTATCGTAAGCACTTTGAGTCGGCATGACTTTGCCACTACCTGATGGATCAAGAGAAACCAACGTTCCAGGTACAGGAGTAACTGTATTGAGAATTTCAAAATGTTCAGCGAGATCAGATCCGCCTGTGATTTCAAGTTCATCAGTGATCACCCGACCTTTGCCGGAATTAAAATCCGCATCGAGTTCAATGGTTAATGTTCCGGCGTCATTATACATGAGCATTTCGGCACCATTTGTTGTGCTTTGCGCTGCTCTGATGTAAATGGTTTCCTCTCCTTCATTGTCCGCCAAAACGATAGCTCCCCCCTCGCCACTTCCTTCAGCATCGAGAATGACGTTCAGGTCATTGTCATCACTATACATCTGGAGTTGAGCACCGTTATCAGTACTCTGTGCAGCACGTAGCGTGAAAGTCTTATCACCATCATTATCATAGAGTTCAATTTCACCCGCTGATCCGGTTCCGGCTGGTTTAAGCCAGATTTTGTCTCTGATCTCCAGTCGGTCTTCGATATATGTCTTACCATCAAAATACCCAGCCCATCCATTTGTATTGGTATTTGTTCCCTTTACTCCAATACCGGCAAGCGTTGAAATACCTTCGACGCCGATATTATTATCTCCATTTGCACGTCCGAAAACGCCCCAGTGAATGCCTGTTCCTTCTGGTTCAACCTGACCGCGAATTCCAAACGCATTCTGTGTATTGCCAGGATCCATTTCGACTTTCGAGTACATGCCGAAATGTACACCTGATCCCAAAGGGTTTACAAGGTTGTAAATGCCATAGGTCGAATCGGCACCGGTATAACTGGATTCTATGTTCAGCGAACGACTACTCTGACTAGCAACGTCGATTTTGTACTCTGGTGTGTCTGTGCCTATACCAAGCCTGCCGGAGATGTATGCACGTCCGACAAAATATCCCGCCCATCCTGCGCCGTTATCACTATGACTATAAAGGGCATAATCTCCAGAGCCTGTTGCCCTGGTGTAAATGCCATAATGTGTACCCGTTCCAACAGTATCTGTATCAAAGTAGCCTGCGTAAGTATCCATTGGATGACCCAGCGCAAGGGCATAGTTATAAGAAGCATAGATGTCATCAGAGGTAGCGTTGCCAAAAACACGATTGAAGATGCCGACTCTAGTCCCCGTGCCTTCGCAATTATTATCATTCAGAATTCCATACGTGTCTTCATCAGTACTGGTCGTATTTTCAACCCATAAGCCAATTGTTCTTGCGTTGTTGGCAATGTGAAGTTTTGCATCTGGTGAACTTGTCCCAATACCTACACTGCCGAGTCGTTTGATCCGTACAACTTCAACGGATGGATTATCTGATTCAATTACTTGATTTGTCCTGAAAATAATGTCACCACCTGGTCCCAGGTGACCATTCTGGATATATAAGTGGTTATCCGCATTGTCAAATTCAAATGCTCCGCCAATCCCTTCATCTTCATCAAGTAAATACAACGCGCTGTTCCCTAATGCATGTTTATTCCGCAACGCCAGATGTACTACATTGTTGATACTATCACAACCAATGAATTTCTGGTAGGATGCTGTTGTCGATTGACCCACACCGATACCAGACTCAGTTGTATAAATGCCATATGTACCTTCTGTGAAGTAATCATTTGCAGCAGTGCGCATTTCAGTCCATTGCCCACCCAAATTGACGAACCAGAAACTCGATGTTTCAAGATCAAAAACCATAAGACCGATTGCTGGACTGGGAATTGTCGTTCGCTGCATGCTTGTCATCCTTGGAATGAGGAGACCTTTGGTTGTACTTTGCACATGCAGTATTGAACTTGCATGCGGACTTGCTCCTGTTTCATTGATGGCTACGCGTTGTCCGAGAACTGAGGTCCAGATAGTCAAAGCGATACATGTGAAAAGTAAGTTTGCATGCTTCATATAGCCATAAGTTTAGGAGAGGTGAAATAAAAAAGGAATATCATGCTTCAAAAGTGGATGTATTGACAGTGCTTTCCTTCACCCATAAGAATGAATGTCACACACTAGCCCTTTGTAAAACCGCGATGCAGATTCAGAAAATCACGAAAAACAGCGAAAGCCGGTGAAACTGACTGACAGAATTGGATTTCCTTCGCCTTCTTTGGACACCGAAGCTGAGCGTAGGTGTCGGCCTTCTTTGGTCACCGTTGCTACAAGCGAAGGTGACAGCCTTCTTTTTACTTTTGCACCATGACCTATACCATCAGGACGACCCATTTCGAAGGTCCTTTCGATCTGCTCTTGTTTTTCATCGAGCGGGACGAACTTGATATCTATGACATTCCGATCGCCAAAATCACTGATGACTTTCTGGGCTATGTCCGCGAGCTGGAATCCCTGAATATCGACCTGGCAAGCGAGTTTATTCTCGTAGCGGCGACTCTGATGAGAATCAAAGCCAAGATGCTGCTGCCCCGGAAGGAGCTAGACGAACAGGGTAATGAGATTGATCCCCGTCAGGAGCTCGTGCAACGCCTCCTGGAATATCGCCGCTATAAGGACGTCATTGACGACCTGCGCTCTTTCGAAGAACGGCGCTCACAGGCTGTCGGGCGTGGGAATGTCGCTGATGAGCTACAAAAGATTGCGAACGAAGCCCTGGCAGATGCAGAGCTTGAGTCTCTAACCATGTTCAGACTTCTCAAAGCCTTCGAACGGGTAATGGAGCGATTTGAAGAACACCGCCGGGTGGTCCATACGATTGTTCGTTACAACTATACTGTACTCCAGCAACAGGGCGTCATCATGGAACGACTCACTAGTCACCCGAATGTTGCCTTTGAAGGGGTATTTGCGGACTGTGAAAACAGGATACATGCGATCGTGACCTTTCTCGCCCTGCTAGAACTGCTCAACATGCAACGTGTACACCTTACCCAGGGTATTGGTGCCAACAATTTCTGGATCAATGTCCGGGAAGACTGGGAGGGGGAAGAGGGAGAAGTTCAGGAAAAGGGAAGTGAAGAGGGAGAGGAAGAAATGCTGGAAGAGGGAGTTGAAGAAGAGTAGGTCAAATCGAATTGAATACCAACAGAAAGACGTTTCAAAGGACCGTAAAATCACAGAATGTTATCTGTAGTTAACGGTTACTTGATCCATAAAATTTGGCCACAGTTCAGATCGACCATAGATTTCGGACCTAAATCACTTCAATTCTTACCTGATTTTCTGGTCCCGGGGACTCGTTGGAGCCACACCTTGAAAGACCAGTTTCTTTGATGTTGATGTGATTATATGCCTTTCTTTAAGGTCAGGTCCCGTATGTCTGCACTTTGAGAAAATAACCTTGAAATTTCCTGGCGATTTTCCCTTTCATATCAGTTATAACAGGCAGGAACTTCTATCTTCGCGGCCGATTTTAAAACATCTCTCAGAATGGCAAATTTTGGCACAGTAAAGCAGATTATCGGCCCCGTAGTAGACGTCAGTTTTGCTGGCGAAGGCTCAAAACTCCCTGAAATCCTGAATGCTCTCTTGATCACCCGTGAGGACGGCAGTGAGCTGATTCTTGAAGTCCAGCAACATCTTGGTGAGGATAGCGTACGTACAGTAGCAATGGATTCAACCGATGGCCTGATGCGTGGGGCTAAAGTCATGGACCTGGGTAAGTCTATTTCGATGCCTACTGGAGAAGCAATTAAGGGACGACTCTTCAATGTCGTGGGAGAAGCAATCGACGGTATTGGACCTGTTGTAAAGGATGAGCACGCTTATCCGATTCACCGCAGACCCCCCGCGTACGAACAACTTTCAACTGAAACAGAGGTACTCTATACGGGAATTAAGGTCATTGACCTCATTGAACCTTATTCAAAGGGCGGAAAAATCGGGCTGTTTGGTGGTGCCGGTGTCGGCAAGACGGTTATCATCATGGAGCTGATCAATAATATCGCGAAGGGCTATGAAGGTATTTCGGTATTTGCCGGAGTGGGAGAGAGGACACGTGAAGGAAATGACCTGCTCAGAGAAATGATCGAGTCCGGCGTAATAAAGTATGGACATGAGTTCAAGGAGAGCATGGAGAAAGGTGGCTGGGATCTTTCCAAAGTAGATCATGAGGAATTAAAGAAATCACAGGCTACACTTGTGTTTGGACAGATGAATGAACCTCCCGGCGCACGTGCGCGCGTTGCACTTTCAGGACTGACTGTAGCAGAATACTATCGTGACGGTGATCTCAATGATCCAACGGGTGGTCGGGACATCTTGTTCTTTATTGATAATATTTTCAGGTTTACACAAGCGGGCTCTGAGGTATCAGCTCTTCTTGGCCGGATGCCCTCTGCTGTAGGTTACCAGCCAACTCTCGCTACTGAAATGGGACTCATGCAGGAGCGGATCACTTCGACAAAACGTGGTTCTATCACTTCTGTTCAGGCTGTATATGTACCGGCGGATGACCTTACTGACCCGGCACCTGCGACGACCTTTGCACACCTTGACGCAACGACTGTATTGAGCCGTAAGATCGCTTCACTGGGAATTTATCCCGCTGTAGATCCACTCGACTCTTCTTCACGGATTATGGATCCACACATCCTTGGAGAGGCGCATTATAACACAGCTCAGGATGTAAGAAACATCCTTCAACGCTACAATGAACTACAGGATATCATCGCAATCCTTGGTATGGAAGAGCTCTCTGATGAAGACAAGCAGGTAGTTCATCGCGCACGGAGAACACAACGTTTCTTGTCACAACCATTCCATGTGGCTGAACAATTTACCGGAACACCAGGGGTACTTGTTCCTATTGAAGAGACGATTCGCGGGTTCCGCATGATTCTCGATGGTGAAATGGATGAGTATCCAGAGTCAGCATTCCACATGAAGGGTACGATTGATGAAGTAATTGAAGCCGGCAAGAAATTGCTTGCAGAGCTTAAGGAACAGGCTGCCTGATTTTTTTACGCATAATAACTCAGATTCACCAATGCGCCTGACAATCATCACTCCAGAGAAAGAACTCTTCAACGGCAAAGTCAAGTCTGTAAAGGTGCCAGGGACATCGGGACAGTTTGAAATTCTAAATGGACATGCACCTATCGTATCGTCATTGCAGAAGGGAGAAGTGCGCATTATTACTGACAAAGGAGAAAAGCAAACATATCCGATTGAGCAGGGGTTTGTAGAAGTATTGAGAAATGAGGTTTCTGTACTTGTAACTCAGGTCCAACTTACCTCATGATCTTTGTTTCTGTCTAGTTTCCTGATGTATCAATTTGAGCTGGCAGATTCCTATCTATTATTTATTTTCTTTGACGTCGCTTTCTGAGAGTCAGGAATAATCCCAATACAAGAAGTACCACTCCTCCGCCAATGATAACTCGTGCATGCATTCGAGGTGGATCCAATGGCGACATATCACCGATCGCAATAAACGACGCCCAGTAGTACGGGTGCATACTCAAAGGATCAGTACAGTTTTCCAGATAGGTGATTTTGCTTTGGCGTAATGCCACATCTTTGGACAAGCCATCACTGAGATTTCGATAAAATTCAGTCATGAGCATAGAAGTTGCCTGGTCATTCACAGACCACAGGCTGGTTACGATTGCCTTGGTACCGGCATAAGAGAAAGCGCGCGCAAGGCTGATAATTCCTTCACCGCGTCGCAGTTCACCAATTCCTGTTTCACACGCCGACAGTACTGCCAACTGGGCAGGAATCCGCATGTTGTAGAGATCTCTCACATACACGAATTTGTCTTCCTCATTGCCAAAGGCCAGAAAAGCATTCTCACCTGATCTGTCGTCGGCTTTTGCATGTGTTGCAATGTGCAGAATATTTGCGGTTGAAGCCATCTCTTGGAATCTTACAGGTGTGCAATCACTTCCTGAAATCATCGTTCCGCCATACAGCTTATTGATTTGACGACATTCCCCGCGATTAAATCCCAGTGAAGTAAAACCGTGCGTGTTGTCAAAATCAGGGGCAAACGTAACCAAGCTGGATTTCGCTTTGCCAGGTTCTGGTTGGTGATAGATGAGCAACCCCGCTGAATGCGCATATTGGAAAACATGTCTGTACAATAACCACGGGACTGCCCTCTTTTGACTCCGTTGAGGTACTTCTGTAACAAGTGTTTCGAATGGAAGGTAACCAAGAGCGCCATCAGGGATGATGATCACGTCCTCTTTCAAAAGAGATGCATAGGGTTCAATAAGAATAAGATACAATGCATAGCCGGTCATGCATAAGCTATCAAGTGAACGATGTGGTTCTCTGAGTCGCCCGCACATTTGTCGCACCAGCGAATCGAGATCTGGTACAATTTGCTGATCGGCATGGACACTGTCCTTTGTGACGATAAAAGTGGTCAATGTGCGGGTATCGAGAAAATAGGTGATAAGACTTTTATTTCTCTCACGGAGATATTGCTGTATCTCTTCAAGAGAAGTGTAGGAGAGCTGATATTTTAGCGCATAATACTCCGGATAATCGCGTTCGACTTCTGCGAGGATGGATTGGTATTGAAGTTTTAATTCTGCAACCTGATTGCGCAATGTGATGATGTCCTGATCGACATCGGAACTGCTGCTGGGCGAAAGGCGCTCTTCATAGTCGTTGATTGCGGACTGAATTATATACAGGCTGTCAATATAGAATGCAGGTACGCCTGCAAAAGCCTGCGCTTCCAGGTTGTGCATGGATTCAAGGACGCTGAGGGCTTTGCTTTTGTCTCCAAGCCTGAAAGCCGCGTCCAGATACTTTCGATCACCAGACTTCTTATAAAGGGTCAGTGCAATCGTGATGGCATGACCAATGGATGGATGGCTTTGGTCTGCCAGAAGTTGTTTTGAACTGACTTCAGAGAATGCATTGCGCGTATGTTCTATCAGGTCCTCAGCTTTGAGCATGTCTTCCCAGGATTCCTGGAGCAACTTCATCTCATTACGACGATTATACAATGTCTGCTTTACTTTTGACCGTTGCGTGAGTGCATCGAGCAGCAGTTGTGGATACTGCACGCGCATAAATGGTGGGTCAGTAGATCCGTCATATCCAGCCGATAAAATCGCCTCATCTGCAAAAGGCAAAGCGACATCAGGACTGCTTTGCCTATGATGAAATTTCGCAAGCCCTGTCAATGACTCAATGGTGGAACGATAGTTTGCGCCATAATTCTTTTTACAAAGACGCAGGCTTTGTTCATGATAGTAAAGGGCAGTGCTTAGATCTCCTGATGTTTCGTATAGCTCGGCAAGATTTCCTATCGGAAAGACGAGATTGAAATTGTCCTCACCAAGGATGCGCTTATTATCATTTAACGATTTCAGATAGCAATACCTGGCGCTGTCAATGGCGCCGAGCTTTGCATAACACATACCGAGGTTATTATAAATATTCGCCGACCATCGGTTGTCCTTGCCATAGAGCTCGTCATCGAGAGCGATGCTCAGTTTATTGTACCGCTTTGCTTCTTCATATTTACCCATCGCTTCGAGTGTGATGCCCAACATGACATAGCAATATATTGTCGCGGGACTCTGAGCGCTGAGTTTTTTTATTCTGACGGCAAGGGCTTTGTCAAATAAATGCCGTGCTTCAGCGTGCTTGCCCTCATATAAGAGGATGTTTGCTAGGGCGACGTACGTATTTCCATGTATGGGATGATCATCCGCAAGACCTTGTCTGTAAATCTCATCGGATAACTTGAACCACTCCTTTGCTTTTTGAAGGTCTCCATGATTTTCATAGTACCAGCCCATTGTATTGTATGTCGATCCCAGGATTTCGTGATCAATTTCTCTGGCTCTGCGATGGATGTCAATACTTGTCTGCAGGTAAACGTGTGCCGAATCATATTTCCCGTCTTGCATGTACAATTGACCAAGAAGGGCATTTGCTCTGGCGGCATCTGAGTGTGGCTCTGTGCCGTGGTTGGCTGTTGCGTTTTGGAGAGTTTTGTACGCGAAGTGTCTTCCTTCAGCATTGTCAAAGCCGACTAGTGCGCTTGCAAGACAATAATATGCATCTCCAGTGAGCTCGCCGGTCTCTCCCAGTAGCAGTTCTCTGATGCGCAGCGCATTACGCAAGAACGGAGTACTCTGCGTGCGCTTCCCTGATTTATACATTCCGAGACCTGTATAGTAATATGCATCGGCGAGTCTGAGGTCGTTTGTATCAGGCAGTTTACGAAAGATCTCCAACGCTGTGATTGCCGTGCGTTCACAATGCTGGTACGCGGCGGCAACGAGATATATCCGCGCACTGTCAATGAGTGATTCCGCTAGCCTAATGTCAGGTTGAGCATATCCACGTGTTGTGAATAATACGGATAACACCACAAGCCCGATGATGTCATTTCTATAGAGCAATCTCCTCATTCGTGACGAGTAATCAGACTGAACGTGTATAAATGTATTCAAAGTCTGGTGATCCCGGTGATCACGGACCCAAGAAGAGTCAATGCATGATCTGGATCGAGAAGAGTCAATTCTTAATCTGAATCGAGAAGAGTCAATCCCTGCCCGTCCGGTCAGGCGGGCTTGATCTGGATCGAGAAGAGTCAATCCCTGCCCGTCCGGCAGGCGGGCTTGATCTGGATCGAGAAGAGTCAATCCCTACCCGTCCGACTTCGCTCCGCTGAAGCTTCGCGAAAGCGCAGTCAGGCGGGCTTGATCTGGATTGAGAAGAGTCAATTCTTGGTAGAGACGCTATTGGAAAAACTTCCAGTCGAACTAGAGTTTCTGATCCACAGCCTGTAAAGATTCGAAATCAAGCTCTTTAAACAAGCGTTTTAATGCTTTGCGCGCTTTGATACGTACTTCATCATTGATATTGGCAGCAATTGTCACCAGCCCAAAACTCAAGACGCCGAGGTCATCAGTATATCCGATAATTGGTGACAGGTCCGGTATTGCGTCGAAGGGTGAAAGGAAATAGCCCAGTGTTCCGATAATAATACCCTTTGCAAAACGCGGTGTCTCAGCTCTACGAAATGCATAAAACATCAGAAGAACAGAATACACTGTCTTCTGACCTATGGCCTTGCTGTGTTTCAACAGTTTCCGCCAAACAGAAGTAAAAAACCGTTCCTTTTCTTCCATAACTCAACAAACAGATTTTCCGCCACAGAGTTTTCATGAAGCTCCCGTCCAAGGCGAACCAAAATACATCTTCAAGGGAACAATGAGAACGTGAAAGCCAGATAACTCTGGAGTGGTAACTGGTGCAATGTCTGACATTGCCTTTCTCCGTTTAATTTTCTTTGTTGCAACTCCATAGATTTTAGACGAACATTCAAATTGTTCAGAGTTCTGTACTCATTGTTACGACGTTCACCGTTCTCACTTGCCCACTTGCCCACTTGCCCACTTGCACTTGCACTTGAGTTTTTCCTCGTTTTAAGTCTGAATTCCAGTTCTAAACCTTGCAGGATATCCATACACACTCCTGCTCTATACTTGCCAGGTTTGTTTGTCGCTTTATAGCGTATTTGAGTATTTCATTGAGTTTAGGCCTGCACTTGAATTTGAGTTTGAGTTTGAGTTTGAGTTTGAGTTTGAGTTTGAGTTTGAATTTGGTTTTTCTTCCTCTCTCTCTCTCACATTCTCACTGTCTCACCTTCTCCAAAATCGTACTTCAAAAGCCGAACATCCGTCCCATCCCAAACTGCATATGAATGATGCACAAGCCAATCTCCGCAATTGAGATACCTGGACTTTCCATTCTTGAGAACATGATCGATAGGAATGTGCCTGTGGCCAAAGACGAAATAGTCAATATGCTGTTCTTTGAGTTTCTGATTGCAATACAGTATCAACCATTCTTTGTCTTCTCCTAGAAACTCAGGGATACTTGTAAGGCTCCTGCTCGTCCCAGACAAATACTTCATTAAACGGATACCGGAATTCGGATGAATACGCGCAAAGATCCATTGACTGACCTTGCTTCGAAAAACGCGCTTAATGAATTTATATCCGTGATCGCCCGGCCCTAGTCCGTCACCATGACCGATCATGAATGTCTTCCCATCAATTGTGCGCAGGATTGGTTCGCGATATACAGGAATACCAAGTTCTTTTTCGAAGTAGCCAAACATCCACATATCATGGTTGCCAAGGAATGCATAAATGGGGATACCCTGATCTCTGAGTTCCGCCAGTTTGCCGAGAATGCGTACAAACCCACGAGGAACGACCTGGCTATATTCAAACCAATAGTCGAAGGTGTCGCCCAATAGATATATGGCATCGGCGTCCTTTGATACTTGATCAAGCCAGCGGACAATAATTTGTTCCCGATCCCGGCTGCTCTGCTGCCCATTAATACCGAGGTGAAAATCCGACGCGAAGTAAATCTTACTCATCAGCGATCAAAGAAAAGGAATATAGAGCTAAGTTGCTGGTAAGCATGCCCTGAGCGAACGTAGTGAGTCGACCGCGTGCTGCCTTAGCTTCAGCGGTGGCGCAAGGGTGGCTGTTACGTGGCTTGTAAGTAGCTGGTAAGTAGAAGGTAAGTAGCTAGTAGGTGGCTGGTAAGTAGCTACTAAGCATGCCCTGAGCGAACGAAGAGAGTCGACCGCGTGCCGCCTTAGCTTCAGCGGTGGCGCAAGGGTGGCTTGTAAGTAGCTGGTAAGTGGCTGGCATTAGACATGGAAACATTGAACTTTTGTGAGAATTGAGCCATGCCTGCAGGCAGGAATTGACAATCGAGAATTTACTTTTGCCCCGATGAAATTCGATTGGATTCTCTTCGATGCAGATCACACCTTATTTGATTTCGACAAATCAGCCGCCGAATCACTGATGGATACAATGCAGTCACATGGTATTGCACATCACGATGGTCATTGGGAGTTGTACAACAAGATCAACAAAACATGCTGGAGCGCCTATGAAAATGGGGAAATGGATCGCGATACGATGCGGACCTTGCGTTTCTCGTTGTTCTTTGAACAGATTGGAGCAGAAGTGGCAGACATTGAAATATTCGCGTCTCAATATTTGCAAGGGCTACCAAGTCGTCCTTATTTTATCAACGGCGCTATCGAACTCTTAAATGCATTGCATGGTAACGTACGACTTGGGATTATTACCAATGGCCTCGCGGAAGTACAACGACCACGCCTGGTATCCACAGGAGTAGACAGACTCTTCGATATTATCGTTGTTTCTGGTGAAATCGGATCTATGAAACCGAGTCATACGTACTTTGAGCACACCTATAACCAGATGTCAAGGCCACGAAAAAACAAGGTGCTCGTCGTTGGCGATAGTTTGAATGCGGATGTCAAAGGAGGCTCAGATTTTGGTTTCACGACCTGTTGGTTTAATCCTGAATCCGCGGAAAATGACATTGGAATCAGGCCAGACTATGTGATTGATGCTCTCCATCACATCCCGGCAATTGTTGGTCTAAACGCCTAAATTCTTTTCAAGTCAAGAGTGAAAAAGAAAGCCCTGAAGGGGCTTAATATGAATAGCAACGGGCAATGCCCGTTGCGAAAGAAGGCAGAAATTTAAGCGGCCCTGAAGGGGTTGAACAAAAGTTGACGTGGTGTAAAACCTCTGACCAAAAAACGACAACTTGTTGGTAAGTGTAAATTCCTAAGCGCCTAAATATATCAAAGTGCAACCTAGAGCAAGTCTCTTTGTCTTTGGCGGTGATTCCTGGTTTACTAACGATAAAATTTAAAACAATGAAAAATACCTATGCCTTCCTTCTTGCAATCCTCTTTTTACCAGTGCTTTCGTATAGCCAGTTTGGTTCAATCAGCGGGCAAGGTGACGTTGTAAAACAGGAGATTCAGCTTGAAACCCTTAAAGGTGTGAAACTGGGATTTAGCGGAGATATCATCCTTACGCAGGGATCTCCTCAGAAAATTGTCATGGAAGGTCAACAGAATATCCTCGACAATATCAAACGCGCAGTCGATGACGGTATCTGGAGGGTGAATTTTGAAAAAAACGTGCGTGATGCGAAGCCTGTGAAGATTTATATCACTCTCGCAAACCTTGAAGAAGCCGGTGTGAGTGGTTCGGGAAATGTCACAAGTACAAATACTTTCCAAAACCTGGGCGATCTCGAGATCGGTGTCTCTGGTTCTGGTGGCGTAAATCTGAGTGTCAATGCCAGTGATGTAGAATCCGCCATCAGTGGTTCAGGCGATATCGTGTTGAAGGGGACTGCCAATAGTCTCGAAGTTTCCATCAGCGGTTCAGGCAATATCACTGCCGTGGACCTGCGTACCTCTGATTGCGAAGTCTCAATTAGTGGTTCCGGCGATGCAACAATCAATTGCACATCAAGTATCGAGAGCTCTATCTCCGGTAGCGGCGATGTACGATATAAAGGTGATGCGTCCAAAGTCAAAGCTTCTATCAGTGGGAGTGGAGATGTGAAAGAAATCGATTAAAGAAAAGGGTACGAGTTACGAGGTAAGAAGAATGGTGCGAGTTACGTGATACGAGGTAAGAAGAAAGGTGCGAGTTACGTGGTACGGGTTACTAGGTAAAGAATGTGGTACGCGTTGCGTGATACGGGTTACGAGGTAAAGAATGTGGTACGCGTTGCGAGATACGGATTACGAGGTAAAGAATGTGGTATGTGTTGCACGATTCAGGTTACGAGATAAAATCGATCAATTAATTCGTATCCTGAACACATAACAGAGCAGCGGGAATACAGCGAGAGTATAGTTGCGGATGCTTGTCATCCCGAGCGACTGGAGGGAGTCGAGGGATGACCGGTGTAAGGAGATTCTACATTTCGAGCAAGCAGGGAGTCGAGAAATCTTTATAGCCCAAAGTGTCATCATGAGAAATGGACTACCCCACTCGCCTGAGTAAGAAGAATTTGTTGCCAGTTACAAGGATTTAGATTATAACTCGTACCCCGTAAATCGTACCCCGTAACTCGTACCCCGTAACTCGCACCAGCCAGTTTAAAGTTCCTATTTTATTCTTTGAAGAAATTCTTCCTCACTGAGAATCTCCACCGTCCCTAGCCCCTGCGCTTTCTTAAGTTTCGATCCCGCCTTTTCACCGACAACCAGAATATTGAGATTGCCACTTACGGCGCTAATGTTTTTTGCACCAGCATTTGCTGCGAGTGCTTCTGCCGCCTCACGCGTCATCTGTGACAATGTACCAGTGAAGAGTATCGTCTTACCATCCAGCGGACCGCCGTGTTTGATTTCCGGAGGTTGATCTTCCTTGGTTTGGCGAAGATTTACACCAAGGCCTTCCATTCTCTCAAGCATCTGAATATTCTTCGGTTCGTTGAAGAATGCAAAAACGTTTTTCGCAACGACTGGTCCGATGTCGGGAATGTCAGTGAAATTCTCAATCGTCCAGTTCTTCAACTCCAATACATGATTGACTCGTGCTGCAATCAAAGCTGATGCACGCTTGCCAAGGTGATGAATGCTGAGACTATGCAAGAGGCGTGTGATCGGATTTTGTTTTGCTTTTTCGATTGAAGCCCGGAGTTTGTTTGCAGACTTTTCGCCAAGACCTTCCAACTCAGCAATGGCATGATAATCGAGATCATAGATATCTGCGAGCGAATGCAACCAACCTAATTCATAGAAACGCATGATTTGCTTATACCCAAGTCCATCAATATCCATTGCATCCTTCGAAATATGGAAGATCATCCGTTGTAATATCTGAGCTTCACACGAGATATTCGGGCAACGCCAAGCAGCTTCATCTTCTGCACGGACAAGTTTAGTGTTACAAGATGGGCATCGTTTTGGAAATTCGATTGGAATTTCTGCTCCATCTCTGAGATCAGCAAGAGATTTTACAATGTATGGTATTACATCGCCTGCACGTTCCACAAGTACCTGGTCGCCGATACGCAAATCTTTTCCTGTGATGAAATCTTCATTATGTAATGATACAGATGACACGGTGACACCGGCGAGTGCAACCGGTGAAAGTTTTGCGACAGGTGTGATCGTCCCAGTCTTCCCGATCTGATATTCGACGTTCAGAAGTTTTGTGGTCGCCTGTCTTGCGGTAAATTTATACGCCACTGCCCACCTGGGATGATGACTTGTGAAGCCGCATTTCTCCTGAAGAGCAAACGCATCGACTTTCACCACCATGCCATCTATCTCATAGGGAAATGTATCACGTTCTTCTTCGCATCTTCTGCAGAATTCGATGACCTCTGAAATGTCCTTACATAGTTTACGTCCCTGAGTTGCGACTTTAAAACCCAGCGATGCGAGCAGCTCAATTGCTTCATGATGTGAGTAGATGGTAGAGATGACATCATCACCGTTTTTGTTCCTGGCATAGGCGAGTTGAAAGATAAATGCTTCGATACCCCGTGCTGCAGTTTCGGATGGATCTTTGGTACGCAATCCTCCTGATGCGCTATTTCGTGCATTGGCAAGAATGGGAAGACCTTCTTCTTCTCTACGTGCATTGAGTTTCTGAAAAACATCTTTCCGGATCACTGCCTCACCTCGTACCTCTGCCTGATGAATTCCTTTTGTTGAAAATGCTGCACGCAACGGGATGCTGCGCATAGTCCGTGCATTGGGCGTCATCTCTTCTCCTTCACGGCCGTTACCTCTGGTCGCCGCACGTGTGAGGATGTCATCTTCATATAAGAGCGCAATGCTTCCTCCATCGAACTTCGGTTCTAATGAGTAAACAATATGTTTCTCACCCGTAAGCTTCTTTACTTGTTCATCAAATTTGTTGAGGTCCTCTGCACTGTAGGAATTATCCAAAGAGAGCATCGGTATCATATGTCTCACTGTGGCAAAGTCGGGAGACAGATCACTTGACACGCGTTGTGTCGGAGAGTCCGATGTCTTGAGTTTCGGATGTTCAACTTCAAGGGCTTGAAGTTGTTTGAACAGCACATCATACTCATAGTCGCTTATCACTGGGTCGTTTTGGACATAGTACTTCCATTCGTGGTAGGTGATCACCCTGCGCAGATCCTCGGCGATGTCTTTCGGGGCGCGTATATCCTTTCCCGCGAGCAGGTTTTTGGATAGGTCGTAGAGCTCTTTTTCTTCTTTTTTGGAATACATCGAACATATTTCTGTAGGCGGTGAAAATAGAGGAAAGGCGGTTAACGGCGAAGGGTTAAAGGGCTAACGGTGAAAGATTTACACTTGTACTTGAGTCCAGATGACGCTCCTCCTACCTCGGATCTATCGCCCGCCCGTGCCGGATCGGACGGGGGATCTCCGCTTCGCTTCGACTTGTACTTGAGTGTCTTTGTCATGGGATTTCCTTCGCCTTCGCCTCAGCCTTCGCCTTCTTTGCACTTGCGCTTGCACTTGCACTTGCGTTTGTATTTGACTCTTTCTCACCTTCTGTGACATACATCACCATGAAGGACTTTAGGACATCTGATCTTTGCGACAGAAATTTCCTAAGCACCGAAATCAAAAAAAATGCAGAGAGTCAAAAGAGCGAAAGCTACCATCATTGATGTGCGTACGTCTGAAGAATACAAAGGCGGACATGTGACGGGTTCCGTGAACATTCCATTGCAGGAAATTCCCCGGCATATTGAAGATCTGAAAACCATGAAAGCACCGCTGATCTTATGTTGTGCCTCAGGGAATCGCAGCGGTCAAGCATATAGTTATCTTTCAGCGCAAGGTATCGAATGCTATAATGGCGGATCATGGCTGGACATCAATTATCATCAATCGCAAACACAGTAAGCAACATGTTGAAAACATTAAAAGCGTTAGCAGGTCTTGGACCTAAAGTGAATTTTGGGGAGCTGGTCGCACAGGGTGCCCAGATCATTGATGTTAGAACTCCGGAAGAGTTCAAAGCGGGACACATCAAGGGATCCGTAAATATCCCGGTGAATGCATTACAGAAACAGTTGGCCAAACTGAAAAAGGATAAACCCATTATCACCTGCTGCAGAAGCGGAGTACGTAGCGCATCGGCAAAGAACATCCTGCAATCCAATGGATTTGAAGTTGTCCATAATGGTGGAGGCTGGACGGATTTACAACGGAAATTGAATTAAGCTGAAGAAATAGGCAAGGTGGAGTTGGGGATTTATTCCCCATGCGGGACATGGCAGGATTCATTCCCCATGCGATTCAAAAGCAAAAACAAATGTTACAAAAACTCGTTACTGGTTGGACTCTTTCGAGAGCAGTATATCTGATTCTCGGCAGTTTTCTGATCATCCAATCCATCTGGGATCATCAATGGTTTGGCATACCCATAGGGGGTTACTTTGCCGCCATGGGACTCTTCGCGTTTGGCTGTGCTTCAGGAAATTGCTTTGGAGGCAATTGCAGAACTGAACCTGAACAGAATGTGAACTCAGATGTTAGAAGTTGAAATATTGGGTCTACAAAATAAATTCATTCATGCCTTTCCTCTCACAAAGGCACAGAGAACATAGAGAAAAAAATCATTCTCTCGGTATCGTGATTCAATGAAAATACTCTGTGATCTCCGTGTCTCTGTGAGGCTCTTTAACTATTAAAAATGGAAACAATAGCAAAACCAAAAACCTTTTCAGAAGTCATCCGGACAGAACCTCTTGTTCTCGTGGATTTCTTCACCGAGTGGTGTGGCCCGTGTAAGATGATGAAACCAATTCTGGAGGAGTTGAAAACATTAATCGGTGAGAAAGCCAAAATCATTAAAGTAGATGTAGACAAGAATCGTCAGGCTGCGATCACATATCAAATCATGGGTGTACCCACACTTGGTCTTTTCAAAGAAGGGAAATTGATTTGGAGAAAATCAGGTGTGATGTCTGCGAGGCAACTCGAACAAATCATTAGCCAACATGCGAAATAGAGGGCAACACACGTTTCGGCTTTCATGGCTATTGTTCACGATTGGCTTCCTGAGTATTGGCGAAGCGCGTTCACAGACGACATACTCATCCACTCTGCCTGTATCGGAATTTGCGGAAAAAATCAAAGCATATCCCGATGCACTGGTCATTGATGTACGCACACCGGGAGAGTTTGCGAAAGGGCATATTCCCAATGCAAAGAATATTGACTGGAATGGCGACCGCTTCACACAACAAATTGCAATTCTGGATAAAACAATGCCGGTGTTTGTATATTGTCTTGCCGGAAGCAGAAGCGCAGATGCAATGAGGAAAATGCGCACTGATGGATTTACGCAGCTCTATGAATTGAAAGGCGGTATTCTGAAATGGCGGGCCGCTGGTTTACCTGAGGAACATGAAACGACATCATCCCGTGGTATGACGAAGCCACAGTTTGATCAGCTACTGATTTCCGACAAACTTGTGCTGATAGATTTCTATGCAGACTGGTGTGCACCTTGTAAAAAAATGAAACCATCACTGGACAAAATCTCGCAGGATATGTCCGACGAGGTCACTGTCCTCCGCATCAATGCCGACGATAATCCGGCACTCTGTAACGAATTGAATGTGGATGCTTTGCCTATGCTATTACTCTACGAGAAAGGAGCCTTGATCTGGAAGAATACCGGGTATTTGAGCTTGCAAGAGATAGAGACGGCGCTTGCTTCCTTCTAAAAGGCTATTAGCGGTTGTCTTTTATCTGGTGGACATGAAATCCCTGCGAACCTTTCTGCCGTTCTGCCATCCTTCAGGAGATCACATAAGTGGTCCCTCGTCCTGCACCATGCTTTTCAATAAGACTATTCGAGACGAGTTCTGCTAAAATCCTTTTTATTGTTGGTAAGGGTATACCCAGTTTTATGGATATCTCACCTGATTTACATCCAGGATGATTTTGGATAAAGACAAGAATTGATTTTTCTCTAGGCGCCAATTGTGCAGAAGTGCCATGCGTTTCGAGTTTTTGCATGAGTTGTCGTTGGATGCTGAGCAAAGTATTGAGAAAGAAATGCACCCATGATGTCACATTCTCACCAGGTCGTTCAGACTGACATGTACGCAGTTCGTGATAGTATTCATTCTTCCGGTTTTCAATTTCATGCTCAAGGCTCACGTACTGAATCCATTGATATCCTCTTTTGAGAAGAAGAAGTATCGAAATCAACCTGCTCAGTCGGCCATTGCCATCCTGGAAGGGATGAATACTGAGGAACTCATATGTAAATACAGCATTCTTCACAAGGGCATGTGTGGTCGTGTCTTTGTTATACCATTCAATTAATGCACTCATCGCATCTTCTGTCGCAAACCCCGGGTCTGTAGTTTTGAAAATGAGTTGCTTACTGCCGTCAGGCATTGCAGCTTCCACGACATTAGAATGTTGTTTATAGTTACCTCTATGCCATTCGTCTTTCGTACTGTGTTTGAGCATGATGTTGTGAAGATTCTTCACACTACTCTCCGAAATTTCGATATCCGGATATGATCCTGCAATCATATCCAGGACTTCGAAGTATCCCACCACTTCCTGGGAGTACCTGTCCTCCAATTTGGAGATTTGGATATTCTTCAAAAGGACATCCACTTCGTCGTCCGTCATTTTTGAGCCTTCGATTCTGGTTGATGCTCCGACGCTCCGCACAGTGGCAATAGACTTCAGGTGCTTGAGGCTCTGACCTTCTGTTTTCTCCAGAGAAGTCCACGATGCATCGAAGCGATCAATGCGACTCAGCAGGTCTAAAAGACTCCAGTCAAGATTCAATCCGAATGTGAAAACCTTTTCCATGTACTAACAAGAAGGGGGATAAATGATACGTTTTGATACGTAAATATACGATTCTGATACGAATCGTTCAGAAATGATACGATTTGATACGTAGATTGTTATTCTAAAACAAGAAGGGTTCTTAGCTCTTACCCACTTTGACTGCGGGTGTCCGGCCGAAAGGTGGCCCAGTGCTTCACTTTTACATTGACCGTTAGTCAATGCCTAAATCAGGATCACAGGTAGTTTTGGGTCTGCACTCTATCCGCTCCGAGAGTCTCGCCCCGACTCTATGGTCGAGGGCATTCTGCCGGACTCGACCTCGAGAGTCCTGCGGACCTTTCTGCCCTTCTGCCGTACCAGGCTCTCAAAGCACAACTGAATAAATGCGTTATTTTTGAGTAGTTCAAAACCTTGACGATCATGCAGTCAATAAAAGCTCAATATATCAATGACACGGAGGGAAATGCCATTGCGATCATTCTTCCAATCGACGAGTATGAGGAATTGCTAAATCTGAAGGAGGATCGTGATGCGCTCTCACTCTACAGACAACTCAAAGAAGAACCTGAGGAATATCTTTCTCTCGATGATGCCATTAAGCAACTTGAGAAGGGAGATTAAATATTGTCGATGAGTTTTGATTTTATCAATTGAAACGCTTCGTCATGGCCATACTGCTCTTCTGGCCGGATTAATGCAACGATGTCCCCAAGAAAATCCGGGTCTCCCATCTTTGCTTCCAGATTTTGTAAAAATTGCTTTTGACTTGGTGGATGTGCAACCACGAATCGCATGTATGTGTGATAGCATTTTAGCAGCGCATCTATATCTAGCGAGTTGATTTGAACCAATGCCCGATAAATGTCATAAAGATCTCGCCCTTTTCTGCGCTGATACAACGCACGGAGTTTGGTACCCAGTAACTCTTCTATCCTAAAGGTGGTGATATCGCACGTCCCTTTGAACCAGGATGAATCTACCTCAAATGGGAACTTCTGATATCCTAAAACTGCAAAGTGCTCCCGACAATTTGTTTCAACTTTTAGTCGCAAAGTCTGAACAGGGAGAGACTCCGATTCAAATCGAAATAGCAGCGTGTTGTTGTGTGCTTTCTGATTTCTAATGGGCTGTCCAAGAAATTGTAAGCGTTCTCTCAATATATCGATCACAGGCCCAAATGGCTCACTCGTCATCTGTACCAAGTCTATATCCTCTGAGTACCGCACAGATGGCTGTAAATACAGTTTATGCAACGCAGTACCTCCCCTGAATGCCAGTTTAGAAGCCAGAAAATCATCGACATAAATCTCCGCCAGTGCGCGGCAAATAATCAGATCCTGTTCTACCTGTGCATTGGTCTGCCACGGGGCAACATTTGACCATTCAGTGATATATGCTTGTGGTATCAATAGTCTGCTTCAATTTCAATGTTTTCAATCACCTTCCATCGATTACCTGATGAAAATCCTTTCACTTTGGCAGAAGGTTTCAGAGGAATACGAAATGGTTGTAAGTCTCCCTTCATCATGGCATCATACAATGCATCCGCAAGAGTATGATCAACAGAGACAATTTCCAAAAGATATCCAAGCCTCTGAAGGACAGTGACGGGTACATACCTGATGAACTCGTCAGTAAAATCCTGGGGTCTGATTACCTCCACCAATTCATGCAGAACTTCGAGAGCCCGATTGACACCACCTATTCTTTTATCAAATTGGATCAGATCGGATGCAGTAAGAACGGCATTCGAAACTTTCAGGTAACCAGCCTCTGTCTTTTTCGGTTCAATAAGCGCATCCGGTATTTCTTTCTTGCTAATATAATTCACACGTAACCCCTTTTTCCTGGTAGGACGTAGTACGGGAAAATTCGTTGCGACAAAAAACTCCTGTGGCTGCTGATGCGCAGCTCCATGGTATACCGCAGCACTGAGTAATGCCATATAGTATGGACGTCTCAGATATCTCATGAACGCGTCCATGTAGAGAGCTGGCGGTAATACCCCCCGGGAGTGATATTGAGGTGGTATGATTACGTAATAGCTTTTGTGAATGGAGAGAGTTTTCCCTTTGTCAGAAAGTCTGAGCAAAGCAAATTTGATAGCCGTATCAGACTGTTGTGGAAAGGCAGCCTTCAGCTCTTCAAGAGCGAAGCTATATCGCCCTTTTCCAAGGAGCTGCTCTATCCAAAGCTCCAAACTTAGGTTCGCTGATTTGACAGCCATGAGAGTGAAATTTTGCGAAAGGTAGCGTTTTTCACTACTTTATGCAAAAAATCTATTTCAACATTTGATTTTTGTGCTTGGTTGGGGCATAATTCATGGTTGTTAGAAATCTTCTGTTTGTGCACTTAGTTTTGAGCGAATCGCATATGCTATTGCATCAAACCAAGGAATATTCTCCGCGATGGCATCTTTGATATTCACAATTTCAGCTTCCGATAACTTACGACCCAATTGATCAACAGCGACGGTCTGGACGCCCTCTACGATGAGTTGATAGATAATTTTGCTAGAACGCATGATTAAGACGATATTTAGTTCCCAATTTTTGATATTCATGAGTTGTGTTATTTGAAATTGAAAGGGAAGGCTTGCCTATGCTTGCTAGCCCGATTCAATTGGAACAAGGAATAAACTTTGTGGTATTTACAAAACAGTCATGCCAATCTTTTTGAGATAGTCATATGTAGGATCGTAGTATTCGGGTTGTCTTGTAAGATCTTCACTACTTCCTTCAGGAACTACTATCACCATCCCTTGTCGTGCCCTTGTTAAAAGCACCCTATATGCATTGATCAAATATCTTCTCCTTTCCTCTTTGTGAATTCTTTGCCATTTACTGCCAACAAATGAGAATGTTTTCCAGTTGGTTTCGGAGCATCTCAAATCGCCATCCCATGTCACACAAACCCAGTCAAGTTCCAGACCCTGAACCGAGAATTCGGTTGCAACATCTTCCAAGAAATATGAAGAACGAACATCATCTTTCTCATTTAGGAACCAGTTTACAGGATTCATCGGAGATTTGACATCAACTGCAAAAGGCTTTAAACGTTGTGCTTGTGAAGAAACTACCATTCCATATCTCTCACTACCCCTGGCTTTTTCTTTTAACCACTTTTTGGCTTTGGATAGATCCCTGGATAAGACGATTGGATAATTTTCTGAAATGCTCGTGTAGATTCTTCTAGCATCATCGGTATTTAAGTCTAAAAGATATCTGATAAATAAAGAAACATTTTCTGCTCTATATGAGCGCATAGAAACAGAAAGATGCAAGTCGTCGTTAAAACATACGTTGCATTTTTCTTGTAAGGTTTTAATTGCATCTATTGCAGAATATTCAGATTCAGCTAGATTTGGAGAAATGTAAACCTCCCAGTCAGGAAAGCGACCACTAATAGCGTCAATCCATTCCGAAATCCCGGCTTCACCAGTATTTATCTCTTGTCCTCCACCCACTAAACAGACAATTACTGCCCAATCTTTATGTCTGTCAAGACATGAAATAAGAAATTCAGGTTCAGAATAGTCAAAATGAGGTTGATTCTTTTTCTGCCTCATGAACTTAACCGTTTGTTCTTTATTCCAAGCCCTTTGTGCTTCGTCAAAAATTGCGACATGATCATAGGGCGGATTTGGGTCCGTCAAATAGGCGTCTCTATAGTGATGTATTATTTGTATGAAGGCCTTTACACTTTCTTTAACCCTGGATTTCACTATCGTATTACCAAGATCTCTTTCTCTTTTGACCTTATCTCTTGTCAATGCTTCTTGAAGGATAGCAACTAATGGAGCGTTTCCTGACAAATAAACACTTGTGTTTCCATGATATTCATCGAGATGTGAAGTAGCGATCTTTAAGCCAACTAAGGTCTTGCCTGATCCAGGGACGCCAGTTACAAAGCATATGATTTTTTTATTTTCTGATTTGGCAAGTGTAATTGTGTTGGAAATAACTGTTGTAGTTTTTGTCAAGTTTTTCGCCTCTGCATCATTTCTTGTGATTTCGTCCACAGAATGATTGTTATAAAGGGAAATGGCTGCTTCAATTATTGATGGGGTTGGCGAATAACTTCCGTTGGCATATTCATCACCATTAATAATGTCGTCGTCTCTAAAAAACAACAAAGTACTCTTGATAGCGTCCCGTAAGAATTCCTTATTGGTTTTTAACGGCAGTATCACCTTATCATCGTGTGATGTGGTAGCAATCTGTAGCATTGAACTCGTCGATTCTGTGGCGACAAGAATAGGCGCCAATATGGCTTTGTGGCTAGGTTTATGAAAATTTTTCAGATCAAGAGCATAGTCCCAAACCTGCTCAATTTGCGACCGAAGTATTTTATTCTCACCAACCTTGAATTCTATAACAAAAACAACATTTTCAATTATAACAAGAGAATCAACCCTCTTACCCATTCTTGGAATTGAAAATTCAAAAAAAATAGTGCCCTGGTAACCAATAAGCGCCTTTTTTAGAATGTATATCTGTTGCTCCCACGATTTATTTTGGCTAGAGGTAGAATCAAATTGATTAAACATTGTGATCGATCCAATGATCTCCTCAGTTGTCTTTTGCAGAAAGGATTGGATTGTATCTTTAAAATAATAGTTTAACATTATATTTCGTGTATTGAATCCGAATGTCGCCGTAACAACTCTAATCCATCTTCAAGAATTGTGATTCTGTGTTTATACCAATCATCTCTAGAATAAGCGATTGGTTCGACTATGTCGCCGTTCTCACTTAGCCAGTTCATTGATAGAATTACCTTAATTTCTTGCTCTGAAAATATGGCTGGATAAGGAACACTTTGCAAATAGAACTTTCCTTTTTCATCAGTACTTACGGTTGACGAGCCAACTTCAACAATATGTGCTTTGTGAGAAACAGACTGAGATACAATTAAAGATCGGTAACTCTGAATTCTTTCTTGAATTTGTGTAATCAACGAGCTAGCATTCATAGTTTAAGGTTATAACAAATTCAGTATCGAGAGAGAGTTATGTTCGTGAAGAGCAGGTAGATTCTCACCCCAACAACTCATCCCCCACAAACGGCTGCTTCCTCAATCTCTTCCCCGTTGCAGTAAAAATTGCATTCCCTACAGCACCTGCTGCCGGAGGAAGTGCAGGCTCACCAAGACCGGTCGGTGACTTGCTGTTGTTTACAAAGTGTATCTCGACTGGCATCGACTCAGCGATACGCATGAGCCTGAAGGTGTCGAAGTTCTGTTGGTTTGCAATGCCATCTGTGACTGTCAGTTCTCCATACATTGCGTGACCGAGTCCGTCCAGGGTGCCTCCATCGATTTGGTTGCGAGCGCCGGATTGATTAATCACGATACCGCAGTCCACGACGCAATGCATCTTTTCTACTTTCGGTTTCGCATCCTGCAAGGAGATATCTGCGACATGCGCCACATAAGAGTTGTGTGAATAGTAGACGCTGAAGCCCTGCTGGATGCCACTTACCGCTTTACCCCAGTTCGATTTCTCTACAGCAAGTTTGATGACTTCGATGAAGCGTGCGGGTTCGTATACGAGGTTACCGACTGGATTGTCGAGTGCGCGTTGCATATGGTCAAGACGGAACAGCACGGGGTCCTTTCCGGCTTTCAATGCAACTTCATCCAGGAAACTCTGCTCTGCATATGCAAGAAAGTTTGCTACCGGTGCTCGCCATGCTCCTGTAGTGACTTCTGAAGACAGACTATGCGATTCCGCAAGATAATTTGGTACTGCCGCAGCGGGAAAGTTTGACTCGCGTACGCAACTGCCTACATTCACTCCCACACCGCGCACATGAAATGCAGTCATATAACCATTTGCATCAAGTGCTGCTCTAAAACGATACTTCGCTGCAGGCCGATATAGGCCAAACGCCGTATCATCTTCACGTGTATAGGTCAATTGCACAGGTGCTTTGGCAAGTTGCGATGCTTTCGCCGCTTCTACCACAAACCCACCGTACAACCGGCGACCAAATCCTCCACCCATTCTGGACATACCAATGTGAACCTGTGATTCCTCCATCCCAAGTGCTTCTGCGACACTCTTCCTGGTGCCCTCTGGTGTTTGGATCGGTCCATACAAGTCTGCCTTATCGGAGGTGACATCGGCAAAGAAGTTCATGGGCTCTAATGCATTGTGTGGAAGAAACGGACATTCATAGATGCTTTCGACAATAGTCGTTGCTTCCCGAAATGCGCGATCCGGATCTCCGTCCTTTCGTCTGGGTTCGGCTTCACTTTGTTGCAACATTTCACGCATGCGTGCGTCTATTGAAGGAGTTGATTCAGCCTCAGTATCGCGACCCCATTCGATCTTCAATGCTTTCTTTCCCTGGAATGCCTGCCATGTACTTGCCGCAAGGACGACAACATTATTGTCGAATGTAATGACGTCCTTCACTCCGGCTATTGCACGTGCCGCACGATCATCCACATTTTTGAGTTTTTGTCCAAATGCTGGTGGATGTGTGATGGCTGCATAGAGCATCCCGTCACGTCTCGTGTCAATGCCATAGAGTGGTTTACCTGTCACAATGTGATGATTGTCCACATTTGGTACTGAGGTGCCAATGATCTTGTATTGAGATGGATCTTTGAGTTCAACCTTTTCAGGCACCGCTGCAGTGACTGTTGCAGTTGCGAGATCACCATAGCCAATAGATTTTCCGGAAGCTTTATGATACACCACACCTTTTTCCGTTGTGCATTCTGAAGCAGGGACATTCCATTGTTTAGCAGCAGAATTGATCAACATTTGTCTTGCTGTTGCACCGGCCTGGCGCAAAAAGTCCCAGCCAAAACGAATCGATTGACTTCCACCTGCGACTTGTCTCTTAAACACATCCGTGTTCAGCGGTGCCTGTTCTACAACCACATTTGACCAATCCGCATCAAGTTCTTCGGCAATGATCATCGGTATTGCCGTCTTGATACCCTGACCGACTTCAGGATTCGGAGACATGATAGTGATGATCCCATCTGCAGCGATTTTGATGTAGCCGTTAATCGCATTCCAATCGCGCGCAACTTCACTGAGAGCAGTAACACCATTGACAGGTTCGCATGCAGCAAAAAAATTGAAACCGAAGATGACTCCACCACCTGCAGCAGCCGATGTCTTGATAAAGGAGCGGCGATTTTGTTTTGTGATTATGGATTCCATATAAACGTTAAACGTTCAACATTAAACATTTCTATTTCTCAGCTGCAACATGCACAGCATTGCGGATCCGATTATACGTAGCACACCGACAAATATTCCCCGACATTGCCATATCGATATCAGCATCTGAAGGTTTTGGATTCTTCGAAAGAAGAGCTGCAGCACTCATGATTTGTCCAGCCTGACAATAGCCACACTGCGGTACATCCACTTCCATCCAGGCTTGTTGAACCGGATGATCACCATCTATCGATAGCCCTTCGATCGTAGTGATCTGCTTCCCTTCAACACTCGATACCGGTATAATACATGATCGTGCGACCTGTCCTTCAAGATGCACAGTACATGCACCGCATTGCGCAATGCCACAACCATATTTAGTGCCTACAAGACCAAGAGTATCACGTAATATCCAAAGAAGAGGTGTATCGGGATCTACGTCGATCGTATGTTTCTCTTTGTTGACAATAAGATTTATTGAAGCCATGGAAAGTAAAAGATTGAATGGTGAATGAATAAAGATAAAATTTTCAAATGGGAAGAACGGCGGAATGGCAGAACGGCAGAAAGCATTCCGCCGTTCTGCCATTCTGCCTTTCTGCCCTTAAAATGTATGTTTGCAGCACTTAAATCAATTTTCATATGCCAGGATCTTTTATTATCGATGGAGTTCGTACACCGGTAGGGAGTTACAGAGGTGCCCTTTCCCCTATAAGAACAGATGACCTTGCAGCCCACACCATTCAGTCACTGATGGAGCGGAATCCACAAATCCCCGGGGAAGTCATCGACGATGTCATCCTCGGGTGCGCAAATCAGGCAGGGGAAGACAACAGAAATGTTGCGCGGATGGCGCTGTTGCTTGCCGGATTGCCGGTGAGTGTGCCTGGAGAGACGGTGAACAGATTGTGTTCTTCCGGGATGTCGGCTGTCATTCAAGCTCATCGGGCTATTCAGGCAGGTGATGGAGAACTCATTCTGGCAGGAGGGGTTGAACATATGACACACGGACCATGGGTGACTTCGAAGACTTCAACTCCTTTCGGGAGTGATGCAAAGATGTACGACTCATCTTTTGGCTGGCGTTTCGTCAATCCGCGTATGAAGAAACTCTACGGGACTGAGGCTATGGGCGAGACTGCAGAAAACCTTGTGGACAACTACAGTATTTCCCGTGATGATCAGGATCGCTTTGCGTATTGGTCACAGATGAAGGCAACACGTGCACGCGACTCCGGCAGATTTGTTGCAGAAATTGTGCCTGTTGAAATTCCGCAACGTAAAGGAGATGCATTGATCGTAGAACATGATGAATTTATAAAGGACTACACGACATTAGAAGGACTTAAGAAACTCAAACCCGCATTCAGAGAATCTGGAGGGACGGTCACTGCTGGCAATGCATCAGGATTGAATGATGGTGCAGCAGCTATTCTCATTGCAAGTAATCAAGCTATCGTTGACTATGGTCTCACACCCATTGCCCGGATTGTCTCCTCTGGAGTTGTAGGAGTAGAGCCCCGTATTATGGGCATCGGTCCGGTATATGCTTCTCAAAAAGCGTTGAAACGTGCAGGACTGGTATTGGACGACATTGCAGTGATTGAGATCAATGAAGCTTTTGCTGCGCAAGTACTGGCGTGTACGCGTGAGTTAGGTCTCGATGATAATGATCCGCGTATCAATCCAAATGGTGGCGCCATTGCCATAGGACATCCGCTCGGTATGACTGGTGCACGTATCATTTTATCCGCTGCACTTGAACTGCATAAGAGAATGGGGCGCTATGCGCTTGTGACGATGTGTGTTGGGGTGGGGCAGGGCTATGCTGTGGTGTTGGAGAGGGTGTGAGAATAGCAACTTGCTTCTGGCTCCATTGCTACCCTAGCCAGTAGCCAGCTGCCAGACGCTAACCGCCCTAATCATACTCGCGCTGCAAAACTTATTACCCTCGCCACGACCTTCTCTCTTCCCAACAACTCCAACATCTGATATACATCCGGCCCGGATGGCGATCCTGATATCGCCGTACGCAACATCTGAAGCACATTGCCCATTTTCAGTCCATTTGATTTGACATAGGAGGTTATAAGAACACGAAGATGTTCAGCAGTGAAATCGGATTCTGTTTCTATTAATCCTGCCAATGTCTGGAAATGTGTCGCAAGTTCAGCACTCCACATTTTACCAATAGCGTCTGTATCATATTCAGGAATTTCTCCATAGAGATACTCAGTAGCTTTTGTGAGATCTGATACCGTTTTTATCCGTTCGCGATATACTGTGCAGACTTGAATGAGATATTGATGTTCGACGTGTACTCCGCGATGATCGAGCATTGGAGATAACAGCGTTGCTATCCTTTCAGGGTCGGCATTCAATAAGTATTGCTGATTAAACCACAATGCTTTGTCAAAATCAAAACGGGCACCAGACTTTGAAACATGATCCAGTGAAAACGCAGCAGTCAATCCATTAAGATCAAAAATCTCTTGTTCTGTTCCCGGATTCCATCCAAGTAATGCGAGAAAATTGATCAATGCCTCGGGCAAAAATCCAAACTCACGAAAACCCTGAAAAAATTCTCCGGAAGGATCGTGCCAGTCGAGAGGAAAAACAGGAAATCCAAATTGCGCGCCATCACGCTTGCTCAGTTTACCCTGACCTGTTGGCTTGAGAATAAGTGGCAGATGTGCAAACTTCGGCATCGTCTCTGTCCAACCGAATGCCATATATAATAATACATGGTGGGCAGTACTCGACAACCACTCTTCTCCCCGAATCACATGAGTAATCTCCATGAGGTGATCATCCACCACATTCGCAAGATGATAAGTAGGTAAACCATCCGTTTTGATTAATACTCTATCATCAAGCTCGGCTGTAGCAAAATTGACAGGACCGCGGATCGTGTCTTCAAAACCGATTACCTGATCGTGGGGTACCTTAAGCCTAATAGTATATGGAGTCCCTTTTGCCAGAAGTTCTTGCGTGCGTTCTTCGCCGAGGGAAATACTGTTTCGCATCATCATGCGGATATGCGCATCATACTTTGTCGCCGTTTCTCCTGCTGCTTCATGTTCTGCTCGCATGCCTTCCAATTCCTCTGGTGTATCAAAGGCATAATACGCCTGACCGTGCTCAATCAACTGTAGCGCATATTTGAAATAGATCTCTTTGCGCTCACTCTGTCGATAAGGACCATACTTGCCTCCTGTTCGCGGCCCTTCCTCAGGTACCAGGCCAAGCCACTCAAGAGAATCTTGGATATATTCCTCCGCACCAGCTACATAACGCACCTGATCAGTATCCTCAATCCGAAGGATAAATGTCCCGCCATGTTGCTTCGCAAACAGGTAGTTGAAAAGCGCAGTCCTGGCACCACCAATATGCAGTGGACCTGTCGGACTGGGGGCAAAACGGACTCGCACAGACATTATGAAGGCTATTTATTATTTATCAAAAAAGCTTCTTGGCGGCAATAACAGGCATATTCATGTAGATTTGCCCACTTTTTAGGGAAATGGTTGGCAACAGAAAGCCCGGTCATACGTTTACTCCAAGACATTTGGCAACATAGCCGGTAAAGATAGTCCTTGAACAATATCAACGCACTGAGCTCATGTACCTGATTAGAACACCCGCGATTGTCCAGCACCTCTTTCCCAGTTTTATCTGGCGCAGTGAGACTTCGGACAACCAATTGTACCTCACTTTTGACGATGGTCCTGTCCCGGAAGTCACGCCTTGGGTATTGGATCAATTGAAAGCACATGGTGCGCATGCGACGTTTTTCTGTGTCGGTGAAAATGTGAAGCGATATCCTGAGATCTATCACAGGATTAGGAATGAAGGGCACACTGTAGGTAATCATACCTATAACCATATTTCAGGTTGGGCTCATGATCCGCAGGCATATCTGGACAACGTTTCGACTTGTTCGGAACTGGTCGACAGCAATCTTTTCAGACCACCTTATGGTCGCCTGGGTAGAAAGCAGGCACGTACACTGATGGGTCATCAATACCGCATTGTGATGTGGGATATCCTGAGCGGTGATTTCGATCGAGACCTCGAACCCGAACAATGCTATCACAATGTGATTGACAATGCCAGGCCAGGATCGATCATTGTATTTCATGACAGTATCAAAGCCGAGGGAAATTTGCGCTGGGCGCTTCCAAAGGTGTTGGAATTCTTTTCGCGAAAGAGATATCAGTTTAAGTCATTGCAAGCTGACACAACACAAACTGAACACCGCCTCCAAAAAATAGCCTGAGCTTGTTGCAATCATTGGAGATTGGATAGATGGAATTTTCTGTGTCCGTCTGAAGTCTTTTGCAGAAGCGATTTCCATCCCGGATTCAAAAGACTATACAGTCATAATATCCTTTTCCTTCGCGGTGATTGATTTATCGACCTGATCGGTGAAGTTGTGTACAAGCTTATCAATCTCGGCTTCGAGGCGTTTTCCGGCGTCTTCAGGGAATCCATTTTTCACTTCCTTCTTTAAGACATCAAGAAGTTTATGACGAGCCGTGCGCAGGCTGACTTTTGCTTCTTCACCAAGATGCTTTGCCTGTTTCACGAGATCCTTTCTCCGCTCTTCTGTGAGGGCAGGAATATTGATCCGGATAAACTCACCATCGTTCATTGGTGTGAAGCCAAGATTTGCAGCAAAGATGGCTTGCTCAATGACTGGAAGCAATGACTTCTCCCATGGCTGAATCGACAGTGTTTTTGCATCAGAAGAGGAGACACTGGATACCTGACTCAAAGGCGTCAGGTTGCCATAGTATTCTACTTTGATGCTATTCAGCATTGCCGGTGATGCTTTACCAGTCCTGATGTTGTTCAACTCTTTGTGCAAATGCTCAAGAGCTTTATCCATGATTTCTTTTCCCAGTTGCATCTGGCGTTGCATATCTTCTGCCATCTGTTCGATAAGTTTATTTAGACAAATTGTTTGTTGATCTGCTTTGACGTTTTCTCCACCAGGATTCAAAAACTAGTCACGAGCTCCCATGTAACTCAGAACCAGGTATACAAGCGCCGCCAATGCTGATAAAGCTGCAACTACATATGTCAATGCAGCCCACTTCAATGAATCTTTGGCACCATCATACTCAACACTTGTTCTGGTCACACCACTGTTGTCAAGCCATACCAGTGCTCTGCGACTAGCATCAAATTCTACAGGTAGTGTTACAATGCTGAAAAGAGTCGTCACAGCAAATGCGATGATCACCACAAGCATGAGCTGAGGTATTGACCCCAATAAGAGCATTGCAATGATGAATAAATATTGTTGTGCAAATGCGGCAACTTTCACTACAGGAACCATCTTTGAACGAAGCTGCAGCATACTATACTGTGTAGCATGCTGTACTGCATGTCCGCATTCATGTGCTGCAACAGATGCTGAGGCCACATTACGTCCCTGATATACTGCAGGGCTTAGTGTGACAGTCTTTGTTGCTGGATTGTAGTGATCGGTGAGAAAGCCTTGTCCCTGTACAATCTGCACATTGCTCACGCCATAGTGCTGTAGCATTTTCAGGGCGACTTCACTCCCGCTTAGTCCCGTCTGTAGTTGAATCTGACTGTACTTCTTGAACTTGCCACGAAGTTTACCCTGAACTAACAGGCCAACAAGTGCGAAGAAACCGAGAACAACAAATAGTAACATAGAGAAATCTGATTTTTTGGTTAAACGCTAATGTAAATGAAAATGCAGAAAAAAAGTTTCGTCAATACCCCTCTTTATGAAATCATTATAAAGCCGGTATATGGCTGTAATACTGTCGGAATCCGGATTCCTTCAGGTGTCTGATTGTTTTCTAGTAAAGCAGCTACAATCCGTGCAAGTGCGAGTGCACTGCCATTTAACGTATGTGCAAGCCTGTTCTTTCCTTTCGCATCCTTGTATCGCAATTGCATACGATTGCTCTGAAATGTCTCAAAATTCGACACAGAACTCACTTCAAGCCAGCGACTCTGTGCCGCCGAATACACTTCAAAGTCATATGTCAAAGCGGAAGTAAAGCCCATATCTCCACCACATAGTTTCAAAATTCTATATGGCAGTTCCAGTGCATCGAGTAAAGTTGCTACATGCTCTACCATCTCCTGAAGCTTGTCATAAGATGTATCAGGATGTGCCAATTGTACGATCTCTACCTTATCGAACTGATGGACACGATTTAGTCCTTTCACATCAGATCCATACGATCCTGCTTCACGACGAAAGCAAGGGGTATATCCACAGAGTTTGATTGGAAGATCCGCTTCTGCAACAATTTCATCGCGATAGATATTCGTGACGGGTACTTCTGCGGTTGGGATGAGATAGAGTTCATCGCGCTCTGCAAAATACATTTGACCTTCTTTATCGGGCAGTTGGCCAGTTGCACGTGCAGTATCAGCATTGACCAGGAGTGGAGGCATAATCTCTTCGTAGCCTGCAGCAATTGCACGGTCCAGGAAAAAACTAATCAGTGAGCGTTCCAGTTTGGCTCCTTTGCCTCTGAAGACAACGAATCCGGAACCGGTGATTTTTACACCCAGTTTGAAGTCGATTAGGTTGTATTTAGTGGCAAGGTCCCAATGGGGTAGTGCTCCATCATGTAAGGTTGGCAGTGGGCTGGTCCAGGCACGGGCTACCTCATTGTCTTCTGGTGTTTTGCCGGCAGGAACACTCTCATGAGGAATATTGGGGACTGTGATCAGCAGGCCTTCAAGTTCCGTTCTGACCTTTTCTGACTGGATTTGAAGGTCTTCGATTGAGGATTTGAGCTCGGAAACCCGAATTTTTGCCTCATCTGCTTCTTGTTGTTTGCGTTCTCGCATGAGATCGCCGATCTGTTTAGACAGGACATTGCGCTCAGCAAGTAGGGCATCGGACTGAGTCTGAATTGATTTGCGCTGGTCATCCAGATTCAGGATTCGGTCAATGATTCCCGTGGCCGAGTCATCCCAGTTTCTTTTCCTGAGGCCAGAGATAATGCGAGTCTTATTGGTACGTATGTCATTCAGTTCCAGCATGGTACAATTTCTTTTAGACAGACCGCGTTTGTGCAATGGAAGCTTAGACTGACGGCCTGATTTTTTTGCGAAGATATCGTTTGGAACCAAAAATTAATGTACTTTTACCGCGCATTTAGCACACCCAAAGTTTTTTTTCAATCACTTTAATCAGTCTTCTCCCAAAACTTATCAATAAGCGGTTTTAGGGCAAGCGGTGTGCTGGGAAGCAGGGCTAATTCAAAAACGTCCTTTGCGATTTAAGCTCAAGAACTATAATCAATTCGTCGATTTCACTTACGCATTTACATTTTATCTTAAACTCTCGTTTACATGTACGACATTCTTCAATTGAATGACATGCTCGTTCCCGAGCTGAAGGATCTCGCCGAGCAGTTGGGCGTTTCCGGATTCAAAAAACTCACAAAACAAGACCTCATTTACCAAATTCTTGATCAACAAGCTGTGACAGGTGACCGTGTGGCTAAAAAGAGCGAGGCTCCTAAAGTCGTTGAGGTGATCGAAAAAGCAGAGAAAGTGGATGAAACTTCTTCAGCGGTGATTGAATCTCCTGCTCACGATCAAAAGAACAAACCGCGTCATGACCGCCGACGCGATCAAGACAACAACAGAAAACCTAGAGAATATTCAGATAGGAAAGAACCTTCGGACAGACAGGAGCAACCTAACAGGAGAGAACCTTCGGACAGACAAGATCAACCTAATAGGAGAGAATCTTCGGACAGGCAAGATCAACCTAATAGGAGAGAGAATTCTGACAGACAGGATCAACCCAATAGGAGAGAACCTTCGGACAGACAGGATCAACCAAACAGAAGAGAGAATTCTGACAGACAGGAGCAGTCAAACCGGAGAGAATATTCTGACCGGACTGAAAATGGGGACGGCACGCCTTTAGCTCCACAGCATTCTGATAGACCACCTCAACGTACGGAAGAAAGGCCAAGACCAGTTTTAAATGTGGATGTGGAAGGAATTATCGAAGGTGAGGGTGTCCTGGAGATGATGCCGGATGGCTATGGCTTCTTGAGGTCTTCAGATTATATGTACCTCTCATCACCGGACGATATTTATGTCTCACCGTCACAGATCAAATTGTTTGGTCTGAAGACAGGGGATACTGTACTAGGTGCAATTCGACCTCCGAAAGAAGGCGAAAAGTACTTTGCTCTTCTTCGTGTATCCTTGATCAATGGTTTTGAACCTGACCAGGTGAGAGATCGTATTCCCTTTGACTATCTCACACCATTATTTCCTCGCGAAAAATTCAAACTCACTTCTCATCCAGCGGGCAAAGACTATGGTAATAGAATGATTGACTTGTTTTCACCGATCGGAAAGGGACAACGTGGGTTGATCGTTGCACAACCGAAAACCGGTAAGACTTTCCTCTTAAAAGATATTGCCAACGCTATTGCAGCCAATCACCCTGAGTGTTACTTAATTGTACTGCTTATCGATGAACGTCCTGAGGAGGTCACGGATATGCAACGCAGTGTCCATGCAGAAGTGATTGCTTCGACTTTCGATGAGGCAGCGAACAACCACGTACGTGTAGCAGACATTGTACTCGAAAAAGCGAAACGGTTAGTCGAATGTGGTCATGATGTCGTTATCATGTTGGATTCCATCACACGACTTGCCAGGGCTTATAACACTGTTGCACCTGCGAGTGGAAAAGTTCTCTCAGGAGGTGTGGAAGCAAACGCACTTCACAAGCCTAAACAGTTTTTTGGTGCGGCAAGAAATATTGAAAATGGAGGCTCTCTCACCATTCTCGCCACAGCTCTTACCGAAACAGGTTCCAAAATGGACGATGTGATTTTCGAAGAATTCAAGGGTACTGGTAATATGGAATTGTCTCTGGATCGTGGTCTTGCCAACAAGCGTCTATATCCTGCGATCAACCTTGTTAGGACCAGCACACGTCGCGAAGAGTTGTTGTTGGATGAGAATACACTACAACGCATGTTTATTCTTCGGAATCATCTTGGCGATATGAAGCCGGATGAGGCTATGGAATTCTTGCGCAAGCATATGCTCCATACCAAACACAATGATGAATTCCTGGTCTCGATGAATGGTTAATAAACCACGAATAGCTTTAAATAATTACTGAGAACAATAAAACAGATTTCTACCGATGAAACGTACATATCAGCCATCGCGCAGAAAACGTGCCAACAAGCATGGCTTCCGATCCAGAATGAGCACCAAAGCAGGTCGCAAAATTCTTTCTCGTAGAAGAGCCCGTGGTCGTGCCAAGCTTTCAGTTTCGGACGAAGCTCGCTTGAAGTAATTGAACTTCCCAGCATTGCAAACCTGATATGATGCCGGACGTCCGACTAAGAAAGGAAGAACGGCTCAAAAGCAGAAAGCAACTGGGTGCACTCTTTGCCGAAGGTCGTTCGACACTCGTATTCCCCATTCGATTTGTTTGGATGATTACTACCAAGGATGGAGTATATCCTGTGCGTGTCGCATTCAGCGTCGCCAAAAGACGTTGGAAGCGTGCTGTAGATCGCAATCTCTTTAAGCGGCGGATGCGAGAATCGTACCGTCTCCATAAACATATCCTTTATGATGCTGCGACCCCTCTCGTCGATCAGCAAATTCTCATTTCCTGTTTGTATACTGCAGATGCCGAATGTCCGTTTGAACAAATACATGCGGCCATGGGCAAAGGACTGAAGCGACTAGCTGAACAGATATCACAAACGACAAAGTGAAAAATCTTCTCCTCATTCTAATTATCCTGCTTCTTGAAGCAAATGCCAATGCCCAGATCTACCTGCAACTGGAAAAAGCAGGAACTCTGAAGACGATCCGATACTCCGAGGGGGATGTGCTCACGTTCCGCCTGAAGAATGATGACAAAGGATGGTATGATCGTACAATAGTCTCTATCGATGTTCAGGGTAAACGACTCATCTTTCCAGATGTCGTCATGTCCGTTGATTCGATTGATGCAATACGACTGGATCGCAAGGCTGTTGGAGCTCAGATACTGGGAGGAGCGCTACAAGTGGGCGGCATCAATCAAATACTGTTCAATGGATACTATGCCATATTCCAGGATCGGAAATTAGAATGGGGTTCAATGGGCTTCGGTGCTTTGAATATCGTTGTGGGAACGGTTCTGAAAAGACTGTTTCGCCATCCGGTATTTAATATTAGTGAGAGAAAGCGATTGAGACTTATAGATCTCAATTTCAGTGCACCTCTGAAAACATAGGATTCATAGTAGCCGTACTATAAGACTCCAGTCTTGTGAAGAATCGTTAGTTGAGGACCATAAGCTGCAGCGATGTTCTCTTTAGTAAAAGTGGATGCTGTAGGACCAAATGCAACCAGACGTTGATTGATCATGATCACCTGATCAAAGTATTGTTCTACCGTAGAAAGATCATGATGTACAACCAGCATTGTCTTTCCTTCGGCTGCCAGTTGTTTCAGGATTGAGATAATTTTTTCTTCCGTTAAAATATCCACTCCGACAAATGGTTCGTCCAACAGAAATATTTCAGCACCCTGACATAATGCTCTTGCAATAAACACCCGTTGTTGTTGACCTCCTGATAGTTCGCCGATCTGTCGATGACTGAGTTCTGTAATACCAAGTGCCTGAAGGGCATCCTTTGCTACTGACAAGTCTTCCTGATCAAGTCTCTGGTACCATCGTTTATGAGGATATCTACCCATGAGTACAATATCCATTACTGTTGCCGGAAACTGCCAGTCTACATCATCGCGTTGAGGAACATATGCGATACTGCTTCTGCCTTCATGTACAGGTTTTCCGAAAATCTCCACCTTGCCTGCATTGATATCGATGAGGCCAAGGATAGCTTTAAAGAGAGTGGATTTGCCGGCGCCGTTGGGGCCTATCACTCCGACTACTGATCCTGAGGGTATCTGTGCATAGATATTTGACAGCACTCGCTTCCGGTCATACGATACTGAAAGACCGGTGATATGGATTGGGATGAGATTTTCCATAGTTGCATCTTCTTCGGGCAGCGAGATATTTTTTTATCCTCTGAGCATCTTAGTATGAGCGCTTCTTTGGTTGATCTCATTCATTTGCGAACCATACGAAGAACAAAAAACAATACTATGAGAACGACAGGGGCCAATAACAGGATCCAGAGCCATGTGCGTCCGCCAGCAGTATTCGTCTCATTTGATGCTGCACTACGACCCCGGCTCAGACCTTCAAAGATCGTATTAGTATTGTACCTGAGCATATCGATATAGGTCGAAGCAGGGCCATCTTTATCACTCAATGAGTCCGAGAAGAGTTTGCCCCCTACAGCAATATGATTGTCACTTGCGATCTGCTCCAGCATTTTAGGATTGATTGTGCTTTCGACAAAGACAGCAGGAACCTGTGAAGTACGTATCACTTCATTCAGTCTTCGGATATCTGCTGTCTGCACATCGGCATCTGTTGATGTGCCAAGAATGGATTCGAGTTGCAGACCATAGCGTTTACCATAATAATGAAATGAATCATGAGAAGTGATCAGGATGCGCTTATTTTCAGGGATGGACTTTATCCGTTGCATGATATACTGATCCAATGTTTCAAGTTCGGTTTTATATCTCTGATAATTTTGCCTCAGGATCTCGGCACTTTCAGGAAGTAGTTGAATCATTGCTTCAGAAATATTCTTTGCATAGATCATTCCATTTGCGGCTTCCATCCATGCATGTGGATCTGTTGCATTTGCATGAAGTGCACTGGCGATGGGTATGACCCCTTCCGTCACAGTAATAGTTTGCGCTTTTGTGCCAGAGTTGTCGATGAGTTTAGTAATCCAACCTTCAAAGGTGAGGCCATTTTTCAGTATAAGGTTTGCGCGACTACATAATTGTGCATCACTCGGAGTGGGTTCATAGATATGCGGATCGCCACCTATCGGTACAATCATTTCATACGTGAAGAGATTCCCTCCGATATGGATCGCCATGTCCTGGATCATCGATGCAGTAGAAACAACAAGAGGTTTGTCCTGTGCATTGCCACAAATGAGGAAGAGAGAGAAAAGGGTCCCAAGAAAAATTTTCATTTCACTAAAGGTTTTGGCTTGACAAGAATATTCCGCGCGACTTTTCCACTGATCGTGCGTAGTTCACCTTCAATATCCACGCGCATGCTGTCATCATATGAGAATCGTTCGCGCACACTAATCTCTTTATGAATCGCGACGCCGATTTCATCCAGATGCGTCAGAAATGGTGAGCTATGCTCGCGCACACCAACCACAATTGCTGGTGTCTCGGGTAATAAGTCAGTCAAAGGAACCTGATGCCTGAGAGTAAACTTTCCTTCCGCATTTGGGATTGGATCGCCGTGAGGATCGAATTTGGGACTTCCAAGAAAAGCATCCAGGCGATCAGTGAGATCTGTGGATTCTACATGCTCTAATTCTTCTGCAAGATCATGGACCTCATTCCAGGCAAAGCCGAGTTTTTCCACCAAAAAGACCTCCCACAGTCGATGTCGGCGTAGCAAATGAACTGCCAGCACGCGGCCTTTATCAGTAAGAGATACCCCACGATATTTTTCGTAGTCAACCAACTTCTTATCGGACAAGCGCTGGATCATATCGGTCACAGATGCTGCGCTTGTATGCATTTCCTGAGCGATAGCATTGGTCGGCACTGTAGCGCTTTCTCCATCGTGCTTTGGTTTTGCTATCTCACTGAGTTTGAAAATAGCTTTGATATAATTTTCTTCTGCTCGCGTACTCATGAGGGCAAAGATATATCTTTTAGTCTGACCTAAAAATATACTTAGTCAATTCATTTGAAAAATTTAACCCTATGTCAACAGCATTTCTGGCAAAACGCCAAAGGAAACAGGAGTATGTTGTGAACATACATCCGACTACTGACAGTCAGTGAGTTATATTTAATCAAATGCTCACAAGGATGCCGAAAGCACAGTTTTGAGGTAGACATGGTGGCGACCTTAAGTTTAGCAGGTCGGATTATACATCGACTTCCTCACCCAGTTTGGGCATATGGATGCCTCGAAATCCCTCGCTTTCCAAAAAGTCTTTATAAATCAATTGCCGATCCGGCTCTCCATGGACGAGGAACATATCTCTTGCAGTGGACTTTTGATTTAAAAGCACGTCGCGCATCTCTAATTGATCTCCATGGGCGGAGAAAGAGTCCATAATATACACGTCAGCATTCACTGCCTTCCAATCGCCAAAAATCTTCAGCGATTTGGCACCATTTTTCAATTGACCACCAGCAGACTCAGGAGTACAATACCCAACAATCAGAAATGAATTGCGCTTGTCTTCTATACTATTATAGAGATGATGACGAACACGACCAAACTCAATCATCCCAGAAGAACTGATGATGATAGATGGTACTTTAGAGGAGTTCAAAGCCTTACTTTCTTCAACACTTCGAACATAGTGCAGGGATTTCCATCCAAAAGGATTCGGATCAGTCTGAAGGTAACGGTTCAGCTCATCATCGAAGCACTCAGGATGATTGCGGAATACCTCTGTGGCATCCACAGCTAAAGGGCTATCGACATAAACAGGAATCTTTGGCAGGCGACCCGAACTCTCAAGCGTATCGAGAAGATATACGATTTCTTGTGTGCGCCCAATACTGAATGCCGGAATGATCAGCTTACCACCTTTCTTCACACAAGTCTCCTTGATAATAGACAGGAATCGTTCGTATTCTGCCGGTCCGGATTCATGGATTTTATCTCCGTATGTAGATTCTGTGATCACGATATCTGCAGGAAGCATCTGCTGAGGGTCTTGCAGGATTGGGCGATTGGGTCTGCCAATATCTCCACTGAATGCGATGTGTTTGACAATACCATGCTCTTTGATTTCCAGATTCACACTTGCACTGCCCAGTATATGACCGGAGTCTTTATATATCATGCGCACACCTGGAAGTATTTCAAACCAGGTATCATAAGCGATACTCACAAACAAACCCATCGTTTGATTGACATGTTCTGCAACATAGAGAGGGTGACGTAACTGATCCCATTTATCTTTTGTCCGTTTCTTGATCAGTCTTGTGTTGTAATATTCGACATCGCGTTCCTGGATATAAGCACTATCCATCAGCATAATTGCACTGAGACTTCGAGTGGCATGAGTTGAAATGATTTTGCCTTTGAACCCATCTTTTACTAATTGTGGCACGCGACCCGTATGATCAATATGTGCATGAGAAAGGATCAAATAGTCTATCTCATGTGGAGCGAAATACCAGTGATTATTCAAATTCCAGGTTTCCTTACCCGCACCCTGGAAGAGGCCACAATCAAGCAAAATCTTTTCGCCACTGTTCAATGTGATCAGATGTGCGCTTCCTGTCACATAACCCGCCGCACCACAAAATTTTATTCTCATATGTGTATCGTTTCTGAATGTCAGTAAGGTAGGTAAATGTCGTGAAGGGTATTGAGCGAAAAGGATTCAGAGCCCAACATGAGTTTCAGAATTGAGAATCACGAATTGAGAATATCGACTCATTCTTCTTCATCAAAGCCTCTCCTTGACCTAATTGCAAAAAATACCGCAACTACATGTTTACATAATGGGCCATGATCAGAAGGACAGTCACAATACCATTCTGTCGGTTGTTCTAGGCCAGTGATCGCAATATGATATGTCTCCTGCCCTTCGACTTCTGCCGTCCATCCCTCAGGTGTTTCGGTGAGATGACGAACTGCCCCTTGTCTGAAATACTCTCTGCCCCGTTGCAGGATCAATGCATGTATCTCTTTGGTAAATGTGTCGTAATACATCTGTTATTGATTTATGATAACTACCCTTTGCCGGATAAAAGTATCGTCATGTCTGGCATAAACCAGGTAAACACCAGAAGAAAAATTTGAGATATCTATTTGCGATTGTATCATTCTTGTAGAGTGAAGCATTATTTCACCAGAGATATCTGTGATTTTCAATTCGGAAATACCATCAGTGAATTCCGGAAGGATTGTTAATCCTCCCGAAGCTGGATTTGGGCTGATAAATATCCTGCCCTGGGATTTCTGAATCTGATCAACTGCACTAGGCAGAATAAAAGAATCGAAGAATTCAATGCTCGCTTCAATAGCGAGCGGTGCGCAATTACCATGACTTAGCGCTCCAAAATTTACTGCAGCAACATCGGGTGCTCCATTAGCCTGCATGGCAGAATCCGCTTTGATCGTATTCTGAAACGGCACTTGTTCATCTGCGGTGCAATAGTATAACCTTGTCGGTGCTTGTGGAGCCCAATCATAGATATCATTATCGCGAAGAGCAACCCGGAATGGATGATCTTCATTCGCGATTATTTCCTGTAAGACCGAATCCTTAAACATGATCTTTGGTTTACTGACACCGATCTCAAGGAAGATCTGATTTGCCAACAGGATATTCATCAACGTAGTTGTGATGTCATGATCTCTGAAACTTTCAATGATTGGGACATATGCGGGTTTGAAAATGTCATTCAGATCTGCATACAGATTTCCGTATGCTTCCTGGTATGCAAGCGAGACATATGCGATATACGCAGGTAAAAAGTAAATCTCTTCACCTACAATCCTATCATACATCACACCTGAGATACTATATGGCCCGGACATCGGCGTAGAAGCAGTCACCGGATAAACAAGACTCCAATTGTCTTCAAGCTCTTTTTGTAATGCTGCTGCTGCATGACCACCTTGTGAATATCCAGACACAAACAAATCTCCAATCCATCCCTCACCTGTGTTGACTTCTATCCATTCTGTCACGGCAAATAACAAATCTAGTCCGGCAAGAGCTTGTGATTTTGCATGCACATATGGATGGAATCCATCATTATCCCCCAACCCCAGATAGTCCGCCGCGAGCGTGATATACCCCATCGAACCATATGCTAGTGCTTCGTCACTACCTGCCGCAAGTCTTGATGGTGCATCAGTTGGTCCGTTTGTGGTTCCATGTTGATAGACTACCATCGGCTGTACGTTATTCAGAGATGTTGCAGGGAATACTAGCAACCCAGAAGCCGTATCCGGTAAGCCACGGACATCAGATGTCATGTAACGGATTTTATATAGAGACACTGCGGTACGTACCGTTTGGCCTAGCTCAAGTTCGAGTTGTGCAATCGAACGTGTGCCCAGGGACTCGGATGAAACCAGGTATTGGCTCGATACTGCAGTAATCTGACTCCCCAAAAGGATAACGCAAATGCCGACTATACGTAAAGATTGCATCATTTGATATTAGGTTACTGAACAATTCATAAAATGCACTTGATGGCCTGAAGCGTGGTCTGTTGTGTAAAATTAACCGAATTCGAATTTTCGTCTTAGTATCTTTTCAGCGTCAAACACTCAATGACTTAGTGCACTCCCTGTTTACTTTTTGCATCTCTCTTATTTTTTTATTCATTTCTGTTGCCGGATTGAAGGGACAACCTTTTGTATTAAATGGGAGCGCGTCTGCGCTACAAGGCAATTGTTACCGACTCACAGCAGACAACCCCGGGCAAGCAGGTTCGTTGTTTTCTATGCTTCCGATTAATCTCACTCAACCTTTCTCCTTTTCCGCAGTGTTGAATTTTGGATGCAAGAATGACAATGGCGCAGATGGTATCGTATTCATTCTGGCAACGTCAAATACAGCACTTGGTGCAGGGGGAGGGTCTCTTGGCTATGAAGGTATTTCGCCTTCTATCGCTGTAGAATTTGATGATTTTCTCAATGGCTGGGGTGACCCTCCTCTTGATCACATGGCAGTGATCTCAAATGGTAGTGTCAATCATAACGCTTCGACTAATTTGTTCGGCCCCTTTGTCATTTCAGAAGTTGAAAATTGTGCTGACCATTGCTTTTCCTTTGAGTGGAATCCAATGCTGCAAACATTTACCATCATGCTTGACTCGGATGTCCTCACGTATACCATTGATATTGCAAACACGATTTTCAATGGGAATCCAAGCGTATACTATGGATTCTCAGCTTCAACCGGCTCCTTGTCAAATTTACAGACGGTATGCATAGGGCCGCCTGTATTGGAACCTATGGAAGACGTCACTATCTGCCAGGGCGAGAGTGTGCAACTTGATGCGGATGCTAACGGCGCTGAGTGGACATGGGGATTTGATCCAACCCTCTTATCGCTCAATGTCATGAGCCCAATTGCTACTCCTGTTCAAAATACTACTTATACCGTAGGTATTGAGTATGCATGTGGCGGATTTGAAATGGACACTGTCTCTGTCGCATTGCTGCCGGCACCGAATGCCACTGCGACCTCAGACGGAGTATTATGTACAGGTGAGTCACTGAATCTGATGGCAAGTGGTGGATTAAACTATGTTTGGAGTGGTCCCCTGGGGTTTTTCTCGAACAGTCAAAATCCAGTTATAAATAATGTGACTCCGGCCAATTCCGGTATTTATTCGGTCACAGTCACTGATGCCAATGGTTGCACAAATGTTGCTTCTACAGTTGTCATTGTTGTTGTACCCGACAATGTAGAGATTCAACCTGCACCGGTTCCGATCTGCGAGGAATCCGAAGCAGTACAATTTGAAGGAATACCAGATCAGGGATTATGGAGTGGGCAGGTAAGTATTTCTGGTTTGTTTGATCCGGTCACAGCAGGTGTTGGACTCCATGACCTGTTTTACACCGTCATAGATGGAAATGGCTGCGAGAATATAGCACAGATCACCATAGAGGTGATACCAAATACACCTGCGCTGATTATTCCGGATGGACCATTTTGTATAACCGACCCGGTGCAAACGTTATCTGCTACTCCCGCTGGCGGTACGTGGGGAGAGGGCGCCGATGAAAACGGACAGATTCATCCTGGTTTGCTTGGTGTTGGAATACACGAGATCACTTACTCCCTATCTGATCAGGACGGATGTTTTGACGCAGTGTTATTCGTTGAAGTGCTTCCTGCACCAGATGTTGAAATTGCAGGCGTTGGACCTTTCTGTACAAATGAGCCGATACAAACTTTGACTGCCAACCCCCCGGGCGGAATGTGGGGTGGGGTAGCAGGGCTTAATGGGTCGATTGATCCAGGTGTACTTGGAGCGGGAGTGCATTATGTGAACTACACTTACGAGACTTCGAATGGATGTGCAGATACTGATACAATCCAAATCTCTGTGATTGGTAGTGCACCTCAGATCACAGGGCTCACGTTGATTTGCGACTCACTGGCATCAAGTTATGTGGTGACCTTCGAAATTGTCGGAGGAGATCAATCTTCCTATGCAATATCTGGTACGCCGGCAGGAGTGCTTGTTCCAGGTACACCATATATATATACTAGTGATCCCATTCAGTCCGGTGGTTTTTACAGTATTAGTGTAGATGATGCCAATCATTGCGATCCGATTACGATTGCCGGGAATTACTCTTGCTTCTGTTCGACAAATTCCGGAACGATGAGTCCTGAACCGATGGTAGCGTGTGTAGGGGATACAATTAAAGTCATAGCTACAGAAGGAGCGTCACCAGATCCAGATGATTCATTGGTATATGTGTTGCATCTGGGGAGTGGCAATTTCCTCGACAGTATCATCAAGTTCAATGACGTAAGTGAATTCGTATTTGACTCATTAGTGCAGACCGGGGTACAGTACTATATCTCTGCAGTCATGGGCAATGGATTATCTGGGGGTGTAGATCTCGATGATCCTTGTCTTTCAGTGTCGATTGGTACTCCGGTAATGTGGTCATCTATGCCATTAGGTACTTTGATCGGATCTCAGAACATTTGCAAGTTTGATTCAGCTCAAATCGTGTTTGGACTTTCCGGCAACGGACCTTTCGATATTGTGTATTCAGATGGTACACAACCTTTGACTCTTGATAGTATTTTCAATGGTTATGCGATTGAAGTGAGTCCTTCACAAACAACAACATACACCTTGCTGCTTGTCTCTGAGCGATCAGGTGCACAATGCAACAGTCTTCCTGATGCGAGCATCACAATCATTGTGACAGAACCATTCTTGCTACAACAAACAGCAATGATTTGTGAAGGTGACAGCATCTTTCTTGGTAATGATATGCAGATTGAAGCAGGCTTGTATTATGACTCCCTGACTACATCTTCAGGATGTGATAGTATTATTGAAACATTGCTTTCGGTTTATCCACGCGAGATGACTATTGTGAATCGGACGAGTTGTGATTCAACACAAACAGGATCGACAATCAATATCTATCCTGATCAACATGGATGTGATAGCTCAGTACTCACGACGATTGTATTCGCAGAGTCGGATACATCATATCTCTTTGCGACCACCTGCGATGCATCGTTGACAGGAATATTTAACCACTTGTACACAACTTTTGAGGGCTGCGATAGCCTTGTCATAGAATCAATAAGCTTGTTGCCTCACGATACAACAGCGTTATCTCTTGCGACTTGTGATTCGGCTGAAGCAGGAGTTTTTACATACAACCTCATGAATCAATATGGTTGTGACAGTGTGATCATTGAGTTTGTAAATTTTGTGCCTGCGGACACTACACGACTTTCCGGCGCGACATGTGATCCTGTCTCCAGCGGCGTTTTTACGAGTACTTATCAGAACGCCAATGGATGTGATAGCATCGTCATCGAGACAATTCAGTGGAGTACATCCTGGCTGATCGAGGAATCAAGCAGAACATGCGATCCAGCGCTTTCTGGTGTCTTCACATATGAGTACACGACTCAGGCAGGATGTGACAGTATCATTGTCAGAACTGTGGATTTGTTGCCTGGTGATACAGTGTTTCTCGTGAAATCAACATGCGCACCTTCTGATACTGGTTTGATGATCCTTGCATTGGAGAACAAGCATGGATGCGACAGTATCATCTTCGTAGTCACGCATCTGGAACCAGAAGATTTTTGCAGGCAAAATGAGTTGGTGCGTGCGGTATTCGTGCCTAATGTCTTTAGTCCTAACCACGACGGCATCAACGACAATTTCTTTATCCAGGCAAATCCGGCGATTATCGACAGAGTACACTTTCTCAGGGTCTATGATAGGTGGGGAGAAGTGCTCATTGCACATCATGATTTTCCTCCCAACGATCCTGCGTTTGGGTGGGATGGCACATATTCAAATAAAGATTCTCAACCGGGAGTCTATGTTTGGATTGCTGAGCTAGAGTACAAAGACGGGCTCATTGAATTATTGCTTGGAGACGTCACTCTTGTCCGATAGGATTTTGAGACGAGCCTACGTTCTGATTACCCTAAGTATGTACCTTGCTTCGCATGAAAGACAGTTTGCCGTCAACAGATCAACCGGTAGATGATATTTTTCGGAAAGTAGAGCACATTGGCATTGCAGTGCAGAGTTTGGAAGAGGCAGATGCGATTTACATGTCGATGCTAGGTACGCCGAGATATAAAACAGAAGAAGTCGAATCAGAGGGCGTACGTACGGCATTTTACCAGGTAGGTGAGACGAAGATTGAATTACTCGAACCGACGCATGACGATAGTCCGATTGCCAGATTTCTGAATAAGCGCGGGCCTGGGGTACATCATGTTGCGTTTGAGGTCGGGGATATCAAAGCAGCGATGAAGCGAC
>JANNQA010000145.1:0-43999 GCA_031400515.1 Bacteroidota bacterium
GGTTTGCAATATTCCGCTCTGTCTTCGTCACATTTCCAGTCTCTACTTCGAGGAAAATCTCCATGGAAGTATTGAACGAGCGCGTCACACATGCCTTGATGACGACTACGTGTCCCAGCTTTATTGGTCTCTGAAAAGACAGGTTGTCGACACTTGCCGTCACCACATGAGCTCCACAATGACGAGCCGCACAGATACTCCCTGCAATATCCATCCAACGCATAAGATTCCCACCCATCAGATTCCCAATGGGATTTGTATCGTTGGGCATCACCATTTCCGTCATCTCGACTTTTGATTCAGATACTTTTTTCATACTTCTAAGTTGTTGCTAAGTGGCTTGTAAGTTGCTTGTAAGTGGCCATTAAAGTTGCCGCTATCGGTCACTGAACTTGACTTCTCCTTCGCGTAGCGTTTCGGAAGAGCGAGGTCGAAGTGGCGGCTTTGCACATTGAACATGAAACATTGAACATTGAATTTTCCCTACACATAGTCAAAATCAAAAACTTCTGCAAAATATCGTTTGAGATATTCCTTCACTTCGTCCAGTGCAATTTCCTTTCCAAGTTCTTTAGCCAAAGAGGTTACAGGTTTTTGAGAAGTGTCTATTCCACAAGGCACAATGTGCTGGTAGTATGCGAGGTCCGTGTTGACATTGAAAGCAAATCCATGCATGGTTACCCAGCGACTCATATGCACACCAATAGCGCAAATTTTTCGCGGATGCGGCCCTTCCCAATCCAACCACACACCCGTAAAGTCTTTGATACGGCCTGCACTCAACCCATAGACAGCTAATGTCCTGATGACTACTTCTTCCAGCGAGCGCACATATCTGTGCACGTCCGTAAAGAAGAAGTCCAGATCGAATATTGGATACCCGACAATTTGACCAGGACCGTGATACGTGATATCTCCTCCACGATTGATCCTGAAAAACTCAATTTCTTTAGCTACACGCTCGATTTCAGAAATTTGTAAGTGATCTTCTACCCCACTTTTACCAAGCGTATAGACCGGAAGATGCTCACACAACAGAAGTTCATGAGGCATACCATGCGGGGTACTCCTATCTCTTTTTGCAGCCTTTAGCGCTTCATTGATTTCTGTCTGAAGGCGCCAGGCTTCCGCATAAGCTATCAGTCCTAAATCCCGGTACCGGACCTGAGGCCGTTTTATAAGCGTATTTGGCATTTCAGGCGCAAGATACTTGGGTTGAGGTGAGGACATCTGAGATAGCTACTTTGAGCGGTCTGCTTCGTATTTGACTTAAAGGATTGTGATTCAGAATTGCAAGAAAACGTTAAAGTGTTAAGCATTTCGGCTCTTATCACTGATGATCCATATATTTGAGAACTCTTACCCGCAATCGCTTTTCCGAAGGACTAAGACCACCAGTCCCTGTCTAAACAAATAGGATTTGAGTTCGTTTAAAACGCATGCATCAGATTATCTATACCTTCGATATATTGAATACTACGATATGAAAACAATTCTTTACCTCATACTCTTCTTACCAACAGTATTATCCGGCCAGTTGGCGCCTGATTTTACTGCTACAGATATCAATGGGCAGTCTCATACATTGTATAGTCAGTACCTCACACAGGGTAAAACTGTGATGTTGAAGATCTTTTACTCCACGTGTCCGCCCTGTAATGCCCAGGCAAACGATCTGCAGGCGCTCTATGAAGAATGGGGCTCTGGCGATCATGATGTGGAGTTTATCGAAGTGAGCAATAAGACATGGGAGACGAATCAAACAGCGTCTGGTTATACCTCCAACCATGGCATTACATTTCCGACAGTGAGTGCAACAGGTGGAAGTATTGCTGTTGTCAATGCTTATATCAATGGTGGCTTTGGTAGCTTTTTTGGTACCCCCACATATATCGTGATCTCGCCGGACGGCACTTTAGTTTGGGACGTAGATTTCACTGATCTTGATCTTGCATTGGCGAATTCGGGCGCTATAAAACCTGGAGCCAGCGGAATATCTGATCTGGATCCTAAATCCGATCTCTGGATTGCACCAAATCCCTCTGCCGATTTTCTGAACATCTATACCAAATCAAATCAAGCGGGAGAGCTTTCAATTGGTGTGTATAACATCCTGGGCAGCAGGCTGCATGTGTTTAAACCTTCAGTGCAGGGCAATGCCCTACTCCTTCGTGAAGATGCGAGTACATGGTATCCTGGCACGTATCTTGTGCGTATTGAGAGTAATGGTGCTGTCCTAAAGACAATGCGCTTCGTCAAACGCTAAATGAAAAGCTATGTCACTACGCTTACAGAACATTCTGCTCATTCTTTTTATTCTCGGCACCCAAAGAGCCTCTGGGCAATTAGCGCCAGATTTTACGATCACTGATTCGCAGGGCCAGTCTCATACACTGTATGCTGACTATTTGAATCAGGGTAAAAGTGTCATGATCGAGATATTTTTTACCACATGTCCGCCATGCAATGCAATCGCACCATATATGGAGCCTCTCTATGAAGAATGGGGAAGCGGAAATAATGATGTAGAATTCTTTGACCTCAGTGATAAAAGTTTTGATTTGAATACTCTGGTGAATAACTATAAGACGAATCATGGCCATACGTATCCTGCTGCCGGATCCGAAGGTGGAAGTCTTGCGGCTGTTTCGCCTTACAAAGCCGGGATGTTTGGCCCCTTTACGGGAACACCTACTTTCATTGTCATTGCACCGGATGGTACCGTTCAATATGACATTTTTGGTAACAACAGCGCTGCAACAATTGAGGCCCTGGATGCAGCAATCGCGCTGACCGGTGCTGTTAAACCAGAGTGCTTTGCAATTATTGCCGTGAATGAAAGTTTTTGCACCGGTGACTCCGTCAACGTCAATGGTCAATGGTACAGTGAAGCCGGTGAATATACTGATATGATATCCGGTGATTGTGACACGACATTACAAATTACAATCACAGAAGATCTCCTTGAAGAACTTGAAGTAAGTGCATCATTTTGCGCTGGTGAATCTGTACAGGTTTATGGGACCGCCTACAATGTAGCTGGCACTTACGAAGTTGTCGTTCCGTCTGTCACTACAGGTTGTGATACGATAGCCTCTATTACCATAACGCAACTACCATTGCATACCAAAATCGTGAATGCGAGTTTTATACAAGGTGATTCAGTTCAGATTTATGGTGAATGGTATAGTGATGCGGGGTCATATTTGTTCACTGCGAATTCTATCACTGGCGGCTGTGACACTATCGTGACACTGAATATTTCTGAAACCCCTGACGTGCCCAGTGATGTAACGATCAGTGGCGTCGTACGTAGGTTCCAGTCAATTGCAGGAGTTAGCGGTGCGCATGTGATTGTTTCCCTGGGCAGTAATGAAGTGGCAAGAGATACTACGGATGCTCAAGGGAGATACGAGTTTGTTTTTGACTCATCTTATGTGGTAAATAATGACCTCCAGCTCAGAGTTGAAAAATCCCTGAACCCACTCAACGGTGTCACAGTCCTGGATATCGTTGCACTTCAAAAGCACCTTCTCGGACTTGAACTTCTAAATAGTGTGGACAAATTGTTGGCAGCGGATGTGAATCGTTCAGGGGCGTTGAGTGTGTTGGACATCGTATATCTGCGTCGACTCCTGCTTGGCCTGGAGGATGGCTTCCCAACTTCTGCAACCTGGATCTTCGTTCATGAAAGCGTGAATTTCGCCCCTGCTGGTGTACAGCCGCCAGTCCTGGAAATAGTACCTGTATCCCTCAGCAATTTGCTGACTGGCACACAAACGGGAACATTTCGTGGAATCAAACTGGGAGACCTGAATAATTCGGCTAATCCATTGAACTGAACATTTCCTGGTTAGGAATAGGTCCCAGCTCACCAGCAGCAAGTTGTTGTCAATTTAATAGACTTTGTATCAATTTCTTAGCGCCCTTTGCGCCTTTGCGTGAGATGGCCCTGCGTGAACTGATGCACTTCCCCACCAGCACGGCGGATTGTACTCACTGGCATAAAATTTTATCTTAGCCAAAACTTTTTCAAAGCACCGGCTGTTTCAGCACCGATATGTTTGTAATAATCTCTTAAATAACATCTATAGCTATGGCATTCGAATTCAATGATTCAAATTTTCAGGAAAATGCACTGAAGCAGGATAATGTAACGGTTGTGGATTTCTGGGCAGAATGGTGTGGTCCATGTCGGATGATCGGTCCTTTCATTGAGGAACTTTCGAAGGAATACGAAAACCGTGTACTCGTGGGCAAGCTCAACGTGGATGACAACCCTGAAGTAAGTATGAAATACAATGTGCGTAGTATTCCTACAGTATTGTTTTTCAAAAACGGGGAATTAGTTGACCGCCAGGTAGGAGCAACATCCAAAAAAGCTCTCGCTTCAAAGATCGAAGCGTTGATCTAACAAAAAGAAGAAACTGTATCTTGACGCCCTTAGTCGCCTGAATTAAGGGCTTTTTTGTTTCTATACGACATGAGCTATTTCGACGATCACGATATCCGCGATTTCTCCAATCTCGAACTCCTGGCTCGACAGGTAGTAGAAGGGTTTATCATCGGCCTTCATAAAAGTCCATTCCATGGTTTCTCTGTGGAATTCGCCGAACACAGATTGTATAACCCGGGAGAATCTACAAAGAACATCGACTGGAAAATCCTCGCAAGGACAGATAGATTGTATTCGAAAAAATTTGAAGAAGAAACAAATCTTCGCTGTCAGATCGTCATTGATGCTTCATCCTCCATGTATTTTCCTGAGCTGCTCCCGCAAGGAATGGGCCTCAATAAGTTACGCTACTCTGCCCTCGGTGCTGCCTCATTGATGAATATGCTCAGGCGACAACGCGATGCATTCGGACTAAGCGTCTTCGCAGATGAGTTGATGATCCACACAAAATGTAAGAGCAGTACATCGCATTATCAGTTGTTGCTTTCACATCTTGACCAGCTCATTCGCCAACCGGTACTGGATCGCTCCACAAATGCCGCGCGCGCACTGCATCAAATCGCAGATAGTATTCACAAGAGATCTCTTGTCATCATCCTGAGTGATATGTTTGAAGGTGGAGAGAACATGGATGCATTGTTGTCCGCTCTGCAACACCTGAAATACAATAAGCACGAGGTTGTCCTTTTTCATGTTGTCGACGAATCAAAAGAAGTCGGATTCGAATATGACAATAGACCGTATGAATTTGTCGACATGGAGACCGGAGAAAAAGTAAAGTTGCGTAGCCAGGAAGTACGAAAACACTATCAGGATCAGGTAAAGAGTCTTCTTGAAAATCTGCGGATCAAATGTCTTCAGTACCGGATCGACTTTATTCCTACAGATATCCGACAGGGCTATCGCACGATCTTACAAAACTATCTTGTAAAACGCACCAGGATGCGGACCTGATTTTTATGAAAGCTACAGTTGTAATTCAATAAGGAATTCTCTATGATCAAACTCAGCGATTACCCTACAAGAGCTCCCAAGGGATTTGCAAAAGATGACACCAAGAAAGCGATAGATAAACTCGCAAGGAAGATTGGTGACATGCAACACATCATGTATGCACAGCAGAAACACGCATTACTCGTAGTGCTTCAGGGCATGGATGCGACCGGAAAAGATGGTGTCACGCGAAAAATTTTTCGCTATTGCAGTCCCATCGGTATCAACGCGATTGGTTTCAAAAAACCCACTGAAGAAGAATTTGGTCATGATTTCCTCTGGCGTATACATAAAGTGACCCCCAGAAAAGGACTCATGCAGATCTTCAACAGATCGCACTATGAAGATGTCCTGATCCAGCGCGTGCACAAATGGATTGATGAAAAACGTGTTGATCAGCGCATCAAAGCGATTAATGATTTTGAGCAGACACTGCAATCCGATAACAATACCACTATCCTCAAATTCTACATGCACATCTCTCCGGAGAAACAGAAGGAGAAACTCCAGGAACGGATTGATGATCCTCGTAAAAACTGGAAGCATAATGCAGCAGATTGGGAAGAAATCAAGCATTGGGACGAATACATGAGATGCTATGAAGATGCTATCAACCGAAGCGTTGTGCCATGGATTATTGCACCTGTTGATCAACGCTGGTATCGCGATTATTTCATTGCAACCAAAGTCATGGAGGCATTGGAATTGCTCCCTTTGGAATTGCCAACACTAAAAAAATGAAGAAGCTCCGTTATCTACTTGTCCTTGTTCTTGCCATTGCTTCGGCGGACTGTTCGACAAAAAATTTCAATGAACGCGAGATCATTGGACGATGGTTTAGCGCTTCGTGGTTACGTGATGGTCAGGACACAAATCTTCTGGCGTGGTTTCAATTCAATGAAGACAAAACTTATCAGGCGGTCATCGCGAGCAATCAGGAGGAAGGTACCTGGTGGATTGATGGTTATAAGCTCTATACACAGGCAAAAGGTGAAGAACGCATCGTGGTAAAAATTGAATTGCTTGATGCATCCAATCTTGTACTCCGAATGAATCGCAGTGGTCAGGACGAACTACTCACCTTTACACGAGGCCAATAGGTCATGCTATAAACACGGGATTTTTCGATGGATAAAGTCCGTATCGACAAGTGGCTATGGAGTGTGCGTATCTACAAGTCACGTTCGCAGGCGACAGACGCATGTAGAGAGAATCTGGTGAAGATCGATGATGTGGTTGCCAAAGCAAGTGCAACAATCCATCGTGGCAATATCATAGATCTGCGAAAAGATGGCTTCCAACTCACTTTCAAGGTGGTTGATTTGATTGAGAAGCGCGTATCCGCTCCACTCGCACAAGTATGCTATGAAGATCTCACACCTATCGAGGAGCGCAACAAATACAAAACATGGTTTGTCGGCAAGGCCCGGCCCGAAGTCAGAGAGAAAGGTGCTGGCCGCCCTACAAAACGAGAACGTCGTGAGATTGATGCCCATAAAGACATTCCGGAAGATTGATCATAAAAGCAAAACTCCGAGACCCGGTTTGTCAGTAAGTCTCAGTTTGCCATTTTCAACAATAAAGCCTCCATCGACCAGGTCACGTGCGATGTCGAATGATCCATCGAGATCAAGGTATTTTGTTGCAGCGCAACTGAATGCGGCATGAAGGGCTGCAGCGATACTCACCCGACTTTCATCATTACATCCCCACATGACCGAGATACCGGCTTGCGAAGCTACCGCAGCAATACGTTTTGCAGGAGTAATACCTCCGGATTTCATCAACTTAATGTTCCAGACTCCATAAGGCTTGTTTCTTGTCAATTCCTGTGCATCAAGTTCCGTCAATAAATCTTCATCAGCCATACAATTCTCTCTTTGGATTGCTGTAAGAGTTCGCATCTGCTCTGCTGCCGGCGACAACAATGGCTGTTCGATCAATTCAATATTCATCGCAGATGTCTGGGAAAGAAAACGCGTCAATGAGATCAGATCATATCCTTCGTTGGCATCTACACGCAGACGAAATTGATTTCCCCCCCATTCGCGCAATTTGCTCACGATGGCAATATCGCGCTCCAGATCATCTCCGATTTTCACCTTGATAACCTGAAACCCCTGCCTCAAATGCGTCAACAATTCTTCATGTACCTGGAAATCAGTAGTGATGCCAATGGTCACTGATGTTGCCATCTCGAGGTGTTTCCTGCCTAGAAAATCCACGATAGGGACATTAAGACGTTTGCAATGCTGATCATACAACGCCATGTCTATAGCCGCGAAAGCCGCCGGGGTCTGACTCAGTTCTTGCTGTAGGGTTTTTGATAAAAGCAAGGGATCTGTGATCTCCACATTCTTGATTAGATCAGAGCCCTTTTTCAGACCGTCCAAGGTATCCTGCATACTTTCTCCGCAAACTTCCGGCATCGGGCAGGCTGACCCAATACCGAAAGACCCGTCTGCACTATGAAGTAAGACAAAAGCATTTTCAGCGTATGTGATCTGTTCGCCGGCAATGCGATATTGTCTGGTCAGTTGCAGGTCTTCCTCCCATACTTCAGTCCTTACTATCCGTGTCCCCATAGACGCGCAAAGATATTCAGCCGAATGCTCTGAGATACAATGGGTTTGGCATTATCCTTGAACTATGCTAATGACTTGTATCTTAGCGCAGATTTTGGTAATATGATGACACTCTACAATAGACTTTTCCTTTCTCAGTGGCTATTATTCGCCCTTTTCATCTGCGGCAGGGTGGGTCCAATCCATGCTCAGTCGTTTAATCTAAGCCAACTGTCAGGCGAAATCTCGATAAACCCTACTAGCATTGCTTTTGGTCCTGATAAACGATTATATGTCCTCGAGGAAAACGGGGTACTCAAAATTTATACTCTTAGCCGGCCCGGAGCCAATATGTACCAGGTTACGGCAACCGAGACTGTGAGCCTGGTCAACACCATCAAAAATCACAATGATAATGGCCAGGTCTTTAACAGTTTTGAGGTCAGGCAGGCTACTGGTATGGTGATTACCGGAACTGCAGTCAATCCGGTAGTCTATGTGACCTCAAGTGATTATCGGAAAGGTGGAGGCCTTTATGTTGGCACTGACTTGAATCTTGATACCAATTCCGGGGTTATCTCCCGGCTTGAGAAAACTGGTTCTACATGGTCCAAGGTGGACCTTATCAGGGGGTTACCAAGATCTGAAGAGAATCACTCTACGAATGGGCTGTTTTTGGATGAAGAAGCAAATATGCTCTTCGTGGCACAAGGTGGGAATTCCAATGGGGGCGCTCCCGCTCAGGCCTTTGCATACCTCTGCGAGTATGCCCTGGCCGGTGCCATTCTGACTGTCGATCTCAACATATTGGATACGATGCCCATACTCGTGGATACGAACAGTGGCGCCAACTTTATTTATGACTTGCCTACTGTTGACGATCCTACACGGGCGAATGCAAATGGTATTTCTGATCCTATGGATATGGATTATAATGGCGTAGACCTCCATGATCCTTTTGGTGGTAATGACGGACTGAACCAGGCACGTCTGATGTCAGACGGACCAGTCCAAATCTATGCCACGGGGATTAGGAATATGTATGATCTCACGAGGACCGAGCTTGGATACTTATATGGCTGGGACAATGGGCCGAATCCAGGGTGGGGAGGCTATCCATCCACAGAAGGAGCCGGAACAGCGACCAATAAATATCCTTCTGGTGAGCCTGGCTCTGGAACAATGAATGATATTGATTGCCTGCACAGAATAGATTCTATGGGATATTATGGCGGACATCCGAATCCTGTTCGAGGTAATGTTGATTCTGCCGGGCTTTATACTTATGGTGCCTCTGGGGTTTTTCGGTCCCAGTATCTCTCTGGTAATCCAGCGAATTCTCTACCCTATGATTGGCCCCCACTTCCAAATGACTGGGATCACCCGATCGAAGGCGATTTTCAGATCTCAGGAACACAAAACTCCTACATAGCTTCTCTTTTTAAGAAAAGTATGAATGGCATCTGTGAGTACACCGCTGCGCATTTTGATAGTGCAATGACCGGTGACTTATTGACAACTGCTTTAAACACAAACACAAATTCAGGAGTTTATAGAATCGACCTCAATACATCAGGCACAGTCGATGGACCAGGCAGTGTCACTATTCTGGCGTCAGGACTTTTGGGTGGTGCTCTTGATGTGTGTACACTTGGCAACGAACCACCATTTCCTGGAACCATCTGGATCATCGCATATGGCTCGGGTGGTAGAATTTATGTTCTAGAACCCTCAGACTTCTTTGTTTGCACAGGCGCAGACAGCTACCTGATCGATGAAGATTCGGATGGATATACCAATGCAGATGAATATGATAATGATACTAATCCATGCAATGGTGCTGATCGCCCGTCTGACTTTGATGAGACCTTGATATCAGGCTTCAAAGTCTCGGACCTAAATGACCCGGATGACGACGATGATGGGATAAATGATACAATCGATTTCTTCGCTTTGGATGCTGCAAACGGACTGAATACCACCCTGCCGATTGAATACCCTCTGCTAAATGCGATTCCTGGCAGCGGTTTTTATGGCCTTGGATTCACCGGCCTGATGTCGAATAGCTTGGACGACTACCTGGATTTGTGGAAAACAGAAGACAATTCCAGCACATTCATCATTGCTGGCGGCGCGGCTGGTCTTTTGACCTATATCGATCTTGATGATGGTGATGCCATTAATACCTTTGATAATCAACACAATGGGTTTCAGTTTGGCTTCGCAGTGGACAGCAGTGATCGGCCATTCATCGCAGAGGCTCAAATTGTTGGACCAGTTTTTCCCGATACCATCCAGGATTTTCAATCGATTGGAATGTACCTCGGTACAGGCGATCAGGACAACTATGTGAAAATTGTTGTCAATGCAAATAATGGCACTCCAGGCATTGCTGTCGTGAAGGAAAATAATGGCAGCAGTACGACAACGCAATACTCAGTAAGCGGCATTGGTACCCAATCGAGTGTGCGACTTGCCTTGATTGTAAATCCTGCAAATGGCTATATGCGTGCGCAATACGCTGTCGGATCGAATGACTTACAGGATTTGGGTGATGGATTCTATCTGACAGGAGCATTTCTTGATTCACTCATGGGTCCTCAGGCAATTGCCATGGGAGTGATATCTACTGCGCGCGGATCGACAAACCGATTTGAAGCTACCTGGGCGCATCTTAGTATACGACATGATCCAGAGACAAAAGGTAATTGGTATACACTTCAGGATGGGACGGATTGTGAAATAACGGGCACCGGTAGTTGCTGTCAGGCGCGACACGAGGCCTCATATGTCCAGTCAGGAGATAAGTTCTATCTCATCGGTGGTCGTGAGCACAGTAGCAATGTGAATATCTATAATCCTACTACCGATATCTGGACTACTGGAGCAAACCCACCAAGCAATAGTCTACATCACTTCCAGGCCGTGGATTACTATGGGCTGATCCTTGCGGTAGGAGCATTCTCCGGAAGTTTTCCAGTGGAATCCCCGGTTACGGTAATGCGTGTTTACAACCCCTTGACCAATACCTGGCATGTTGGACCGACTATTCCGGTTGGCAGAAGGCGTGGAGCCGCAGGAGCTGTTGTGCGGAATGATACACTATACGTTCTGGGAGGGGCAACAAATGGACATATTGACGGTCATGTCAACTGGCTCGATCGCTATAATTTCAGAACGGATACATGGAGTACTCTGCCAAATGCCCCAAATCAACGGGATCATTTTCATGCGGCGTTGAAAGACAATAAGATCTACGCAGCGGCAGGCCGAAGAACATCAATTGGAAACCTCTTTGAGAATACTGAGCCTACAATAGACAGATTCAACATTTCCAATAGCACATGGGATACAATTGCAGCCCAAATACCCACACAGCGGGCAGGAAATACAGCTGCAATCCTTGGTAACGAACTCATTGTCATCGGAGGAGAGCGCGAGATGGGTTACTCAAAAAATGCTACAGAAGCTCTGAATCTTGACAGCCTGACATGGCGTACGCTTGATGTCATGAATGTCGGCAGAAATGGTACTCAGGCCATTGTGAATAATTCTGGTCTCTACGTCGCATCCGGGGCTGCAAAACGCGGAGGTGACTCACTCATCTTATCAACCGAGGCGTTTTTCATGTTTGGACAGACGGATCCTATCCTCACTCCTACCGATGCCAGTGACCTCACTGCCGATAATCAGGATTTTGGTGAAGTTCCAATTGAAGAAAGTGTGAGCATGGACCTGTATATCCATAACACTAACGGTAATCAGGCAATTCTACTGCAAAGCATGTCTATGTTTAACGGGACAATATTCACTTTAGACACGATGCTGACCTTTCCACGTTTTCTCAAGCCTGGTGACAGCCTCCGTATACCCATCGAATTTCTGCCTTCAATGATTCAGAGTTACTCAGACACACTGTATTTCCAACATACAGGATCTAATGCACCTGTAAAGAAAGTAGTGCTTACAGGAGAAGGCATCTACAATTGGCTTGGGAATGTACGGGCCTATGTAGATTCCAGTGCAACCGGAAATGGTCTTGGCAATTCATGGCAAAATGCGTTCACTTCTGTCACTGAAGCTCTTGTTGTCGCAGCGGAGTTTTCGCAGATTACAGAAGTTTGGATTGCAAAAGGAATTTACAGACCGGCCAATTCGCGATCTGCTTCGTTTGTTTTAAGAGATAGTTTGACCTTGTATGGTGGTTTTCATGGAACAGAAATCCTTCTCGGCCAACGCGATGTCGAGGATTATCCGGTGATCTTAAGTGGAGACGTTGGAGTACTGAATGACTCCACAGACAATACATATCATGTCGTAATCATGACAAGCACTTCGAAAGCTGCCACGCTCGATGGGGTGATCATAGAAGATGGACTTGCCAATGGTGCCCTGGAGTTTGACCGAAGGGCGGCTGGTGTGTTGAATTTCGGAAAGCTCAATCTGGTCAATACTACGATACGCCATTGTACATCGCTGAATGCTGGTAGTGCACTCGTCAATTCTGGCGTGGCGGCTTCAATGATTCTTGAAAATGTGCTCTTCCACAATAACTCTGATCCACATCTTGTAAATGAGAGTAATGCTGTTCTCAACTGGAAAGGCATCCTGAATCTCTTGCAGGAAGAGTAAGCGTTGAGCGCATAGGTCGAAAGTTGAATTAAGTTTAGCAAGGCAGGTTGGATCAGGGCTATCTTCTTTGCCCACTATCAATAATCAGACGGATTCGGATAAGCCAACGCACCAAAAAAAAAGTTGCAGTAGTTATGCACTACTGCAACTTCTTAATTCTTATGCTTGCTTTTGCTATTCTATTTAACGTACCGTAGCCGCTTTTGAAAAGCCGTGCTTCGTTTTTATTTCCTTCGCTTTGAATTCTCCAGTGAAGTCAACCAGGATCGGAGCTGCAATAAAGATCGTGGAATATGTACCAGAGATCAAACCCACAACGAGTGCAAATGCAAATCCTTTAATACTGGATCCGCCGAATATAAACAGGACAATGACTACAAAGAGTACAGTAAGAGAAGTAATGATAGTGCGACTCATCGTACTATTCACTGCATCATTGATCACCTGTTCTTTTGATTTACCTGTACCCATGTTGAAATACTCTCGTATTCGGTCAAAGATGACTACGGTATCATTGATTGAGTACCCGATAATTGTGAGAAGCGCGCCAACAAATACCTGATCAATCTCCAAAGAAAACGGCAGAATACCGTGGAATATAGAAAATACACTGAGTACAATCATCGCATCATGGAACAATGCGACAACAGATCCAAGACTGTATTGCCATTTATTGAATCGCAAAAGGATATAGAGGAAAATACAGATAATAGCGATAATACCGGCCTTTAAAGCGCTTCTCTTAATATCATCCGCGATTGTCGGCCCGACTTTAGCAGAACTCACGACATGCGTGCCTTCACCATCCGTAAGTTCGAATTGCTCGCGATCCAGGTTTCCTCCTACAACAGCATTCACTCCCTCATGCAATTTGTCCATGACACGCTGTGAAGCATCGTCCGAGAAATCATCAATGAGATACGCCGTTGTAATGTTATACGTGTTTTCTGAATCGACCGCCTTCACAATTGGTTGCGTTCCAAAAACGCCACCCAATGAAGTTTTTAAGTCATCGGTGTTCACACTGACTCCTTCTGCAAACTCCACATTGTATGAATAGCCACCTTTGAAATCCACACCGAGCTCAAAGCCGCGAATAAAAAATGAAGCAATACCTGCCAAAATCACGATCGTAGATCCGATATAGGCAATCTTGCGTTTGCCGATCCAGTCCACATTGAGATTTGACATGATATTTTTGGTCATTGGGTTCCAAACATTGACGGCCTTGCCTTTACTCATCCACCATTCTATCATAAGACGACCCAATAAGACCGCAGTAAACATAGATGAGATCAAACCTATGATCAACACCACCGCAAAACCTTTGATAGGTCCTAATCCATAATATGCCAGAATAATCGCAGTAATCATTGATGTCACATTCGCATCGATAATAGCGGAATAGGAGTTCCTGAATCCTTCGGTCATTGCAATTTTCATAGACTTACCCATGCGTAGTTCTTCCCTTACGCGTTCATAGATAATTACGTTCGCATCCACCGCCATACCGATTGTGAGTACGATACCTGCTATGCCCGGTATCGTCAAGGCCGATCCGATCGATGCCATTCCTCCAATAATAAAGAACACATTCGCCAACAATGCAATCACAGCAAAAACACCAGCTGTTGAATAGTAGAATACCATGAAGAATATCACGATAACCATACCGACAAGTAGTGAAATAAGACTCTTTCTGATATTCTCCTTTCCAAGCGAAGGACCTACCAACGCGTCTTGTACAATTCGGGTTTTGGCCGGCAGTTTTCCGATCTCCAGAATGTTTGCAAGGTCATTTCCTTCCTGGACACTAAAACTTCCGCTTATTGAAGATCTGCCCTGAGTAATAGGCTCATTTACAGAAGGTGCGCTTACGACATAGTCGTCGAGTACAATCGCAATCTCACGCTGATTGTCCTGAGCTGCCTTTGTGGTCATATCTGACCAAATTTTGGCGCCTTGCGGATTCATATTCAAAGTGACCTGCACCTGACCTGTCATGGGATCCGGATCGGACGAAGCCGATATCACATGATCACCTTCGAGGATTGCTGATTCCTTTCCAAGAGGCTTTTTAATTGCGTAGAGTTCATATTTGTTTGTGATTTCTTTAGTCTTGAAATCCTGAAGTGGTTTCGCCGCCCATCGGAATTCAAGTTCACGTGGGAAGAGGTTTTTGATATCTTCCCGGGCGAGGAATTGCGAGACATTGTTGATTTTATTCTTGTCAGCTACACCCATGACAGCATACCCATAATTCAATGTTTGGCCTGTACCAGCATTCAATTCAAGTGCAGACAACAGTGGTCCGCGATTTTGTAGCGGATCCGCCGAAGTCACTGGTACTTCCTGGTACGTGGTGTCATTTCCATAGGCATTACCAAGAGAATCCGAGGCGTTACCAAGTGTATCGACTTTAGGCACGATCATGGTATCTATACGCATCGCCACCGAATCAATGTTTGTAGTATCACCCAATCCTTCGCGACGAAGTTTTTCATCTGCATTGATAAATGCCTGAAGGATTCCCGGATCACTTACACGATAGACGTCCCAAAACTCCAGTTTAGCTGAGGATTGCAAAAAATTCCGTGCACGCTGTGGATTGTCAACACCAGGAAGCTCAACGATGATGATTTGACGTGCCGCATCCAGAGAGATATTTGGTTGAGCCACCCCGAATCTGTCTATACGGTCTGTCAGACGCTTAAATGTAAGATCGACCGTTTCGTTTGCTTTAGTCCGCAATACCTTAATGACATCATTATCAGATGTCGTAAAATCAATTTCATCCCGGAGCGATGGATTCCTGGAAAAAATTGAAGACAGGTTTTTGTCAGCCTTGACTTTATCCCACTCCTGAGCAAACAAGGTCACATAGTCGGATTGTGCGCGCTTCTGGGCCTCCTGTGCATTGTCCAATGCCTGATGGAAAGCAAGATCGCGACTGTTGTTTGACAAGGATATCAGCAGATCTTTGAGATCTACCTGCAATACAGTGCTCATACCTCCCTTGAGATCGAGACCCAGGGCGAGTTGCATTTTCTTGAGCTCTTCATAGGTGTATTCCTTGAGCAGTGGAATTTTCATTATCACTTCACTGGACATGGAATCCAGGTAAGTAGTACGGGCGATTTTGCTTACTGTGTAGGCATTGGCTTCCGGACCCGATTTAGCCACTGCCTCTACTGCATATTTATCCGCCTGCCGCTCCACCTTTCTGGTTGGAACCATATAGAGAAACTGTGCTAACGTCACCACCGTCAGCAGGATAAAGAAGAACTTAATGATACCCTTTGCTTGCATATTCTTACTGTGTTTTTAGCTGGCTTTACTGTAGGTTTTGAAAAAACTGGGCAAATATACGTGAATTGTCCACACACATTACAAAACCTAATATGAAAGGAGATTTAGGCACAGCATGCCCATAATGGTGCAAAATTGCGGCTTCAGTACTTGAAATACCTTCGGATAAACTGCTGATTATCAACGTATATCGGAAACTATTTTTTGGCCGTCGGATTAGCTCAGATTTGGAATGCGAAGCACCTGACCAGGATAAATTTTGTCTGGGTGTGTCAGCATTGGCGTATTTGCTTCGAAGATGACATTGTATTTCATGGCATCGCCGTAGTACTTCTTGGAGATTTTCGATAGGGAGTCCCCGGACTGTACTTCATAAAATTGGGCTTCTGGTTCAGGAATCACCACGGAGATACGATCATCCACAGTAGCCACCCCTTCCACATTTCCGACGACAAGGATGATCTTTTCCTTTGTTGCCTGAGATTCCGTTGTTCCATATATCGTCACCTTATCATCATCGAGCTCTATAGTCAGATCCGTGATTTCCAGATTGAGAGAAATGATGAGATCGCGCAACGAGTTGATCTTTGCTGCACGCTCTGCTGCTATGTCCAATACAGTTTTGGCTGCAGGAGCAGATTTGGCGGTGGATTTTGACATGTTACTTGAACCCGCCTTTTTGAGAAATGAAAATAATCCCATAGTAATTAGATTTTTAAAATTGAATAAAATGGTAGAATGTCTATGTAATGTTCGATTGGGCGGCAAACTTACAGAAAATCCTACAAGGCAAGAATCCTGTAAGCTGAGGAGTCCGATCTCAATATCCTTATCTGAATACGGGTTCTACCTGTAACATGGGCGCGAGGCCAAGATCCACTCAGTTGGCTATTCTGATTTATGTATTTGTCAGCCCTCCCTTATCCTCTTCGTCCTTCCATTCAAACTTCTCAAGCATTGGTAAGTCTATCAATTTTTTCTCCTCAGCACTGACACTCCAAAACTTCAAAAAGCCTCCTGATGATCTCGCTACATGCCCGGCAAATGAGCGCAACTCATTATACAACTGTGCAGCATTCTTCAATTCAAGTTTGTGGAGTATGGCATTGAGACCAGACAGGGTTTCTGATATCCTGCTTGTCCTTGCACCGACATCTTCAGGCAATTCACTGATCAATTGATCTAGTCTTGTTTGAAAGGTCTCCCCTACCTCGCGATAAAAATCCTGATGTTCTTCGGCAGAGGAATAGGTACGGATGCCAGTCACCTTTTCAGCCCAGGCAGTCTCATCGGGAGATATTTTGCCATCCGCTCCCGCAATGAGAATAGTGATCTGTGGGATGGCATCCTTGAGCAATGCATATTCTTCTTTACTTAAATTGTTGAATATCAAATCCATGTATGTATCGTTTTTAATAATCGGGCGCAATATCGTTGTTTTTCTCACTCAGCCGGTCGAGCAGCGATTATGACACATGTTCTGAACCGTATCTGGAAATGTCCCTGAATACCAAAAGTATTAAAAGCTTCTTCTTCAGTTTCTCCCAGTACCCACTCCCCTGTCGATATTCCATATTCATCATCCAGATAATCACGCAACCATTGATGATACATATCTTCTTGCCCAAAGAGAGGAAAGGACATACATAACAATACCAGTTTCAAAGCGTGACGACCAACCATGGATATAGAAAAATAAGCGTGAACAAATACATTTGATGCTGGCGAAAAGTAATTCATTCACTTGTAATTTTCTGTAAATCCTACCTTTAGCACTCTAACCACAAGACTGCAACAATTGAGCAAGAAAACCTCGATATCTGAAATTGAAGGGGACAAAGTCACTCCCCTGATGAGCCAATACTATAAGATCAAGGCGAAATACCCTGATGCCATACTCCTTTTCAGGGTTGGTGATTTCTATGAGACATTTGGTGAGGACGCCAAGAAAACCGCAGAAATCCTGGGTATTGTACTTACGAGCCGGAACAATGGCGGCAATGATGTAGAACTCGCCGGATTTCCCTATCACGCGATGGATATCTATCTACCCAAGCTTGTGCAGGCCGGTTACCGTGTAGCAATCTGTGAACAGTTGGAGAAACCTTCCAAGGACAAGCGCATTGTAAAACGTGGCGTGACAGAAATGGTAACACCAGGTCTCACAATCGATGACAAGCTTCTGGATCACAAGAAGAATAATTTTCTTGCGGCTCTTCATATTGCATCTTCATCGTTGATTGGCATCGCGCTATTGGATGTCTCTACAGGAGAATTCTTTGTCAGTGAAGGAAGTCCTGAAACAATCGACAAACTTTTACAGAGTTTTTTACCCTCCGAAGTGATTTTCGCGAAAAGTAATCTTGCCTGGTTTGAAAAGAAATTTGGTGATCAGTTTTATCACTTTTCAATGGACGAATGGATTTTCACACAGGACTTCGCGCGTGAAAAACTCCTTACCCATTTTGAAGTCCTGACGCTGAAGGGATATAGCATTGAAGATCTCACTGCAGCTCAGATAGCCGCCGGTGCTTGTCTGCAATATCTCGCCGATACGTCCCATGGACAGTTGCAACACATCCGTACGATCAGCAGGATACACCCAGATGAATATTTATGGATGGACAGATTCACCATTCGCAATCTTGAATTACTCTATCCGGCATTCCCTACCGGAAAGGCACTTGTGGATATTGTCGATACGACGATCACGCCGATGGCATCCAGGATGATGCGTAAGTGGCTTCTTCTGCCATTGTGCAATCTCACCGCGATCCATCGCAGGCATGAGATCGTTGCAAATTGGTTAGCTCATCCCGACTTACGCGAAGACATGAGTCTGCATTTTAAATCTATTGGTGATCTGGAGCGATTGATTTCAAAAGTAGCGGTTGGTAAAGTGGCACCGCGTGAGATGCAACAATTAAAGCGAGCATTACGCACATTGGTGCCTGTCAAGGATATTCTCATTCAAAGTAAACTACAGGACCTGCAGACACTCGGTGATAGCCTTCAGCTTTGTGAAAAACTTACTGATCTCATCGAGCGCGCTATTGCAGAAGATCCACCTGCGACAATTTTAAAAGGCGATGTAATCAAAGCGGGCTACAATGAGAATCTGGATGATCTCAGACATACCATACGTAACAGCAAAGAACTGCTCCTTGAAATACAAACTCATGAGGCTCAACGCACGGGTATTCAGAATCTGAAAATCGGCTTTAACAATGTCTTCGGCTATTATCTCGAAGTCACTAACAAATACAAGGATCAGGGCCTCATTCCCGATAATTGGATTCGGAAGCAGACGATCACAAATGCCGAACGCTATGTCACGGAAGAATTAAAAAAACTTGAGCAGAAAATACTCGGTGCTGAGGAACAAATTGCAATTATCGAAGATCGTCTATACAATGAGCTCATTGCAAGTACTCAAGACTATATTGCACCGATTCAGCATGATGCCGCAGTCATTGCACAATTGGATTGCCTCATCTCTTTCGCTCACAATGCGTTGAAATATGGTTACTGTCGCCCGGATGTGAATGACAGTTTTGCGATTGATGTGAAGGCAGGAAGACATCCTGTCATCGAACGACAGCTACCACTCGGCGAGTCATATGTCCCGAATGATGTTTATCTCGATTGTGACACGCAACAACTGCTGATGATCACTGGCCCGAATATGTCCGGGAAGTCTGCCCTTCTGCGTCAAACAGCGTTGATTTGTATCCTTGCACAGATGGGTTCTTATGTTCCTGCCTCCAAAGCATCTCTTGGGTATCTGGATAAATTGTTCACCCGAGTGGGGGCTTCTGACAATATCTCTTCCGGCGAATCCACGTTTATGGTTGAGATGAATGAGACGGCCAGTATCATGAACAATATTTCAACACGGAGCCTGATCCTCTTGGATGAAATCGGAAGAGGCACGAGCACGTATGATGGGATCTCAATCGCATGGTCTGTTGCCGAATATCTGCATGACAATACGTATGGCAAGCCAAAGACACTCTTTGCCACACACTATCATGAACTCAATGCACTCGCCGGCACTCATCCAAGGATTAAAAATTTTCATGTCGCCACACAGGAGATTGGCAATAAAGTCGTTTTCCTTCGTAAGCTTGTGGAAGGTGGCACGGAGCATTCCTTCGGTATTCATGTTGCAAAAATGGCGGGTATGCCCAAATCCATTCTGATTCGGGCGCAGGAGATATTAGTACAACTCGAGGAAAAAGAAATCGCTGATGGCTCAGTGAAGCCTGCACTAAAGAAAGCGATGGCATCGAAGCAAGACGCGCTGCAACTCAGTATTTTCGAACATGTGGATCCCACGGCAGGCAGGATCAAAGAAATGCTGACCGATCTCAACATCAATCAACTCACTCCAATAGAATGTATGATGAAGCTTATTGAGATGAAGAAGTTGTTGGATGAAGACTAGTGAATGTCGAATATTGAATTTTGAATGACGGATTGGTGAGTAATTTATCGAAAGACGCTTTAGATTATCTTGTAGACATTATGAACTTATCAAAATACCTGTCTATGCTCACTGGTGTAGCTTTAGTTATCGCTTCGACGGCTGTGAAACAATGCGATAAAGCGGGTGAGGGAGTGACTCCTTGTATGTATTCAGCGATCGTAAAAGATTTCGCCGGACTCGATGGTTGTGGGATTCTTCTTGTTCTCGAAAATGGAAAAAAACTCCTTGCCGTAAATCTCGGTGACTATCAGCCTTGCTTGAAGGACGGTGAAAGTGTCCGGATCAGCTACGAGGAAGCCGGGGACATGATGAGCATCTGCATGACAGAGGACATGATGGTAAATCTGACCTGTCTTACGCGTAAGTCGAATAACAAGTGGGTAGAGGATTGTCCTGTCATGGTAGATCCTTATCGTGTAAAATGGGCGGGGCAAGTAATGCAGGAAATAAATCCACGGCAAGTTGAAGAATTGATCGTCGAAGGTCATCGGATGTATCGGTTTTATGCAACATCCGGCTCGTACATCTATAGTTGTAGTGGTGAGCTTTTATGTACGTCTACATACATATCACGTGATGCCTGTGCAGAAATTGAGAAGAAAACACAGGAAGTCAGGATCATCTACGTTGTCAATGAATAAACCATCATGACCAAGCAGCAAGGTGAATCAGCACGAATCATGCTGACAGAAGAAGAACGTCAATATGAGAAAGCGCTCAGACCATCCGTCCTGGACGAGTTTTTTGGTCAGCCAAAAATTGTAGACAATCTTCATGTCTTTATAGAAGCGGCAAAGCTGAGAGGTGAAGCACTCGATCATGTATTATTGCATGGACCTCCTGGTCTTGGAAAAACGACACTCGCTCACATCGTAGCAAATGAACTTGGTGCTTCACTGAAGTTGAGTTCGGGACCTGTCATTGAGAGACCGGGTGATCTTGCCGGACTTCTCACGAATCTGAATACCGGTGATGTGCTCTTTATCGATGAGATCCACAGACTAAACAATGTGGTCGAAGAATATTTGTATTCGGCGATGGAAGATTATCGCATCGATATCATGATCGACACTGGTCCTAATGCACGTACAGTACAAATCAATCTCAATCCTTTCACCTTAGTTGGTGCTACGACGCGACTTGGATTGATCACACCACCCATGCGGGCGAGATTCGGGATCAATTTCCACCTGGATTATTATGACATCCATATTCTAGAAAAGATCGTGCACAGATCTGCGGGTATTCTGAATATTCCAGTCACAGATGATGGCGCGAAGGAGATTGCACGACGCAGCAGAGGAACACCGCGTATTGCAAATGCACTTTTACGACGTGTACGCGATTTTGCTCAAATCAAAGGCGACGGGATCATTGATCTGAAGATTGCAGAATATGCACTTTCTGCATTGAATGTGGATAGTCATGGTCTCGACGAAATGGACAATAAGATCCTGCTGACCATTATCGAGAAATTCAACGGTGGTCCGGTAGGTATTAATACCATTGCAACTGCGGTAGGAGAAGACTCCGGAACGATCGAAGAAGTCTACGAGCCGTTTCTGATCATGGAAGGATTTCTACAACGTACGCCTCGTGGGAGAGAAGCCACTCCATTTGCGTATAGACACCTAAGAATACCTCCTCCTGTGAAGAAAGGGAATGGGCCTTCGTTGTTTGACGCATAGCGAGATTTGACAACTTTCAAAAAAGTTGTCAAATCTTCCCCTAAGCCTGTGCCTTAGGCGTATTAAACGTCATCTGAGGAAACTGGTTATGATCCGCAGCATCGATCACGCCGAACTGAGCTTCATACTTCTTGACATTGTCGCCAAGAGCGGCCATCAGCCGTTTTGCATGCTGTGGAGTCAGAATCACCCGTGCCTTCACCTTTGCCTTTGGGACATTTGGCACAAGACGGATAAAATCCACCACAAATTCTGAATGTGAATGGGAAATGATTGCGAGGTTCGAATAGATACCCTCGGCGACTTCCTCAGGAAGCTCGATGTTGATTTGATTCTGATTGCTCTTTGTGTCTGCCATGACGCTATTGGATTACTTGATGCAAAGATGGCTCTTTTGTCGGGATTCACAGTTGCAAAAAATAACAATACACAACTCCTTGATTTGCTAGAAGCCTATACATATTTCTACCTTTTTTTTGATCGCGACATACTACGTTATACAATTATTTAACATACTTTTGGTCACTGGGTTGCTTGGATTTAAGCATTGTTACATAGGCAGCTATGATAATATCAGTTGACAGAATCTAAATTCACCCTGACTTATGGCTCATGACATATCCCAAGAGCAAGTGAACTTTGGCATCTCGGATGCACAAAAACGACGTGTAAAAGATACTTTGCTCCTTGTTCTCGTCTTTATTGTAGGACTGATTGGTTCCTGCTATATCCTGCATATTGCATTATCACAACCAGCGTCGGTAGGATTTCATCAACATCCAGTCGATGATCATGCCGAGACCGGTGAGATGATTTATATGGTTGGGCAATAACTCCTACTTAACTCAAGGAAGCATTCACCATCAGAATTCCCCAATTGATTCAGATCATCTTGGAGGTTTGTCATAGTACTTTAGTCAAACGTAAATTCACAACATACATTTAGCATCCATTTGCGGTGATTCACAGCCCCCCCTTTACATTCTTCATTTTTACACCTCCAGTCCAATAAACTTAAACTCTCCTCCATCAAACAATCCCTTATCACTCAATTTCAATTGTGGGATCACGAGCAGTGCCATAAATGACAAGGTCATAAAAGGTGATTTCAACGTACTACCAAGAACATCTTTTGAAAAACGATCAATGGTTGTATACAAGTGAGCTACATCTTCGCCTGGCAAATCGCTCATAATACCAGCAATTGGTAATGCGAGGACTTCCTGATGACCATTTGCACTGACTGCCACAATACCTCCAATTGACGAGATAACTTGATTGATGGCCTGAATTAAGCTTGAATCATCGACACCAACCGCGACGATGTTATGTGAGTCGTGAGCAACACTCGATGCGATCGCGCCTTGCTTTAATCCAAATCCTTGAATGAAGGCTACCGCAGGTGATGACTTTTGATATCTATTAACAACAGTGATTTTGAGAATGTCTCTTTCAGTATCCGTTTGATAATATCCATCATCAGAAACAGGCAACCATGCATGTACCTCTTTCGTGATCAAAGCACCATCGATGGCGTGTATGATTCTGACATCTTTAGAAGACTGTCCTTTGATCTTCACTGCTTCTGCATCCAACAGTGATGTACTAAAACGATTCGCAACACCAATACTCGCTTCTGGCAATATCACTTTGTTGTCAGCAAAGACCTCTGTTCCATTGATGTATGTCTTTATCACATCAAAGGACCTGAGATCTCTTGTCAGAATCATATCTGCGGGATCACCCGGCTGTAACATTCCAACTTTTAATCCATAGTGATGTACCGGATTCAAACAGGCGGCTCTCAGCACATCTTGCCAACGATGGCCCTTCTCAATAGCCCGTGCCACGAGCTTATTGATGTGACCAATCACAAGATCGTCCGGATGCTTGTCATCTGAGCATAGCATCACCATGTCCGGATATTCACTTATCAACTTATGAAGTGCTTCGAAGTTTTTTGCGGCACTACCCTCTCTGATGATGATCTTCATTCCATGCTGCACTTTGTGCAAGGCTTCTTCATAGGATACGCATTCGTGATCTGTTGAAATGCCTGCATTGATATATGTGATCGCGGCATCACCGGTAAGTCCTGGGGCGTGTCCATCTATTCGCTTACCTAGTTCTTTAGCGGCCGCAATCTTAGCCATCACTTCAGAATCGGAAAAAAGCACACCGGGATAGTTCATCATCTCCGCGAGGTAGCAGAGTTCATCACGTTGTAATAACTTTCGTACGGCTCTTGCATCTATGGTATCACCCGCCGTTTCGAATGCTGTCGCAGGCACACAGGACGGCACCCCGAAATAAAACTTCAGTGGAGTTTGTGCAGCATTATTCAGCATGTACTCGACTCCATCGATACCAAGTACATTGGCAATCTCATGTGGATCTGAAACAGTTGCAACCGTCCCATGACGAACTGCAAGTCTTGCAAATTCAGTAGGCACAAGCATGGAGCTTTCAATGTGCACATGTGCATCGATAAAGCCAGGCATGAGGTATGGAATGCCCGGGTGTTCGTCTTCCAGTTCCTGAATAGATAGAATTTGTCCACGTTCGACGATACAGATACCGTAGAAGCAGCGTCCATTTATGATGTCAACGATATTGGCTGTTATGGACATTGATTGTAAATGTTACGTGGGAAGTTACAAACTTCCAAAAAGCAAGGTGTACTGGGTTCGAAGTTCCAAACTTCGAACAGGGTTTCTGAAATATTTTGCTCGAGAGTTACAAACTTCCAAAAATCAAGGTGTACTGGGTTCGAAGTTCCAAACTTCGAACAAGGTTTCGATTCTATACTTCCAACAAAGTTTCCTAAAGGTAAAATCAACGTGACGATGTGGGTATAGGGGAGCCACTTGCGTAGTTATAAAATCCTACTCCGGACTTCTTGCCAAGTTTACCGGCTATGACCATATTCACAAGCAGCGGACATGGCGCATATTTCTGATTGCCTAGCCCGTCATGCAGGACACGTAAAATCGCAAGACAGGTATCGAGGCCAATAAAATCTGCGAGTTCAAGGGGTCCCATTGGGTGTGCCATGCCGAGTTTCATGATAGTATCAATCTCAGTTACTCCTGCAACACCTTCATGCAACGTGATGATCGCTTCATTGATCATCGGCATAAGGATACGATTGGCTACAAAACCTGGATAATCGTTAACTACTAATGCTGTCTTATCAAGTTTTTTGGAGATACTCAATATGGATTCAGTGACTTCGTCCGATGTGTCATAACCGCGGATCACTTCGATCAACTTCATTACAGGAACCGGATTCATGAAATGCATACCGATGACAAGAGACGATCTTTTTGTGGAGGCAGCGATTTCTGTTATCGATATTGAAGACGTGTTCGATGCAAAAATGACATCCGGTCCACAAAGGGTATCCAGTTGTTGAAAGATCTTTCGTTTAAGTTCGCGGTTTTCCGTCGCTGCTTCTACAACCAGCCCAGAGTCTTTCACTGCCTCGGTAAGCGACGTATAGGTTGTAATACGCTGCAATGCAGCAATCTTCGCTTCAGGAGTGATCTTCTCCTTTTTTACCATTCTCTCAAGATTCGCGTCTATGGTCTTCCGGGCAAGATCTAACGCGTTTGCATCCACATCCGTCAATGCGACGTGATAGCCTGCCTGTGCAAACACATGTGCGATGCCATTTCCCATGGTACCTGCGCCAATGATCGTGACCGTTGTGATTTTCATTTCACTATTGATTTACGCGGCAAAATAACAAACCTCTCATTGGCTCACGGGCTGTGTATATACCAGAGAGTAAAAAATGGCGTGATTGCTCGCAGTGACACTGGATCTAGTCCATTGTGTGCTATGATGTAATATCTGTGACTCTGGCCAACAATATCAAATGCCAATAAACAAGACACCGTTAACGACGGTATTGGTAATGTCTATGAAAATCTTGCAGGATCAGAATTGAATCGAAGCGCCGGAAAGCGATATCTACATGTCCAACCTCTCCCGAGGCATCATTATCAAATCATCTACCGCTACTTGCTTCCGACTAAACGCGTAGGAAATTCATCTGCCTATTTCTTTTAGAAGAGTGCAGAAAACCGATCTTCGCACGATGTATATGATGCAGCAGAGGGTATTCCTCAGCATTATGATGTGTTGGCTCGGCATTTGCGCGACCAGCCAGGATTCTACTGTAACAAAGAGAATTGCAGCGCATGTGTATCTCGATTCGGTCGTGATCACAGCATCTCGCCAGGGATTTAGCGTAGAAGATTTCATACAACTTGTTCAGAAAGATGAATCCCTATACACCGCTTTTCGGAATCTGCGAACAGCCTCATATGAATTCGAAACCTCGATGTCATTTTGGGATCGTCAGGAAAAGATAAAAGCTTCGTTTCAAAGTTCCAACAAACAGATCTCGGATGGTAGTTGTCGTCAAATGGAGGTGATTAGAGAAAATGCGAGTGGTGATTTTCATAAAGGCAGAAAACAAAAGCATCGATACTACACATATGAACTATACGATCGGGTGTTTCTCACCCATGGCATCGTCTGCGAAGAACATCGTCAAGCACCAGGTAAGGATCAGGATAGATCTCAACCCGCAATGGAGAGCCAGGTAGGTGAACTTAAAACCCTCATCTTTCGGCCTGGAGAAAAATCGCATATCCCGCTGATCGGGCGAAAGACTGAAATTTTCTCAGAGGACATGATCAATTGTTATGACTTTTCCATCAGTTCTGAAGAATACAATGGTAAAGCCACTTATGTCTTCGCTGCGAAAGAGAAAGACATGTATTCTGACCGCGAAAATAAAACTGTATTTAAAGAACTCATTACCTACTTTTCAAAAGACGACTTCCAGGTTGTCGCAAGGAAGTACACGCTTTCACAAAAAACAGCAGCATATCTGTTTGATGTTACAATGAAGGTAGAACTGATCGAATGGCAGGGTCAGTATTTTCCAAAAAAGGTCGTGTACAATGGTACCTGGAATATCCCAACGAAAAAGCGAGAATCCGGAACTTTTACGGTGCATTTAAGCCAATTTGAATAACTCTTATAAAAATCAATGAAAACTCTTCTTATCGGTGATGTTGGATCTACAACTGCCAAGTGGGCATGTATCTCCTCTGATCGCGAAGGGACATTCGAAACTATTGGATTCAATCCTTTACAACATGATCCTGCACTTCTTAATCAAATGCTTGCTTCAGTATTACAACATTCTCCCGACCTCATTTCCGAAATACATTATTACGGCACTGGTATCGCTTCAGATGCGGCCCGTAAACTAGTAACTCAGGGTTTTCAAGATCATTTCAAGGACGCCGATGTGAAATGTGAAAGCGATATTCTGGGCGCAGCCAGAGCACTGAGCCCCGGGAAAGAAGGTGTGGTATGTATCCTGGGAACTGGTAGCAACAGTTGTTTGTTCGACGGCAGGCGTATTGTGAAACAGATTCCAAGTCTCGGCTTTCCACTTGGTGATGAAGGTAGCGGTGCTGATATTGGAAAGGCGTGTGTGCGCGGGTTCTATTATGGGCTTATGCCGCAGGAAGTGAGAGAGACATTTGCACAAGTCTTACCAGAGAATCGTTCGGCATTTCTTCAGCAATTTCGTGAACACAAAACGGCTAATAAATTCCTCGCGGAGCTTGTACCACATGTGGCATTGCATCTCAATTCAGAGTATATCCAATCAATGTTGCTCGATCGTTTTCGTACATTCGCCCGTCTGCATATCACACCCTATGATGCATCCTGTCCGGTGCATTTTACAGGAAGTGTGGCCTATGTATTTCGCGATCTTTTAATGCACACTTTACGAGAAGAAAATTTAATACACGGAATCATTAGTAAAAGTCCTCTTACGGGACTTATTGAATTTCACAAGAACACTCAGGCATGAATAAACAGATCAATCGGATAGCAGTCTTTTGTTCAGGCGGTGACGCACCAGGAATGAACGCGGCAATACGGGCAGTCGTGCGCACAGGAAGTTATCATGATCTGCACATCTATGGAGTCTATCGCGGATACGAAGGCATGATCGACGGAGAAATCAAACGTCTCGAAAAGGGTGATGTCGGAAACATCATCCATCGTGGTGGTACCATTCTAAAGACAGCACGGAGCGAACGCTTTCGGACGCCTGAAGGCCGGAAGATGGCACATGAGTCACTCATGGCACATGACATCGATGGATTGATCGTCATCGGCGGAGATGGTTCCTTTACCGGCGCTTCAATCTTCTCAAAGGAGTTTGACATTCCGATTGTCGGTGTGCCGGGAACTATTGATAATGATCTATATGGTACCGACTACACAATTGGTTTCGATACCGCGGTGAATACGGCAATAGAAGCTGTCGATAAGATTCGTGACACTGCGGATTCACACAGCAGATTGTTTTTTGTTGAAGTGATGGGACGTGACACGGGATTCATAGCATTAAACACTGGTATCGGCAGTGGTGCGAGTGGCATCCTGATCCCGGAATCAAAATCGGATGTGAATGCGCTGCTCAGCAGGCTCGGAAAAATGGTCAAACGACACAAGCTTTTTAGCCTTGTGATCGTCGCAGAAGGGAATGAAAATGGGAATGCGCAGACAATGGCGAAGATGATCCAGGAGCAGTTCACCGAGTATGAAACCAAAGTGGCCATCATAGGTCATTTGCAAAGAGGTGGTGCTCCAAGTGCATTGGATCGATTAATTGCAAGCCGGATGGGTTTCGCTGCTGTTGAAGCGTTGATGCAGGGAAAACGGGATATCATGATCGGCGTCGAACGCAATGAAATCTCTTATGTGCCTTTTGAAAAAGCGATCAAAGAGCGGAAAGAGCCTGACCCGGAATTGATCAGAATGGCGGAGATCCTGGCGCTGTAAGCCAGAAAGCGAGAAGGTGAGAAGGTGAGAAAGCGAGAACCTTGAAGCATGCCTACACCTTCAAGCGTTCATTAAGGCTTCAGTTTCCCCCTGATTTTAATTTATCCTTTACGTACTTATTCTTTCTCAGTGGCATGTCTTTTAGTATTACTTACATCACCTTTGGATCGGAAGAAGATGCACAGCGTATTTCAAAACAGCTTGTCGAAGAACGGCTGGCTGCATGTGCGAATATCTTTCCAATCAAGTCCATCTATGAATGGAATGCCGTGCTACAAAACGATCAGGAATGGGTGGCGATTCTGAAAACAACGCATGAGGGCTGGTCTGCATTAAGATCCCGCGCTGAAGAAATTCACCCTTATGAGGTGCCTTGCATCATGAAGATTGAAGTTGAAGCAAATGAGAAGTATGAAGCATGGATCAGAAAGCAAACGGAGAACGGTGACTCAGTAATCGGTGATCAGTAATCGGTGATCAGTAATCGGTGATCGGTATTCGGTAATCGGTAATCGGTGACGCAGTAATCGGTAATCGGTAAAATTGCATCATCGATGATTAAGGCAATAGTTTCAAATTCCCATAGGATATTACATCCAAGAGGTAATAGCCAGAAGCCAACCCTTCGACAGGCTCAGGAGGTACCGCAGCAAATGGCGAATAGCGAATGGCGAACAGCGTTTTATGCAACCGTGATCTCCTTATTCGCATAGACATCCTGAATCGCATTGAGGATCTGTACACCATCCTTCAATGGACGCTGGAATGCTTTACGGCCGGAGATCAATCCCATGCCACCTGCACGTTTGTTGATTACTGCTGTTGTGACTGCTTCAGCGAGATCATTTGCACCGGATGCACCACCTGAGTTGATCAATCCTGCACGACCCATGTAGCAATTCGCCACCTGATAGCGTGTGAGATCAATTGGATGATCAGACGAGAGGTCCTTATACATCCGCTCATCCAGCTTTCCGTATGATGAATTACCGGAGTTCAATGCTTTATATCCACCGTTATTTTCAGGCAGTTTTTGTTTGACAATGTCTGCCTGAATCGTTGCACTCAAGTGATTTGCCTGACCGGTGAGATCAGCACTGAGATGATAATCCTTCTCCTTTGTTTTGAAAGCGGGGTTTCTGATATACGCCCATAAGATGGTAGCGAGTCCAAGCTGATGCGCATATTCAAACGCTTCACTGACTTCCTGGATTTGTCTTGTGCTTTCATCAGAACCGAAATACACTGTTGCACCAACTGCCACAGCACCCATATCAAACGCCTGATCGACGCTCGCAAAAAGGATTTGGTCAAATTGATTCGGATACGTCAACAGTTCATTGTGATTGAGTTTCATAATGAAGGGGATCCGGTGCGCATATTTTCTTGAAACCATGCCCAGAACACCAAGTGTGGAAGCGACGGCATTGCATCCGCCTTCAATAGCCAGCTTTACGATGTTCTCGGGATCAAAGTAGTCCGGGTTCTTTGCGAAAGATGCACCCGCGGAATGTTCGATGCCCTGATCAACAGGAAGGATTGAGAGATAGCCAGTACCACCAAGACGCCCATGATCAAACATGAGTTGAAGGTTTCTCAACACAACTGGTGAGCGATCAGATTGCACAAAAATCCGGTCCACAAAATCCGGCCCAGGAAGATGGAGACGCGATTTATCGATTGTCTTACTCTGATGTCCGAGAAAGTATTCAGCCTTATCGCCGAGAAGTTCTGTGATTTGAGCAGTTGTCATAATTGATTTTGTCGTTCGTATTGAAAAAATGAGGCGTAAAGATGGTAAAATGGAGGAAATAGAGAAAATGCCTGCCCGAACGTACTTCGGTACGGGCGGGGCAAAAATGGGCAAAACAGGTAAAGCCGGTAAAACAGGTTAAACCGATGGAGCAGAGCAAGTCCCCAGTCTTCAGTCTTCAGTCTTCAACGGTCCCTGAGCTCGGTTTACCCTGAGCTAGTCGAAGGGTCGAAGGGTAGTCTTTAGCCCTCACCTCTAGCGATCAGCGAACGGCTAATGGCCTTCTTCTATTCGCTCGCCATAATCATCAAGGGAGCATTTTCAAAGCCACGGAAATACGGACAGAGATTTTCTCTGCTATAATGCTTTTCGACATTGACCAGCTTCTTTGTGGCAGTGACTGCTTCTATAGGGATGTGTGTATAACGTCCTTCTTGCAATACAACAAGACGACCATATTGTCCGCTGAGAATTAGATCAAGAGCCAAAGATCCATATGCCATCGGTACAATCGAATCAATTGCATCAGGATCACCACATCGCACGAGATATCCGAGCCTCTGATTTATGGTATTGACAGTACGCCCGTTGTTGTATTTGGGAGAAAGCTTTGCAAGTTGCTGACCGACGACTTCACCGATACCGCCAAGACGTGCATGTCCGTATGCATCTGTATCAGCTCCTGCAAAGACACGATCACCACCAATCGTCGCACCTTCGGATACGAGGACAATCGAATAACGGCTTGGATTCTTCATGCGATCCTGTGACAACAATTCCGCAAGGCGTTCCATATCAAAAGGATATTCAGGAATCACACAGCGATGTGCGGCGCCGGCAAGTGTAGGAAGCATGGCTGTAAAGCCTGCATAACGTCCAAATACCTCGAGCACCATAAATCGTTCATGTGAACCTGCTGCAGTACGGAGGTTATTTACAAGTGATATTGTCCTGGTCACGCACGTACTGAACCCGATACAGTATTCTGTGCCAGGGACATCATTATCCATGGTTTTTGGAATTGCAACGACGTTTACCCCAAGTTTACTCAAGTGCACACTATAGCTCAAGGTATCATCACCACCGATTGTGATCAGATAATCGATACCAAGCCATTCGAGATTGCGAATGACTTCCGGTGTCATGTCATTGCTGTCTAAAGTGTACGTGTCGCGTAAATGCTCAGGGATATCGCTCTTCTTCACACTACTTGGTCGCGTGCGCGAACTGTGAAGGAAAGTCCCACCAGTACGACCAGCTTTGTCCACAATGATTTTTGTCAGTTCAAGGTAATGCTCGCTGTTATCAGTAGCGGGATCCCGAATCATATCGACGAGTCCGGCCCATCCGCGGCGGATCCCGATCACACGGTATCCCTCCTGGATAGCGCGACGTGTGACTGCACGAATTGCAGGATTGAGCCCAGGTACGTCACCACCGCCAGTCAGAATCCCGATTACTCCTTTTGGTCTTTGCATTTGTTTATAGTTGAAGGGGGGAATTTAGGAAGTTTCTTTTTGGAGGGGTTTATTGTATGGTTTATGTGTGTATGGTTACAGTTAGTTCAATGTTCCAAGTTCAAAGTTCCATGTTGTTCACAGTGTTTGTTTTGTGCTTTGAACATTGAATCCTTGCGCCACCGCTAAAGCCAAGGCGGCACACGGTCGACACGCTCAGGGCAGGCCATGAAACATTGAACAGAATTTGCGTTTGCATTTGAGTCCCAATGACGCACCTCCTCTGTCGGATCTATAGGGATGTCGGCATGCCCCATTTGAGATTGCTCTTGAGTTTGCACTTGTGTTTGAATCCCGATGACGCTCCTCCTCCGTCGGATCTTTCGGGATGTCGCTGCACTCCAAATTTGAGCTTGAATTTGCGCTTGCACTTGAGTTTGAGTTTGTCACTGTCTCCGATTCGCCAACAATGGTGGCGGCTCCCCGGTAAACGGATTCCAGCGACTGATGGATTTTGCTCCCATGCCTTCGAGACGCATGACGGCACGATCACCATATCGATCGCGGATTTTATCCATTGCCTGATAGAGCTTGATTGTTTCTTCATTATCGGTGAAGAGATTCATCTGGTAATTGCCACTCACGAGTGCACTCATGCGTACACCAATGAGACGCACGAGCATGCGACGATTGTAGAGTTTTTCGAAGAGCTCTTTCGCCTTGGGTAACAACACATGGTCTGCAGAAGTATAGGGTATCCTGCTTTGTAATGTATACGTCTGAAAATCCGAGTAGCGGATCTTCACTGTGATACATGAAGTGAGCTTTTGTCCGCGCCGAAGTTGGAACGCAAGATTTTCAGTCATGGCCACGAGCAGCGTCTTCAGTTTGCCGACATCCGTGGTATCGCGATCGAAGGTACGCTCGGTAGAGATCGACTTGCGCTCGTTGTATGGGATCACTGGTGAATTATCGAGGGCATTTGCTTTTTTCCAGATGACGGTACCATTCTGACCGAGGACGCTTTCCATGAGATCGAGTGGCATCTGTTGGATCGTACCAATGGTTTTTACACCAAGATGAAAAAGTGTCTGGCTTGTCTTCTCCCCTACCATGGGAATCTTGCGGATAGACAGCGGAGCCATGAAAGGTTTCTCCTGGCCTGTGTCAATCTTGAGTTGGTTGTTCGGCTTTGCCTCGCCGGTAGCAATTTTGGAGACGGTTTTATTGATAGAGAGGCCGAAAGAAAGTGGCAGTCCTGTTTCGCGGATGATCTTCTGACGAAGCTCTGTTGCAAACTTCATACAACCGAAGTAGCGATCCATACCGGTGAGGTCCAGATAGAATTCATCGACGGAAGTTTTTTCATAGACAGGGACATCTTCTCTGATGATATCGGTGACCATATCGGAGTATTTGGAATAGATACCGCTATTGCCCCGGATGATGATAGCTTCAGGACAGAGTTGTAATGCGAGCTTCATTGGCATGGCAGAGTGCACACCGAAGTGTCGTGCTTCATAGCTACAAGAGGCGACCACTCCTCTGTCACTGGTGCCGCCGATGAGGATAGGTTTACCTACAAGACGACTGTCGAGGAGACGTTCGCATGAGACGAAGAAGGTGTCGAGATCGATATGAGTAATGGCATACATGGTTCTCGTTCCTGGGTGCGTGTTACGAGGTGCGTGTTACGAGGTGCGTGTTGCGAGGTACGTGTTACAGAGGTACGTGTTACGAGGTACGTGTTACGAGGTACGTGTTGCGGGTTACGTGTTGCGGGTTACGAGGAATTCATAAACATTCAAGTCATTTTGGAGATTGCCAATGATTTTCTACATAACTGATGTATCGATTAATTTTCCCACCAAGGGCATTGTATTCATTTATCAAATCAGTGAGAGGGTCATCTTTAAAATAAATATCACTGATCATGTTGAGCTGTGAAATTGCTTCATCACATGAGGCGTGGGCGAACACAAGGAATCGGACATACTCTTCCTTATATCTTCTTCTTCCATATCCTTCAGCTATCGTGTCCTTTATGCGTTGAGCTGATCGTCTTATCTGACTGCCTTGCTCATAGAGTTCATATTTCGGGAGACTGAGGGTCAAATGATGCACTTTGATGGCCAACTCATACGCCATTCTATAAATTTCAAGATCATTATATCCCATCGGTTTATGTTTATTGCTTTTAACCCGTACCTCCCTTCGACTGCTCTCAGGGCAAGCTGCACCCGCACCCCGTACCATATTTCTACACCATCTTCCTCTTCAATTCTTCCACCTCCACACACAGTTTTCCAACAACATCACTCAATCCACGGATATCACCAGGAGCATTTGCCTGCATCTCCGGCAGATCAAAACAGATATACCCGACTGCCTTCCATGCTTCAAGGAGTTCTGTGGCTTCGAGGTCGTAGGGAGAGTAGATCGTGTTGTCGGATTTGAGGAGAAGCATTTCTCGGTCTTTCAGATGATTCCATACGCGTTTATAGACGACGCCGCGATTGCGGGTGACGATGATATAGCACTGGCCGTCTTTGATGTCATTCCAGTTCTGCACATAGGAAGTGATGATGTAGCTTTTTGGGGTGATGGGCAACATACTATCCCCATGGATCTGGAAAAGCCTGTAGGATGCATCCTGGTATAGCTCCCGCAACGGCAGCGAAAAGCTGGGGAGCGATTCGATATACTCCGGATCGGCGTACGCGTCTGCATATCCGGCTTCGGCAGTCGCAGGTACGACGGTGATGCGTTCCTTGTTGTCAGGCGTGGTCATAATGGGAAGTACGCGGAGAGTTTGCCCGGAAGTGTCAATGTGGGCGGTTGCTTCGCGCTTCGTCATATCATGGTTGAGGAGGGTATCCAGCGGGATTTTGAAAAGGTATGCCAGATTCTGGATGGTGGCGAGCCTGGGTTCTGCCCGTTGTTCTTCATAGGCGCCAACAAGTGATCTTTTGATACCTAGTTTTTGAGCTAAGTCACTCTGTGTCATAGCGTTTAGCTTTCTGAGCTGGCGGAGATTGCTGCTGAGATAGGTCATTGAAGGCAGTTTTGTCCGGCCAAGGTAATGCCAATTATTTTAGTATACTAATAATTTTGGCATTTTTATTTTTTCTATCCGCAAAAAAGGAAAACCAAGAATGCATGTAAACACAATGTAACTTCTGCGTAAACCGTAAGGATTATCGCCCGATAGTTGTGTTCTTTGCCGTCCAAGCACAATGACTTTTACGATGTTTGCCCCGGAAGAAATTCTTTGCTCTTTACACCTTAGATTCCCCAACACATGGCATTAAACTCGATCCTGAGAATCTTCACACCCCAGAATAAACTCTTCTTCGATCTTTTCGACGGCATCGGGGATAATCTGATCAAGATGGGGGCACTGCTGCAAACCTTTGTCGTGGAACCAGACTTTGATCAACGTGGTGCAATCCTTGCCAGGATTAAAACACTGGAAGAGGATAATGACACCCTTACGCACACCTTATTTACAGAACTCAGCAAAAACTTCATTACCCCATTTGACCGTGAAGACATTCATACTCTCGGCGGGGCCTTGGACGATATTGCAGATTTCATCTACGGTACAGCTAAAAAAATCAACTTCTACCGTATTAATCCAAATGACATCGGGATACAGAAAATGACTCCACTGATTGAACAGTGTGCAATTGAAGTCCGACTTGCAGTACGCGGCTTAAGGACAATGAAAAATGGCGTTGCAGTCCGTGAGCATCTGATCAAGATCAATGACATCGAAAACAACGCGGATGATGTGTTTGATATGAGTATTGAATATCTCTTCGACACCGTCGACGATGCCAAGTATCTGATCAAAATGCGGGAAATTTATAAAGCAATGGAGAACGCCACTGACCGGTGCGAAGATGTCTCTCGCGTGATTGAATCTATTATGATCAAATACGCATAGACGCACCTCAGGCATGTTCACCTTTCTGATTATCATTATTGCACTGGCGCTCATTTTTGATTTCATCAATGGATTTCATGATGCCGCAAATTCCATCGCGACAGTCGTCTCTACAAAAGTGCTGACACCGTTTCAAGCGGTGCTCTGGGCGGCGATGTTCAATTTCGTCGCTTACTTCATTTTTAAAGATCACGGAGTGGCAAATACCATTGCTAAAACCGTCAAGCAGGAATATATCACGCTCGATGTGATTTTTGCAGGATTGATTGCTGCGATCACGTGGAATTTGTTTACCTGGTGGCGCGGCATTCCGTCTTCTTCTTCACACACATTGATCGGTGGATTTGCAGGAGCAGGTATTGCCCATTCACTCCTGATCACTTCAATTAACGCAGGTGTAATAATCAAGGTTGCGTGTTTTATTTTTCTGGCTCCTTTGATCGGAATGATCATGGCATTTCTGATGTCGCTTTGGTTCTTACATTCATTTCGAAAAGGATGGGGGCCAAAGTTGTTTTCCATTTTCATTATTGTCCTTGTCTTATTCGTCCTTTCACTACTTCTGGAGACTGATCCTTCAAAATTGACATCGCACTACGAAGCCTATTGGCTCAAGGTGTTATTTCATTCACAGAACTTCAAATGGTTTCTTCTTGCCTTCATCATGCTGATCATGGCCACATTTACGCTGTTTCTCTCTGGGCTAAGTGTCTATAAATCGAATTCATGGTTCAAGCGATTACAACTTGTGTCTTCAGCCATCTTCAGTATTGGTCATGGAGGAAATGATGCGCAAAAAGTGATGGGAATCATCATGGCAGCATTGATCGCATACGATTCTACGCACTTCAGCTTAAATCATATGGTATGGTGGGTGCCACTTGCATGCTATGCTGCGATTGCACTTGGTACCATGAGTGGTGGATGGAAGATTGTGAAAACGATGGGAACGAAAATAACCAAGGTCACGCCATTCGAAGGAGTTGCTGCCGAGACCGCGGGTGCATTAACATTATTTATTACCGAAGGCCTTAAAATCCCCGTGAGCACAACCCATACCATCGCCGGTGCGATCATGGGAGTAGGTGCTACAAAGCGGTTATCAGCTGTACGATGGGGAGTGACGATCAATCTTCTCTGGGCCTGGATACTGACGATACCGGTGAGTGCGGTTTTGGCGGCGTTGGTTTACTATGTGGTAATCTTGTTTTAAATCAAAATTGCAATGAAAATTACAATTGCAATGAAAGCCGCATTGGCGTATTCATTGCAATTTTGATTGTCATTTCGATTTTGATTCTCCAGGGAGCCACGCTTCAATTAAATCAAAATTGCAATCAAAAATGAAAATTGCAATGAAAGCCGCATTGGCGTATTCATTGCAATTTTGATTGTCATTTTGATTTTGATTCTCCAGGGAGCCACTGAGCGGACTCGAACCGCTGACCCGCGCATTACGAATGCGCTGCTCTACCAACTGAGCTACAGTGGCGTGGAAGGCTAATACTCGATTGTCAATTCTCGATTCTCCCATCGCGTTAAATCTTCGTCGAGCGAAGCTCACCTTCTACTTATTTGAGCGAAGCTCACCTTCACCGCCTTAGGCGGATTCGGTGAACGCAGTCGGGATGACTGGATTTGAACCAGCGACCCCTTGCACCCCATGCAAGTGCGCTACCGAGCTGCGCTACATCCCGTGGAATTTTCAATCCTCAATTCTCTGTTGTCATGTATCTGGATTGACTTTGTCGATCCAGAAATCTGGGAAATTAAATCAACGAAACCACTTATTCGCTTTGCTCGTTTTTGGTGCATTGCTGCGTTCCATTTAGAGCACGATCCATGGTCACTCCGCATGCCCTACGCCTTCGCGGTCGAGCCTTCGTCGGGGTGACTGGATTCGAACCAGCGGCCTCTACGTCCCGAACGTAGCGCGCTACCGGGCTGCGCTACACCCCGTATTGATTCTCAATTCTCAATTTTCTATTCCCTCTACGTCCTGAACGTCTCTATTCAATAGAGACCAGGCTGCTTGCCCGAATCCGTTTCTGGCGGAGGCGGGCGCTACACCCCGTCTTATAGAAAAATTCTTGTGGGTGATACAGGATTCGAACCTGTGACCCCTACCCTGTCAAGGTAATGCTCTAAACCAACTGAGCTAATCACCCAAAAATACCTTTGAAAATTGGAACGCTAAAAGTACAATACTTTGACTATAAATCTCCTGACAATCCACTCAATACAAGCGTCCTGTGTCTGACTCAAGGCTTTCCTCCTATTTTCACGTCAATGACAGAATTTCAGGCATATCTCTCATTTGGCTTTGATCACATCTTCAACTTCGATGCATATGACCACATCCTTTTCATTGCGACACTGGTGGCTGCTTACGACATGGCTTTCTGGAAGAGAATGATCCTGATTCTTACTGCATTTACGATCGGGCATAGCATTACTCTTGCATTATCAGCACTGGGTATTTTCAGTATGAACAATGTCCTGGTCGAAGTTCTGATCGCCTGTACAATCCTGATAGCTGCTTGTTACAATCTTCTGTTACAACGAAAAACCAATTCAAGCCCGAGCATACTCTTCCAATATCTCATAGCCACATGCTTTGGTCTGATTCATGGACTTGGTTTCGCAGGTCAATTTCGCGCTCTTATGGGATCCGGCAACGAAGTGCTTGTGGCACTCCTCGCATTTAATATCGGCGTAGAACTCGGGCAGATCGTGATCATCGGGATATTTCTGATCATTCTCTTCCTCGCGACACGATTACTGAAGATCTCTCATCACATTCTTTGCATTGGTATTTCGTTGATTGCCGGAATCACGGCAATAGTCTTGATTGTTCAACGCATGCAGACTTTATAGTCGATGGCCATGCCCTTTACACTATCTGATGATGCAGCTTCCGTTGATGAAGAGGGTACCTGTGTTTCTATTACGGAATCAAGCGCAGTATCGCCACTGAATGTGCAATTGACAAGTGAAAGCGAACCCTGATTGCGTATTACAAATTGTCCGGTGTCATTTTCATTGCTCAGATGTACCCCTACTATCGTCACCGTGACACCTGAAACAATGTCAATCACCAGCGGAAGATTGACTCCATCGATAGTCACGGAATCGGGATCTGTATTCCATAATATAATGTCCTTGTCGATCAAAAGTGGCTCTGATGTAACTTCAATAGTATCATAGAGTGTGACGTGATCAAATGTGATGGTATCTCCCGGTTGCGCACAGGAAATTGCTTCTCTAAGACTACTTACACCGGAATCATTTGCATTTCTCACAATTCTACAGTCGCCACCAGTAAAATCGATATACTCAAATTCACCGCGGATGTCGGGGTTGTCAGTATAACCATTCTGCACCATGCCGATCTGTACTGTGTCAGGGATATCCGGTCTGTTGAATTCATCCAACAAGACAAAATCTGCATCACCTGCTGTTCGCTTGTAGGTGCGTATCAATGTGCCTATACGCTGAATACGTACCACGCCCTCGTGTAAATCAGGATCAAGAAACAACGTCGAAGTTGAGTTTATCGTAGTCTTACTTTCAGAGCCGAGTTGATTTGCATTTGATTGGTAACCGAGATTGGTCATGATATAATTCTGACCTGATGCCACATTCGGATTACGCAAAATCAATCCTGTTGAATTGTACTCACGCTGAGGTGGCACCAAAGTGTTATCACGGTCAAGAGATCGAACTGATGTCGTTGCCGTAAAGTCACCCCATGTCATTTGGTAAACATAAGGGCCTGTCACATCAGCGTACCAATACGTCGCACCAGAAATCATCACCAGCTTACCCGTCGACCCTGTCAACATGTCCCCTTCGATCAATGAGTCATGGAGCACGAGACTTTCATAGTAAACCAAATTCCCAGACTGAAAGATTTGCCATTGGTGAATCGTATTGGCATTTTCAAAATCATCCGAATACTGCGCTTGTAGATTCGCATGGAATAGGAAACAGAATACGACGATGAAATTGACAAAACGCATAACGGATTTCTTTTCACGCAAATTAACCAGAAGGCTGGCGTTTTAAAATAGAACATTGATAATGCGCTGCTGCCGTTTGATATTTGGACAGGATGAATTAATATTGATCCGGCATTGATCACCAAATAAACCAAACCACATGCTGAATCTCTTTACGATTGGCACCAGGCCTGACGTGGTAGCCGAGCAATTGAATTTGCAGCTAAAAGACTCCTATTCTCCTGTATATCAGGCGCGCCCCGGGATGAAACTGCCGATCATCGTATTCTCATCAAATAAGCCTTCACTTGTCTCGGGTCATTGGGGATGTCAGACAGATGCTGCAACCATGTCACTGAATTCCTTCCCGATGGATCGCGTGATGACACAGCCTCCGTTCAATCGTTGGATCCACACGCAACGCTGTCTAATCCCTGCGAATTGCTTCTTTGCAAGAAGGACCGATAAAAATCTACAACCGAACGATCATCAGATCTATCTCGTCAGGGTACTGCAGTCACGACTTTTTCTGATGGGTGGGTTGTTTGCAGTTGAACGGACATTGCATGGTAAAGACATTTATTCCTTTCTCTTGCTGACTACGGAGAGTGCTGATGTAATGAGAACATTGACTGACCAAATGCCGGTGATTTTACCTCCAGAAAATCTAAGTACGTGGCTTACATCAGAACATTTGATTGACATCATGCAACTCGCCGATCGTGTTGGAGATCAATGGTTCGATTATTTTCCCGTCAGTGCAGATATTCTTACTCCCGGTACAAACAACAGGCATTTGCTCAAGCCTCTTGGTGTCTCTTTGCGGGAAGAAGAAGAGCGAAAGCATAAACTCAAAGCGATCGATGTAAAGCAGGATCGGTTTGATAGAAGGGGTGGGAAGTGGTGAGGGGGGGAATTCGATTAATGATCATTGATGAATGATTCATCCATTGAATGCATAGTGATATTGCATTTAAAGTTAACATGCTCTTGACGTTCATTTTACATACTGCATATAACCGAAAAGAAAAAGATTTGTCAGCATGTTGACATGCTCCTTGTCATGACTACGATAGGAACAACTTCTTTATTTTGTTTCTTCTGATAGGTCAATTCCGATAAGTGCAACACATATCCACAAAGGCATGGCAAATAATTAATGCAACAGTAATAATTCAGTAATTCTTCTCCTTCACCTGCATTCTTTACTTTGCATTTTCCTTGCTATACTTTCTGCCATAATATTAATGCTTCTCATAATTTGCAAGGCAAGATAGGTCTGATAGGCATGGGGCTATAGCGTAAATTAAATACTGAGGTATTACTACCAGACCACATTGCTAATTGTATCTTGCCACATGATATACACTATATATTGATAAACTTTTTCACATTGATGCGTCTGGACTTATTTACAAATTCTATCTCTACCACTTCTATGGATACGCCTGTAGAAATCGCAAATAGAATATCGGCTCCTGCGATGGAGTCCGAAATTTTCTTTTCAACAGCTATTTCTTTACAAACTGTTTACAATTAAAACCTCACTACGTATGCTTTTGTCAATGAAGACACCTATCATGAGTGTATTACTCAAGTCAGCCCTTGTGTTAATACTAATTCTGCGCCTATCCAGTCCCGGATATGCGCAATACCTCGAAACATTTTCCACGGCCAACAAAGGGTATCTCATCAATTGTGTAGACGACTTCACCAGCGTGAACTGGTCCATGACTCCCTGGGATCCCGCTGGTACTTGCCAACCTGCTGACCCACAGGATGCCGGTGATTTCTTCCAAACCACTGCTTCGGGGCTATTGGAATCAGTTGACCTGGATCAGGAAGTATGCTGGGAAAGCCCCTTGATGAATATCAGCGCTGCCGGTACAGTTTCGCTTTCTGTTGACTTAGTTTGGAATGGTTTTGATATAGACGGCACGCTCAACAATTGTATCAATGATCAGATCAAGGTGATGTACAGCGTGAACGGCGGCGCGTATACGATGGTGCCCAATCAGTTTGGTGGAAGTGCTTGCGCAACAGTAGCTTATCCACAACCAAGCTCGCCACCGGCAATAGGTATGGGGACGGTGACGCAGGGGGGCATTTCAGGCACAACATTGAAAATCAGGGTCTGCGTCTTCACTAATGTCACCGCAGAATTGGTGACCATAGACAATGTGAGCGTGCCACAGGCTGGGGTATCCATTGGCTGTGCAGCTCCGGTACTGAGTACTGTGGCCACTCAAGTGGGATGTAGCAACCCCAACTCAGGTGCCATAAACCTGTCTGTATCGGCTGGTACTCCGGGCTATACCTACGATTGGAGTAATGATGGCGCGGAAGTCCCGGACAACGACCCGCAGGATTTGAGTGGTTTGGCTGTCGGCACTTATACCGTGACCGTGACGGATGCTGCCTCTTGTTCAGCCACGACCAGTGTTATGGTAACAAGCGCCCCGGCGTTGTCTCTCAGCACACAAACATTGGGCGTCAGTTGTAGCGGTATGCTGGATGGTGAAATTGACCTGATCGTGAGTGGCGGAGTTCCGGGTTATACATATGACTGGAGTCATGATGGCCCTGACATTCCGGACAATGATCCGCAAGATTTAATCGGAGTTGGAGCTGGTGCTTATACCGTTACCGTCACTGATGCCAGCGGATGTACTGGTACTGCCAACGCTAACGTTGGAACTCAACTGATGACTGCTTATCTGGAACAATTCAATGTCGCAAACAAAGGCTATCTGGCCGGTTTTATTGAAGACTTTTCGGTGGTAAACTGGAGCATGAGCAGTTGGGCTCTGCAACCGCCCGCTGCTTTTGGCCGTGACATCGATGACTTTTTTCGCACCAGTGGCGGGGTTTTGGTCGGCGATGATTTTGATCAGGAAGTCTGTTGGATAAGCCCAATAATAGCCCGAGGTGCGGCGACGATGTTTTCAGTTGGCCTTACCTGGACGGGCTTTGACAATGAAGATTACATCAATGTCAAATATAGTATTGACGGTGGAGCCTATGTAACCATGCCCAACGCGTTTGGCGGTGGTGCTGGAACCATCCAATATCCATTTCCAACTTTAGACCAAAGTAACAGTACTACGGTCACACAAACGGGGCTTTCGGGTAACACCATTCAAATTCAGGTATGTGGAAATTTCAACAGTGAAACGATTACCATTGACAACGTAAGCGTGCCCCTTTCCCAAGGCTTATTCTGTCCTTGCACCAACCCTACTCCAACCATCACCGGGCCTTCTTCGGTGTGTAGTGGAGGTAGTGTCCTTCTTGACGCAGGCGCGGGTTACATCACTTATGCCTGGTCAAACGGCGGTGGTAGCGGCCAGACGGCCACGTTTAGTAACATTACTATGGGAACGACATATACGGTGACGGTGACGAATACTAATGGTTGTTCGGGTACCGATACCCATACGGTGAACATAAACGCGAACCCCACGCCAACAATCACAGGCCCAACGTCGGTATGCAGCGGTGGCAGCGTACTCCTTGATGCAGGAGCGGATTATGCTTCTTACGTATGGTCGCATGGTGGCGGTGGCGCCCAAACTGCAATGTTCAATAACATCACTATGGCTACGACTTACAGCATTACGGTCACCGCCCTTAATGGTTGTACAGGAATAGCTTCGCATTTGGTGACTCCATTTCTATGTCCGCCCGATGCAATTTGTGGAATAATCACAGTATATATAGACCCAAATGATCCCGAGTATGATGGACCCGGAAGCAATAATATATGGTGGATCCCAGCCGATGATCTCGATGCAGGAAGTACATCCTTTCATATAAATCCTAC
>JANNQA010000150.1:0-14257 GCA_031400515.1 Bacteroidota bacterium
AACACATCCACCTGATCGTGGATAATATGCCGTATGTCGCAAAATATGAGACCACCTTCGAGTACGATATCCCTGATGGTGAACACCATATCCTGGCATTTCTTTCGCGCTCCTATCATGAAAGTCTGAAGACACGTCAGGCCGCAATAGCGATCAAGGCAACCGTAAAAGACAAAGGTATTCTCGAAGCTACACCGATATCAGAACCGATGTTGTTCTATAGCAGACCCAAGGGCGTGTATGAAGGTGAAGCTGATTCAAAACGCGTATTGCTTGATTACTACCTGATAAATCCCAATGCAGATCACCGGGTGCAGGCGTCAATCAATGGGGAGATCCACATGCTTTCACAGTGGCAACCATACTATATCGATGGCCTCCCTGCTGGTGAAAATGTGATCACTCTGACACTTGTTGACAATAGTGGTGAACGTGTCAAGACTGACCTGAATCCGGTTTCGCGGAAATTTGTGTTAAATACAGTTCCTCCGGAAGGGTGATGCTCATTTCCAATTCAAGAGATGCCGATCCTGCTTGCAAGGCCCATTGAATTTTGATTTGGGTGGAAAACGGGATTGACAAATGTCGATCCTTGGGCGTGAACCTCAAAGCAAATTCAAGGGATGCCGTATCGGCTTTTTTTATTGTGTCGAACATTTGAGAGCCAGTCGCTTCATGTCCTACACCCAATAAAGGCCCTGCTGTCGCAAGGCCTCTTGAATTTTGATTTGGGTGGAAGACGGGATTCGAACCCGCGACCCTCAGAACCACAATCTGATGCTCTAACCAACTGAGCTACAACCACCATTTCGACAACAAACTCTTCCCGATTACCAGAAGAGGATCGCAAAGATAATTGCGTTTATCAATTGGACAGCCACGCCACAACAAAGGCTTTGTCAAGTGTGTGAATGAAATCAGCCAGCTTGCATTACTCGATGACTACCTTCTGAGTCAGTGATCCACCAGAAGTAGCAATCCTCAATAAATATATACCCTTGTAGAATTCAGCAGTTGGGATGTCCCATGAATTTGCAGTGTTACTATTTTTCCAAATCAAGCTTCCTTTCAAATCGAAAAGAAGAAGCGTTTTAGATGCATCTGTACCGTTTCTAAATTCGACGTATAAGTGTTCCCTGGAAGGAATGGGGAAGACATTGACATTCAAACCTTCTGATAGCACATGAATACCACTTGTCTTCTCAATCGTTAACATTGCGGTCGTAGAGTTACTGTTTCCGCATGCATCGATAGCTGTAAATGTTACCGGAATTATTGCCGCTTTACAGTTATCGACCAGGGGAGAAAAGTCATTGATCCAGGTAATCTCTCCACATACATCAGTGGCGCTTGACCCACCATGATTGTCTAGCCATAATTGAATTATCGTATCAAGGTTTGGCAAATTGCATTCGATGGTCATATTTTGAGCAGGAACTAAAATATCCGGGGCCGTCGTATCGACTACTGTAAATGCGGCACTTGTTGTATTCGTCTCACCACAACTATCTGTCAATGTGAAGACAGTGAAAATGCTGTAAGATGATCCGCAGTTATCAGTTTGTGTTGTCAGTGTATGTGACCAGCTCGGCGTTCCGCAAGCAACAATGCCTGAGGCACCGCCATGACTATCTAACCATGTGTTCAATTCTGCGGAGTTACCGGCACCGTCGCATTCAACTGTCATTGATTGTGCAGGCACTTCTATCGTAGGTATGTCGTTGTCAGTCAATTCCAGTGTAGCTAACGTCGTACTACTGTTGCCACATCCATCAATTGCCGTAAATCTTACCAGAGTTATTCCTAATTGACAGCTATCACTTAGCGGAGCAAAATCATTTATCCAGGTGATCTCCCCACATAAGTCATTAGCGCTCGATCCGCCATGGTTGTCCAGCCACAATTGAATACTAGAGTCAAAGTTAGACACTTCGCAATTGACGATCAGGTTTTGAGCATGTATCAAAATCTCTGGAGCGTTCGAGTCTTCTGCTGTAAATTCAGCACTTGTCGTACTCATACCACCGCATGCATCGGTCACTATAAAGACAGCGAACGTACTGAATGATGAGCCGCAAGTACCCGATTGATTTGTCAATATATGCGACCAGCTAATTGTGCCGCATGCGTCAGAACTTGAGGCGCCGCCATGACTATTCAGCCATGCGTTCAATTCTACGATGTTGCCGGCACCGTCGCATTGAACAGAAATGGATTGAGCCGGTATAGGAATTGTCGGAAGATTGTTGTCGATAACTTCTACTGAAGCATAAATCATAGTGCTGTGATCGCAAGAATCTGTAACGGTAAATATCACCAGCGCACTTCCGGTAAGGCCACACTCATCACTCAATTCGGTGTAGTTATTTTCCCAGGTGAGACTACCACATAAGCTATTCACGATTGCTCCGCCATGATTATCAAGCCAAGTGTTTATTGTTGCTTCATTAGTTACACTACACTCGAGAGTCAAGTCCTGCGCTTCAAACAATACTTGAGGTGGCCCGGGGAGGATGGTAAAATTCTCACAGAAATCGTTATAGTCCATTTCGGAATTATCCTGTACAACCTTTATCCTTCCCTGAGTGGTATTGGTTTGAGGTACTGTCCACTGATAGCTCGAAATCGCAATAGGAACATTCGCTCCAATGATTTCCCAGGTCATCCCTCCATTGGATGAAAAATAGAGGTCCCAGTTCAAAGTATTATGTGTTACAGTTTCGTGCCATTGTATAATCACAGTCTCGCCCCCAATAAACATCTCACCTCCAATTGGGCTGTCCAATGCCACATGAGCCTCAGATGAGAATCCAAGTCCTAAGAACACCATCATCAATGTGATTTTGATTCGCATTTTGCTCATTACATAGCTTAATGTGTAGGACTAATTAATTTGTAGGACTAAACGCAGCAAAACCTGCAAACGACGAAGTCATCCTTTGAGCGGGAAATGGGGATCGAACCCACGGCCCTCAGCTTGGGAAGCTGATGCTCTACCACTGAGCTACTCCCGCTGAAATTGTATCGTGAAGATATACATTGAGAACTTCAATGAACATTCAAAGTCCTCACGAAAAATGTAACGAGCACAAAACTATTCTGATCCGGCAATGGTAAGTTCGCGCTTCACTGCAATCTTGTGCACATAATTATATAGTGTCCGATAGTATTCATCCGCCATCCTGTCTGAATCGAAATAAGGCAGGATATCGGCCATACTCCGTCGGACAATGGCAGTCCACTTTGCAGGCTCATTGTAATACATCGGGATGATTTCCTTTTCAAGAATCCTGTACATACTATTCAGATCAAGCCAATCCTGCTGATGATTTGGCAACTCGGCATTTATCGCAGGAATAAGGAACGCATTGATTCCATGTTCTGCAAATTCTGGGATCCATCCATCCACGGTTGAAAAATTGATGGCTCCATTCATCGCAGCGGTCATGCCAGAAGTACCTGATGCTTCACGCGTAATCCGTGGAGTATTGAGCCAGATATCGGCACCGCCTTTAAGTTGTTTGGACAATTTCAGTTCATAACCGGTAAGTATTGCGCAGCAGGGATAATCCTTGCTCAAATGCACCAGCCGATTAAAGACATCTACAGCACCCTGATCATGCGGGTATGGTTTTCCAGCCCAGATGAGTTGAACCGGATGCTCGGTATTCTTCATCATCTTTTCAAACCGCTCCATATCCTTCGTCACAAGATCGGCCCGTTTGTATTCAGCAAATCTGCGACACCACATGATCGTAAGCACATCCGGATCAAAATGCTTTCCACATTGATCAGCAACAATTTCAAAAAGCGATTGCTTCATCGCCTTTTTCCGATTTACGAGTCTCGATTCATCTCCAGACTGCCATGCAGCAACGAGACGTGAATCCTGCCAGTACTCTGCATTTTGAGCATTGGTGACTGCACCGATATCACAAACATCGCCTGAGTGCTCCCACATTTTTCGTGCAACCTCACCATGCATTTTTGAAACACCATTCGCAATACCTGCGAGATGCAGCGCATTCAAGGTTTGATTATATGACTGTCCGTCAAGCAAGCAATATTTCTGCACCTGTTCAATCGTTAAACCATTGAAGTAGCTCATACTGTTGAGAAGTTGCACATCATGGATTTCGTTACCTGAAGCAACAGGGGTATGTGTTGTAAAAACCATGTGTTTGCGTAACTCCTGAATGCTCCCATATTTTTCCAGTAATGCATATGCTCCAGGTAATGCGTGCGCCTCGTTGAAATGATAGACTTCTGTTTCGCGATTGATCTTCTCAAGCAGCTTTACTCCTCCAACTCCAAGGACAATGTATTGTGCAATTTTTGTAGACACATTACTGTCGTACAACCGATGTGTGATCGTGCGCGCGAGGTAGTCGTTTTCCGGCAGGTCAGTGGATAGGAGAAAAATCGGGGCCGTTTCAAACTTCTGAGGTTCCAGATACCAGACTTTAACCCATACATCATGATTGTGAACAGTCACCACGAATTTGATATCCGTTTCTTTGAGAAACCCATAATGTTTCTCCTGAAATAGGGCACCCATTGTTCCATCTTGTTGCCGAACCTGATCATAATATCCATACTTCCACAGGATTCCGATCCCAATGAGATTTTGTTTTAAAGCATAAGCACTCCGCATATGAGAACCGGCGAGATAACCCAAACCCCCGGCATATATCTTCAGCGATTGATCAATAGCATATTCCATGCAGAAGTAGGCCACAGGCTTATCATAATCTGCATGTATGCGATAAGGAATCTTGAAATCGTCTATAGAAACTTTGCTGTCCATTGTCATTTTTTTGAAAAAACCTGCACAAGATAGTGAATCACTAACATCTACATATGATCTTTTTCAACATTTCATGTGGGTATGACCAGATTCGGGCTGATCCGAAGAACAACTACACCCCTCATACTAAGATGCGCGAAAGGTACATGCAGTGGAGGCAAAAAAAAATTCTACTTTTGCCAATTCTCTCTGAGCGAGGAATAATTGATGCCGAAGTGGCGGAACTGGTAGACGCGCTGGACTCAAAATCCAGTGTCTGCAAAGATGTGCGGGTTCGAGTCCCGCCTTCGGTACTCTAAAGAATGAAAATGATAATGACAAGAAGTCGTGAGCACAGGGCTTTTTAAGAGACCCTTGATTTTTCCCATTTTGATTTTTATTTTCATTTTTTTATTCCGCCAGGATTCGGTTGGGAATAAAAAACCCCGACAACTTCACATAGAAGCTGCCGGGGATCTTTCATAATAGTCTGATGGATCTAAGGTACAATCATTTTTATCACAACTTCATAAATTTCTTGGGTATCCATAAATCTCCGCTGCGTATCATCATTACGTAGATTCCTGACGGGATATCCTTCAGGTTCACTTCATGAAAATCCACATCGGTTTCAATTGCCAACATTTCAATACCCTGTGCTGAGATGATCCTGATCTCTTCGATCACACCTTCATACTGTATTTGAATATTGTCAGAAGTAGGATTCGGATGGATGACCACCTCCGCATTCTGACCACCAATCAATCCACGACCATTGCGATTATCTTGCTCTACCCTATTGATCACATAACCAGATTCTGGCAATGTACTGGTGAAGCCTGTCAATGTCACGGCGTCAATATAGATGTCATCATTGTTGTCGCCTGCATCACACTGAATACGGAACCTTGCATTTGAAACAAAATTCGCTTGTGCACTTGTGAGTGTCACTGTCGCGACCCAGAAGTTGTTATTTGTAAAACCTGTGCCTGCAACAAATGTTGCCACCGTGGTATATGTTGATCCATTGTAGTAGCGTACAAAGAAATCTTCTCCATTCTCCATACTAAATGAATAGAAGTAGAACTCCAGTTCTACCGAAGAATAACCAGTAAGATTCACTGCCGGAGATGTCATTGCTGATGCAGTACCGCCGTTATCCTGCAGATTGATTGAATAGCTTCCTTCCCATGATCTGGATCCGGAGTACCGCGCAGCATCTGCACCACCGTCAGCCCAGCCATCCCAACCTGATTCAAAGAAATGACCAAAGATCACGGTGCCACCAGAACAAGGATTCGGACAGCTACCTCCACAGTCAATACCTTCTTCATCGCCATTCTGAACTCCATCGGTGCATGTCGGACAAGCGGGACAAATTGGACCTCCACAGTCTATGCCTGTCTCACCGCCATTCTGGATTCCATCGTTACATGTAGGACAAGCAGGACATGTTGGACCTCCACAGTCTACACCGGTCTCACCGCCATTCTGGATTCCATCCGTACAAGTTGAGCCGCCTCCTCCTCCAACAACAACAGTATAGTCTTCGACTTCACCAAATGTAAAACTGCCACAGATCGGAGGTGCAGCGTTGTATTGCATTGAGACACGCATCCGTGTTGTCGCCGCAGGACTCGAAGCTGGGACTGTAAAAGAAATGTTCTGAACAGCCGTGCCGGTACCAGCAGCCACTTGTTCACCGGCGTCATTCCAATCTTTGTCATTATTGTAATCAATCCATACGCGCCAGACCTCGCTAAATGCAGTTCCGGCAAAGCCAGGTGTCAATGTAATCGTATATGCTGTGCCGGGAGTAAGTGAAGTACTTTGGGCAGTAAAGTCTCCATACCCTCCACTATTACCACTTGCATTGTTAATAGACCCCAAGACAACTGCCTGGATCCATTCATATTGCTGATCTGTGCCTTCTGCAGCGCAATATGCCGGTGGTGGTGGTGGACCGCCACACGTTGTGAGACAGTTTCCAACAGTATTCACAGTATTTCTAATCACATTCCCGGGCTGAGGGCCAAAACCATTATTGAAATTGATCCCTACCGACTGTAAATGACAATAGCTCATGATTGTCCCACCTCCCGAAGGAAATCCAGGGAGCGAACAAGTGCCCTCAACTGATCCGGCACAACCGTCAATTGCGGTATTGTTTCCATTCCAAACGCAGGCGTGAGTATGACGGGAACCTATGAGGTGACCCATCTCGTGGGTGATCACCATTGCTGACCATGAATATGTCGGCACAATTGAATACGTGGCGTCAATACTACTAAAGCATTTACTCAAGTCCGGGTTCGAATTGCAGATACCGCTGAAGCCTGCGGCAATCCCTCCACTAGCCTGATAAGAAACAAGGTGAGACAGGTTTCCATTAAATGTTCCAGTGAGATTCTGATAAGACGTCAACATCGCCGAAGAAGTACCACCTGAATAGGGTGAAGTCGTAGTCCATGCCAATATTTGAGAAATCGACATTGCAATACTTTCATTTGCATAAAGAGTGATTGCCTGATTGAACAATCCCGTAATATAATTCGTAGCACCGGTTGCCCCTCCCTTATCTGTGACAATATCATCGTCGATCTCGATATAGACTTGCACACAGTCACCAATGTCGCGTTGATTCATCTGAGAGAATAATTGCTCTTTCGTATAGCCCACTCCATCATCCGGCGTTCCACACTCCCAATCTGGTCTGGCAGCAAGATCGCTTTCATTGTAAAGGATATGAAGATTTTCTCTTGAACTTGAGATTTTACCAAGCACAAAATTCCCTTCCTGACTGCTTATTAAGCCCATGACTTCATCATTGAACACACTCAATGCGACAATAGACCCTTGATCACCGTGGAGAATACCCCGATAGTGTCTACCTCCTGAATAAGGCATCACCTCGCCAGGTCTATCGCTTGTATGCAATTGAAAGTCGGGAGCAAGTACATCGTATTCCATCAAATCGAGAGTGACTGACCGTCGATCCGCAGTAGGTAATGTCATAGAGACAAGCGGCGTGTGCGCTTTTGTGAGCTCTGCAATTGCATTGAAGTCCAATTTCAACAAGGCTCCTTTACTCAAGCCAGCGAATCCTGGATACCTGGCCAGGTCACTAGATTCATAAGTAAGTAAGTTGACCTGTTCGAATATTGCACCACCTTTTTCCAGTGCTAGAATGTCTTTCGCAACTCGTTGTTGCGCCATGCAAATTAAAGGGCTGAGGACCAGGAGAGTTAACAGAATCCTTCTCATGTAAAAACTTTTTTGAGTTTGAAATAATACGTTTTAAAAAAATTTGAGCAACGCATGGCATACGCTCATAGGGACTTTCCATGAAGCGAAAGCCTCTACACAAATTCTTATTAGGGGTGAAATGCAAAAAAGCAGGGGTGCGTCGGGTGCAAGCTTCTTACCACAGTCGATAAAAACGTCGGAAGGTATTAGTTTTTTATTGATATGGCATTGTTTCAAGCCTATTTTTTTTCGGAGGCTAATATGCGCGACTCAGGCATGGTACCCCGAAAAACGGATTATTAACAAGTGCCTTTGCACAACATGCACAGGTCGCACAAATTTCAGAGCGGACGAGTGAACATGCTACGTACGAATATATAACCCAATGGCATTCACCAATTTATCGAGGTCTGAGGTCAGGGTGTATACATTCGGAGTGATACGGACACCATGGATATTCTCCCACTTGATTGATACGGTATGGATTTTATGTTTATCAAACAGATACTCGGACACGTCCAGGGGGTCCCGGCCCTCAATCTGCAATAGTGCTAATGCACAGCCGTAATCAGGAAGCAAAGAAGTCCCAATAGATACTCCAGGGAAAGTACTCGCTGTCTTTGCCCAATAGTTTTTCAGATAACATAGTCTCTCTTGTTTCCGTCGTATCCCAATCATGACATGAAAATCTACCGCCTGGCCAATCGCTTGTTCGATCGCAAACGAGCGCGTACCGAGATGTTCAAACTTTCGAATGTCATTAGCATCAGGTTCTGGTGCTCCCATCAGGGGCCAGAGAGAACCAATCTTGTCCTTCTTGACATAAAGCATACCGCTTCCAAATGGCGCACAAAGCCATTTATGCAGACTCGTACCGAAATAATCACATTCGAGATCTGGAATTTTGTACTCAATATGAGCGAATGTATGTGCCCCATCGACTAATACCTCAATGCCTCGCGCATGCGCAGCTCGTGCGATCAGTGCAACTGGTAGAATCTGACCATTCCAATTGATCATGTGCGTGATATGAACGATTTTGGTTTTTGAATTGAATGCACCGATGAACTGATCCACGATGACATTTGCGTCTTCAATTGGAAATTCAAAATTCAACCATCGCAGTACAATTCCATCACGCTTTTCTCTCTGTTTCCATGCGTTGATCATATTCGGATAGTCTTGCTTTGTGAGTACTACCTCATCGCCACGTTGCAATGGCAAACCAAATATGATTGTCTCCAGAGATTCTGAAGAATTCCGTTGAATAGCAATTTCTTCAGCACTACACCCGGCGAGATCCGCAAGCTTTTGCCGCAAGGGTTCGCGACCCATATCGAGAATGCGCCACATATAGTATGAAGGTGCTTCATTGCTGAGCCGATTGTATCGCTCAACCGCTTCCTGGACTACGCGTGGCTGAGGACTTACACCACCATTATTGAGATTCATCACATTCGGTGAGATCGTAAATGCCTGCCGGATCAGATGCCAGAAATCTTCGTCATCCGCAGAGCTTACGGCAGCATGCTCTGATGAATATTGATCTATCTCGGCAAGTAAGTCACGCAAAGGAGCGCTGAAACCACTGAGTCCTGCTGAGAGAATTCCACCTGCTGAAACAGCAGTTCTGGTTAAAAATGATCGTCTTGACGCGGTTGTCATAGGAGTCGATGATAAGTTTCTCTGACAAGGTATGGTTATTGTCCGGCGTAATATCTTTAGCCGAAATGAAAAAAGACACCCTGATGAGAATTTTTATTATTCACTGCCTGCTGCTCCTCTATCACCTGGGAGGATATGCACAGGATTTCAGCCGCTTGCAACTTCAATTGGACTCTACGATCCGCGAGAAAAAGATCACGGGTGCACAGGTGTGCGTGATAAACAATGATAGCATTCTCTGGGAGGGCTATTTTGGTTTCGCCGACCTGGCCGATTCAGTACCTGTTTCTCCCGAAACAATGTTCAGGATCGGCTCTACTTCCAAGAGTTTCACGGGCATTGCAATCATGCAACTTCTTGAAAATGGACTCTTGAGTCTGGAAGATCCGATATCGAAATATATCTCAGATGTAGAATGGAAAAATCAATGGGAAGCGACCGACCCGGTGCGGATTGTTCATCTTCTGGAACATACCACGGGATTCGATGATATGCATCTCAGGGAATATGCCGCGAACGCAGATGGCTGGACTTTAAAACAGGGTCTCGATTTTGCTCCGCGTTCCCGAAGGAGTCGTTGGAAGCCAGGAATGCATTCCTCTTATTGTAATTCCGGTCCGCCGATGGCTGCGTACATCGTAGAAAAAATCACCGGGCAATCAATTGAGAGCTATGTTGACAACGAAATATTCGAACCACTCGGAATGAGTCATTCTTCATTCTTAAAGACTCCGCATGTGGATTCTTTTCTGGCAAAGGGCTATGCATTTGATCCTCCGGAAGAACAACCATACTGGCATATCATCCAGCGACCTGCGGGCGCAATAAATTCGAATGTCCGTGAGATGGCTCAGTATTTACGCATTTTTCTCAACCTGGGACGTGTGGATAGTGTTTATTTTCTTTCATCATTGAGCATGGATCGCATGGAGCGACCAGAATCTACGCTTGCTGCAAAAGAAGGGTGCACTGATGGGTATGCTAAATATCTGTACACCAGAAATTTCAACGGTATACAATGGATCGGACATGACGGCGGGATGATGGGATTCTTGTGCACCATGCATTACAATCGTCAACTTAATCGTGGATATATTATTCTGATCAATAGTGGAGGAGATATCGGTAGCCTCGAAAAAATCATTCTTACAAGTCTCGAAGAAGGCCAAGACTCAATTGTCAATGCAATTGCAACAGGGAAAGATTTAGACTCGTTGTATTTCGGCGCTTATACTTCAGCGACATCAAGAAATCAGATTACGCGATTTGTTGATCGTCTGGGGAGCCTTGTTCGCATCAGTGTGAACGAGGATACACTCCGATACACATCCGGCCTTTTTGGCACAATGCAAACGATTTATAATTCTGATGGACATTTGTATGTCGTTTCGGAAAATGGGGAACGCGATCCAATCACCTTTGCAACTCATGAAGGCATCCGATACATGCAGGGGCCAGGCAACTTTAAAGAAACAAAAGTTTGGAAAGTCTGGGGTGAGATAATCATTCTTGTGCTATTTGGATTGATGGCATTTATTGGTATTGCGATTGGTCTCATTGCGATTGGTCTCCGATTATTCAGGCGAAGCATACCTCATGACCGATATTTGTTATGGCCGTCTGTCGCCGGGCTGTCGATAATTGGCTTGTTATTAGGGCTTCAGATGGGAAGTATTGATCCCTTCAAAAGTCTCGCAGCTCCTACGATATGGTCAGTCCTCATCCTGATCTCATCTGTGGTATTAAGTCTCGCATCATTGATGTGTGGTGTCTCCGTATTCAAATGGCGGAACGATTCAAGCCCCAAATGGCTCAAAGTATGCTTAGTCATCTTTGCTATTGCTGCGATTACCATTAGTATCTATCTGATCAGGCATGGAGTTGTTGGGCTTAGGACATGGGCATATTAAACATGTGCATATCGGTAAAATGCAGAAGGATAAATCCACTGGGTGAACATTTTTCCAACATAACATCGGAAACACATCAATGATGCAGGTAAATTTCAAGTATGATGAATAAGGTGAAGTCGTATTTCCCTACTGGTATCATCACGGCCGCTGTCACTCCAATGGATAAGGACCTGAATGCAGATACAAATCTGCTTGTGACGCATTGCAGGAATTTACTCACACAAGGCAGTGATGGTATCGTGCTTCTTGGCACAACAGGAGAAGCAAACTCTTTTTCTGTGAATGAACGAAAAGGAATTCTTGAAGATGCACTGGAAGGAGGGCTTGCACCACAATTGCTCATGGTCGGTACCGGTTGTTGTGCAATCACGGATACCGTTGCACTTACACGACACGCTTTGGATCTTGGAGTCACGAATATCCTGATGTTACCACCGTTTTATTATAAACCCGTAACGGACGAAGCTCTGTTCAATTACTTCTCACGCGTGATCGAAACAATTGCTGATGATCGACTTCATATCTATTTATATCATTTTCCGAAGAACACCGGGATTGATCTAACCATCAGGCTGATTTCCAAACTCCTTGAACGTTATTCTGATACGATCGTAGGGATCAAGGATTCAGGTGGTGATTGGAATCATATGCAGAAGTTGATGCATGAATTTCCGTCTTTCAGATTGTTCAGTGGCACCGAAGAGTATTTGTTAGAGACATTGAAGGCCGGAGGTGTAGGATGTATTTCTGCAACTGCGAATCTGACAGTAGCTAACGCGGCAAAAGTGATTTATGATTTTCACAATGGCAAGGATGCTGACAAATCACAGCGCTTGTTGACTGCAATGCGTAATGTATTCTCCGGATATCCATTTGTAGGTGCAGTGAAAGGATATCTGGCAATTGAGAGTAAGATTCCATCATGGAATTATCTTCGGCCACCGAATGAGGTATTAGACGAAGATGTCGTTTCTCTGTTTGTAAAGAAAGTTCAGCACTTAAAATCTAAATCCTTTTCAAGACAAGCTTGAAAAGGAAGCGTCTGTTACCGTCGGCTTTAGCCGACGGTAGGAGGCAACAAAAAAAATTGCGGGACTTTAGTCCGTACAAGTCCAACAATGACCAACTTGTTGGTAAAATTGATTTGCTAAAAGCCTAATACTGAATAACCATTTGAATTTTTTATCCATGAAATACTTTTATACGCTCCTCCTTTGCCTCACAATCCTGATACAAGTCAACGCACAAAATGCCTTCATTGAAGATTTTAAACTTAAATGGCAGAATGCGAAAGAATACACACTTGAATTTGCCCGTGCCATGCCTGCAGATCAATACGACTACAATCCTACCCCTGAAGAAATGACGTTCAGCAGGCAACTCATTCATATGTGCGGGAATATGATCTGGCTCAGCAGTGACTATCTGGGAGCACCTCCTTTTGGAAAAGATGTCGATCATCCATCAGAGCGAAAAGAAGATGTGATCAAGCTCCTGGAAGAGTCATTCGATTATACCGCCCGCGCGATTGCTAAATTTCCGGCCAGCAAACTTGACGAGAAAGTAGATTTTTTTGCCGGCCCAATGACAAAACGCAGGGTGCTTCTTCTGCTGACAGATCATGTGACCCATCATCGCGGACAATTGGTCGTATATCTGAGGTTAAATAGTATTGAACCACCGAGATATCGTGGCTGGTAGTGGATGATTTAATTCTCAATTGTCGATTCTCAATTCTCGACGAATTGATTTTGCATTATTGATTCTTAATTGGCTACAAAAAGGGAGTAAGAGACCGTGCTATCCGATCAGACCACGGATAAACCCTGAGAGTAATACAATGGCACGATCAATCGAAGAATTATTATTGAGGATTACATCTGCTTCCGCTTTGAATGGTGCGATATGTTGTTTATACGCTGGCAAGACGTGCTTTTCATAGCGGTAAAGAACATCTTCAAGAGGATAATTTCGCTCTACCCGATCCCGAAGGATTCGACGCTTGACTTTTACAACATTACTTGCATCCACAAATACCTTGAGGTCAAGAGCACTTCTGATATTATCAATAGAAAGTACGAACAGACCTTCAATAATCAATACGGGAGCCGGCTTTACAACAACTACTCCAGGATTAAGTCCGGCATTGTTATAGGTATATTCTGTCCGCGTGATTGTCTGACCTTGCAGCAGAAGCTTAAAATCATGCTCAAACTCATCCATCACAAACGACGACGGTAAATCGAAATTCTGAATACCATCTGCATCCCTCTGCTGCTCATCCCTTTTGCGATAATAGTTGTCCTGTGAAAGAATTGATAATTCATCTTCAGAGAATCGTGCACGCAATGCCTGGATCAGAAATGACTTTCCCGAACCAGACCCTCCGGTGATCCCAATGGTATAATGCACTTGACGCACGGCCGTGAAAATAAGTAAAGTAATACTCGCGGCACAGTGAATACATTTATTTGGTGGCTTTCAAAGTGTCGTTTTCAGGGTCGGGAATAAATCCCGACCCTCCAAATAATTCAACCAGGAGCCGGGAGATTTATTCTCACGGCTTCAAATAGAGCGACACTTTGAAATGCATCCCATTTATTCGGTGGTTTTATCGCGTTTTACCGGAGTATTTGAAGCTTTTTTC
>JANNQA010000162.1:0-11399 GCA_031400515.1 Bacteroidota bacterium
CCTTACGGCTGTGCAGGTTCGAGTCCTGTTCTGGGCACTTAAAGAAAGGCTGAGGCTAAGGCTAAGGAAGACCTCATGCTTGATTCTGAATCAACATTCACCGGTAATCACAAAGAGAAGTCCTGTTTTACCTGCTGAAGTTTTAACGAAGACGGGTTCTGGGCACTTTGAAGAATGAAAGAGTGCAGAGCCAGACGAGAAGAGCTTTTTGATTAAGCCCAAACCGCTGATACAGGTACTGCATAAAGATTGTCACCAAACGGTATCGTCTTTTCACCGGTATACAAGATGATCCCTTTTTGAAATTTCGATCCACAGAGCAACGCTAATTTTCTGAGTCCTTGAAAGTCAGATTCGTTAAGAGATGCCGCTGACTTTATCTCAATGCCATAAAGCTGTGATTTTTGGTTTGCAAGAACAAGATCTACTTCACTCCCTTTGTGAATACTAAAATGGTACGGGGTAAATGATTGACTTGACCAACTGATCTGTTTCAGAATTTCCATTACTATAAAATTCTCGAGATAGGCACCAGCGTCTTTACGACTTACGTTCAGGTCTTTGTCATTTTCGCCACGCAAGTGACTCAGAAGACCAGTGTCATTCAGGTAGATTTTTGGTGACTTTACAAATTGTCCTTCTGTGTTTGGCGTCCATGCCGGGATTTTGATGATGAGAAAAATCTGTTGGAGCAGTGCGACGTACCGTTGCAATGTGGTATTCTTTATTCCTGAGAGTCTCGCAATTTCGGAAAGGTTGATAGTGCTGCTGATCCTTGTGGCGATTAGTTGAAGGACCTGAGGAATCTGAGTGAGGCCTTCGATATGTGCAAGCTCTCGTATATCTTTTTGAAGAATCGATGTCAGATAGGATGAAAACCATCTTGATCTTCGTTGGGTTGTTTCCCGGAGTACGGCTTCGGGATAGCCGCCTGTGACTATCATCTGCAGAATATCTTTCCACTGAGTCGTCATTGTGGCGAATTTACCGTTTGCGGAAACCAGGTTTGTCAGAAAATGAGATGTCGTGGCATTCAGTTCATTCTGAGATAAAGGCCAGAGATTAAAAATTTCGATACGGCCGGCAAGTGAGTCAGCAACTTTTGGAAGCGTCATCACGTCAGAAGATCCTGTCAGAATGAATCTTCGTGTTTTTCTGTCCTTATCGACGAGTTTTTTAATGCTCAGGAACAACTCAGGTGCGCGCTGAACTTCGTCGATAATGAGATGTTGATCCATGTCTTCCAGAAAGGCCATTGGATTCAAGCGAGCGGCGTTCAGTGTTGTTGTATCGTCAAGTGTAACAAGTGTGCCCTTAAATACCCCATCATCTATAAGCTGATTACAGAGTGTACTTTTTCCGGTTTGGCGTGCGCCATTAAGGAGCAGCACAGGGGTATCCGAGAGCGCCTCTTCTATCGGGGTCGCAAGCAATCTTTTGAACATATAGCTAATACATTGGTTATGCTAAGGTAAGCCATTGTGGGTAAATTTGTACCACTCCGTGGGTAAATATGTACCACGGCGTGGGTAAATCTGGAATTGAAAATGCGAATACGACTCGTCATCCAATCATTTCTCCTCGTCCACCGGTATCGATACGATGCAATAACATGAAGGATTGTCAGAGGTGCCGCCGCACACGCTTCTTAAAGACGCTTCACGTAAAATCACTGATTCTGTAAAACCGCATACCATCCAGATAATCCGACGTGGAAAGCCTGAGCCCTGCTGCGGTTGCCAAATTTACCCACGTATCATGCGCTTCTGGAAAGTCAAAGCTGAGAACATGCTCACGGATCTGTCGAAGCTGAGTGAAATTGAGTTCCGTCCACTGCACATCATAATAATCCACTGTCCGACTATTGTACTGCTCGCGTGTATCTCCTTCGCTCATTGTCACATCATAGAAGATCAATGCCCCGTTCTCCGACAGTAACTTTTTAAAAGTGTCAAAAATTCTGCGTTTTTCAGGTGCCTGAAAATGGTGTAAGACAAAACCTGCAAGGATGATATCAAACTTGCCCTCAAGTCGCATCATGATCTCGGCGATATCTCCATGGAGCAACTCAATATTCTCCAGTAACGGATACAAATATTTCTTCGCCTGTTTCAAAGCATTCGCAGATAAATCAATCCCTACATAAGAAGCGATATCGATATCCTGTACCAACTTACTGACAACGTAAGCATCGCCACAGCCAACTTCCAAAACTCTGATGTTTTTCCCGAAACGATTAGCACAATGTGTTTTAATCCATTGAATCACCTCTTTGTGCATCATGTAGTTCTCACGAATGACGGTCGCATACATTTCCTGTCCATCGAAGAACTCCTCAATCTCAGTGATATTTTGATTTTTCATGTGTCCCGGATTGGGAGCAAGATATGTACTCTCAGCGCTTCAGTCCAACGAAGATCCTAAATCTGAAAAGGAGTTCGTATTTCTCCGAAATCCGCTATCCCTTGTCCTGAGCTTGACGACCGCGTGCCTTGAAAGAGCATCCCTTTAGAGCGTGCCGCCTTCATTGAGACCGAAGGCTACTCTGCGGACTTCGTCCGCCGTATACTTACGCCGAAGATTCAGCGTAGGAGCACGGCGGAGGCGCTAGTCCAACGATGATGCAAGGATCCCATATGTGAAGAGTGGTTCAGTCCATGGATGCGTTTACTTGACCTAGTTTACTGAAGACTTACTTCAGTCTGAGAGATATAATTTGAATGGTGATATTTAGGCTTCATGAAGTCATCGCTTAGCCTTATCATCTGCTGTGCGTTCTTATTTGCGACCAGTCTGGGATACTATCCCAAATGGAAAATGACGCGCACCGAAGCAACAATTGGATGGGATGTCTCTGGATATTATTTCTATCTGCCTGCCATTTTTATCTATCACGATCTGAAACATTTGGAGTTCAGGGATGAGATCCTGAGAAAATACTACCCCACGCCCGACCTCCAGCAGGCCTATCTGTATCGCAATGGCAATTATGTGATGAAATATTCTGCAGGAATGGCATTGCAATACCTACCTTTTTTTCTGGTCGCGCATGCCTATGCATCTGCAAGCACTAATGTCGAGGTCGATGGTTTTTCCTGGCCGTACCAACTCGCAATCAACATTGGGAGTCTGCTCATCGCATGCATCGGACTCTATTTTTTGCGTCGTATTCTGCTGAGGTATTTTGAGGACGTATTTGTGGCAATAGTATTATTGATCCTCGTGCTCGGTACAAATTACCTCGACTATGCGGCAATCAATGGCGCTATGTCTCACAATTATCTTTTTACACTATATGCTATACTCATCTTTAGTGTAATAGAATATTACACACAGCCCTCACCTGGATTTGCGCTCCTGTCAGGATGTGTACTCGGGCTGATGATCCTGACCCGGCCAACGGAAATGCTTGCCGGAATGATTCCTCTACTCTGGGGTGTAAATAATGGCGCGGAATGGAATAACAGAACTCAGATATGGAGGTTGCATCGGAAACATGTGTTTTTGTTCCTGGGCGGTATGCTGGCTGTTGGAAGCATTCAAATAATGTATTGGCTTTACGTCACCGGTTCGCCATTGGTTTATAGTTATCAGGATCAGGGATTTCGCTTTTTTAAGCCGTTTATTATCAGTGGCATGTTCAGTTACAGATCTGGATGGCTTGTCTACTCACCGGCTTTGATGTTGGCACTTGCAGGTATTTGGTGGCTTTGGAAACAACAGCGCGAAATGCGCTTGATCATAACTGTCTTCATGCTGTTATTTATCTGGATCACATGGTCCTGGGTGGGATGGACCTATGGTGGAGAATTGGGACAACGGGCAATGGTCCAGTCATATGTAGTTCTGGCATTTCCTCTTTGTGCGTTGATTGTATGGATTGGAAACAGATCTGCGCTGGTCAAAACAGTATTTGTTGTATTTATTCTGGGATGTAGCGTGTATAATTTGTGGCTGACACATCACGCCCACAAAGGAGGATTGCTACGACCCGGCGAAATGACGAAGGCATATTTCTGGAAAATTTTTGGAAGGATGCAAGTGCCGGAAACAGCACAATTTCTTCTGGATACAGACGAACAGTATTCAGATGAAACACGAAATGCGGATACTCTATTCGTTCGCGATTTCAACGATCTATTACCAGTATGCAAACTTCCCACGATTGAAATGTCTGGCTGTATTTGTGTTCCTCCGGGTAGCGACGATATCGTGCTTGCACGTTCCATTGTCTCGTTGCCCCCTGGTAAATGGTTGCGTGCAATTGCCGATTTTCAAATCGAACACCGCGAATGGGATACGTGGAGACAGGGAGAATTTACAATTGAACTTCTGAATAATAACGACATTGTAAAGTCCAGACACATACGCCCCATGCGCATTCTCCAACATAAGGATCGAAAGCGCATTTCCGTTGATCTCCGTGTACCTGACAAAAAATTTGATGCGCTTGTTATCCAATACAAGAATCAAGAGACTACTGTTCCAGTGATGATTGATGATCTTGTCGTCATTGCATTTGATGATGAGTGAGGAAAGAAGACAGAAACAATGTTTGAATGCGATCACCTTCTATTGACTACAGGAACCATGCAACCGTTTTTTTAAATCACTCTCATATCCCGCATAGTAAGAACCAGGGAACCCAAGGGCGATGTGGTAAGTGGTGGAGCTCCAACGTAGAAGAAATGACATTCAATAAACGTCGCAGGTGAAAGATGTGTTTTCAGAACGAACAGCGAAATTATTGATGGGGCCGAGGAAGACTGAAGACTGTAGACTGAGGACTGTGGACTGAATTCAGCGCGCATAGCCTTTGCCAGAAAGTGTCCTTTCGGTGCTAAATTCTCACCTGTCATGCTGAATACTCTGTGTAGCTTTTGAAACAGACACGCTTCCCATAGTTTGTGCATCAAAATGAAGAAATGAAATACCTGTTTAAGCTTTTGATCTTATTCCCTCTCACGAGTACCGCACAGAATATTGGTATCTACATCGATACAGCAGGACAAGTGGCGATTAGAAATGATACTGTATGGCAGCCATTTCAGGTCTTTGCGGAGGCCGGGCCTCAGTTGCAACTTGATCAGCAATCGGTAGAGATGGGAAACACCGATGGGCTCCTGATGACCTCAACGACGGAAAACGGGCAGTCATTTACATGTGGACTGATGGGTCAGTTGGCCTCTGTGTCAAAGCCGTACAGGAGCTCTCTGCAGAGAATGAAATATTAAAAGCACAAAACAATCAGCTATCCGCTTTGCTCACTGATCTTCTACAGAGAGTATTACTTCTCGAACTGGTGGCTGAGAACTGAAAGCTGCTCAACGATCTCTTGAAATCACCTGGTGGATTAAATATTTTGTCGATGTCACTCAATAGCGCAAGTAGAATCAGAAAAAGAAATTCAATTCATACTGCGCAAGACAAAGTTTTTTGATACTTATAAAGATCAGTTGAATACCAGGCAGCTCAAAGTGATAAGAAGAATGTTAGAAGAAGGGCCTTCAGGTTTCGAAGCGAGTATGTCAGCCGCAAAGTATGTACGTATCACGAATACATCGAAAGGCACAGCAACACGCGATTTGCAGGACTTGATAGAGAAAGGTGTCTTTACTTTGATTCGTGGTGGGAGGAGTACGAGGTACGAGATTTTGCAATGACAGATTTAATCAGGTCTCTATCTGCACATCCCTAATCCTTCGGCCAGGCCATCTGACAGCAACATCATCTCTTTTTCGCTATCCTTATAGAGGATCATCCAGTCTCCAACTTTCCTGATATTCCCGCACACTGCAACCTGATCACCTACATAGGGTAACACTTCATCATTGATCATTTCACCTTGCTCTCCCGCGAGCAGATAGTATTGCACATCACCATCTGCTGATAGTGTTTTCAGTACAGGAGGAATCCCACCAGCGATACATCTCGCTGCACATGACCGATGGGGCTTCCCATATCCTGGCTTCATCACACCAAAGAGACATTTTGGATCTGTAATTTCTCCAATCACTGATCCTTGTCCGTATTGAGTTGGTAGAGGAGGAACTTCTATCGCTACGCCTGTATCCATGATGTCCATCATTTCCTCTACTTCCATCAGCGTCTTTCCATTGTGATAGATCAGGAACCCTTTCATCTTTACCATACGTGCTTCTAATGCATGTCCAAGAGCTGTTTCAAGTTCCTTCAACATTTCCTGAATACCATGTTTGCCTGGTGCCACGAGCAAAATGTTTTGATAGATAGCCTGGCCTTGCACATCTTTTCCACGGAGTATCTGAAGAAATGGCGCCGGTGTATTTGTGAATACGCCTTCTATCACAGTCACCTTTCCATATTCAAAGGCTGACTCGCTAAATCCACCCTGATTCAGCACAACAACCACTCCAATGACCGGCACGATAAGACATACTGCAAAAATGAATTGCCTTACCCGTTCAGCAATGCCATCAGCAGCTTCTGACTGCCAGCCGATATAGAATTCGTCAGGATACTCTCTCATATGCATCAGCAATTGCGGTAAGACGTGTTACTATAGAATTAATTACACGGGGAGGTCGTTCTGTACCTTCCGGATATGGATTTGGATTCACATAAACCCATCCGTCGATCAGATCCACATCATAGGTTTCCACTTTCTCTGTAAACGGAGGTGGTGACTGACCAGTGTGAGGTAAGTATTGATAGCCATGCCATGGACACGTGATGCAACCATCAATGATTTTGCCTTCACCCAGTGGACCATTTTGATGACGACAAAGATTATTGATCGCAGAGAGTTTATTATTGTATTTGAAGATTGCAATATTCTGTCCGTTGATCATCACTGTCTTTGCACGATTCTCGGGGATTTCATCTACACGGCATACGCGATAGAAAGCAGGAGAAGTAGGTGAAGCCGGGGAAACCGGAGAAACAGGAGAGGCAATAATATCTGAAATACGAACAGTCCCCAACTGGCGGGTTTTACCGATTTCATCGGCTTTACCCGTTTTGCCGGTCTTGATCGCCGTCCACACATGTAGCCCTATCACTGTCATCATCCCTATCCCCGTCACTGCTATCAGCACTGGTGATTTTTCCAGTTGGATAACCCCAAGCATCACATGTCCTACCAGCATTGCATATGCGAAATACACCATCATATGTAGTGTCTTCCAGACTTTAGGCGAAAGATTTTTGAGCCAGAAGTCGTGACTTGTTGAAGCCATGAGCAGGAGAATGATGAGTGAAAAGAAGCCAAGTACCTCAAATGGAAAACGCGCGAATGACTGATAGTTTTTATTGGCGGTGAATAGCGACACGATCGGATCAGTATTTCCCAATGCGTGAAACTGAACGATATTGAAGACGCCATGTATCAAGGCGACACAGCACATCGTCACCCCAAGATGTCTCCGGTTATAGAGTAAGGGCAGAAAACGTTTATCAATTCTGGCGAGCGGACCTATGCAAAGTATGATGTGAAGCATGAGAAAAGCAAGTGTCCCTGTCGCCCTGATGATCAATGTCTCAATGGTGATGGCTGGAAATGCAATCACTTGTAAGCAAATAAATACAATAAGATATGCAGCCATCAGTGCAAGCATCACACGGTCGTAGATTTTCTTCTGGCGATTCCACAGGATCGGAGCATAGTTGACACTCATAGCGGATAAATATTCACATGTCGATCAATCTCAAAGCGAGATCTTGTCAAACACGATGTTATTGAATGGATCAAAAAATTCTATTTCACAGTTATCAAAAGATTTGAGTGTATCAAGAGGAAACCGGTGTGTTTCTTTCGATGAGAGTTTGCCGAGCAAGATTTTCTCTGATTGCCCGCAAGACAGATAGACCAACGCTTCTGGTACCGACACTGACTTTATAAGAATTACTTCTATTTGCTTAGCCTGCGCCGGACCATCTGTTCTGAGTTTAATGATAAATTGATCAGAATGGGCTGTGAACAATACCGTCGATAATGCTTCCGACTGAAAGCTTCTAAACTGAGGATCAGACTGCGGTTTTGGAATTGCAATAATTGTTGCAACAAAGAATGAAGGCAGAATCAATGCCAGAGCAAACCAGATGGTCATATGATATTTTCGCAATGCGGGTGTCATTTGTGGTTTATATATTTTGTCCAAAGAACTGCCCACAACAATATCGATCCTGGAATTAACAATAACCTGACTCCCCAGCTTGCATGCTCCATACCCTTGTCCAGCGTATTCACTCCGCTGAGGGTAAACCAAATGGCAAACACAAATCCTATCAAGAGATAGAGGTAGAACATATACACAAATGCTGCAACCAGTATCATTTTCAGAGTATTTATTCAGTTTCGTGAACAGAAGATTTTTCTATATCGGCAATTTCCTTACTCAAAAAAAATCCGATCGTCGTCCGCATCACAACAATTAGAGCGAGATTGATCAATTCATTTAACTCAGGCCTGATCATCGAATGCACAATATCGGAGACAATATAAAAATCAAGGCCGAGGAGAATATATGTGCCCAACGTCAGCCGTACTTGTGACAAGCCGTTTGCACTGTGTTTGGCTAATGCGTTCTTCCACTCTATTTTGATAAAACCCAGAGCGGCTTTGCCGAATCCAAGCAGCAGGATTCCTGCACTGACAAATTCAATGATCAGCACCAGGTATTCGAGGATGTGTCCTATGGATTCCATACTAGGCTTCATTATAGACTTTCAGGACACTTTCACGGAGCGATGTGCCGGCATCAGACAATACAAACGCAATTGTCTCGGCGATATCTTCTGCTTTAACCCACCTGGAGAAATCAGCATCTGGCATTGCTTTACGATTTGCATCCATATCAATAGTACTCGGTACCAATACTGTGGCGCTGATATTTTTTCCCTTACCAAAGGCATTGATCAGATTTGCAAGATTTAGCACAAGCGATTTTGACAGTGCATACGCCACGAGATCTTTGCCTGCTTCTGGATTCAATGCGGGACGTGCACCGATCAGGATGAACTGTCCGCCGCCGCGCTGTTCGAAGTAATCAATGAGTGGTCTTGCGACAAAATAAGATGTCTTGAAGTTCAATGCGATTTGTTTGTCGATTGTCATGCCATCGGTTTCCTTGATTCCTCCCTTGGCAAAGCCACCAACCAGAAGCACTGCTGCATTGAGATCCTGATAGCGTTGTGCGATTTCATCCACATATTGTTTTACACCAGTTTCATCAGTGAGATTGACCTGTCGGACATCCTTGGTCATACGATCATAGCCATCCGGAATTTCACCAGAGCCAACTGTAGCGCAAATGCCATATCCTCTGTCATAAAGAGTTTTCACAACTGCAGTTCCAAGGTTGCCACTTGCACCGGTAATGAGAATAGTTTTCATTTTTCGTAAGAAGAATTTGTATTTAGTTTTTACAATTTAAATTTCACGTTGTTGTCAATTAGAGGAGTGGGATTTTCCGCGTCCGTCCGAAGCATTAGGGTAGGCGGATTCCTGCCCCGACCTTCGAGTTTTGCACTGCAAAGATGGCGCAGACCTCCAGTTTCACATGTTACGGTGGTAACAGAGAAGGAAAATACTGATGAGAGCTTAGGCTTTTTGGACGTTAGCCGCCGGCGCGTCCTGGAGATCAGAAGGTCCCAGGACTTCGTAGGTCTTACAGTCATGCGGGTTTCCGGAAAGGTGGCATTTCATGGTCAGACAATTGCCATCATGGGATGCGCGATACCATTTCCGATACACGAAGCCCGCGCTCATCATGCCTCCGATCGGAGCGATGAAATAAACCCACCATCCCATCCACATGCCGGCCGGCAGTGCAGAAGCAACCGTGCGGGCAGGATTAATACTCATACCGGAGAATGGCGCTTCAAAGGTGATATACAACATCACAAGAGTGCCAGCGAGCAATCCCGTATACTTCGCGTGTCGTGAGTTGCTGCAAATCAAAATGAGAAGTAACAATAGAAATGAAATGACAAACTCGGAGGCAAATGCCACTGAAATGCCAGCCATGCCCGGAGTTGTGATTGCATAGTTCACAGATGTAGCCGCAATCATATCAGGGACAATCCACTTAAAGAGATAGACACCCAGTACTCCACCAGCGAACTGTGCGATGATATACCAGGCAGCATTCTCGACACTGATGCGATCCATTTGCAGATTCGCAAGCGTCACAGCAGGATTCATATGTGCACCAGATCTTTTACCCCAGGATGAATAGATCAATAATACCGCTGTGATACCCATCGCAAGGCCCATCAGAACGCGACGTAGAAATGCATCAGGTATTATTTGATGAACCGCAGACGACGGATGTTCAAGCAGGATGACAAAAAAACAAGCACTGATCATGAACATGCCCAATGCCCATGCTTCGATGAGATAGTTCTTCCAGTGTTGTTTGAGTGCGTTCAGCACGATTCTTAGGATTTCTTTGATTTAGAATCTCGGCTCGTAATATGCTGTCCAGAGGAATGGGATTTATTCCCATTACGACCATGCCCAATATCTGCGAGGACTTTTAATATCATGCCGATTGACCATGCCTGATGGATACAACCACGGCCTTCCATTGGCTCAAGGCCATCAAAGATTTCCGAGATACCATGAATGCAATCCGCGTCATAAAAATGTTGTTTCAAAGGTTCTATCATTTTCAGCACCTCTGAAATTGCTTTTTCTGATGAAGTATTCTGCTTTAGATACGCGAGCCAATATTCTCCAATGAGAAAGGTCCATACCGTCCCCTGATGATACGCAGTATCCCGATGCCATTGATCGCCACCATACTTGCTGATGAAATCCGGATGTGATGGATCAAGTGAACGGAGCCCAAGTGGTGTGAGCAATTTTTCACGCACAATGTCAAGGACTAGCTTGCTTTGCTTTTTGTCGAGTAATGGAAAAGGCAAACTCAAGGCATAGATTTGATTTGGCCTGATGGTATCATCAATATATTCATCAGGAATAATGACGTCGTTTAAATATGAGCCATTGAAAAAGTATTTTGAAAAATTCTCTTTGACACCTTTAGCAAATTCAATATAGTGTTTCGGTAATTTGAGATGGTCAGAAATCTGGCTGTGAATCATCAGCGCATTGTACCATAGGGCATTGACTTCGACAGCGCAGCCTTGCCTTGGTGTCACTACATGATCGCCGATTTTCGCATCCATCCAAGTCAGTTGAGACAAGTCCTCACCTCCAAAGAGCAGCCATTCTTCTGTCATATGGATATTGTATCGTGTCCCATGAATATGAGACTCTATGATCTCTGTCAGCTTCGGATAAACGGATTCTATAAACTTCAGGTCGCCAAACTTCTCCATGTATTCATGAAGCACGACAAATAACCAGAGCGTCGCATCAATGGTATTGTATTCTGGTTCTTCTCCCTGATCAG
>JANNQA010000185.1:0-19529 GCA_031400515.1 Bacteroidota bacterium
AAGAATCGCCGGTGATTGAAGACATCCTTGTGATTCCCCCTCGGTGTGATAGTGATGTTGGAAGTGTAAGCATCCATACAATCAGCGACTCGGGGACATTGTACTATTCACTCGATGGTGGTACATCAATAGATACACACGCTATTTTCGCTGGCCTTTCGTCAGGCGAGTATCAGCTCACTGTAAGCGATATGTTTGGTTGCGTAGTCTCCGAAATGTTTTTCATTACCACGCAAGGAGGCCCTGCACTACTTAAAATTGAATCGACCCCCTCGGATTGCGGAGAATCGAGTGGAACAATAGAAATCGACGCGGAAGGTGAGAATCTTGTGTTCAAACTTGATGATATCCTTACCAATGAGGTCGGACGCTTTTCTGATCTGAGCGCAGGTGTACACGATCTCGTCATCATGGATGATCATGGTTGTATCCTCGATACGATAGTCACCATACCTACGACTGATTGCAATGCCTTTGTTCCGAATGTCTTTTCCCCGAATAGTGACGGTATCAACGACAACCTGGCACCTCTGATACATGATGTCGCCGGGCAGATTTTCATTTTCGAAATATATGACCGTTGGGGCAACGTGGCTTTCTCTTGCCAGAATTCAAATGCATGTGCCTGGGACGGGATGGTCAACGGCAAGCCAGCTCCTGTAGGGGTATACGTTTGGCGCCTGCTGTACGCTCCATCGTCAGATAGGCAAAAGGAAATGATTGGCAGTGTCACTGTGTTACACTAAGCGTGATCGGCTATTCGAAGAAGGTAACGATTACCCGATCACCTGATTACCGATCACTGATTACCGATCACCGATTACCGATTACCGATTACCGATCAACCGATTACCCATCACCGATCACCTACTTACCGATTACCGATCACCTGATCACCGATTACCGATTACCGATCACCGATCACCCATCACATAGCGGGATGGGGAACTGGCAGGTTTCGCGTGGCTTTCAAAAGTCACGTCTTGCAGATATCCGCTGAATCAGCCAGGCGGGGAGTATAATCCATAGCGCAAGCGCACACGTTGCAATCAGGATACCGGAGAGATTGCCGAAAAACTTATGAAAGACGGCGCCAGTAAATCCCATGAGCGCTGAGATATCCAACTTGAGCAGAATCAGAATACGTCCAAGATCAATCGGGTTGAATAGCGAACCGGCCAACGATGCTTTCTCCAGCGGATACTCTCTGAAGACACTGAGCAGAATGAGAAAGATGCCATCATAAATCAGTGCAAAAAATAGCCAGGTAAGAATTGCAATACCAAATCCCCTGATATGATTTGTGTTTAACAATGCGATCAAATATGCTAATGCGGAAAAGATCACAGAGAGGACAATCCCGATACCGATAAGACTGATGAAATTCCAGATCTCCGCTGAAGCAAAAATCCCATAAGCGATAAAAGGAACTCCGACTCCAACAAGTATGCTGACAGCTAATGACAATGCCAGCCCGATAAACTGGCCCCAGAAGATTGCACGTCGACGAATGGGCTGCGCAAGAAGAAGCTCTCTGAACTCAGTTGTGTTATAATAATACATGGCACCAAACATGGTCGCGATCAGTGGACAGAGTACCAATACTACATTCATCAAGCTGATGATGACTTTGGAAAGGTCTGTACTGAACGCAAGCAGGACGCCCGTGAAGAGTAAAAAGAAGACGCCATAGAAGATTGCCCATCTGCTTCGGATGAGATCAAAAAAACTGTATTTGATGATTTTATGCATGGTTATTATGAGCCAGAGCTTCGGGGTTGTCCCGGATAGTTTTCACTTGGTTGTGGTGTAAGATCGAAATCCATAAATCCCGGATCGAGAATCTTTGCAATCGCCCGCTCAATCGAAGTTTCATGAAATTTTGCAAACAACTCTGAGACGGTGCCACGGAAATAAATTTTACCGTCAAGAATGAAGATGATCTCATCTGCCAGTTCTTCGACGATACTCATGATATGGGTCGTCATAATGATCTGCTTGCCTTTTTCTTTTTCTTCCTTGAGTAATTCTTTGAAGCGGATCATGGAGACGGGATCAAGTCCTGCGATAGGTTCATCCAGAAACAAATACTGAGAGTCAAACATCAACGCCGCAGTGAGATTGACTTTTTGCTTCGTGCCACCGGACAATGTACCAAGTCGTTTTTTGAGTTGCGCAGCCAGGTCGAAGATTTGAATGTAGCGTTGTTCATTTGTCGTCGACACACCACGGATATCTTTGATCATCGCCAGGAATTCAAGAATGGTCAGATTGTTCGGAAACTTTGCAATCTGCGGTACATAGCTGAGGTATCTGCGATACTTCCAGTCATTTTGAATATCGCGTCCATCGAAGAGGATCTGCCCATGCTGTGGGATTACCATGCCAAGGAGGCATTTCAGTAAAGTTGTTTTTCCCGATCCATTGGGTCCCAGAATTGCAGTCACGCCGGGCTTGTTGAGCTCAAGTTGTATTCCCTTGAGGACTTCAAGCTTGCCGAAGGACTTTATCAGATTGTGGATAGTGATCATTGATATTGGATGAATGTTTAAATGTTTAGCGTTTAATGTTTAGTGGACTCCAATGTTTAACATTTAACGGCACATTTTTTTGTTTGTCTATTCCCGAATTTATCATCCATCACCTGTCACTCATCACTCATCACCCATCATCCATGATTCATCCTGACCGGATTCATCCTGGGCTTTTCATCGATCACATTAGCAGGCGTGAGTACAGGAGTGACTTTCTCTGCAAAATTCAGAATGTCGGTAAACCAACTACGCAACAATACAAGCGCCTCAGGTGTCTGATTTACGATAAATGAAAAGAGTTTCACTGGTCGGTAAGGGACATCTCCAATCCCGTCTCTGTTCAGGTCGTATCCTGTGTATTCACTCCAATAGTTATCCTCAAAAGTATTTGTCGAGGTAGAACTCTGCATGCCGATATCGAAGGTGTTTCCCTGGAAATTGTTTTGATAAAAGGTATTGTCCAGACATCCGCCGGAGAGGCGTAGTGCCCATCCATTCCCTTCGAACTGGTTATGATAATATTTAATTCGGGTAGCACCTTCCAGGTTGATACCAATCGTATTTTTCACAAAGCGGTTGTCATGTATTTCCGTGTCATAGATTTCCTTGAGCAGTAATCCATAGGACGCGGCTCCCCAATTGTTCTCAAAAAGATTGCCATACATCGCAATGCGACGTGAGAACATCACAGCGACGCCCGATCCGTTTTCGATGAACGTATTGTCCGAATACACGTCATCATTTGAAAACATGAAATGCAGACCATAGCGCAGATTACGTTTGCTAAAGTTCTCTCTAATCTGACAACTGTCGGCAAACTCAAAGTAGATACCATCACGATGTCCGGTGATGGTGTTCTTCTCAATACGGATATGCTTGCAATACCACAGGTGTATACCATTTCCTGAGGAAACTTCATTCACAGCATTACCGAAGATTTCATTGTTGATGACAGCACCATGCTTTGCATACGCGAGATAAATCGCAAAGAAGGCATCCTCAAGTTTATTGTTTTCTACCAAAAAATACGCAGCGTGATCTATTCTGATTCCGGCTCTGTCTTCTGTATAGCTGGTACCGACATTGCGGAGGTGAAGACCTCTGATCGTGACATGATCCGCGGTGACATGAAGCAACTCGTTGGTATTTGCGCCATCTATGATCGGGAATCCTTCACCTTCGATCGTCACAGATTTATTGACGTTGATTTTCTTTTCCAGATACACACCCGATCGCACAAGAATCTGGTCACCATCTAGAGCTTGCTCAACTGCTGCAGCCAGGGAAGCCACAGGACATGAGAGGCACACCGTGATCTGACGTGTATGTCCGATCGTGTGCAGGAATACGAATAGTCCCATCCACACCAAATGTCTGTGTTGGCCGATATGCATATGTCTGTTCAAAGATCACTTTTCCGGCGGCAGGATGACTGCATCGACGACATGCACGATGCCATTTGATGCCATCACCGTACCAAGGATTTTTGCGCCACCTACATAGACACCATCTTCTTTGCGCTCTACTTTAATGTATTGCCCGGTGGCCTGATAGAGTTGTTGATTGTTCTTCAGGTCTTCAGCTTTAAAACTCCCCGGAGAAGCATGATTCTTGATGATACGTGCGAGCGTGCTTTTATTCTCAGGCTTCAGCAGATTTTCCACGGTACCTGCCGGTAGTTTTGCGAAGGCAGCGTTATTGGGTGCAAAGACCGTCAATGGTCCGGCATTCGACAATACGTCCTCAAGTGAGGCCGCTACTACAGCAGCAGCGAGTGTAGTGTGATCCGGCGAACCGGCTGCGATTTGCAGGATATTCTTTTGTGAAACATCATCCTTTACAGCAGACTGACCTTTGATGGTGCCGGATGACGTGGTAGGAGTTTCGGATGACTGTGTGTTACTTTCCTGTTGTGTGCAGGACATACTCAGACACAGAACTCCGGCAATTGCGAAGTGTAGGATCGGTTTCATGTTTTGCATGATTTTATTGAAATGATAAAAGTTGATTATTGATTTATGACTTGTTGTATGCTTTTCCAATCATATATCTGACCGTCTTTTTCAATGATTCCTTCGCGCTCCTTCGCGTACTTCGTGGTTACATCATCTTCAATGATTCCTTCGTGTTCCTTCGTGTTCTTCGTGGTTACATCATCTCCAACTCCTTCGCGCTCCTTCGTGTTCCTCGTGGTTACGTCTTCTTCAATGATTCCTTCGCGCTTCTTCGCGTACTTCGTGGTTACATCATCTTCTCCAACTCCTTCGCGCTCCTTCGCGGATTTTTGCATCATCGTAGCGGCTTCACGCGTGCTGAACGCGGATAAAAAAGCACCCATTGGACTCGGTATCGAGGGACTTATGAGGTATGTCGCCACATCTGCATCGATCAATGTGCGTGGATGTTCATAGTCACAGACTAGCACATGAGCGTATTCTTGTCCTTTTGCTTCCTTCATATGCCGCACCATACATTCGATGGCATCGAATTTGAAGACTTTGCCTTTGGATGTCACAAGCTCCGCTGCATGACGCTCATCAACGATCGTCATCAGGCATGAGTGGCATGCATCTTCTCCATAGTGAATTTCTTGTGGAGAAGGTGTGCACGCAAATACCACGCTTAAGACAAGCAGAGAAAGTGCAACAGGGTATTTCATGCGCGTTTCATTTTACGACGAACCCAAAAAGCGAGAAATGAGAGCGGTATCGAAAGTCCTGCCAAATAGCCTGCGATGTCCGGAAAGGATTGAGCAATGAAATTCAGAATCCGTTTGGTACCAATCAAAGGAGGCTGGAATGAAGCACCCGGAATCTTAATCGGGGCGGTATCGCTCAGTGAATGTCCGTAGTCGTATTCCCACAGATAGAAATCATATACTGCCAATACGGAAAGGATAATCATCACCATACCCCATGTGAAATAGCCCCAGGATTTGTTCAGGAATACCATTACTAAGCCCAGCCCCGCCATGATCCAGACGATCGTTGGAAAATACTTCAGCTCAGGAATTGAATCGGGCTCGATAAATTTCATTCCGACGTAGTGATTCAGGATATTAATGTTCTGAATTGTAGAAGGAGTCTCACCACCGACTTTGTTAATCCAGATCAGCATCTTCACGCCATCGGGATACTGTGGAGCATAGAGAATGATTTTCCACATGGGAAACAGGAACAGTGAAAGGAGGCCGGCGATTGCAAGAAGCATGATTATACGCGGAAGAAATTTCATCGAGTGTAGGAAAAAGGATGGGAGCCACCCAGCGCCCCCATCGCAATGTTAAAAAAGGATTGCATTTTTTGTACGATCACCACGTATCACATCTCAGGCTCTTCTTCTCCAAGCCACCACTTGAGTGGGACATTCGAGTTCGCAGGTGAGACTCTGATATAGCCTTGCATCTCCTGGTGTAATGCAGAACAGAAGTCAGTGCAATAGAATGGGAATACTCCTACCATCTTCGGTTCATACAATAATGTTTCAGTCTGTCCGGGCATGATGAGCAGTTCTGCGTTATTCGCACCCAGTACTGCAAAGCCGTGCGGTACGTCCCAGTCCTGCTCCAGGTTTGTCACATGGAAGTAGACTTTATCTCCCACCTTGAGTCCTTCGATATTATCCGGAGCAAAGTGACTTCTGATCGTCGTCATATACACGTGCACGACATTCCCTTCACGCACCACTTTTGTTTCTTTTTCGCCTAATGCACGATATGGATGTTTATTCTCCTCTATCTTATAGAATTTCTTGGATTTCGATACGATCCTGTCTGCAGGAATTGCTTGTGCATAGTGAGGTTCTCCAATTGTCGGAAAATCCAGAATCAACTCCATCTTGTCACCGCTGATATCGAATAGCTGCGCTGACTGAGTGAGTTCCGGACCCGTTGGGAGATACCTGTCTTTGGTGATCTTGTTGAGGGCAATCATGTATTTGCCTTGAGGCTTGCGTGTGTCACCACCGGGAACACAGAGATGACCTATCGAATAGAATGTAGGCTGACGATCGATGACTTCCCATGTGCCTACTTTCCATTTTACGACATCGGATGAGATGAAGAATGACGTGTACGCATTTCCCTTGTCGTCAAATTCTGTATGCAAGGGACCCAGACCCGCATCTTTTACAACACCACCTACTACTTCTTCATATTTCAAAATCGGGATGCCGAATGATTCGCCATCGAACGCTTTCTTTTCAATAGCAGCAAGCATTTTCGTAAACGAGTGAGCGGTAATATCAGCGGACAATTTTCCACTACCGATGATGTATTCGCCAGAAGGATCCACATCCATGCCATGTGGAGATTTTGGTGTAGGCAGGAAGTAGACAAGTCCCGGACATTCGGCTGGCAAGAGAATCTTTACACTCTTCTTTAGCTCTGATGTGGCCATATGGGTGGATTCATCATAGCGGTTGATCACATAGTCCGCGGGCATTTCTTTGAATTTGCCGGCAGCAAGAAACTCTTCCGCTTTTTTCCAATTCACCGCGGCAATAAAGTCTTTGTCATTCTGCGAAGCATTGACCTCAAGCAAGGTGTTCTTTTGTTCTGTATTATAAGATGTAAAGAATGTCCAGCCATGTGACTTGCCTTTTCCTGAATGTGCGAGGTCATAGTCAAACGCAGGCATCAGAATCTGGAAAGCAATATCCATGTGACCTGTCTCTTTATCGACTTTGATAAAGGAAAGAGCACCCTTGAAGTTTTCTTTGAATGAATTGATTGCCACATCGGCCTGAGGTGCAGGTACACTGAAGCGCGTACCGGCCACAACATATTCTGTGTTTTCGGTTGTAAAAGGCGAACTGTGATTCCCTCCACTGTTCGGAAGTTGGATAATCTCTGCTGTCTCGAATGAGGTAAGGTCTATGCGCGCAACTCTTGGTGTATTGTTGCCATTGATAAATATCCAACGCCCGTCTGTCTCACCATTTGTTTGTGAAAGCTCGGGGTGATGGGCATCGTCCCATGGAATAAAACCATAGGTCGTTTGCAACATCGGCTTTGTTTCTTCATTGAAGCCATATCCTTTTTCAGGATCGACGCCAAATACAGGCACAACCCGCAGAAGTCTACCCGATGGTAATCCATACACACCAAGCTGACCACTAAATCCGCCAGAAGTAAAGAGGTAGAATTCATCGTATTGTCCGGGTGGTACATAGACCCGAGATGCGGCATCACTGCTGAGTACAGATCCTGTAGTGAACCCTGGAGCTTTTTGGTTGCATGCATACCAGAGCGTGGTGATCAGGGCCAGTCCCACAACTACGGGCAAAAAGCGCATACGTGATTTTTGACTCATTTTTTGATTTTCTTATTAGTTGATTAAATTCAATCGATTTTTCCAAGTCTTTTCAGATTCAGGAAACAATGTTAGAGCCCGTGCCTGGCAAATAGCATGAGAGATATCAGTTTCACTCATGATATCGCTCATCTTGATGCGGACAGCTGATGATGATCCTTGTATCGCGATTTTGTAGATCAAACTTTAAATATTCAACTATGCAAAAAGTCTATGTTTTTATGTTCTGCAGTGCACTCTTGTTTGCCTGCGCAGGAGGTTCCGGCGACACCAATAGCGGTAACGAGAAGAAGGAAGATCCGGCAAAGAAACATGTGGATGAGGGTAAGGGCGTCGGTGAATTCAAAGATGTAGCTCTCAACAATCCTTTGAATACCGATATGGTCGCTAAAGGCAAAGCAATCTATGATATGAAGTGCTCTGCCTGTCATAAACTCACAGAAACACGTGTCGTGGGTCCGGGCTGGAAAGGCGTGACCACGCGTCGTAAGCCAGAATGGATCATGAATATGACTACCAATGTGGAGGTCATGTTGGAAAAGGATCCTGCAGCGCAGGCGATGCTCAAAGAATGTCTTGTCCGGATGCCAAACCAGAATCTGACAGCTGGTGATGCGCGCGATGTACTCGAGTTTATGCTTGCCAACGACGGAGCTACGGCACCCAAGTAAGCCTGAATTTTCCGTGCATTGCAAATGGCGCGTCTACACGGGACAATGAAGCATTGGTTTAGTATTGCGATTCTCAATCTGTGCATTGTAGCAGTCATTGGGGTACTGTTGCGCTATGCATTTGTGCATGAGATCCCATCCTTCGAATACAGGAACTGGCTACACGCACATTCGCATCTTGCAATGTTGGGTTGGGTTTATCTGGCCCTTTTTGTATTGATCGTACAGGTCTTTATTCCACAGGACACAAGCACCAGCAACAAATACCATCGCCTTTTCTGGTCTACCCAGATCGTCGTTTGGTGTATGCTCATTGCCTTTATCATAAAAGGTTATTGGTTTCTTTCGATAGGGTTTTTGATCCTGCATGTATTGCTCTCTTACCTCTTCATGCGTAATGTCTGGAAGGATACATCACACGATATGCAATCGAGGATGTCCATCCGATTGTTGCGCATGTCGATTGTGTTCCAGTGTATCTCGACACTTCCGCTCTGGTCCATTCCGGTGCTCAATGCACTTTCCTTACATGGCACGGAATATTATTACATGGCCATCCAGTTTTTTCTCCACTTTCAATTCAATGGATGGTTCGTCTTCTGTGTGCTTGCTTTGTTTTTCAGATTCCTTGAAGAGAGGAATTTGGATATTCCCCAAAAGGCCGCAGGAATATTCTTCATGCTGCTTGTGATCTCCTGCTTCCTTACCTATGCGCTTGCCGTTGCATGGTCCAATCCGTTACCCATCGTATTCTTCATCAATGGTACCGGAGTGAGCATTCAGTTTCTGGCTTTGATGATGTTTGGATATTTCTTGTATGTACTACGAAAAGAAATTCACGATACGTTCACAGGTAATGAGCGGATATTTATTTACATCGCACTCGGTTGTTTTTTCTTAAAAATTCTGATCCAGACTGCTGTTGTCATTCCGGATATTGCGAAAGTAGGTTACACGATCCGGAACTTTGTCATTGGCTTCATGCATCTCATCTTGCTTGGTGTGATTACCATGGGCATATTCGGCTTCGCATTCCGTCAGGGACTCCTCAGCGCAAAAAGTAAACCTGGTGCGATTATCGTCCTGGTTGGATTTTTATTAGTTGAGTTGTTTCTTTTTGGGCAGGGCGTTCTGCTATGGGGAGCGCTTGGGTTCATGCCTTACTATTATATCGGTATCACCATTGCATCTGGTGTGATTGCATTTGGTGCGCTGTGGATGTTTTTGAAAAGAAGTGATGAAATGAGTAAATGATGAAATGAGTAAATGTGGAAATGGTCTTCATTTACTCATTTCGTCCCTTATTCATTTACTCATTCAAAAAAGGATTCCACGCCAGCTCCCAATAATTATCCTCCGGATCGGCAATGTATCCGCGGTATCCACCCCAAAAGACTTTTTCCGGCGGCCTCACGATGCGGACACCTTTCGCTCGGAGATCATTTGTGACTTGATCTACTTCTTCAATTGACTTAAAATTCATGGCGAGGGTAAATCGCTTGAAGCCGGAGCCGTCTTCCGGGACACCTACATCTTCAGCGAGCTCATGAGCAGGGTAAAGGCCCAGGATAATCCCATTTAGCTGAAAAAAACAGATGCCTTCCTCGTCGGTAAAGGGTGTCCAGCCGAATTTTTCCTTGTACCATGTCTTCATGTTGTGGAGATCATGGACACCGAGGGTGATAAAGTTAAGGCGTTGGTCCATCGAAAAACAGATATTGAGTGAGAGATTGTTCCTTCAAATGTAAAATTCCCTGCACATCTAAATGTCTATAATTTCAATGTCTTACGTCCAAAGATTACAGGTATTCCGTTTTCCGCTTTTTGCCTTTGATCCGTTTCCTCATTGATCCCTTGATCCGATTGATTCAGGTGACAATTTATTTACCTGCCAGTGTGAATAAAATACCGATCCTTGGGGTTATATTTCGTGCCCCAAAAAGTTCTTCATCTAATAAAACAAAACACCTTATGAAAGTCTTTACCCCCCTCCAGCTCCGTCAAGGAGTTGATTTTTCCACATGGCTCATATGCTCCCGTAAACTCTTATCGACATGTTTTGCATTACTCATTTCCACGGTCTTTGCCGTGACTGGTCTGGCACAGTTGACAGTGACTGCGCCTGGCGATGCTACCGTTGAGTGCGGTGAGTCCACAGATCCGACCGAGACTGGGACGGCGACTGTATCAGGCGCCTGTACGATTAGTCCATGGGTCAATGAATTTCATTATGATAACACAGGTGCTGACAACGGTGAATTTATTGAGATTGCAGGTCCTGCAGGCACTGATCTTACAGGATGGAGTATAGTTAGATATAATGGTTCCACCCCAGGTGCAGCGGTGGTTTATACAACTGGCGGTGGAGCAGCATGTACAACACTTGGTGGAATAATTGATAATGAAGGCGGTAGTGGATATGGGGCTATCACTTTTTTTACATGTGGCCCAGATGGTATTCAAAATGGTGCTAACGACGGTTTTGCATTGGTAAGCCCCAGTAATGTGGTTGTTGAATTGTTAAGTTATGAAGGTGTGTTTACGGCTGGTGCGGGTCAGGGAGCTGCTGCAGGGCAAACGAGTACTGATGTAGGCATAGCTGAGCTTGGAGCCGCCAATGGAACTTCGATCTATCGCACTGGTAATGGGAATAGCAACAACGATTTTACCTGGGCCGGACCTTCAGCCCACACTTCAGGTGCAGTTAATACAGGACAAACCTTCACTGCCCCATATACCTTGTCACACTCTGATGGCGCCCCAACCCCAGGTGTGTGCCCGGTGATTGAGACATTTACTCGTACCTGGACGGCGACTGATGATTGTGGCAATACAGATACAGATGAACAGGTCATCACAATCGAAGACACTACTCCTCCCGTAGTCGATTGTCCTGGAGATGTGACAGTAGATCCCGGTGATTCACTCGACCCATTGGATACCGGCGGCGAGCCATCTGCATTGGATGCATGTTCTTCTTTTTTTGATATCATGTTCGATGATATACCTCAAATTAATTGCCCGTTGTTGCCGGATCGTCTTACCCGCTTCTGGACAGTCGCAGATGAATGTGGCAATGCTGCGGTCTGTACCCAATACATCTATATTAATTGCGAGGCAGGACCACCTCCTTGTACAATCATCTGCCCACCAAATCCTCCAGTCATCGAATGGCCTTATGGATTTACTATCGCTCCGGTTCCAATAAATCAACCTCAGCATTCTTCTGTAAATCCGATGATCTATGGTTTGCCGCAACCTTCTGGTGACTGCTTACCACCGATCACCTTCAATTTCCAGGATAATCTCACGATGATCATGAATTGTCCTGATTCTGTCTGGAGACTGACGAGGACCTGGTTTATGGGAACTGGCATGGGTACATTTCAGTGTGTACAGACATTCTGGTTCAGCGATAACACTAATCCGGTAGTTGATTGCCAGGATCCAATGACCGTAGAATGGGGCCAGCCAATTCCTCCGACACCTCCCATTGTGACAGACAACTGTGGTATTCCGCAGGTCACCTATAGTGATGAATATGGTTTCACCGGTAATTGCCCTGCGCTGTGGATCGTCACACGTACATGGCGTGCCACAGACAACTGTTTCAATACCAGCACCTGCACACAATTGATTTATTTGACGGATACAACTCCGCCTGTGATTGATTGCCCTGACGATGTCACGGTTGCCATGCCAGCAAGCCCGACTGATCCTTCAGCTACAGGGTCAGCTACAGGTACAGACAATTGTGGAGTGCCGGGAATTACCCATTCTGATGTGTTTGAATCAAATTGTCCATTTGGACCAGATCGGATTATCCGGACATGGCGTGCGACGGATGTGTGCAACCTGGTTGCTACCTGTGTGCAAGTGATTTGGATTCCCTGTCCCCAGCCTTGCGAACTCATCTGCCCACCCAATCCTCCTGTCATCGAATGGCCCTATGGATTTACTATCGCTCCGGTTCCTCTAAATCAACCGCAACATCCATCTGTAGGTCCGGCGGTTTATGGTGCTGCGACAGCAACCGGTGATTGCATGAATCCGGATCCGGTGATTAATTTCCAGGACGTACTCGTGATGACAGGCAATTGCCCGAATGCCGTATGGACACTTACCAGAACATGGTACTTGTACGATATCCCCGGAGGAGGAAACAGGGGTGAATTTGTCGTCCCTGTAGATCAGTGTGCACAGATTTTTGTGTTCAGCGATAATACGTATCCTGTGATAAACTGTGCAGGCAATCAAACTGTAGAATGGGGGCAACCAATTCCTCCAATGCCACCCACAGCAACAGACAATTGCGATATCAATCTGTTTATCACTTATAGCGACACACCGGTATTTACTGGTGTTTGTCCCGCATTATGGACTGTGACAAGAAAGTGGTATGTCACCGACAATTGTTTCAATACAAGTACCTGTACACAATTGATCTATCTGACCGATACGACTCCTCCCGAGATTTCATGCCCGGAGGATTTCAATGATCCTGCAACAGCAACTGACAACTGCGGTGTGCCGGACCTGAGCTACTCTGATGAAGTCACCGACAACTGTCCAGATCCTACCATCACCGTCAGGACATGGCGCGCTACTGATGTCTGTGAATTGGTGTCGACCTGCACCCAGGTGTTGATCACACCTGCTACTGATACCGACGAAGATGGTACACCAGACTGTGTCGACGGCTGTCCGGAGGATCCTGACAAGACTGCACCTGGTGCTTGTGGATGTGGTTTCGCGGATACAGATACAGATATGGACGGAGTTGCCGATTGCAATGACAACTGTCCCACGGTCGCCAACCCAGGTCAGGCTGATGCAGATATGGATGACATCGGCGATTTATGTGATACATGCACCGATGTCGACGGTGATGGTGTCGGCGATGCCGGATATCCTAATACAACATGTCCTGTCACTAACGATCCTGACAATTGTCCCGACATTCCAAATCCAACGCAAGTGGATACCGACGGTGATGGCTTGGGAAATGCATGCGATCCGTGCTACGGCTTCCCAAATATTGATACGGATATGGATGGTATCTGCGATAGCAATGACAATTGTATTTCCGATGCAAATCCAGGTCAGGAAGATGCTGATATGGACGCTATTGGCGATGAATGCGATGAGTGCCCTGCAGATCCTACCAATACCTGCAACGATGCAACCTGTGAAGACGGCATCAAAAATGGAGATGAACTAGGCATCGACTGTGGTGGTCCTGACTGTCCTGCTTGTCCTCCGGCAAATGCAGTATGTGGTGTGATCACGATCTATCGGAATCAGTTCGTTCCTGATTATGACGGTCCTGGTAGCGTAAATGTCTGGTTGATAGACGCTCTGGATCTGGGTCCGACCAGTACTTCGTCATCAGAAAATCCGATCATTCAGGCCAAGCGCTATCTCAGTAATATCACCTTTGATTGGACAGGTGCCGGATGTCCTGATACAGGACCGAGTGGCGGAGCACTTACGAATGCGGACAAAGGCCTGATCTATCGCGAATGCTATCCTGCGGTCATCGGAAACTTCAATGTCAATAAACTTTACAAGCTGCTCGTCGACGATGAATTTGGTCCCGCTGACGAATGTTCAGGAACTGTGAGACTTGTTCACCAGGTGGGCGAGTCATTATCTGTGCCTTCGATCCACTTTGTGATTCCAGATACAGATGAGTACTTGTCGATAGCAAAACCTCAGGAGAATGTATCTCAACCAGATGCACCTACAGTACACGGCCTTGTTGTAGCTCCGAATCCCGGAAACAACACCATGCAAGTGACATGGAATGCGATGACAGATGGAGAGGTGGCTATCAGAATTGTGGACATGTCCGGACGTATGGTAGTGGCACAACAGTATGAAGTGTTGAGTGGAGCGAACATCGTGACATTCGATATGACTTCACAGCCTGCTGGTGTTTATGCAATCCTTGTGCAGACGGATAAAGAGGTGATCAGTGTGAAATGGATTAAAGATTAAGAATCCAAGCTTTGATGTAGCGTTGAACCTACGTGTTCAACCCGACACTCAAAGGAATTATGTGTTCAACCCGGCACTTTTAAGAGACAGAACGGGTAATGCGAAGTGAATGAAAACACATTGTCTTTACGTGATAGTAAGGACAATGTGTTTTTGATATAGGGTGGAACCTAGGTATCCAATTTGTGTACGGTTGAACCTACGTGTTCAACCTGATTCTTTAATAGGAACCTGTGTGTTCAACCCGGCACTCAAAAGGAACCTGTGTGTTCAACCTGGGTTTTGAGATTGTTGAATCTTGTACGGTTGAACCTGCGTGTTCAACCTGAATCTTTAATAGGAACCTATTGTTCAGCCCGGTTCTTTGCAAGAATTAAAAATTTTGTACTCGGTTCTGAATCTCTTGAGTATATTTCGAGGCTATTACGATACTTCATTTTATAAAAACACACTCCTTATGAAAGCACCTCTTACCAGGTACTATCCACTACAAACCAGAGTTACCCTTTTTCTTGCCCTTTGTTTCGGTTGGTTCGCCGGCCTTACATCGGACCTTCCAAGTACCATTTCTGCCCCTGCAAAGGATGGAGACACTGAAACGGTATATTATTATAGAATGGGACTTCTCACCGTCGTTTCGACACGCTCATCTGCCGAATATCAGGCCATGACAGCTGATGAGCTCGGCGTTCCCTGCGTGCTCACTTGCGCAGAAGGATTCCCGGACTGCGATGAAGATACCATCTGCGACGATGCAGACAACTGTGTGGGTGTTCCTAATATGGACCAGGCAAATGCTGATGGGGACTTTGAAGGAGATGCGTGTGATTTGGATGATGATAACGATGGTGTCAATGATGATGATGATTCCGAGCCTTTGAATGAAAATATATGTCAGGATTTAGACGGTGATGGATGTGACGACTGTACTAACACCGGTTTCTTTGGCTATCCTGACGTATCTGATGACGGAGATGATTACGATGGTGATGGGGACTGTAATGACGGCGATAACGATGATGACAACGATGGCGTTGACGATGAAGATGATGACGAGGATTTGAATGAATACATATGTCAGGATTTGGACTTTGATGGATGTGACGACTGCTCGCAGTATGATTTTTATATCACTCCGGACCAAGACAATGACGGATATGATTATGATGGAGATGGCTTATGTAATGACGGTGATCCGGATGACGATAATGATGGCGCTCTGGATGAATTTGATACTGATGACAATTGGGAGTTTGAGTGCAGTGATGACGATGGGGATGGATGTAATGACTGCTTTAATGGATATTACGCACTCTATGACGACGGCTATGATTACGATTTGGATGGATATTGTGATTTCGGAGACACTGATGACGATAATGATGGCGCTTTAGATGAAAATGACATTGATGACAATAATTCGTCTTTATGCAGTGATGACGACGGTGATGGTTGCGACGACTGTTCTAATGGCTCTTATGACCCTGACAATGACGGTCCTGATTTCGATGGTGATGGGATATGTGATGACGGTGATGACTGTGACAACGCAGCTCCCGACATCGAGGATTTCAATTATACCACATGTCATTGCAATACCGGTTACTACGAAGTATATGAAGGCGATGAACTGGGCAGCGGAAATACTGGATTACGCGTGCCAATATCCATCGTCACAAGTTGCCAGATTTGTCCGCCGGGGTACTATTGCCCTGATGGCATCTCCTCAATTCCATGTGCGGCAGGTACTTTTATGGATTTGTATGGGGCAATCGTTTGCTATGACTGTGAAGATGGCTATACCTCAGATGAAGAAGCAACCTTCTGTACTCTAATCGCAACGTGCGATGACTTACTTCAAAATGGTGACGAAGAAGGTATCGACTGCGGTGGATCATTCTGCTCGCCGTGCACTCCTCCCGACGCTGTATGTGCAGTAGTCACAGTATATGTAGATCAAATGAATCCGGATTACCCAGGCGCTGGTAATCAGAAAGTCTGGCTGATCGATGCTGGTGACCTGGATGCAGGTAGTACTGCATCATCTGTGTCTCCAACAATTGAGGTGAAGAGGTACCTGAGTAATATCACCTTCAACTGGACTACAATGGGTGCATGTGAAGATGTATTACCAAACACTATGCTGAATAATCCAGACAAGGGCATCGTCTATCGCGATTGCTATCCTGCTGTACCTGGAAATTTTGGTGTGAACAAATTGTACAAACTCCAGATCACGGATGACTGGGGCAGCGATGAATGCGCAGGAACTGTGAAAGTGCTGAATTTTACACCAACCCTCTCAGTACCCTCGATTCATTTTGTGATTCCGAATACGGATGAGTTCTTGTCGATTGACAAAACTGAGATGAGCATATCTGAGAATCAGGAATCTACTGTACACAATCTCGTCGTGATGCCAAATCCTGGCAGAAATAACATGCAAGTGCTTTGGAATGCAGTGACAGATGGAGATGTTGAGATCAGGATTGTCGATATGTCCGGAAGAGTAGCAGTATCGCAGCAGTATGAAGTGTTGGCTGGTGAGAACAGAGTCACCTTCGATATGGCGTCGCAACCTTCAGGCATCTATGCAGTATTGGTGAGGTCAGACACGGAGGTGATAACTGCGAAATGGATTAAAGACTGATACGATTTGGTTGACTGCCGGGCAAACCTCTGGGTGCGCCTCTACTTGAGATTTTTTTACAGTGACCTTTCAGCAGGGCATTTCTGAAATCATATGTTTTCAGAAGTGCCCTGTTCTATTTAATAGACATCGGAAAGGAGTGCTAGCTGGATTTTATATCAATATGATTTGCAATTCGGATGGCGGCTTTGTCCAGATGTGAATTGATGCATTAGAATTCTCTAAGATTGTAAAAAAATGTACTGCAAAGCTCCTTAGAGAAATAGAACCCTTGATGTATTATCATATTTTGATATATGTAATATAATGTTATTGCAATGAATTATGTCAAGAACGCCAAGAATTTTTCTGTCGGAGATCAACGCTGCCTTTGGCTGTAGGAAATCTTGTGAACACCTTTACTTCATAATCAAAAAATTTTACCTTTGACACCGCTCAGTTTCGGCCCCTCTATTAGAAGGACAAAGGCTGAGATTTAGCATATCACCCAAGCACGTCGGCAAACAGTAATGTTTACCGACGTTTTTTTTTGCCGGAGTCTTAAGGTGTACTCTCAATCCGGTAGTTTTAGACTCCAGGTCCGGTATCATAGACCTTCGCATTGATCAATGGCAGCCAAATGCGCCTCTCGATATCTGCAGTCAAAGGTCCTTCAAGTAAGATTGGATGAACAGGGAATGCATCAGGCAGAGAGACTTTGCCTGGGCCGAGTATGTTGTGAATATACTACCAGATTAAAAAAAGTTATATATCAGGTCTCTCAACTCACCAGACCTTAGTTGTAAAAGCGAAACGGAAAGCATGTTGTAGACGGTAAGCAAAATGAAGACTGATCAAAAACACATCCATGTGGACTTTGAGTACTGCATCACTTTAATAGACTTTGTATCAATTTCTTCGCATCCTTTTTTCAACCGCCGAAGTCTCGGCGAAGTGCGGTGCGCCTTAGCCTGCCTTATCGGCAGACAGGCGTGAGACGGCCCTGCGTGAACTGATGCACTACCGGACTTTGCTACGTTGCAGAGCCTAAAGAGAATCCCCTTATTTTGCAGCCGATGAGCAGAGATTCGGAGGACATCACCCAACGTAAGGCCGATCATATTGATCTTGCTTTTGCGTCACAAGCGGCCACAGAAATACGTGATACGCGATTTTACTACGAGCCCTTACTCACAGGACATCCCCGGACAAATGAAGATCTGCCGATAGATTTTCTCGGGAAGACATTGAGATACCCGATTTGGGTGTCGAGTATGACAGGAGGTACAGAAGCCGCCCGTAAGATCAATGAAAACCTGGCCAGAATGTGCGGCGAATTTGGTTTCGGTATGGGCCTGGGATCATGCCGTACGCTTCTTGAGAGCCCAAAACTTCTGCCTGACTTCGATGTCAGAAAGTGGATTGGACCCGGCTTGCCGCTCTATGCCAATCTTGGGATAGCTCAAGTCGAAAAGATGCTCCAGGCAGGAGATGAAGCACAGATCAAAGACCTCCTTGAAATGCTTCAGGCAAATGGCCTGGTGATACATGTGAATCCGATGCAGGAATGGCTTCAACCTGGAGGCGATCACTTCAGCACGCCACCTATTGACACGATACGGTCACTGATAGATATCGCAGCCTATCCCATCATCGTAAAAGAAGTAGGTCAGGGCATGGGGCCTGAAAGTCTTGGAGAACTATTGAGGCTACCTATTGCTGCAGTCGAACTCGCTGCACATGGTGGAACCAATTTTGCAACGTTAGAGCTCTTGCGTGACAAAGATGTGATGAGACAAGAGAATTACGCCCGGCTTGGAACAGTAGGACATTCTGCTGAAGAGATGATTATCTATCTGAATAACCTGGAAGAGCAGATGGGAGGAAGTATGCGCTGTCGGCAGGTGATAATCAGTGGTGGCATTCGCGACTTCTTAGACGGCTTCTATCTGATGAAAAAACTAAATTTACCCGCCATTTACGGCCAGGCTTCCGGATTTTTGAAGCACGCACAACATGGCTATGAACAATTACAGTCCTTCGCCCGTATTCAGACTGCCGGGCTCAAACTTGCTTACACCTACCTACGGGTGCGATGACAGATCAAAAAAAAACCATCTCTGGATTCTCCAAACTCTCGAAAAGGGGGAAGATCAAATGGATCGTTGATAATTTTTTCAAAGATCCTGAGATTGTCATGCGTGAGCTGAAAAGCTACTGGCTGGATAATGAAGAGCATCAAAAGATCCTCGACGAGATCAGTGAAAACACAATTTCAAACTACCGAGCTTTCCTCTGTGACCATAGGGACACAGTATGTCTCGCCATTGAGCACAAAATTCGGAGCTACTCCATATGGGAGATGGTAGTTTGAAATTGTGTT
>JANNQA010000002.1:0-17923 GCA_031400515.1 Bacteroidota bacterium
TGATGCAGCAGTTCCACCACTTTTGATAATGCGACTCTGTACTGGTTAGCCAGATAGAGCAGATACTCTAACAACACTGTAAGATTGAGGATAATATATGCGGTTTGATATGATTTAATCAGGGCAAGGCTATAGATATTATTCAGTGAATTGAACAGGAAGTGCGGGTGGAGCTGACCTTTGAGCAACTTGATCTCTGCTTCTGCTTTTGCACGATGGAGCTGTTCATTCAGTGCCTGCTTCTTTCTATAGTCGCCGATGATATAAATACATACTGCAAGTGCGATGATGGCATAATCGCGGATAATGTTCTTGAGCATCTTGCCGGCGGGGATCTGATAGTATCTGCCGCTCTCCAGGTATTGAATCAATTCAGCCCATTTTATCCTCGCAAAGAATACAAGCACAATGACGATGAGTATCCAGAGTATAAACTGCGGCCATTTATTAGTGATCAGGTATCGCGGTACTACATACAGGGCGATGAAATACGTAGGGATCAGCAAAGCAGGGAGTGTGAGAAAGATGGATTGAAAGAAGCGCCACTCATGGCCGGGCATCATGTGGACATGGTTGGCAAAGTATTCGGAGGCGACATATAATGCCCAGAAGAACACATGTCCCAGGATTTCTTTGCCGGATGCTGCTCGTGTGATTGACTTCATTTCGCCTTGTGTGGTAAGATCGGACAATAACAGGAAATTCTCTGGTTTATGGCGATCGAAGAGATCAACGACGAATGAAAGTAGATCAACAACCAGGAACGAGCTGACCTCGAAGGTTGTTTTTAGGGGGATAAACTTTCTTACTTCTGACTTGCTGTTGCTCTCCGAAAGCCGGTAGTTGGTCTCCTTTTCGATTTGCGGGAGTTCAATAGGCATAAGTTTGAAACAGATATCAGGAAGGACTCAGCGATGCATCGGGAAAAGCCGATGATATTGGAAAAGTCCGATAACATCTGGAATATTCCTTATTGAATATCAGAATTTCAAGCGATGATGAAAACTTGCTTTTTCTTCTTAATGATACCTATCCTGTCATTATCACTATATGCGCAAGACAAGAGCCGTATCGCCGGACAAACGTACTTCGAAAGAGTGGATACGGGATGGCTTCCTGTTCACAAAGACGATTTTCAATACGACATGCATCAGCAACTCATCCGTACTGCACGCTTTGATAGGGTAGGTGAAGAATGGAAGGAAAAGGGAAATACGCGCTTTGAATATGTAGGAGATTCAATACGGTTGGAAATGAAATCAGAGGCGATCGATGAAAGAGCTACAGCAGTCCGCGATAAATACCTTCTGGATCATAATGGAAAGGAAGTCGGTGTGGAATTCCAGGATTTCGATTCCATTACTCAAACATGGGTTACGCATGTACAGGGAGAATATTTGCTGGATGCACAAGGAAGAACGATTGAGAAACAATACTTGAGAAATCGCAATGGCCGATGGATGCCTGAAGACCGGAATCTCTTTGAATACGACAAGCGTAATCGGATGATTGCAGATGAATTTCAAATGTGGGAGAATGACAACTGGGTTACTCATCAGCGCACTGTGAATCATTACGACAAGTACGGGAAGTTGGTATTCGCTGAAGTATTTCCGCAGGATAGCAAACACCCCGAAAGACTAAGCAATGAGGCAACGACAAGAATTGAAATGACTTATGATCCTAAAAGCAGGACAGTGGAGAAGCTGATCAAATCAATGAAAGATGGCAAATGGGTTGCGGAGTTTAAGCGAATCACATACCTGACCTCGTAGCGGGTGTGCTGACCTTGTAGCGTCCGCCGGACCTACAAGCGTCGGAGTCCGCCTTAAGCGGACCTATAAGCGTCAACGAGCGAGCGCCTCCAAAAGTCAACACAACGTTAGAAATCAAAATCATCAAATTATGAAAACGGTAGTATCGAATCTTTTGCTGGTGGCTCTTGTCATTGGCATATCAAGTGGCTTTGTCAACAAGCCAGTTGCGACGGACGTCATATCAGTGCATGATGTCGTCTCGGTTGAATCTCCGGTAGGTGGAGCCTTCCTCATCTTTGCCGGTAAAAACGGTGGCAACATCAAGATGAGTGAGTTGCAGGGACAAACTGAACTCAGCGTCGATGGCTGTGCAATGGGGTCAAGGATCTTCACATTCGCACTTGAGATCAATGACAGTAGCAGAATCAAGACGCTCCAGGCAAAATCAAATGTACTGTCAAAAGAAATGGTTGTAGCCTTAAAAGGTCTTGCTGCCGGTGATTCATTTGAATTCAAAGCCATGAAGGCATATCTCCCGGACGGAAAGGAGATGGTGGAGGTACATGGAAAGAAGTTTCTGATCGTGAAGGAGAGTACGCCGAATACCTAGAAAATCGGCTATTAGTTGTTGGCCTTTTGTATGGCTGAAATCAGTCTGACAGTCCACAGTCAGTTGCCTGCTTCCAGCTTTTGGGATATCGGATATCGGATCTCGAATTGTGGATTGGGGAGAATGAGAACTTTCAATGTTGAGTTCACTCCGAAATGGATCATTTTATCTGTTTATCATTTTGCGAGAAAACTATAGTTTGATCATAAAGACATTTCGGAGTAGACTCAATAATTATCCTTCCGTATACTCTAATCCACAGCCTCTCGTTTGCGATGCGTAATTCCATTCGGCGGATAAAATGCAATTTCGCTTTCCTAATGCAAAATCACAGTTCTATGACAAAATCAACTATTGCATTTTCCCTTACTGGTCTTACTGCGCTGACTTTCTTGATTTCGGTTTATGAACAGAACCGTACTGTTGCTCCCAAATGGCCCGACGGTCAATGGATAGATCTCACTCACGCCTACGATCGACAAACACCGTTCTGGCCTACAGCACAAGGCTTTACGTTGGATACGGTATTTGCAGGATATACAGAAGGCAACTTTTACTATTCAGCTTTCCAATTTCAGATGGCGGAACATGGCGGGACACATATCGATGCTCCAATTCATTTCGCTGAAGGCAAACGGACTGTGGATGAAATCCCTATTGAGCAATTGCAGGGTCAGGGGATCGTCGTTGATGTGACACTTTCTGTGCGCGGTGATATAGATTATCAAATTACCGTGGACGATTTCAAGGCTTGGGAAAAAGCTAATGGGAGAATACCCGATGGCAGTATTGTATTGTTACGAACAGGATTTGGAAAATTCTGGCCAGACAAACTCAAATACCTCGGCACTGATAAAACAGGTCCCTCTGCTGTCGCACTCCTTCACTTTCCAGGTCTTCATCAGGATGCGGCACAATGGCTGGTAGAGTACCGATCTATCAAAGCAATTGGTATCGACACACCGAGTATTGACTACGGACGTTCGGGTACTTTCATGTCACACCGTATCCTTATGGAACGCAATATTCCTGCATTTGAAAATGTGGCAAATCTGGATCTGTTGCCGGGAACAGGTTTTCATCTTATTGCCCTTCCTATGAAGATTCGGGGTGGGAGTGGAGGGCCGCTGCGGATTGCGGCGTTTCTGCCTGCGTCTTGATTATTTGTGATTTAGTTTACTCTCTTGGGTGGGCTAACCTTGCAGGTTTAGCAAGGGTCATGCGTAAGGGTAACCTGCAAGGTTTCGTGAGGGAACGCGTAAGCTTTCGCGAGGGCGTGCGCAAGGGTAATCTGCAAGGTTTAGCATGGGCAAAGGGTTTTTAGAGGTTCCCTTAATAAATAAAACAAGCTATCAGTCTATACTTCGCAGAACCAAAACAACATAAGTTGCAAGCCAATGATCGCCTTCATAAAGTCCTGATGCCACATGCGGAAGTGAGTATTTAAAATGTTCTAACGCCAAATCCCGAACTGGTTTTGCCATTCTTTCAGGCATCCTGGCAGCGATGTCATATAAACACCACGCACGACTGAAATTCAATCCATAAAGATGAACCAATTTGCCATCGGTAGGATCAGTCACTTCACCTACCTGAAATAGCGTCGAAGGGTTGGTATAAAGTTTTGGCATAAACTTTTTAAGCCAGGATTGAAATTCTTTTGCCGGTAGAATCCTTTGCATGAGATTGGCTTCTTCAAGGCATGGGCTGAGAAAATCATAGCCACCGGGTTCATATGCAATAGGACAGTTGACATCATCGATAAAGAACCGTGTGGCAGAATTTATAATTGCATTTTGCAAAGCGGTATCATTTACGGCAATTGCATAATCCCATGTTAAGCACAGACTGAAGGCCGTATTAAAATGTTCTGGTTCACGAACCGGGTATTGCAGGGTATTCAGGAAACCGATCCATGCATTTGCTATGAAGTGTGCAAGCGGTTCCAGATTATGGCTAAGCTCTCTACCTGTGAGTGTATTCCATGTAAGTAGTTCATGCTGCAATTGCAATATCCATGCCCAGCCGTATGGTCTTTCGAATGATTTATTATCCCCTGTGAACAAGGCCAATTCGGTTTGAATATTTTCCGCAGATAGATGACTTTCGAGTTTATGCAGGATACTATCGGCTTCGGGCATTTGCGGGAATTGCTTCAGGAGAGAGACTAATAGCCAATGCCCATGTACACTCGAATGCCAATCGAAACAACCACAAAAGGCAGGGTGCAATTTTTTAGGACTGGTAAACGTGGTATCGCTGATCACATACCATGGCTTGAAAGGAAACTCTTTGTCGATGCATTTGAGTGGTAAGGAAGCGAGGTGAGATGCACCCTCTTGTGTGAGTGTGATCTTGCCGTTTTCTTCTGTGTAGTGCTGTTGTTGTGCTTTGATGTCACAGAGCGAAAAGATAAAAAAGAAACTGATAGTCAAAGCCCAATTCATAGAGATCTGTTTTTAAGTCAATAAACTAAATGTACTCAGTCAGGTTCAGCTTTTCTTTTAATAATTGATACCTGGGTCGTCAGTTGTGATTTCGTAGTGATTGTCGTATTTCCACAGCACAATGCAGGCTATCTATAACGCTGCTGAAAATGCTTAGCGTACCATTCCATGATACCGATAGGCCAATGATGTCAGTATCATGAGAATCCAGACATAATATTGAAGAATTTTTCCATTGTATACATCAGGATAAATGCAAATGTGCGTAACTAGAGGTTAATGTGAATATCATCAGGTATTTATATAAACAGTGTTGAGATCGGTGGTTATGATGAATAGTCTTCGTGGATGAGGCCTCGCCCCATACATATGGGATTGCATCAGATCCATCATGCGTATACTTTTAAGTCATCATAGATTATTGCAAATGAAACTCATCATCTTTGGCGCTTCTGGAAAAACGGGTCATGAACTGGTCGGCCGGGCTTTGACGCTGGGGCATGATGTGACAGCCTATATCCGGCCGACAGGCCATCTGACCGTGGCACCTAACGGGAATCTGAAAGTGCATGTCGGCACGATCGATGACTTGCCCGGACTTATCAACGCGATCAGAGGACACGATGTGGTGATATCCGCACTTGGCGCTGCACACCCTATGAAGTACGATCCACTGATCGTTGACGGGATGCGGAATATCTGCAGGGCTATGCATCAGGCAGGTGTAAGCAGACTCATCTACCTCTCACCGCTTGCTGTGAAGGAGAGCCGCAAGGACTCTGGCTTTTTCCTGAGGAATATTGCACCCACACTTTTACGCACGGAGATCCGCGGACACGAAGAGCGCGAGGCAATTATCCGGGAAAGCGGACTCACCTATACAATTATCCGTGCACCTTTCCTCACGATGAGTACTTACACAGGAGATTACAGAATCGGGAGCGATCTCACTTTCAGCGGCTTTCTCCCAAAATTGTCCAGAGCAGATACCGCCGCAGCGATGCTCGATCAGATTGGGAATGGGTTATCACGCAAGGTCGTGCGTGTGTTGCCTGCCGGATAAGCGAAAATGTGCATGATCAAGCTTCCAATGAAAATGAAAAGAAATCAAGCACCTCCCTAAACCTTGCAGCTTGACCTATACACATTGCTCGGCTAAAGCTGCCAGGTTAAGCGCCACCTCGTAACCCGTAACTCGCATCCCGTACCCCGTACCACATCAATGAAAATCAAATGGAGCGAAGTTATCAAGTGAGACAGTTCCGAACGCTAATGCTCTAAAAAGAACAAGACCTTTGCAGCAAATTCGGGAGTATATGCAGATGTATTGTGATTCCCGGGTATTTCGATAAACTTAGAATTAGGGATAAGTTGTTGCAAATCGGATCCTTTCCCGTTATCTGAATCTTCATCACCACAAATAATCAGCACTGGCTGTTTCAACCTCGCAAGTTCTTGCTTTGAAGTGCTTGGCTGCTCTTTTTGTTGACATGCCAACACTAAAGGGTCAAGGTCTTTGCCCGCAATATATTTTCTGAAGCCGTCGTAACCTTGAATTGTATCATTCATCAATGCATTGTAGAAGCCGATTCGTCTTGGCCAAAGGGGATCAGTAAAATCAGCACCCATTCCACCGATTACGGCGTGCTTGCAATTTTTGTCCAGTACCAGGAGGCTTGCCAGAATAATTGATCCACGAGAGTAGCCTACTGCATCGTATTTCTTTATGCCCAAGTGTTTCATTAAGCCAATCAGGTCTTTAGCTTCTGCGTTGTTGGCATAAGCTTCAGGTACATTGGGTTTATCAGAGGATCCATTGCCTCTCAGATCTACGATGATGATTTTGAATCCATTTGCAAGCAAACTGTCCGCCAATGGTTTATTTTTCCAATCACTGCCGGTACCAGTAAAGCCATGGATGAGTAAGACAGGTCTGCCATAGCCGATTACTTCATAGTAGATCTTGACATTGTCAGAGGATGTGAAGTATCCTGTTGTGTTTTGCGAGGATAAGGGAAAGGGGAGGAGTAGGAGCAGAGAGCAGATGTATTGTATTAGTCGATTTGATTTCATCGAGCGTTCTTAGAACGAGACATTTAACGTTCAACTGAAATCGAAGGTAGATAAACATGTTGATTGACTTAGTATTTCTTAGCCCGTAACCCGTACCTCGCGCCTCGTACCCTGCACCACCCTAAACCTTGCAGCTTGACCAACGCACATGCTCGGCTAAAGCTGCCAGGTTAAGCCCAGCGCCACCAAATGAAAATCAAAATGTCAGCCAAAGGTTGACCAGCCTCTGGCCAGAAAATGAAAAGAGGATCGAGATAACGAACGATCATATGAACCCGTACCTCGTACCCCGCACCTCATTTCCCCCTCATCTTATTCCCTCTCGCTTCATGTGTGACTTCTGCCAGTCCGAGCGCTTCCATCAACGGTGGAATGTACATACCGAAGCGACCACGAAATCCTTTTTTCAATCCGTACCAGCCGGCGACAGGATTTTTTGGGGAACGGCCCCAGGCTTCTACAGTATCGGGTTTTGCAGGTTTCTGTTCATCGGCACTGCCGAGTTCCATCCAATCGCCGTGTTTCTTGAGCATCGCATGCAGATCATTGAGACAACGGATGTCATAATGCAGAATTGTTTTACCTACGGTACATACCAGGATTTCTTTGCCATCTTTTTCTTCTATATGCATGGTGTACTCGGAAGACATTGGCGGCGTCTTGAGTTTCATGGGTTTGTCTTTGGTTCCTATCTGCATTTTCATTAATGATAAATTTTGTGTTTGCAAAAATCAGTTTTTTGAGAATGGTCAGTACAGAACTCCAGTTCTTGATACCATTATAATACGTATGAAATGACGAGTTGTGAGCCAGAGTCGACGGGGATGCTGTTATTTCTCGATTTGCTGAGGTGAATTCGGATGCCGGACCGGATCTGACAATTGTATTTCTTACGCCAGAGAGGATCAATTGTAACGGGAAGAGTTATATCGAAAGGGTCGGAGTTCTCTCAAGGTAGGCCTTGTAGGTGGCTTCGGCATGGGAGCCTGAGAGGCGTAATATTTCCTTGCGCAGGAGAAAGGTTCGCCATAAACAGGAACCAGTAACGATTGGAAAAATAAGCAATTGAGTTTCTCCCAGTTCAGCACCCCCAAGGACGCAGCACCAGCTATTGGGATTTACTAGGTAGGCTTATCCTTTGTATTCCTTACTAAACCGATACCGGCAAAAAAGAAAATCGCTCCTAATAACCCGGCGAAAAGAATCACTTTTAGGTTTCTTGTATCAGCATTACCATTCAAAAAAGCAATGCCTGCATAAATTAGGCCTGCAATTCCTAAAACGGATAAGACAATTCCTAAGACACGTTTTTCCATGATTGAATTGAATGATCAGAAGTTATCGGTAGATAAGACTACATGTGTGCCGGGATACGAGATTGCCGGGTCATTTTCTGCAGTGATAAATATTTTGATCGGTTTAAATGAGGATACTGTCTCGAACGTTGCTTTCAAAGTTTTTGAAAGAAGACCAGAAGAGCTGTTTATCTGGCCGAGATTTTTTGTGATTTGTTTATCTGTGATCATCCACACCACATACGTCTCCTTCGACGGTTGAAGTCTTTTGACTTCTGCCAGATCAAGGAGGTGTACTTGAATCGCATAGTTATTGTTGCTGTCGTTTTTCACTTTTACATAACCTCTTGCCGCGGGGACAACAGAAGAAATCAGAAAATTGGTTTTCCGTGCACATGAACCAAGGGAGAGTACAACGATGCTGATCAGAACTACAGAGAGGATAGACTTTGAGATTTGGATTGAAGTTGTTGATTTCATGATATTTGATGATTTCATGTTGTGAAATGGACAGATATTGAAAAAGCACCGTTAAGCATTACACTTAACGGTGACTTTGTCAAGGTTGGGTTCTAGAGATGAGCCACAATTGTGTCAAATTCTTCCTTGGTCTTGCCAAGTTTTTCTTGAACTCTTGTGAACATTTCATCTTTCTTTCCTTTTTCGTAGCGTAAGTCCGCATCCGTCAAAGTTGGAAATTGTCCTTTGAGCTTTTCTTTTTGCTCGCCCCAGTTTCCTCTTACAGGAGACTCAGGAGTAGTAGTTGTTGCGGTTGCTTTAACAGGAGCCGAAGTAGGTGCGCTTGGTTGATCTGACATTGATATTTAAGATTTAGTTTGTAACAGAATTGTCGCTTAGCAAAGATGGGAGTGTGTGATCAGAACCATGTTACACAACTCTTGAATTAAGTTACATCATTCACGTATTTCTCCGTGAGATGGATCAAGATCTGATCTGTTTTTAGCGCAAAAAAAAGGGTTAAAAAAGACGGTGTTTTACGTCGCCTTTTTCAACCTGGCTTGTGGGACTACTTTTTATTGTTTACAGTGAGGTCATTCAAAGCGTTGCCGAGTTCATCCATATCATGATTGAATTCGCGCTTGAAAGATTCCCACTCACTTTGATTCGATTCATAGGTGACCATGCGTGCTTTGAGGTCTTTGTTTTGTTGTTCAAGGACATCAATGCGTTTTGAATAAACCTCATCGAAGGTTTTGCCTGGTTTTTTCACTTGTACTTTGAGTTCTGCGACGCGATTTTCATTCTTCGTGATTTTTATTTCCGCATCGCTTTTAAATACTCTCCATTCTTCTGCATTTGCAGCTTTCTGTGCTTGCAGATTTGCCTCTTCCTGGGCTTCTTGCAGGTCCTCCTTGGCATCCTGTACATCTTCCTGGGCTTCATCTTCTTTCTGAGAAGCGGATTGACAACTTGTGAACAGTGTGCCGGCCATAAACATGCTAATGGCTACAGCATAAATTAGTTTATTCATTTTCAATTTGTTATTTATACAATTTTATTTTCGTGAAAAAAAAGTGTACCGTTCAACAAAGTGGTTTATTGAACGGCATCTTTGAGAAATGCACTGTTGATTAAAGCGCCGCTATAATCTTTTGCAATTCTTCTTTGGTTTTGCCGAGTTTTTTCTGAAGATTACCATACATCTCTTCCTGTTTGCCTTCTTCGAACATCAGGTCGTTGTCTGTCAATACAGCAAACTTCTGTTTGAGTTTACCTTTTTGTTCGTTCCAGTTGCCTTTTACCTCTGTCGTGTTCATTGTGTTTTAGTTTGAGTAGGAAGTACGTTTGAGATAACAAAGATGCGGACTACTACTGCCGAAGGCGTTACATAATTCCTGATAAGTATTACATCATTCACACCTGACCGGGGAGCCTGGAGATTTATTCTCACGGCTTCAAAGTGTCGCTATCCCGGGCCGGCAATACCCTCTCGAACGATGTCGATCGGGCGTCAACCCGTCCCTCCAACGATCCGAGCCGGGAGAGATCTATTCTCACGACCTTCAATGGGTACGACACTTTGAAATGCACCACACCTCACCTATTGGCTCCCAAAGGAAGAGGGCAGACTTTTGAGTTTCTGCCCTCTTGACGTGTTCAAAAATTTCGCTTTGTGCTTCCTGGGGTTTACTTGCCGGGGATGATATCTATCACTACCGTACGATTATAGAAGCGTTCTTCGGGTAGTTTGTCATTAAAAGGTGTCAGGGTCGGGTTTTCACCAAATCCATAGACCTGGAATTTGACATCAGTTCTGCCTGCTTTTGTCAGGCTTCCGGAGAGGATGTTTTTGACATCATTGGCACGGGCGAGTGAGAGAGTTTCATTATAATCTTCTTCGCCAATAATATCGGTATAGCCATGAATGAACACTGTCGCGTCCATTGGAATACTTGGAGTGACAAGATCCGTAAGATATTTCGCGTACAGGTTGATCGTCTCTGCGTCATCGAATTCATAGAGTACGCTATAACGCATCGCCTGTGTGGTCGTGGAAAGAGTCCTGAGTACCATATGTACATTGGTAGTCTCCCTTACCGTCTTGCCATTCTTTGTCAGACCTACCATTGTCACTTTGTAATCGCCTTCAGGACGCATACCTAAAATGGATTTGCCCGGTATACTTACCCTGTCGTGTGTATATGGCCCGAAATATTGCACTTTGCCTTTGTCGTCCATGACTTCCACTGACCATGATGAGAATGCATCTCTGGCTCCGTCAACATTGAATGTCACATAACTGTCGAGGGGTGAATTTTGCACTGCCATGATTTCAACCGGCCTCAGTGAACCTGGCCTGGTGTTCTGATATTCCATCAGCAGAAGCGGAGCACTACTCTCTATCGAAACTCTGCGATCATCTTCGTGGAGAAGAGCTTGCTCGGGTGTTGTACCCGGATGCTCATGCCCAGAAGGAATCTTCGGTTGCACTCGTCCTTCGATAGCGATCCTTGACGCATTTATTGCAAACACATCCACCAGATATGTCTTAACAGATTCAGCCATTGCACGACCATCTTCAGGACCTTCCGATGATGATCCGACTAATGTAATCGTTGAAGCAGGTACTTTACCCATACGATCACCGAGGATGTTGAGCACATTGTAATACACAGTCATTTGGCGATCGGAGCGACCTGATAAATTTTTAGGTATATACATTCCCAATTGATCTTCTTTGAAGTCTGCAACCTGCCCTTTGTTGAGCAGGACATAGCGATCCGGTATTGCAGTAGAACCTTCATTGAAGAACACATAGTTGCGCAGTGGGAAGATTTCTCTTACGCTGCGTTCTACGGGAATATTTTTCGGAGCGGTTACGGTAAACCGGACTTTAGTGTCGATGACTTCCACATCCGCTGGAATTTCACGACCAAATCCAACCTTCAGTGAAGCACCTGCCCTGAATGTGTTGATGCTCCATGTTTCACTAGAGCGCGGTGCCTGACGGAAATCAGGGTGATAAGCAACAAACGGTGAGAGCACAAATTGTGTCCGCATGTTTTGTGACGAAAGAGGGATATCGTAGCCGGCACCGACTTGCATTGAGAACACGGTGCTATTTACGTTGTCAAATTCTCCTTCGATATCAGGATCAGGCAGTTCATTCGGAAAATTGGGATTCACATATTCCTGATACTTAAAGTCGTTTGCAATATTGAAAGCAAAACGTGGTCCGCCATACAAGTAGAAATTGCCTTTGAAAGGCGCAATACGCAGACTCGGTTCAATGGTGAAGTAACTCAAATCAGTGGAGACATCTGCAGGGCAATTGCAAGGGAACGCTGTTTGTTTATCAAACTCGCCGCTCCGATTGTCGTATCCTGCCTGAAGCATCACGCCCAACATACGATCAGGATGATGATACTCGATGAGAGGCGCTGCAAAGAGACCTACGCCCTGGCCAAGATGAAAGTCAACAGGAGCAGTAAAATCTGAATTCAAAATGCGTGTCGTACCACGATAGAAATTCACATTCGCGCCAGCGGAAATCCCAAAACGCAATGCAGGTTTCGTGTACCTGACTTCCTGGCTCAGAATAGTTGTCTGGATAGCTGCCAGGATCAGAGTGGTCAGTAACGCACCTTTAATGGAGAGTTTAAAAGGTGACCATGACAAGCATAGTTCCTTTTTAAAATTTTTCGTTGATGTCATAAAACTTGTGACTTTTCGAGTGAATGAATTTTCACTAGCGCAAAGGTGAGCACATAAATAGCGGAACCCTTTACACAATTCCTGAGGGGTGTTACATCATTCACGCATTTTGCCATAGTTTATATTCCTGACTCTACGTGAACCGATTCGCAGTGAATTGGTCTAGAGTACTTTGTAAACCCCATTCTTTTTATAATTTGTTAACTATACTGATTGAAGCGCATGGCTGTGATGGTCATGCGCTTTTTTATTTTTACGCCACGTGTGTTTTTTACCACGAAGCGCATGAAGATCGCGAAGGATATTCAAACACAGTGTGTTTTTCAATAGAAAGTGGGACCCTGGTTCTATGCTATTACAATGAGCGTCATGATCTTCGTGTCCTTCGTGGTTTAAACTTCTTCATTCGTAATACCTGATTACAACAAGAATACAATGAGGAAAATGAACTTGTAAATGTGGAACTATCGATATTACTTTTTACGATCAAGCGTTAGCTCCTTCAGCCCTTTTCTGAGTTCTTCCATATCACTCGTGAACGCGCGTCTGAAGATTTCCCAATCACCTTTGCTTTGCTGATATGTGTCTAATCTGATTTGCAGATCCCTGTTATGACGTTCCAGAGTTGCAATTCTCTTCATTTGGAGTTTTAATTCCCCGATCATGAGTTCATTGTTTTTAATTTTTGCTTCAGATGTAGCCCTGAGTGTCTCCCATTCCGCGACGATTGGATCATTCTGTGTGGTGGGGGCAATATCGGTCTGTGACTTATTTGATTTATGTGCGACATACAATGCCTGAGCTTGTTGCATCTCGTGTTTTTGAGAAGAGGATTGGCAAGCTGAAACAATCATACAGAGTGTAAAAGCTGCGAGTAGGAGAGGAGTGTGTGAGATTTTCATTTTTTTTGGTGTGGTTGTCAGGTGTGATTTTATAAAGATTGAGTACTTCTAATGCGACCTTCTTTGATTCGCTGTTTAAAAAAGCGCATTATGGCTTTCTATTTCGTCACGCAAAACACTTTCCATGATTTATCTTCCATCACCCCCGTCCGAGCGTGTCATCCCCGTCCGACCGGAGTTCATCCGGGCGAGGCGGGCGGGCATCATCTATCACCCATTGCTTTCTTCATTTCTTCAATCTCATCGGGGAACATGGAAAGCTGTGTTTCCACAGACATTATTCAAAGCACATTTCTTTTTGCACTTTGTTTACGTGAAAACGTCGAGGCAGCTTGCGGAAGTTTTTTAGCCATTTCCTTGATATTGACTTTTATTTTTACGAGTGGAGGCATTGTATCTCCCATGAGAAATCCCCAGGGTTTGAGATTTTCGGTACGGTCTAAGATCAGCTTGATGACTGCCGTAATTGGAATCGAAAGCAACATACCCGGAACACCCCATAAAGCTCCGCCTGCCAGTACTGCCAGGATGGAAACAAATGCATTGAGTTTTACTTTTGATCCAACAATTTTTGGCACGATGTAATTGTTGTCTATGAGTTGAATGAACGTGTAGAGGGCAAGGACATAAAGCACATAGACAGGAGACTTAGTCAGCAGCGCAACAATCGCGAAGAGCGCCATTCCAATAAGCCCGCCTATGTATGGAATGATATTGAGAAGAGCCCCGACAATGCCGAGCAGAATTGCGTACTGGATGCCAAGGAGTAAAAGACCTGCAGAATTCAACACTGCGATGATAGCACACTCCGCAAAAAGTCCAACCAGGTAGCTTTGAATAATTGTCTTTGTTTCGACCAGTATTTCGTTCACATTACTGTCATTGTTGCTACCAAACAATTCATGGATAAAGCGGACTAAATGTGGCTTATAGTAGAGAATCATGAAAATATAGACAGGTGTGAGAAAGGTGACTGCCAGTGCACTCCCCATTGTAGAGAGTGTGTTGCCGATTAGACTGCTGCTGTTCTTGACGAGATCCCCTTTTATATTCGCGATCCAGGCATCAATTTTCTGCTCACTGATATTGAGATTAGCGGAGACAAATGTCACGCATTGGTCAATGAGTTGCTGAAATTTCTCTGTGAGTTGCGGCATTGCTTCGCTGAGCATACTTACCTGAGAGAGAAAAAGCGCGATCACTGTGGCGGTAAAGAGAAGTGCAAGAATTAAGACACCGGCAATAGCAACCACACGGTTGATTTTTTTTCGTACCAAAAAATTGATCACCGGGCTGATGAGGATAGCGATGAGCGTCGCATAGATTACAGGTAGTATAATGCCTTGTGTGATCGAAAGCATGCTGATCAGCACATACAGTCCGACTAAAAGAAGGGTGACTTTGGCGTAGAACGGAAACTTAAGGGGAGTTGTCATTTGACCTCCGGGAAGTAATTACTGACTTTCGAGATAGTATATTCCATTCACGCTTTCCTTGATCGGGTGTTTCGGCTTGATCATTTTAATGACCTTGGTGACCATTGATTTTACCGTCTTCGGATGTTTGGCGACCATGTTTGTAATGCCAAACATGATAGCGCTGCCGATGAGTCTTTTAAACGGACTGTGTGAAACGCCCTGAAATACGATTTTGGAGAGGTAGCCTGCCGTCAAGCCGATAGAGGTATTTACAAGGTTTCCTTTGAGTGCGGGCGATCCGGCAGCATCTCGGAAAGTGCTCTTGATCAGATTGATCGGCTTCAGAGTTTCAAAGGTGTCATGAAATTGTTCTTTGAGCAATTTACCTTCCACTACACGCTTGTATTCCAGTTGCTGGATCGCTTCCTTGAGATTGTCCTGTGAATTTAGTTTTGCCATGACGTATCTTTTTCGAGAGTTTGTTTGATGATTGATTCGCTGATCGGTGTCTTGATCCATTTATGCATGAAGAAATGCATCACAATCCCTGCAAGAAGATAGAATCCAGCGACAACAAAGAAGCCATAATAGGTTTTTCCAAGTAGCTCACCCAGATAAAGTGCAATGCCGACAGTCAATGTCAATCCGAAGAGGGACAGGACGATAATGACGCTCAACCGTGAGACAAAAGCGGTCACAATGATTGTGGCTGCATCGACCATTTTGAGTTTGTAAAGTTCAAACGTGGTTTTGCCATACTCTTCTGCTTTTTCAAAAAGAGAGGCGAGTGCATTAGCAGGGGATTCCATAGTCTGATATTTAAACTGTTGTGATTGAAAAAGCAACAAGCAATATCCATCAAGCCGCCTTTATGTTGGTCCATTGGATTTTGCTTGTTGTCAAAAATGTCATCGTGCTTATACTTTGCGTCTCAAGTCTGCTTCCACGTCTTTTGCCTTGCTTTTCCAGCCATCGGCCATCCGTGAGCCTTCATCTTTCACATGTTGGAATTTCTCTGAAACGCTGTCTGCGAATTCATGTGATTTATGTTTGACGTCATCCACGTATCTGTGTCCCTTTTTGGAAATTTTATTTCTCAAGGACGATCCCTTGTCCGGAGCGAACAAGATTCCCAATGCTGCACCAGCGGCGAAGCCTGCCAGTACACCTAATAATACTTTACCTGCTTTCATGATTTGATATTTTTGGAATGAATTGTTTGAATAATATTTGACATGTTGTGTTCTAGGATTTATTCCTGGTTGCGGATACTAATTCCTCTTCGATCTCGTGCGCCTTGTGTTTGCCATTTTCAATAATGTGTGTGGCCTCGTCACTCATCGTTTCAAATTTCTCCGTGATGGCTTCGACGAATTCATTGAATTTGTCCCCAAGACCATCAGCATATTCATCGCTCTTTTCGGCAATTTTCCGCCGTGTCTCGGAGCCTTTGTCCGGAGCGAAGAGGATTCCCAATGCAGCACCGATGGCGGCACCTGCCAGTACGCCTAATAATAACTTGCCTGAACTCATGATTTTTAGTTTTTAGTGATTACAATAATTGATGAAATATGGATGAGAAGACTAAATGCAAAGATCACTTACTTCACTCCCGGAAGCATTACACAATTGCGGTGAAGAATTACATTATTCACACATTCTGTGCTGTTTGTGCTGAAAAAGCAACTCTCCATCCTGACAACACACTCGCCAATTTATTGCTTGGAGCGTACTTGTCAACTCAGAAAATGGGTGAGTAAAAAATGATGCGGTTTGAAATTTCACACCACTTGAGGACATCTGACTCCGGCACTTCCGGTTGGGTCATCGATGCCCAAAAACGATCAATAATGGCTACCCAATATAAATGCCTGGAGAAAAGAAATTATTGCCATTCGCAAGGATTTATTTTGGCTATTGATAATCAGTAGGAAATTTTGCTCATTTACTCATTTGACCTAAAGCCCGGTTTTCAACTTTGATCCTTACATACAACATCATCGCGTTTAGTAATGTAAACATAAGCGCCGTACAGTACAGATGAAAGGTAAGCGGGATCAATATAATTTCTCCAATGACGATAAGATAGTTGGGATGTCTTAGATATTTATAAGGTCCCTTTTTGATCAAAGGAATATTCTGTATTCGGTAGATTTTGGTGTTCCAGAATTTACCCAGAGACAGGATCACCCATGTTTTGAAGCCGATCAGCAACACATACATGACAAAGAAAAGTGGAATGAAAGAAGCAGAAGGAATCACAGAGTACTCGACGATGAGCGAGATGATGAAGAGCGTATGCAGGGCAATCATAAAAGGATAGTGCATCTGGCCATATTCTACTGCACCATTTGCCAACAGCCATTTCTCATTGCGTTTTGAATGCAGTAATTCTCCGAAACGGAGCACGATGATAAAGGTGATAAATAGTACAAAGGCCATCACTACAACTTGCGCATTTGCAATAACACCATCTCACTGGAAAACCCAGGGCCCAATGACAACATCAGTCCGTAGCCATCGGTGAATCCTTCCGAGAAGAACCGTTCAAGGACGTATAAGACTGAGGCACTCGACATATTCCCATTGTCTATCATCACGGCTTTGGATTTGGTCAGTGCATCTTCTCCTAATGACAAAGCTTCTGTATAGGCAGCCAGTACTTTTTGTCCACCAGGGTGGAAAATGAAATTTTGAATATCTGCCAGAGTCAATTCATGCTTGTCCAGGAATGTCGTCACATCCTGTTGAATATTCCTGGCGATATGTGTTGGGATATCCTGAGAAAACTTCACCTTGAATCCGCTATCAAGAAATTCCCAACCCATGATATCCAATGTATTGTAGTACAATTTGCTCTGGGTGGCAATATAGCTGAACGCGTTTTTTGTTGTATTGACATGATTGTCTCCTGTGATAATGCACGCGGCCAGTCCATCTGCAAACAAACTGGATCCGATGAAATTGCTTTTACTGTAATCATTTCGCAGAAAGGTTAGGGAGCACAGTTCCACGGCAACAACCAGCACGACGGCATCGCGATTTGCAATCGCCAGCACACTTGCTTTTGAGAAGCCTGCAACACCTCCTGCGCAGCCCAGACCGAACACAGGAAGGCGTGTGATATTCTGGTTCAACTGCATTTTGTCGATGATAAGCGCATCTAAACTGGGAGTGGCAAGACCCGTAGTAGAAAGGAAAATAATATCCGTGATGTCTTCTTTTCGCATGCGTGCCGAGGAGAG
>JANNQA010000042.1:0-69343 GCA_031400515.1 Bacteroidota bacterium
CACAATTACAGCCAGCCCTGCAGCGGGGCCGCTAACCCCGAGTGGCGAGCCGCTTGCAACACCTACTACAATACCACCAACTATTCCAGCTATAATTCCGGCAAATAGCGGTGCGCCAGATGCCAGGGCAATACCAAGACATAAGGGAACAGCTACAAAAAAAACGACAATACTTGCCGGGAGGTCGCTCTTTAATTCTTTAAACATGTTTTTTACTTCCATGAACAGTTGTTTTTAGTTCAACGAAGCGAAGATAGTATAAATATCATATAAGATAGTAAAACTATCATAATAAATTGTAAAACTTTACTTAATTTTGACGATTGGAATTTGTCACCTAACTATTTTAGGGTGTTAAAAGATATTTAAGGCTGAATAAATTAAACCCGCATACATGGAACTACAGTTACAGATAAAAATGAATGAAAAATTGTTTCTCAGAAACCCTGAACATTCTGAATTGGGAAAAAAAATCATACTGCACAGTATACAGTTGATTTATAAAAATGGATTTGAATCGTTCACCTTTAGAAAACTTGCAGAAGATATTGGTACAACTGAGGCGGGTATATACAGATATTTTGAAAATAAGCACCGCTTGCTGATATACATAGCATCCTGGTATTGGAGTTGGCTCGAATATAGGGTTACCGTTAACACCAATAATATTAAAGACTCGGTCGTTAAACTCAAAAGAGTAATTAAATTACTGGCTACTGTGGTAGAAGATGATGTTAAAACCAGCTATGTCAATGAAAATGTACTTCACCAGATAATCATTGCAGAAGGTACAAAAGCCTATTTAACCAAACATGTATCGGAAGATAATAAAGACCAATTGTTTAAACCTTATAAAGACCTATGTGCTAAAATTGGAGAAATTATTCTTGATTGTAATCCCAAATACAAATACCCAAAGTCATTGGCAAGTACCATTATCGAAATGGCGCATTTCCAAAATTTCTTCATGAATAATCTGCCTTCGCTTACTGATTTTGGAAAAGATAAAGATGAATTGAAGATTGTTGCTTTTTTGGAAGATTTGGTGTTTAGCAGCATAAAAAAGTGATAGTCGTGTTGGGCGTATGAGAAGTGCCTGTCAATAATAAAATTGTTGCTATAGCTTGGGCTGTCTACTGTGTCTCCCCAATATTCATACTGTCGCCAATAGGCTGGAAGATAACTTGTTTATACCTGCACCTCCGCGCAAAGTACCCAAAACCATCCGAAACAGGCGGGTTTGTGGCACTTTTTTGCAAGATATATGGTGCGGCAAGTGTTCTTGCACGACTAAAGTACAAACGGCAGTGGATTATTTCACGGATGGATGTTCTATTTCCAATCCTCTCATCAGAACATCCACCTTTGTACATCGGCCACTTCATCCGGTATAATCGTATGAGGCATATTCGGATAAACCTTGAGTAATACATCAGCATGGAGTTGCTCCATCACCTGTCTTGATGCTTCACTTCTTTCCAGCGGTACATGTGGATCTCTGTCGCTATTGCCAATGAACACTTTTGTTCCTGAAAAGTCACCACTGTATATGGTCGTATCAATGTGTTCACCGATCAAGCCACCGGTAAAGGCTGCGACTCCTGCATATTTCGCGGCATATCGTGTAGCTACTTCAAGAGTTAAGCAGGCTCCCTGTGAAAACCCCATGAGATAGATGTTCTCCGTAGACAAGACTTTGGCTGTTTCATCGATCAATCGCTTCACAAGATCAATAGCTGAGCTTAGCCATGGTTCGTTCTTACTTTCTAACGTCAGAAAACTGTAGGGATACCAGGAGCGATTGGTGGCTTGTGGAGCAGCAATGTAGAAATGTTCGTCCGCAAATTCAGCGGCAAGTGTAATGATGTCTTGCGCCGATGCTCCTCTGCCATGCAAGAGGATTATTGCTTTCTCTGCACGATTCAACGGTTTACCTTTTTCTAAGATCTGGTAGCTGTGCATCAGTCGCGGAATTGATCAGTGTTCAAGCGAATGGGTGTGAGATGTTTTTCTATTTCATCTCTGTTTCCTTCTTCCCATGCTGGAAGTTTCAATGCTTCTCCAAGATGGGCTTTCGATTCATCAAGTGTAAAACCGATATCACTGGTAGCTACTTCGAACAACACACCACCGGGCTCACGGAAGTAGATAGAATGAAAGTACTGGCGATCCAAAACAGGAGTCACATTCAAGCCGTACTGAAGAAGTTTCTCTCTCACTTCCAGTTGTACCTTATCATCTGGTGTGGCAAAGGCGACATGATGTACACTGCCACTACCCCCATGGCCGCGCATGCTTTCGGGTGAGCAGAGGATATCTACAAAACTTCCCGGCTTTCCTGTCGGTGAAAAGCGAAAGCGATTTCCTTTTTCGGTAATGAGTTTATGATCCATTTTTTCTGTGAGCAAGCCGGCAGTCCTGTCATAGCCTTCTTCACTGAGAGAGACACTGTAAAAACCCTTTATAGAATGTTCAAGTGGGATATGTCCATAGGTGAAGCCGTTGCGATCATCACTATTATTAGAAACTAATTCAATTCCTAAACCATCCTGATCTTCAAAATAGATGAACACTTCTGTTTCAAACCGCTCCTGAGGATCTTCATAGGGAATCGTGAATTTGTCCAGTCGCTGCATCCAATAATCCATTGAATTTTCAGGAATGGAAAAAGAAGTGACGGTCAACTGCCCTTTGCCTTTTCTCCCTTTAGTCATTCCCGGAAATGGAAAAAACGTCATGATCGTTCCAGGCGCTCCGGTCTCATCACCGTAATAGAAGTGATACACATCGGGCGCATCGAAATTGATGGTTTTTTTGACCAGGCGCAATCCCAGGATGCCTGCATAGAAGTCGATATTCTTTTGCGCATCTGATGTCATTGCTGTCACATGATGGAGGCCGGTGATTTTATTAGTCATAGTTGGATGAAGATAGATTTCCGGATTTGATTATGAATATTTTTGGACTTGTGGCCCTTCCCATCGGTATCTTCTACAAATAGAATATCGCCGGCGTGAAAAATTCTCTTATCTCCAAGACTGTTCGTGATTTCAATTTCTCCGTCCAACAAGATGATGAATTGTTTTGCAGGAGCGTTATGAAAATCCCAGGCATAATTGGCCGTATTTTCTCTGAATTGTATTGAACTCACACTAAGCTTTTCAGACAAAAAGCCTACTTCACCATGATCAGAGAGTGCTATCTCTTTTTTTTCAAACTGACTATCGCCGTTGGAGTCGGTGTATATTCTTGTGTAGTTCATAATAATGCTGTTAGCTTTTCGCTGTTGGCCGTTCGCTGTTTGCCGAACGATACAGTCGGGAGGGCATGCTCTTTGATTAAATTAGGCTCGAAATCGGGTTACTTCAGCACAAAGCTTTCCATGATTAGCTCGCCCGTTTCCTGAAACTCATCAAAGTGCTCTCTCTCTCCAGTAAACGTAAGGACATAAGCTTTTTCATTTGCAACGTAAAAGTGCTGTGCAATTTTCAGGCTCATGCCGTCGATTGTTCCGGTGTAAAGCACCATATGATAACTCTGGCCATTGGCTTTTTTCCGTTTACTTTCGAGAAGGTTGAATTCACCAATCACAGTTTTGAGTTGGCCATCTGCAAGTTCTGTGTATGCGTCAAGATCAATCTGCAGACCAGTCAGATCTTCAATGATCAGGTTTACATTTTCCCTGAACTGATCATCTGCCCCAAGTGGACTGAATAAAAAGAAACTCGTACCAAATTGGTCAGATTGATTCAACTCCCAGTCTCCAGGGAAATGAATGGAGTACTTTTCGTCATCAAGGATCTTCCATTGGTCCTGCACCTGTGTAAATGCCGCGCAAAGGATGAGGAGGAGGAGGGAAGCCAGGATGCGACTTTTCATGTTTGACTGATTGATTATACAACGCTATAGTGAGAGCAATCTACTATTTCCCTCTTCAACAATTTCCAACTGTCACTTTATCTTTTTCACAATCCGCCTCTCGAACTGCCTGATACTGCCTTTCCGATAATCCCTGTTTGGCGCGGAAATGCGGACGTAACCGTATATACTGAGTAGTTTCAATGAGGAATGGGCAGTATCGCCACTGATGGCAAAGTCAACATACCAGGCTCTGGATTTGATCGTATCTGTTTCATGCAACTTGTCAAAGTCAATCATCATAGCCACTGTATCCTTCGACCCGCGATAGTGAAAGGTCCCGGTCTCACGGTGGAAGTCAATCGGGTTATATACTGATGTCATTTCCTTCATCAGTAGCATATTCAGTCTGTCTACGAGTTCTCTTTTCGAAAAGTCAAAAGAGTACTCCTTGTTGATATCGGCAAACTGTTTCATTTGTCCGGGGGGCATCGTAGTCGCCATGAAGGCAAAGCAGGAAATCAGGATTACACCAAAAGACATCACCGGTCGTAGTGATGAAGATGTATTTGTTGCCTGCTGCCTGTGCGCACGTTTGAATACGAAATAGGAAGCGAGAATACTGATCAATGCAATGAAATCTGTAGGATCTACCACCCTTGATACCGGTACACCTATTTCATTGATGAAGTCGATAAGTGGCTGAGATAAAGTACTCTTCCAATAGATAAATAAAATACCTGTTGAAATGTGAATCGTCCCGGCATATCGTGGAAACAATACAGCGAACAAATATGGGAATGCAAAGAGTCCTGCGAAATCAGAGAGTTTGCCAGTCAGCGTGTTGTGGAGAGCGGACTTGAGAATCCAGTCATTGACGATCAACACAAAGACACTTGCCAGGAAGAGAGGATGTGTTCCTTTACCAGGATAATGCATAGTGCGAGATTACGGACCGAAAACGCTAGCCGGTCACCCCAAATTGCGTTTTACCTAAACCCGCTTGTTACTGAATATCATTTATGCCGTCGGACACACCACTTCCTGTACTTTCAGCCAAAAGCTGACCAGCCTCTGGCTCCCTGCTTCCCCTGCTTTTCCAATTTCCCCAATTTCCCCGGTTTCCCCAGCTTTCCAGTTTCACCCATTCCCTATCTGCATGATCACGCTATTCATATCCAGTAAGCCCCAATGCTCGATAAATTTTCCATCACGCAGGCGAATGATATCGATGACATCCATCACGACGGGTTTATTTGTTGCCGGGATGCCGAGGAACTCCCCTTTGTGAGTGGCATGGAACGATTTTCGTGTTGTGACTTTGTCTCCATCCGCAAGTTGATCATGGATCACCACTTTGAGATCCGGGAAAGCAGGCTTGAGAAAATGATTGAAAAAGTAGATGACACCTTCAGGACCTTGCGGAGCCCCTGGGGGTGCCGTATGGTTGATGAAATCATGAGAGAAGATTTCATGAAAGGTATTGAGGTCACCGCCTTCGATGAATTCTTTGTTCACGCGGGTGACGATGGATTTGTTTTGTTCGGTATTCATTGTTTGTTAATTTTTACCTGGTATAGGTCTCACGCCTGTCTGCCGATCAGGCAGGCAAAGAGTGTCTCACGCAAAGGCGCGGAGAACGCAAAGAGTTTTAAAGAATCTCACGCAAAGCCGCAGAGAACGCAAAGAGTTTTAAAGAATCTCACGCAAAGGCGCGGAGAACGCAAAGAGTTTTAAAGAATCTCACGCAAAGCCGCAGAGAACGCAAAGAGTTTTAAAGAATCTCACGCAAAGCCGCAGAGAACGCAAAGAGTTTTAAAGAATCTCACGCCTATCTGACGATCAGGCAGGCAAAGTGGTGGAGAGTGCAAAGAATCTTCTTCATAGTGCCCCTAAACGCCTTTACGTGCACAGTCTTCGAGGAGTTTCTTTGCGTCTTTTCTTCTTAGCGTCCTTCGCGCCTTTGCGTGCACTGTCTTCTAAGAGTTTCTTAGCGTCTTTTCTTTTTAGCGTCCTAGTCGCCATTGCGTGCACTGTTTTCTAAGAGTTTCTTAGCGTCTTTTCTTCTTAGCGTCCTTCGCGCCTTTGCGTGCACTGTCTTCTAAGAACCGCATTACGTGATACAAAAGTGTATAGTAATTGCAAGACCTGCATAGTACGAATACGGCGAGGTATGGTACTATTCCGACTTTGCACGGTATTGCGTTGGTGTGCTGCCTGTGTACTTACGGAAGAATTTGGAAAAATGAGATGGATCTGAAAACTCAAGCTTGTATGCAATCTCAGCGACGGACATTGCAGAGTGAAGAAGATGAGCCTTTGCTTCATTGAGCAACATTTCGTCGATCAGTTCATGTGCAGTCTTAGCTGATTGCGATTTGATCGTCCTATTCAGGTGGTCCGGAGAGACATAAAGTAGTGCAGCATAGTCAGAAACTTTGTGGATTGTGAGATAATGCTGACTCACGAGCTTGATGAATCTGGAGAAAAGAGACACGCTGCTTTCCGAGGACTCATGGTTTATTAGCATGGTGCGATCATAGCTGCGTGCAGCAACGACAAGGATAAGCTGGATATAGAGTTTGATAGACTGACTCATGTCCCCTTGTCTTCGTTTGACCTCGAGATCTATGTGAAAGACGAAATTTTCAATCTCGATGCCTTCTTCTTCGGAAAGTTGGAAATACTGTATGCCTGAGTAGCTCAGAAAAGGAAATCGCCTCCGGTAATCTTTAAAGAGTTCACTGCCTGCTACAAATTCTTCATTGAACAACATATAGTAACAGAAAAAGTCTTCTGTCTGATCATACAAGGAAAAGATCTGGCCCGGGAAGCCAAATAAGATGCCATTGCGCGCAGTACTAAACGTCTCTAATCCGATGTCTATGTTGGTACTTCCTTCTCTCATCAGTCCAATCCGGAAGTATTCAGTTTTGATCGGACCGATCCGTTTTTTCATATCTATCGTTGAATAAATGCCGAATCCACCATCAATCAGTTCATCCGTATTATCCATGCCGAAGTTGCTCGTTGCACTTCCTTCCTTATGAATATGAAACAACAACCGGTCTAGTTTGTATCTCTCGATGTCGTGTAGAATACCCTTATACATAGTGTATCATTGAACAGTGATTGTCACATTCAACATTGCGTTTGCTCCGAAAAGTGCCTCACCGTTGACGCTCGCAGGTTCTGTTGAGTTCATTCAAACATTTTGCTGCCAGCTACGAACGCTGCGAGATCATCAACGCCTTTTTTGGAGTAGACTGAGCATTCAACATTCGATATTCATCATTCTATTCTGTAGTCTCTCCATCAAACTCCTCCTCACTGTTCTCCGCAATTTCCTTTGTCTGATGGATCACGCCGTCTTTATGATGCGGTGGTGCGTAGATTGTATAAAGCTTGAGTGCTTTGGTCTGATGTGTGTTGATCACATTATGCTTAGCGCCTGCGGGTACGATGAACGCATCACCATCTTTCAGCAAGTACACATGCCTGTCTATGATGCATTTGCCGGAACCGCTGTCCACACGGAAAAACTGATCAGTGTCTTTATGTACCTCAGCACCGATTTCTTCTCCCGGTTTGAGGCTCATCAATACAAGTTGCAGGTGAGATCCTGAATAGACTACGTTGCGGAACACTTTGTTCTTCTTCGTGTCGCGTTCGATGTTACTTTTATATCCTTTCATGGTGTAAGTTGTTTTTAAGTGGCTGGTAAGTTGCTTTTAAGTTGCTTTTAAGTTGCTTGTAAGTGGCTGGTAAGTGGCTGTTAAGTTGCTTGTAAGTTAGCTGTTAACTGTGCTTGTAAAGTCACTTGTAGTACAAATTTATAAACCTTAAGCCATGCGTCTTTAGATTGTGCCCGTTCTTTCCATTAACCCATTAACCCATTAACCCATTAACCCATTAACCCATTAACCCATTAACCATTAACCCATTAACCCATTAACCATTAACCCATAAGCCCCTGTATTCCTGCTTTACCGGCTTCACCGATTTTCACCGGCTTAACCTTTTCTCAAAGCACACACTATTTTCAACATTCTCATATTGGCCATAGGGTGGGATAGAGGCGAATCCATTCTTTTCATAAAGCGCGATTGCTTCCGGTTGTCTTTTTCCGGTTTCCAAAATGCACTTTGTGTAAGACAATGCAGTAGCCCAATGTTCCAATTCTGATAACACTTTGGTGGCAATCCCTTTTCCTCTGCTTTCTGGTGTAGTATACATTCGTTTGATTTCTGCGATATCGGGGGCATATTCTTTTATAGCACCGCAACCGATGGGTTTGTCATTTTCGTATGCGACGACAACATACTTGAGCTGCGCAGTTTTATTGAATTGGGAGTAAAATGCATGCTCGTCACCGTCTCTTTCAGCAAGATCTGCGTCAAGATGCTTTACGAGGTTGATGAAATCGTTATTGGTGGAGTCGGTGCGAAGGAGTTTGATCATTTTAAGAATTCTTGAAGGATTGAAGAAAGGCATTAATCCAAATGTACTACCCAGGTTTCCCAGGTTTCTCCGTGCTTACTTCTTTTTCGTCCTTGTCGTTTCACTTTTCTCTGGCCTCTTTTTGGCTGAAATCGATTTCACAATTGTCTGTCCGTGCAAAATTTGTGTCTTGTCTTTGACTTTTGCAAGGGAGTTTACGTACGCTTCCTTTACGAGTTTCTTGAGATATACTCTGGGAAACTTGTCCTTGTGTGTCACCAGAATATAGCGGTACTGATTGCCCTTGCCCAGGAGCATGTTGTCAGGGTCTGAGAGCTCACTGCCCCAGTAGAAACCGAAATGAATATTCTTGCTTGATCGGCCAATGGCAATGGAACAAAATGTATGTCCAACTCTGTCAGTAGGTGACCATCCAAAAGCAACGGCATTGTAGTTGTCGTAGATCAATTCATTGGTCTTAGGATATAAATCCCAGACAAATTCCCGCAACCATATGACCAATTCTATGCTTTCCTTACCAAAGGGTTTTAAGAATTTCATAAGATCGGTTGTCTGTTCTTTACTCATGTCCAATTTCCGTTTTCGCTACATAAACGCAGGAAGGATATTCACAATCCAAAACACAAAGGCAATGACCCATACCGGCCATGTGATGTAAATCGCTTTCTGTTTCCATTTATATAAAGAATAGGCGATCAATAGCATCCATGTAATGAGAAGCCCATAGACCGGGATTGATAATATTTCAAATACGGAAAACCCCAGCGGTTCAAATGCCACAAAAAGCATGAGCACTCCAGTGACAAGTGCGATCATAGATAAGCGATTATCAAATATTCTGCTTTCACGCATGGACAGAAAACTATAGATGAGCCATATCGATAAAAAAAGACTGCCGAGGTGTTCACCTACACTCATTCCAAAGTAGGCATTGAGTAATCCTTCAAGTGCGCTAACATCTGTCTCCGGGCTTATCGCTGTCAGATAGGGGATGGCGACAACCCATCGGATAAAACCCAACGTTTGACAAAGTCCAGCCAGAATCCCGAAGATCAATCCCGCAAGTCCATTGGAGCTGTTCGAGTCGGTAATTTTGAACAAATAGATGCTGAAGAGAATTTGCAACACCCCTGTGAATGCAAAAAGATAGTATGTCGGAATGATGATTGGCTCGTTCTGTAGAAACAATGCAAACCTTTCAGAGACAGGCTTTCTCAGGATATCAGGAAATTCAAATGCTGACGCCAGGATACTATAAGCGGCAATACCACTTACAGCATAAAGACACAGGAATATTGCGGCTATTTTAAAGTCTGACTTATTTTTCATTGGGTAAAAGGTTCCTGATTTTCTCTTTCAAGTCTTTCTTCCAAATCACTCTGTTCTTCTGATGACAACTTGCGCCAATCCCTGCACATATCTCCTCCCGGTTTTAAAGTCCGAAGCACAGACGACCGGGATGCGATCCTCCAGCATCTGTATTGGCACTCCGCCTTCTTCAATGATGACATAGAGATATTCACCAGTGCCGGAATTGAAAATTTCATTCCAGGAGAATACCACTTTGTATCCGTCTGAGGCGATCAGTGTCACATAGTATTCACTCAGAAGTTTTGGACTCTCTGAAGTAATCTCAACATCTGCCAGGATTGACTTCAGCAAGACGCCTCTGAGTCCGGTAAGGGTATCTTTTACTGCACCAGAGTGGCTTGTGATGATGACATACGGAATATGTTCTGAAGGATAAGCATGTAAGTCATCAAGTGTCACGGTTTTCTCTGACTTAATCTGGCCGGAGATATGAAATGCATCTGTTGTCGGGATGTTTTTCTGTGCTGAGCAGAGTGAGAGAATGCAACTACAGATGACACTGAAGAAATATTTCACACGATATCTCATTCCGCTTCGACAAGGTTTTTGATTCCTTCAAGAATAGGATTCCATCCTTCACCACCATTGTAGGATTCGTTGTACCGTCGTTCGCCATCAGCGACTTTCGCATAATCACCCTGAGTGACTGTAAGAAGTGTGTTTCCTGCTTCGCCGGACAATCGATATGTGACCGTGAGATAGTTTTCGGGAAGATCTTCGATATCAGAATTCGGATCAATCACGGTGTAAGCAAGGTATTTCCCAGGTTCAATTTCCACAATGTGGCCGCTCACGAAGATCACTTCCTTGCCCTCGTACTCACCCTTCCACAGCAACGTGCTTCCCTTCTTCCAATCAGACACTGTCTCACAGCCGAACATATATTGTTTCGTCTTCTCCGGATTTACCAGCGCATCCCAGACTTTCATAGCGGGAGCATTGATGACAATTTCGTTTTGTATGAATAATGCGCTTGACATAGATGACTGATATTAACTGTAATTCGAGATGTATGATTCAAATGTATCGCTTTATGAAAATAGTGAAGGGTGATGAGTCACGCGTTTTAATCCTCATAGAATCCTATACGATCCCAACTCCTAACTCATTTTTGTTTTTGATTCACAGTTGTTGCCTTGAACGTCCCTTCCGGCTGAATGGAATACATCGCTATTGGCTTTCCATCTTCCATTTCGAAGCGGACCTTATAACCACTGAGATTCCTGATACTAAATTCATGTTCGCCTGCTGGTACAAGTTCATACTCAGGTTGTCCCGGAGCGAACATCATCACTTTGTCTTCTGTGATATAGGTTTTTACTACCATACCGGTGAAATCAAATTCTCCTGCGTATTGTTGCAGCTCAATGACACTCAACATCAGAGGGGTGACACCCTGAAGTTCATTCAATTTTTGTCTTGAAAATGGATTTTCTTTCAAGGCTAGCGCTTTTTCAAAATTCGCTACGGCATTCGCGGTATCACCTTTTGCTACAAAAAAATCGCCATACGAATCATACACATTATAGCTCTCCGGATAGTTGGCGACGTTCAGTTTGAAAAAACTTTCCGCTTTTACGTACAACTTTGAATTCAATGCTTCATACCCAAAAGTATTCATCATATTTTCAGAGGGACTGACTTTATACCCAAGATGCCGGGAAATATTTTTGAAATGGGTTTCATGTTTATTAGCTAAACGCGCCGTAGAATCTGTCCAATCTTCGAAGCTGAGTTTCAACCGGTAAAAATCAAATATAAAACGCAGTGCATCGTATTCAGCAATCAATGGAACGCTACCATGATCATCATTTTCATAGTAATTGCCCTGGTATCTCAATCCGTTTTTCGTATTCTCTTTAAGGGAGCGGTCTAATTGAATTATAGATCTGATATGTGCTGTGCTTTGGGAAGTATCACTTATTACGTGACGTACATTCATACCATCTTCCATTGTATTGGCATAGCCCAGATACAATGAAACACCATCGTATTTTTTATTGGCCAGGGCCTTTTGGGTTTCTTTTAAAAAATTCATCTTGTCATACCACATGCTTGGATCTATACACACATAGGCATTGAATAATCCCGGGTGATTGATCAGTGAATGCATGACGGCCAGTCCACCAAACGAATGTCCAATGAGCATTTTATACGGGCTGGTAGGAAACATAGAGTCAATGTGAGGTGCTAACTCTTTTTCAATAAACGAGATGAAGTTCTCACCTCCGCCCGTCGTCACAGAAAACGTGCTATCCATAAAAGGAGGATCACTTTCTATATGCGTAGGCGTCAGATCCCTGGTCCTGTCGGTGTTTGGTATGCCTACGACAATCATTTCAGGGCAAATCGTATTGCCATTCACCTGGCTCAACTGCTGAATCATGCCTACTACCGAATAAAAATGCGCATCGCCATCCAATAGATAAACCACAGGATAACGTTGCTGCGCATAAATGCCATTTTCTGTATCAGCATTGGGAATATATACCCACACTTTTCTTTCCTCATTCAAGATAGAGGAATAGACGCTGTCAATCTTGCCAATGACAATCTTGTTTTCTGTTTGTGCAGAAGTAAACAACGAGATGACAAGTAAAAGGATAGAAAAAGATAATGTCTTCATAAGATTAATACATGATTTCGATAAAAGAGAAGCTGAAAGAAACGGGTGAAGGAATTGAGACAGAGTAATTCACAGTGTGCGCAAAATACGGTTTCATTTGCTAGAGTTCGCCTCGACTTTTTGCTCTTCACACCCCGTCCGGCGCCATAGGCTATGGCCGTCCGCGTGCCGTCGTAGCTTCGTCCGGCGCCATAGGCTCTGGCCGACGGCGTCAGCGGAGGAGCGTGGAGACCAGTCCCTCGACAAGGGGAGAGCTACCCACAAAGCCAGACATTATAGCAAAAGATTTTATTAGAATTGATAATCGACAATTGAAAATCGAGCCTTGCCTGCCGGCCTCGCTCTGCGCTCCGTCGCCGTAGCCGGCTTTGGCGCAGGCGCCCGAAGTGGCTACGCGAAGGCGATGCAGGCAGGAATCCTCATTTCCCTTGATCTGCTTTTTGCTCTTCATACCCCCAACCCCTCGACGAGGGGAGAGCTCACCCCCAAAGCCGGACTTATAGCAAAAGATTTTATTTGAATTGATAATCGACAATTGAAAATCGAGAATCATTCGTTGATCCCTTCCCCCTACAAAACCAATAACCCAATTTCTTTGAGTTCTTCCATCGTCTCACCATACCAGAAAAGTGTGAAATCCGAAAGATTGTGTTTGTTATAATTTTCATGCAGTTGTTGATAGGTCATCGATGGCGTATTTTTTGGAACCATAGAAACCAACACCGATGCTAACCATTGACCTTCAGCATCAGGACATTCAATCTGGATGGACTCTTGCTTTGTTGAAATCCTGAGCGCTGACAGTGTTGAGTCGTAAGAGACAGGTCCGCCTATCCATATGAGGAAATTTCTCGCTTGTATTTCGCGGCCATGAGGTAGAGCAAGATAGGATGCAATCAGATCAGGTGACAGAGACGTTTCGGGTACAGTGTGATCGAACCAGTTTTGAAGAGGATGATCGAGACATACGCCATGCATATAATTATATAGGGATTTACTCAAACCCGTCCCAAATTTATTATGATCAGCTCCTGTAGAATCAAGGTGATCTAAATCGTTGTTTGCGAAAGTACCAATGCCCGGGGTGAGGATCTTTACTTCAAATTTCTCCGGATACATCCCCACCGGACTATGCGCTGTAGCAGCAAATCTGTGCCAGAACGCAGACTGCAGAATATGTTCTTCAAACATTTGTCTTACGACTTCGAGTGAGTCAATGGTCTCTTGTGCAGTTTGAGTTGGAAAGCCATACATCAGATACGCATGTACCATAATTCCGGCCCTGTTAAAATTTTCTGTGACTCTCGCCACTTGTTCGACAGTAACTCCTTTTGCAATTAATTGGAGAAGTCTGTCCGATGCCACTTCTAATCCACCGGATATCGCAATGCATCCGGAAGCAGCAAGCAGACGACATAAATCATAATTAAAGCTCTTTTCAAAACGGATATTCGTCCACCAGCTTACAACCAGTTTTCTACTGAGTATCTCAAGGGCTACGGCTTTCATCAGTGCAGGAGGAGCGGCTTCATCGACAAAGTGAAATCCTTGTTCTCCGGTTTGTGCGATAAGACTTTCCATGCGATCCACGATCAGAGATGCAGACGATCCGTCATAGTTTTTGATGTAATCCAACGAGATGTCACAGAAAGTACATTTACCCCAGTAGCAGCCATGCGCCATCGTCAATTTATTCCACCTTCCGTCACTCCATAGTCGATGCATTGGATTCGGGAGCTGGATCACGGACAAGTATTCCTTGAGCGGTAGATCTGCGTAATCCGGTGTGCCAACTTTCTCTTGTTTGATATCGGGATAAAGGCTTCCATTGCAATACTGCACGACTCCATTCACCAGGGCGAAGGTGCGTTTGAGCATTGAAACATCCAGACGACCGTCAACATATGAGAGCAGGTTCATCAAAGGAATTTCACCATCATCTAAACAGATGAAGTCCACAAATTCGAAAACACGCGCATCTGATATGGATCGTAGTTCAGTATTTGGATAGCCACCTCCCATCACGATATGTATGTGCGGGTGAGTTTGTTTTAACCATTGGCCACATTTCAGTGCTGCAAAAAGATTTCCCGGAAATGGGACTGACAAACAAACCAGAGTCGGTTCGTATTCTTTGATGCGTTGTGCCAATATTGACAGCATCAGCTCAACGATATAGCTGGGATGCGCATTGAGCTCTTCATAAAGTTGATCAAATGCATGCGCTGACATACCAAGACGTTCTGCGTAGCGACTGAACCCGAAATGCGGATCCACCAGGTCTGTGATGAAATCTCCCAGATCTTCCAGATACAATGTAGCGATATGCCTTGCCTGGTCTCTGATACCCATTGTTCCAAATGCCCATTCGAAATCAGCGGTTTGTTCAAATTTGGAAGCTTCAGGAAGGAAGTTTCGTGTACAAATAAGATGGGATAGAGTGGGATCATCATCCTGCAGGTAGCGAATGACTGGTTCAATGGTATGCGTGTAGCTTTCTCTCAGCGTGTATATCCTTTGCGAATTTGGAGAGCCTTGTTGGATTTTTTCACTGGCTGTAGCAAATAATTGCTCAAGACCTTTTTTTGAAAACAACTTTAAGATGGTTTCAATACCAAGGTCCATCTGCGTGCTGGAGATCCCTTGTGAGTTCAGATAACCCTTGAGATAAGCTGTCGCTGGATACGGTGTATTAAGTTGCGTGAAGGGTGGGGTAACCAGTAGAATTTTCTGCTTCACTTAATACGTGATTGTCTATAAATATAGCCAAGTGCTTCTTATCCTCTGCTCGTGATGCTTTTGGTGTGCATGGCATATTGCACAACGTGTTTTGGATTCTTGTCATTCCGAGCGAGGAGAGCAGCGACAAGTCGAGGAATAACGGGGTGTTCTCAAGTTTTACCCCGCGAGTTGGTGAAGACGCGTCTTCACCAACTCGCGGGGGAGATATCACAGGATCTCACTCATTCCTCGACTCTCCGCCTAAGGCGGATCGCTCGGAATGACAATATCCTTCATTCATTAGGTCGTTGAAATAGCCTACTTATGCAATATGTCATGCACAGTGCTTTTTGGTATCGGCATTTCATGAAAAAACCCCTAAAGAGTTTTGAGACACTTTAAGGGTCGTTCACATAGTGGTGCAGCCTCATGGCTACATTGATACTTGAAAGGAGGTTGAACTGTCGTCACACGTCCACCTGCATAGAAAGAAGGATTGGCTCCTTCACGGTGTGCCGGTCTTTAGCTTCCTGAATATTCGGATCATTCATGATCGCTCCAAGCTTATCCATATCCTTTACTTCCAGGACCAAAACCACAGATTTAGGATCATCTGCGTCCTGGAACGTCTTAAAGCTCGAAATTGCGGGAGCGAATAACCGCACTCTGTCGTCATGACCTTCGAGCCATGTGTCGAAATCGCCCACTTTGTGTCGTACTACTACCGTTGGCATAATTGATGTTTTTTGATTTGACAAAGTTGATTAAAAAATCCACACATCCAAATTCTGTCGAGCCTATGAATAGCTCGAAACAAAGGGTTTAATTTATTTCCAATTTCTAATTTCCCGGATTGATTTCCAGGATTTCAATTGTTGTATCACAATGGTCTTCGTTATTAGCAATATCTCTGTCTTCCTGTTGACATTCGAGGATTGACGAAAAATTAATTTCGGACATTTTAGAAAAGCCCTTCATCGTGATCAGGTCCACATCGCTGAGTTTTGCATCATTGCTCAACATGTCATCCTGCAATTCCTGAGATTGCCCGCCATTCAGAAATTCATAAAGTATTGTCGTTGAGTTTGACTGAAGATCAATATCAGATGTGACGAACAGGAGCCTGGTTCCATTTGCCTTGAGCTGATTACTTTTTGAAAGAAGACTTTCGTATTGTGCACTAAAAGAACTTGACCTGTTATCGCTCCAATTGCTCCAGCCATCTGTAATGAAGATGAAGACATCTGGCTTTCGTGCTATGGCTTCATCAAAAGCAACTGACCAATTTGTCCAGCTTGTAAATTTTGACTTGTCATTCTTATCACGCTTGTATTTCTGAAATGCCTCAATGAGGACGCGTTTGTCTGTCGATTCCACCACCGACACGATGTCCGATCCGAACTCCACGATACAGAGTTGATGAGAATCCTGGGTAAAACTGGATTTTCTGACAAACTCTAATAGATGGTCACCAATGAGAGTTCTTTCGTTTTTATCAATAGAAGAAGATCCATCGATGCCGATCATGACATGATTTTGCTGGCAGGGAAGGACCTGTGGATTAGCAGAGATATCAATCACCGGGACGATCTTCAGATCCTTAATCCCAAGATATTGACTGATGTTCACGCCAAGAGAATTTGAAAACTCAAGATTGATAGAGTCGATCTGTTCATTAAACCAGACGGGGATGGAGCCATGTATCCTTTCAAAAATGAGCATGTGTTCCTCGATGAGAATGTCCTTATTGACATCATCGAAGCTGTACGTAGGGTAGACCACTTCCTCATGACGATAGCCAGTGATTTTGACACCAAAGCGCAGATTCGAAAATTTTGCGGTTGACGCGTACCCGATTCCGGAAAGAGAGAAGATCACCTTTCCCGTGCGATGTGGTTCGATCTTGATAAAGTAGGAGTTCGTGTCTGATTTCAGTTGTATCGATGACTCTGTAAACTCCCGGACGTACACATTTTGCGTAGTGATCGTAAAGGATTCCAGCACATTGGCTGTTGTAAATGATGGTATCAGGACGATGAGACTCACCGCCAGACGGGGGATCCACTTCTTCATGTTTTTGGCTCTTTGTTATATTATAAGTATTGATAATATATCAATGAACGTGCCAAGTTTGGAAATGGCGGAACCACCTTCGCTAAAGCTATGGCGGTCGAAGACGGCGGACAGGCGAACGGCGAACAGGCTCGAAGAGGGTAGGAGAGAATGGGGAGTAGGATGAAAGGGAAAATTTATTTTCCTAAAATATTAGGAAATACGAAAAATCCGATATATTTGGGTTATGAAATTCAAGGAAGCGAGGCAGGAATTCATCCAGATCTGGGGTGCTCTGGGCAGTAATTGGGGTATCAACAAAGCCATGGCACAGATTCATGCGTTGCTCATGGCAACCGAGCGTCCGGTAACGACCGATGAGATCATGGAAGAACTGCAGATTTCCAGAAGTAATGCTAATCTCAACCTCCGCGCACTGCTTGACTGGGGCTTGATATACAGGAAACATACTGCTGGCGACCGGAAAGAATATTTTGTTGCTGATAAGGATATGTGGACCGTAGCAATTAAGATTGTCAGGGAACGCAGGAAACGCGAAGTTGACCAGGTCGTGAAGGAGATTCGGCAGCTTTCGAAGTTTGATGCTGCCACGGCTGAAGAAAAGAATTTCAAGCACTTGCTGGAAGAAATGAATTCTTTGGCTGATTTAATGCTGAAAATGACTGATCTCCTGGAGAAAGCAGATAAACTGAAATTCTTAAAGTGGGTCGTGAAAGGTGTGTGATTTTTTTTGCTTCTATTTTCCTAAAAATATAGGAAATACGAAAAGTATGAAAACATTTTTGATCTACCTTCTCTACTTCCTGGTAAGCATTTGGCTTACATACAGAATAGGCAACAGCCTTCACAGGAATGGCAGACAATGGATCATAGACTTGATTGGAGATATTCAGCTTTCAGACAGGATTAACGATATCCTTCTTCTTGGATACTGGTTGATCAACATGGGTTACCTCCTGATCACCCTCATGCTAAGCTGGGTAAGGGATGAATCTTTGGCTGCGATTATTGAATTCTTCAGTGCAAAACTCGGACTCATCCTGTTGATCCTTGCAATGTTGCACTTTCAGAATATTGGTTTGCTTCTTCTTTTTTCTAAACTAAAATCTAAATACAAATGGCACCTTTAATTATTGTTGTCTACGCGGTGTATATCGCTTTTATTACAGCCGCTACGATCTATGTAGCACGCACATTGTTTTCGAACAGCAAGATGTTTATGTTCACCATATTCAATGGTCGTGAAGCGCTTGCACTTGCTACGAATAAACTCTTTGAGACAGGTTTTTTCCTGCTTGCGTTCGGACTTGGATTATGGTTTCTTGAAACACGAGAGATCATCGATACTCACCGAAGGTTATTTGAGGTACTCAGTGTGAAATCCGGTGGCTTCACCATTTTTCTCGGTATGCTCCTCTTCTTCAATCTCTATCTTTTTTTCCGAGGTATGAAGCATAGGAGGAAATCTTCTGAAAGCGTTGTGGAGGGACAAACAGTTTCGGAACAACGCGTGTAGAAATGAAAAGAATCGTCATCACCGGAGGTACAGGATTCATTGGGTTGAGTCTGGCCAAACATCTTTCAGAGCATGGGTTGATTCCGATTTTGATTGGAAGAAATGCACCAAATGCCAAAATCAATTTTGAATATGTCAGGTGGGATGCAATACATCCCGGGGATTGGATAAAAGCACTTGATGGTGCATTCGCTATCGTGAATCTGGCTGGGAGATCCGTGGATTGCATCAAATCACCTGACAATTGCGATGAGATCCTGAGATCCAGGGTTGATTCAACAAAAGTAATCGGCCAGGCTTTAAGACAAGTAGCCAATCCACCAAAGATCTGGCTGCAAATGTCTACCGCCCATATTTATGGAGACCCTCCAGTACAAATGTGCACGGAAAGTTCAAGCATGGGTTATGGACTGGCACCATTTGTTGGTATGGCTTGGGAGAATGCATTGCTAGAATCAATACCAGGCGGTGTGCGTGAGGTGAGATTGAGGACAAGTTTCGTACTCGGTAGAAATGGAGGTGCATTGAAAAAATTAATAAAAGTTGCAAGGCTTGGATTCGGCGGTAGGGTAGGACATGGCAGGCAGGGTATGAGCTGGATTCATCAGGATGATCTGAATGAGATTATGTATCAGACTATTGTGAGTAGCAGTTATCAAGGTATTTACAATGCAAGTTCACCAAATCCGGTTTCGAATGAGGCATTCATGAAAGCAATCCGAAAGAATTTGAAAATACCTTTTGGACTTCCTACTCCTGATTTGCTGGCCCGAGTTGGAGCCAGGATATTCTTCAGGACTGATCCGGAATTGGCCCTCTATGGCCGATATGTAAAATCGGAAAGGTTAGAAAAAGAAGGCTTTAAGTTTAAATACGCAGAGATAGATGAGGCATTGAAGGATTTGTTACAGCGAAGCGAATAGGGCCATTGAGGTCGAGAGATCTCAGTCGCAATAGCACTACTAAACTTCATCCCAAAATTCAAAACACGTGAGCGTCCGAACGCATTTCTCACCTTCTCGCTCTCTCACCTTCTCACATTCTTCTCCCTACTTCCCCTTCATATCCGCAGGAGGCTGTAGTATACTTATGCGGTTACCTTCTGTGTCAACAAATGCAACATAAGCTCCGATTCCGGGTATATCCATTGGTTCGCCAAGCACCTGGCCGCCGGCTTTGGTAATTTTCTGTATGGATTTTTTGATGTTATCAACTGAGATCACAATCGATGGATATTGCGCCGGCATATCATCAGTTTTGAGATAGAAGCCGCCATTGATGATGCCCCCTTTCTTTGGAGTTCCGTTTTTAGTGACTTCGGTAGTAGTCGCTGCTGTCACATAGTTTCCCATGTCCTTGCCGAGCATTTGTGTTTTCCAACCAAACGCAGAGGTGTAAAATTTTGCCATTCTCTTGCTGTCTCCTGCCGGCATTTCGAAGTGAACAACAGGGTCTGCTCTTCTTACAGTCGGAGTTTTGGAGGCGGGTGCTTTTGCAGCGGCTTTTTTGGTGCTTGCTTTTTTAGTGGCTGTTTTTTTGGAAGCTTTCATTTTTTATAAGTTTTTTTTAATGTGCATAATCAGACAGAAAACAGGAATGCAAGTATAGGGTGTGTTTCGGTAATGTGGAGTAAATTTTAGATAAAAAAGTGCCACATACTTTTAAAAGTGCCACATGGTTTTAGCTAAGTACAGGGGAACCGATTTCAAAATCGAATCTCAGAAAATGTCAAAAATGATGTCTACTGGTTTTATGCAGGGTGGCAGCAATGCAACATCACACCCTTGTCGAAGGTTTTGGTTTTGATCATTTTCAGTCCTTCTATGCTCAAATTGTGCTGTTCAATTCTCTTGTGTCGTATCTAATTTGTCAAGACATTGATGCCAACTTTTAATACAATCATCCTAAGCTTCGACAGGTACACCTTAGTGCTGTAATAACATATGCGTTTTACCTCCATCTTCCTGAAAGTCAACAGTTAGAGTGAGTTCAAGTGGCCATTCACCCGGCAAGTTTAGATCAGAAGCCGGGATAATATTTCCTTTACGATCTACAAAACTATCGGTATACACGATTTTTTTGAGAGGGATGATTTCTTTGTATGTGCCTGTTGACCAAATCTTTATTCCATCTTCCCCTTGCATGGAGTTCAGATATTTTCCTCCTACTCTAAGGTCAATGGAGCAATCCAGACACTTATAGTTCTCCGGACCAAACCATTTTTTAAAATTTTCAGGTACTGTCCATGCTTTCCACACATTCTTTAGCGGAAGGTTGAATGTTCTCTTGATGCGAATGGATTTTTGCACCTCAGCGGTTGTGTTTTCAGTCATTTTCATTGTGTTTAAGTGTAACGGCTGTATTACTCTGCAAGGCTGAGCAATTATAAATTTAACGTGTTACATAATTCAGAAAATAGGTTACATGATTCCCGCATTGGAGGTTTGTGTAAACTTCCACACACACTAATGCTACTTTTCTGTAAAGAAGGGACGTAGGGGGACTGAAGACCTTATCGTAGGTTCTATTCTATCACATACACCGATCCTGCAGCAGAGACTGAGTTATCATTTTGATTTCCATTGATCCCTGTGGCAATGGAATCTTCCTGATGTGATCCAACTACCAACATGTTGCCATCTGCAGTCAGACTTAAAGTCCATCCAAAAAAATCTGAAGTTTCTGTATTCGATGCTTTGATATAGTGTTCCTGAAGCCAGATGCTACCAACCTTTCTACGCAGATATACAGCTCCTGCACTACTGGCAGTATTGTCGCTTTGATCCCCATCGAGTCCAAGAGCATTTGAATCTTCAGACGGTGTCCCCACTGCCAATGTCTTCCCATCTGCACTCAAACAAAGTGCATAGCCAAAAGTATCATCGCTTTCGCTGTTCGATGCTTTCATATAGGACTGTTGAGACCAGGACCCTGAATTGAGAAATACATAAACAGCCCCTGAGTTGCCGACAGAATTGTCATTTTGATTTCCTCCGATCCCGGTCGCATTGGAGTCTTCATTTGGAGATCCTACAGCAATTGTAATTCCATCTCCGCTTATACTCACTGTGTTGCCGAACCGGTCATCTGCATTTGTATTTGATGCCTTCACATATGCCTGTTGTGACCAGACAGAACCTGTCCTCACGAAGACATACGCTGCTCCGGAATTGGGTGCAGAGTTGTTGCTTTGAATTCCTTCGATGCCAGTCGCGTTAGAATCCTCAAAAGGAGCTCCTGCTACGAGATGATTTCCGTCTGCGCTGATACTCTGTGCATAGCCAAACAAATCGCCGTTAGAGGTATTCGATGCTTTGATATAGGCTTGTTGTGTCCATGTTGTACCTGTTCTTTCAAAAACATAGACCGCACCGGAATTACTGGCCGAGTTGTTCGCCTGGTTTCCATTGATCCCGGTGGCATTGGAATCTTCCTGATATGCGCCTACTGCCATTGTGTTCCCATTTGCGCTCAGGCTCACATTCCAACCAAAGAAATCATTGGCGCCTGTATTCGAAGCTTTGATATACGCCTGCTGAGACCATACCGTACCTGATCTTACGTAAAACTTATTACGAATGGTTACGGCAATCCGGCAGTTCAGCGCTTATACTCGTGACATAACCATATAGATCAAGAGTATCTGTATTCGAAGCTTTCACATAGGTATAGTTTCCATCATAAGGAGTATTGCCCAGAACTGCGATAATGCCTTTGCCGCCGGCTCCTGGTCCCAACAGGCATATATCAAAGCATCAAACCCAAATGGATCCGATATTTTTGGCGCCAACCTGTCTCTCAGTGCAGATGGCTAGACCTTGGGGCGTCCTTTAGGGACCCGCAAGCGTCAAGCGGGTTGGCCTCTACTTTCTCCTTATCACTTTGTTTGGAGTTGTCATCCTGAGCGAACGCAGTGAGTCGATTCTTTGTAATCGTGAGCGAACGCAGAGAGTCGAACGATGCAATAGTGCACCACACTATCCAATCTTGAGAGAGCATGAGCCGATTGAGCGATGCGAATAATGTGAATGCGAACGAAAGATCTTTTTTGAAACCGGTATCGGCAATAGTCACTATTCTGAGATTCGGTCTACTGCTCTTGATGAAACGCTTTTATAAGTTCCTTTAGCTCTTTGTCACTGATGGTTTCTGTATCAGCCTTATCATAAATAGTGATGAGGTTCACAGTAGCATGTTCATCCGTGGTAAGGATTTCGCCAATCAATGTTGACTCCACCAATGAAATGACCCTTGCGCCACCACTTTTGCCCTTCCCTTTGCTTGAAACGATCAAACGGATTTTGTAAGCATTGTGTCCGAGAGGTGTTCCCAGAGTTGGGTTAAGTATGAGTTCACCTTCAAGTTTTAGAAGATCTTTCCGAAGGGAGGGGTACTTTTTGAGTAAAGGCTTAGCAGCGATCTTAAAACTCCTGGCAATCCGAACAGTGACATTCACGTCAGGAAATCTTTAAGAGTCTGCAATTTCTTTCCTGTTTGTTTGCTTCTTTTTACTTCATCGAGCCCTTCACGAATATTATTCAAGACGGCGAGCTTTGCCTGAAGCTTAGCATAGTTGCTGTTCAACTCTTCCCAGACCTTTACAGGTACCAAAACAGACGTTCTTTTTCCGTTGTCGTCAGTGACATATTTTATCGCGGTAGCCATCTGAATTGTTTTTGCAAAACTATGAAATCATAGTAAACCGCCCAGGGAAGAGATACGAGAAAAATTTGCTTGTAAGCTCTAACCATCATCCATTTTAAAAGATGAAACCCATTCCCACCCCCACATCCAACGCCCGTCCATTGAGAACATGATACATGGCACTAGCGGGGATGCCATCGAATTGTGACAACAAACTATGCTTTGCAAGGATCGACAAAGAAGGTGAAGGGGAGGAGGAAGGTAAGGGTAAGGCTGATGAGCTTCATGAATTGTTAGAGATAGAAGATATCCGTATCGTATCCATATTTTATCCAAAAAAATCAGATGAATATTTTCCGACTTTCTCAGGGATTATGCATTATTGGTTAGTTGTATTTTGTGTAATCAAACTACCTATATGAGTTCGACTCTTACTTATAAATCAGAATCAACTGTTATCCCCGTATCTGGCCAGAAACTCGTTCTCAACTTGACGAATGTTCAACGGAGCTTTTGGCATAAATCTCTTAACTGCCATGTCTTCGTACATCCGATTGCCGGTTAATGCAATATTCCTCTCGACGGTTAGTTCATCATCGGCCATTACTTCCTGCATATTCTCGGCCATCTGCAGAAGATCTTTTTGCAGCTCGTTGAGCTCATCAAAATTCTGTTCATTGATTTCAGCGAAGCCCATGAACTTCGGAGCTAAATTATCTTCAAAAGGGACATGAACAGTTAGAGGCCGCAGGGGATATTCGGGTTCTTCATCCGTCAGACTCTGCAAGAATGACTTTGCAATCTTGTCCCGATCCTGCAGATGCGCGTCAATATCTAATATTTGAAAAACAGATCTGATGATGGAGCTGTGATCATACTCTTCGCTATCGATATGTGCTTTTTTTGCGTGTGGTGATACAATTATGGCGGGGACTCTGATTCCGTATTGCTTGAAATCAAAACCTCCAACTGCTATTTGGCCATCGGGTGAAACACAAGTTGGAGGTGGCTCGTGATCATAAAAGCCCCCGTGCTCATCAAACGTAATTAGTAACACAGATTTTTCGAATACGTTCTTGTTTGCCAGCAGTGTATTGTAAATCTCTGCGATCAGAGCCTCGGCTGCGATGAAGTCCTTATCGCCGTCCTTCCTATTGTTTGCGGGATGCATACTGTTTGATCTGCCTTTTAGGCTAAAATGAAGAGGTTCGATGAAGATGTAATTGGCGAGCCTATCAGATTCAACGTCTTTTTTGAAGTGATCAAATGATCTGAAACGGCGTTTAAACCACAGTTTATAGAAGACCATAGCTTGGGCAATGCCATCGTGATAGATTTGCCACTTCAATCCATGTTCTGCGATCTCCTCAAAGATTGTTCTGTTCTTGTAGAATTTCTTTTTGATGTTTACTTCACCATCCGAAGTTCCTGCATGAGCGAAATTACGATTGGGCCATGTCTCGCCTGGCACAGAGCTAAACCAATTATCACAAAGTGTGTATGCTTTGGCCAATTGAGCGATAATATAGCCTGGCTTTCCGGGAGTAGCGGTATCAAAAATTCCGAGAACTTCCCTTGGATCACTCTTGCCACCTTTATCTGTAATTTTCTCTGCATAGCTGCTGTAGAATCCATCATTTTTCCCGCCAACTCCCAGATCGATTTGAGTCATAATTTCCAGATGACTGTGGCCAGGATCCGGATCATTGTATGTGTTGGCACCTTTATAAACAGATACCGGTGTTGGGTCTGTCTTGTATTTAGGATTGGATTCGTTTCCTGTCAGTCCATTGAATTTTTTCGGATGATCAAGAAACCCAAAAAGATGATCAAAGGACCTGTTTTCAAGCATCAGAACAATTACGTGCTCAATTTTCGGCGGCATTATTTCATTTTTAGTTTATAAAATTCTATGCAATATCGTTTAGCGTCCAATCCCGACTTAAAATATATCTAATCCAAGGCCTTGACTGTTCCTCTGTTCGTTCCTTAATGTATAGAGCATGACAATGTAACCGGACGAATAGTCCGATCCCGTGTTGAGATACTTTGACGGACTTCCAATCACTCGTTCTCGCCGATGCTCTAAAACTTCTCTTCGCCAGTATAATTCATCGAAAATCCATAGTAGTCCGCGCCAGTTCAAAAAATCATTCCCATTCCCACCCCTATATCCAACGCCCGTCCATTGAGAATATGAAACATCGCAGGAGCGGGGATGCCATCAAACTGCGACAACAGGCTTTGCTTTGCAAGGATCGACACATGCAGCTTCCGCGAATGAGCGATTCGAATGAAGTCTTGCTGACTGCTCGTGAACATTCATCGAGCCCGATTTATCTCCATCAATACGAGCGTTGTCAGATCACGCCTATTTTGAAATATCTCGTCCATAAAGCAGCATATCTTGCCCACTTTTGAACATAGTATAATTGCGAATGTCTATCGGAAATATGTAGGCGGGATTAGATGCTTTTTCCAGCAGCACTCTTTTCAAACTTTCTTCAAGTTTATCGTCTGTTAGTTTCGCAGAACGCTCAATAATTTTAATTAGAACGATTCTTCTTTGTTCCAGGGTTGCATCTGAACATTCAGAATTTGTAATTGCATCATACTTTCCAAAATTCAGTCCATAGATTGGAAGTTTCTTCTGGGATTTTAAATTACTTTTTACAAGACTGAAGAGAGTTTCTACTCTGTCTTTCGCTCTACTTTCCTCTCCTTTTGTGTTTCCTTCGGAAGAAGCCGTTCCAACGCAAACTATCCCAAGTGCATTTTGCAATTCAGCGCTATCTCTATACTTGGAAATGACATCAGCCAAATCCGCCCTCTCATTACCTCTAACAATTTCAGTGATGCTCGCGCACTTCCATCTGAATTGCTCTGACAATAAGTCTATCTCGGCTTCAAGTAGAACCTCGCCATCTGGAGCAACATCAACACTTTTGTAAGTTGTATACGGATATTTGCCAATAATTTGTGTTCGCTGTGAACAATCAACACAGAGATCAAACCTCGTTTCAAGTTTGGTCAGACGACTCTCATATTCTCGTAAAATTTGAAAGAACCAAACTACAAACGCAGCAAGAATTGCAACAAACAATCCTATCAAAATATTTTCACGGGTACTTTTTTTCATTGTCGATTGCCTTTCTAACTAGGAACTAAGGTTACATATAGCGTACTGTACAAGATCAAAATGCTGATAGAATCCAAATGTCAATTCAGTCTTGAATTTCAATGAGGCAGGAGCATGGGGTCTTTGAATATCTGCTTCGTTTGTACTGTTGAAGAAATATTCCCTTCTGTGATGCTTTTGAGTTTCCAGGTCTTGAGCGAAGAGGGAGATGGGTGAGGAAAGAGAGTTGGATTTCATGATTGGTACGGGTAGAAGCTTTTTCAAGCGATGCCTTAATGTCCACACCAACTTCAACTAAAAATGGTTGGGTCATGGTTCAATTTTAGGTACAATTCTAGCCTGTGTCTTTTACAAATTCGCTTGGCTACCTTATTCTGTTAAGACGTCAGCTAAGTTCTTAAAATATTCAGTCAAGATAATAAACAACAACGTGTTACTACTTCTTTTTTTTTGTACTAACAGATCAGCCATGGTAGGGTTAAGAGAGGCAAGATATCCCAATTGATCCTTTACGAATTTCTCAAATTTTGCAATTGCATTGTGAGATCTGTGTGCAATAGCGTTACGGATTACAACCAGTTCGTACATTTTATCACTGGATAGATTGATCTTTTGAACTCTCGAATTAGACCTGAAATGATCTTCAATTCTTTGTCTAAGAATTGTTGAATCTAACCAGTCAATGTAATCCTTGTCCCGATCTCTTCTATTCATATTTATTTTTCTAAAAGCGATAGATAAGTTATTATATGGAGTATGTAACGGTTTTATTATTTTATTTGACCTCGTCTTGCAGGAACAAAGGCATCTTAAAAAATACTCTTCAATGAATAATTCCCAGCAAACTACAAATCTGATATAACAACCTTCAATTAAAGTATCCCTTCTTAAACTTGGCTGATCGGTAGATACGGACTTTACAATTGATTCGAGTTCTTCAACCTGTCCAACAAGCCTATCGTATATGCTAGTTAATGCGTAAGCCACTTAGACTATGAGTTTCGAAATTTCAGTATGTCTGAACATTCTCTGCGCCACGTTTCCAGTGGCTTGCTTGAATTCAGCTTTCATGATAGGGTCAAATTCCCTTCTTTGATAATTAATACTGAACTTCTCTAAGCGCTTTATACTTTGTTCAGTATTCACATGCCCTGTTTTCTCATTTACTTTTCCTTCAAAACCAAACAGTCTGGCATAGACCACGAGAAAAAGTGAATAAAACATAAACTTAGGGCTGAATACAGTTCTTATATGTTTAGATTCTAGTAGATGTCCAAGAATGCTAATAGTTTTGGTAAACCTCTCATAAAGACCTTTACGATTTGGTAGATTTTCTTCGTATCTCGCGTACATTTTGTCAACTCCAGATGCACTAGCTGACTTAATTCCACTTATCACAGTATAAAGAATCTCTGAAACTAAAAGCGCATCGGCCATTCTCGCAATATTGTTCTCTGAAAGGATCTTGAATTGTATCCAAAAAGTGTTGTACTCTGATGCTATTTCATACACTAAGGTCTTAAACTCACCCGCGAATTTTGAATTACGCTTTTCCTGTGTATTTAATGGGAGGCTAAACGAATTTAATCTGGAGAAAATAGAGATGATGTCTGCCTCCGTTGCACCACGAATTGAAATAAATGAAACTTCAAAATCCTCATACTTTTGTTGTTCATTTTTTGGTAGTTCAGAGAATAGTAGCCCGGCGTAGTCTTCTTCTGAAATTACTTTAGTAAGTTTAAAATGATTGGCACTAAATTCAGTTACTATTGAAATCCTTTGTTGTCCATCTATAATTTCCTTTCTTCTTTCCCCCGCCTCATTAATATAGTCCCTGAGATATATTGGTGGAAGTGGAAAATTACTAAGTATTGTATCTATTAATGCGGTCTTAGCATTTTTTGGCCAACTAGTTCTTCTTCTTTGATACTTTGGCTGAATCACCATTTCTTTACTTTCAAGCAATCGTGTAATATCTCTGATACTATACATTCTCTGAGATAATTGGATCTTACTCATAATTAGATATTTGAGTGTTTAAATTTCAGTTTGTCTTATGGTAGGTTTTTATGAGTTAGATGGATCTATATTTTCAATAAGATTAATTAAAGACACGTATATTATCTAATACTTTGGTCAAAAATCTTTGCTAACATAATTGTTTATTCCAATGACGTAGAGTCTTGTCTTTATAAGATGTTTTTACCTAACTATAGATAGAATTCCAAAATATTGAAGATCATCCTTACTCTCCAAACTCACCACATAAACTCCACTCACCAATCCCTTCAAACTCACTCTCGGACTCTCCGGATCAAACCGCTGTGACAACACTTCCACGCCCTGCATATCCACAATCGTCAACACCCCTGCCTCCTCCGTCTTTACCTCGATATAATCCTTCGCCGGATTCGGATATATCTCCAACTCTCCCACAATCTCATCATCAACATCAGACACCACACATGTCTTACCTGGCAGATTCTCGTCCATCCACTCGAGCCTTGATGTACATCACCACTCTAAGTAGCTATTCCACAAAAGATAAGATGGCAAAAGGAAGATATAGAAACAAGTGCAAGAGTTTAAAGATTTTTATTTTAGTTCTTACCATGCCAATTGCGATAATCCCAGAGTCTATCGCCACCAAATGAAATGTCAATTACAAAACCGCCTTTTAGCTCTTCTGATTTTGGTGAATAGTAGCCTATTCCTATTGAATTATAACCGAATTTTCTTGGATAGTAAAAGGCAAGCGTCCAGACAGTTCCATATTTTACGAATTTTCTGTTCTCTTCCCCTGGAAAAAATGAGTCTTTAGGAGGTCTGATATAATCAGCTCGATTTCTCAGTATCAATGATAAATCACTTTCTTCTTCAACTTGATAGATTAAAGAAAGTAGTCTAACAAACTGTTCAGGCTCAAATTCTTTCCAGGTGTGACGGTAAACGCCAAAACCTTGAAGATGGAATTTTTGATTTAATGGCATGGAAAATTCCAAACCGTGAGATGATATCCAATCTTCTTCACCAAGAGGCAGGTTGGCTTGGTCTGATATATTCAATTCAAATGCCTTTAAACTAATTGGAAACACTACTGAATTATTAAGAATTAGTTGCGGGTATTTCCACTTTTTGTCCTTACCTGCCCCTGAATATAATAAGATTCTATTTGCTAATGAGGGGCTTTCAAATCCGCTATTGAGAGTTGTTGAGTTTTCTGCTATGCCGGGTAATGTACTTGGCTCCTCATTGATTTGCAAAGCTAAAACATATGGGATTGAAAGGTTAAACTCATACCTGTTATCGTACACATACTTGAGGTTTGAATAAATTTGCGTGGAGAGGTCTGAACTTGCAGCCTTCCAAATTCTTGTAGGATCGTAAATCTCTCGTCCACCTGTGTTGACGGAAAGTTCACCACTGAACGCAAACAAGTTCTTTCCCTCTGTCTTGGGGTACCATCCGGATGCTCGAATCAATGAAGGATTGCTCTTTGCTATTGTATAAAGACTTTGGGCGTTCTTGCAAACACAGGCGCTAGCTTCTTTATGATATAGGCTGTCAATTCTTACTTTTTCTTCCTTATTTAGTCTTTCTAACAAATCTTTTGACCAGGTTTTCGGTTCACCAAAACCAAGTGGGATTACCCACGATACTGCTTTTGAATTGGGGCGTGATTTGATTACCCCCTCTCGAATGGCAAAAGGATTCTTAAACAATACTTCTTCTGTCCATGGGTCGGTAAAGTTCTTGTCGCTGATGGGTAACGGTTCGTGGTTGTATGCAAAATGTGCCGAGACTCCCCCTGAAAGTGAATAACCATACGCAAGTCCCGGTATATGTACTCTCAAAGTAGGTATCTCTAAAGGCGTTTCTACCGTGTGAAGTTCAAATGCGTTTTCCCAGAAATCCAACATTTCATTCGTAGGTTTGCCTTTTAAAAAATCATTAAATAAACCAGAAAGGGTATATGCATTTTTTAATTCTTTTAAAACAGTGAATTGCTTCGCAAGGGCTTCAAAGTTTTGGGAAATCAATTTAGCATACAAAGGAGAGGTGCGAAGAGGATCTTCTCTCAAGAGTTTTCTTATGTTTTCTTCATCTGGGATAGTTGTTCCCATTGGTAACTGTACAAACTCATCAGAATGGTTCTTAATTCGTACCGTTACTGAAGTGGCAGCAATGCATTCGCCGCCTACGCGATAATTCACTTTGAACGGGAAGAACCAGGATCTGTCCCATTTGGATTCCCATATCTCTTTCCTTCTCCCATCCTTTTCACTATCAATTAAGAGGTCAGTCTCGCTTGGCAGTCCATCAATCCCTGAAGAGACGAATCCTTCCGACAATAGTTTTAATAACAAATCCGCTTCGAATACGATTCTCCCATAATCCGTTCCTTCGATTCCACCTGTGTATCTGACTTTTTGAATATCTAAATTTGCTGAACGATTAAATGGTTCAATACTCACTCCTGGGTCATTGCCAATAGTACTATTTATGTTATTTCTACTCTTCAATGAAGATACAACCAAGTTGAGGCTTACACATGGACTATTTGGATCGCTTTCTCCAACTATTATTATGTCCCCAAGTGAATCACTTGCAATTGCCCATATTTTGGTTATGTGCCCTACATTAATGACCTCATCACTTGCAAGCATATTTCTTGCGCAGGACAGCGAAAAAGCAATCAATCGAGGAGGTTGTTCAGATGATTGCGCAAAGCAGTTGTGAACGATTAATCCCAAAATAATCGAAACTAAATACTTTTTCATTTTTTTTGCTAATTAATTTTCCAAGTTTTCGAAGGATAGTTTAGTAAAAACCAAGTTCCTGAAAGACTAGGAAGGCCTTCGATAAAAGTCTCTTTATTAATTCCTTCGATTTGGATTGAATAAACTCCGCCTTTTAAACTATCAGCAAAATCATGCTGATTGGTATGAATAGTAGCTGGAGTGCTGTTAATCATTTTATCTATGCTATTTCCCAAATCAAAAGCAGTAGCACCAGCATATGTAACTGCGCCGATAATTTTAAACTGAGGAATAGGAATAGCCATTGCCAGTTTAGCAACACCACGTGCTTCTGTAATTGAATCAGGTGAAGAAAATAGTAAATCAAGTTTTGCAAATGGTGTATTAATTGCAAAAGGAGTAATGTCGAAAAACCCTTCTACATTACCAATTGTGTGGTACGCAACCTTTATCCCGTTGTATGCCAAGGAAAAATCAGACTTTAGATTTATGGCTTTCTGGAATAAACTTATACAACCTTCTTCGTCTCCGCCAACTAATAAAAAACCTACACCTTTATTCACAAAAGCATCGGCCATATCAGTTTTGATTGAAAGTGCCAAATCCCAATCTGCTGTACACTGAAGACACATCGCTTCATTTTTTAATTTCGACCACACCCATTCATTTACACCTCTAGCATTTAGGGCCAAAAAATTGTTCGGAGATAGTTCTATTGCTTTTGTAAATTCTACGTTAGCGCTATCATACTTTTCTAATCTTGCCAATGCATCACCAAGTAAGTAATGAGAACTTGTAAAGCTAGGCTGGTTCAAAACTAATTCTTGGCAGAACGCTCGCCATTTTATCAAGGATTCGGAGTTCAGTGTATCACAAGCGCAGTAAAATTGATTCATCGCTTCATCGTAATTACCTAACGCAAGTGAAGTATGACCGTGTAATAATCGAATAACTGGGTCCCCTTGACATATTTGATTTTTGTCCAATTTGCCTTGAAGTTTGGCAGAAGATTGCCAAGCTTCACGATAAATTTCATTTTCCAGATAAAACTGAACTTGGCTCAAACTCTCAGTAACCTGACCTTCTAAAAATGGAGTGAAAATTGCGGAACAAAAAATGAAAATGATAACTATGATTTTCATTATTAGTGAATTTAATTGTTAATGAATTCGCTGTTAAAAACATCGACAGCTTTTTTAATTTGTTTTCTCTTTTTTATCGAACCGTAATAGGAAATTCCGGCACTTACTGTCAGATTAATAGCGTCAACAACTGGAGTAGGGTTGCCATCATAATCACCGTCTCTTACTTGTTTAGCCTTCTTTATAGTATAGATAAAGGACTTGACTATCAGGGAGTAGAAAATTACCCGCCCACCAGTCTCCAGGGTTTGATACTGATAAGATTTTCTCAGCTCTCGAGCGGCATAAGGATTTGTCGCTAAAGCAGTTTTAAACTCATCGGTATATCCATACCCAAGCCCCAGCCAATGCTTTTCGATTGGTTTAGATTGTATCTCCCCAAATGAAAATTTTCCCTTCTTGAGTAATTGGATTGTTTCTCTTTTCAAGGTATCAGATACCACGGAGGCGTCTTGCCCAATAGATTGGATAAGAGCGAAAATCACGAGGTTCAGGGTTAGTAAGATATTTTTCATTTGTTTATATCTAAGTAAATAATTTTTTCATTTTTAGCTTACGTTGGTTCTTATACCTGCGCAGTCCGTACCCTTCCCCTGAGCGCTGTTACATGCGCCTCGTTTTATACAATGGTGCTATAAGCTTCTAAAATAGAGGATTATATCACTTATACTTTACGATCTTTCCTCGAAATGTCCCTGCATTAGCGGTCTCCAAACTCACCATATAAACTCCAGAACTTAATCCTCTAATATTAACCCTTGGACTCCCCGGATCAAACTCCTGTGAAATCACCTCCACCCCCTGAATAGCCACAATTCTCAATATACCCGCCTCCTCCGTTTGAATCTCCACATAATCACTCGCCGGATTCGGATAAATCTCCAATTCTCCAGCGATGAGATCATGAGTACCTGAGGCAAGGCATGTCTTTCCAGGCAGATTCTCATCCATCCACCTGAGCCTTAATGACAACCAGTCGGAAAAGTAACCGACCTCCTCTGCGTAGGTGTTTCCAATGAAGAAGTTTGGCCAGACGTAGCGGGAGAGAATAGGCCAGCGCTCGTAGTTGCGGCTTTGCGTGGGTGCGAGAGTGTCGTACATAGAATCTATCCAGGCAGTGAGGACTTCTGTAGAAAGCACATTACGTCGCAATGAATCATACCGGCATCTCAACTGATCAGCATATGCAGGATCTTCAAGCAACCTCGCCCACCACAATGGGGTATTACCGCATGCGCCGCTGTTGATATATGCCCATCCTTCGGTCGCCTGACAATTGCAATAGTCGACGTTGCCATACGCGAGATTGAAATCCCAGAGCGGACCAGCATGCAGAAGAGAGTCGATGGAATTTCGGTCTTTGAATAAGAAAGTGCTCAGACGGTATGCATCGACGTTGTGACCTATTTCAGAAACAATGAAGAGATCAATAAATGACTCCACATCGATATAGGCGCGATATCCAACCTGCGGATCAGCAAAGTCCTTCCCATAGAGTGCACGCTCAAACCTATCATAATAGTTCTCGATGTAGGCCTTCTGCTTAGGATGCAGATCCGGTCCTTCGGGATCTTCAAACACAACACGGATCTCCTGGTCCGCAAATGTCCCTTCATATTCTGAGACGAAGAACGAACCTTCACCATCATCGCGGTCAACTTTGAGGAGATATCCTCCGGTGAGTTTGTCGCCAGTGGTATCCTGCTCTTCGATCTTGGCGATGTTCACACGATTCTTGTCGCGCTTGATTTTTTCTTCGAGACAATAGACGCCATGATAATCGCCATTGAGAAATAATTCACAGAAGACCGTGCGTGGCGCATAATGTCCCATGTCACGACCGAGTTTGTAAGTGAGTGCATCGCGGAGAAAACTCTTATCAGTATATGGTGCATACAGGATCCAGTCCTCTTCTTTCGGCAGTCCGAGCAACTCTGTCTCGAGATCATCACCTTCTTCATCCCATGTCTCGAAGCCAAAACTTTTCTTGGGAAACTGTTGCGACGATGAGCCACGGACCTCGATGCCCAAATCAGAATCATGGATTGGTGTATCCGTGAGATAATTATCAAGACCCAGGTCATTATGAATGATGCGGATGCGTCCATGGATCTTCGGATCATCGGGAATGGTCAGTTGATCAGTAGTATTTAATATGACGATCGGCAGATGTGAGGATTCAAAATTCATTGGTGATGGTGCATCGGGACCGAAAGTGATACTCCAGTCCAGTACTTCTCCGCCATCAGCGTATGCATAAGTATCGAGGACATGTAAAGTCCAGGTGCCATTGCCATCGCTGCCATTGTTCACAGTGCCGATTGGCGAGAACGGACGATACTTCGCTGTGTATGGAAAGCCACCATCAATAATGTGAACAGAGGTATCCATCGAGAAGCAGGTATTGAGATAGCCATCCTGATCACCACCGAGTGTCGCAGCGAGCATGATCGTCGTCCCATCCGGTGCAGTCAATCGCACATCGAGATCTGCCATCCACGTATGCGTGATGTTGATACATACTTCTTTAAGACCAAAGCCTGCTGATAATGCAGATGACGGAAGATCATTGATACTGCGTGTATAAATGTTGTTCCTTCCATCATCGTGGACGATGCCACCCGGGCCGAAGTAACTTTGGGAGAAACATGGGAAAGAAAGCAGGAAGAGGGATAGGAGGGGGAGTGTTTTGATGTGCATAGAAGAAATGTTACGAGGTACGTGTTACGAGGAAATCGGAATTTAATTAAAATGAAAATTAAAATAAAAAGGGGGAAAGGATCAACCGCCTTCGCCTGCTTCGGCGGTCGAGGACGGATCAACGGATCAAGAAGAGATCAATTCACTTCGAGACATCCGCAAGGTACCGCGCGAAACCTAGCAGGTTAGCTCTACCCAAGGCCGCGTGAAACCCCGCCCGACTGAAACGTCGTTCGGGCGGGCTGCCAGGTTAGCCCCACCCAAGGCCACACGAAACCATGCAGGTTAGCTCTACCCAGGGCCGCGTGAAACCCCGCCCGAGTGTACGTCGTTCGGGCGGGCTGCCAGGTTAGCCAACCATTGAACTGAAAGGGTAAGGGCGTATTTCCATTGAAGTACTTAGCTAACCTTGCAGGTTTAGCTGGGCAATGAGCGCTAGCAACACCTGCAAGGTTTAGCGCGGGTATGTGCACGCGGGGATACCTGCAAGGTTTAGCTGGGGCCCTCCGCGAAACGCTCGCTCTGTAGCAGTATCGCTTCAGGGCTCGTAAGTTCTCCTGCGTCGAACGTTCCGAGGTTTGCAGCGCCGTTAAGCGTTTAGGAAAGTAAACTTACCAACAAGTTGGTCGTTTTTTGTCAGAGTTTTTTACACTATGGCAACTTTTCTTCAGCCCCTTCAGGGCTGCTGACATTTCTACCTTCTTTCGCAACGGGCATTGCCCGTTGCTATTGATATTAAGCCCCTTCAGGGCTTTCTTTTCAAACTTGTCTTGAAAAGGATTTAAACAATTAACCCCTAAACATTAAACATTAAACCCTTAACCAATCAAACCCCATCAATCTTTTATCCCCTTCGCACTTCTATCCTCATACGGAGGACGCTTCTTTGTCACCCGCGGTTTTGTTTCAATCAACTTCATCGCTTCATCGATAGCGCGTTTCAATTGCGGATCATTTCCTTTTGCGAGTTCCGCAGGATCATCCCAGACTTCGATCGATGGTTCTATGCCATGCCCTTCGGCAAACCACTTTCCGTCCTGACCATAGAGTCGTGCATCCGGGACAGTGATGCCGCCATTGTCGATCAGTTGATGCCCTGTTGCAGGGCCCACTAAAATTCCTAATGTTCTTTCTCCGATAATAGGCCCGAGGTTCATTTGCTGGAAACCCCATGGGAATGCGTCACCACCGGAACCAGCCCAGCCGTTGATCAGCATCACTTTAGGTCCGTCGTTTCCTTTGATCGGCCATGCCATATCTCTTCCGTTGCGCCAGCCGATATAATAGAGTGAAGAACGGTTGAGCATTTCAAGAAAACGATCGGCGAGTTGACCTCCGGCATTAAAACGTTCATCGATGATGAATCCTTTTTTGTCAATCTGTCCATAGAACTGTCGCAACAATTCTGTCTGACCATCTTCTCCGGTGTTCGGCATGTACATATACGCGAGTTGACCATTGGAAAGTGTCTCGACAGTTTTGCGATTGCCTTCGATCCATTCAAGATGTCTGAGTCTTGCTTCCTGCTGAGGAGTCAATGCTTCGATGATGACTTCTTTCGCATCTGCTCCTGAAGCGACTTTACTGATGCGTAATGAGATTGTTTTTCCGGATAGACCTTCGAACGCTGCATAGGGATCCGTCAAAGGATTTAGTTCTTTTCCATTCACGGATAAAATAAAATCACCTTCACTGACTTCTCTACCAGGGCGATCAAATGGTGAGCGTACTTCATTGTCCCATGCTGCCGGTTTTACGATCCGTTTGATTTTATACTTATTCTGATCGAGTGTCCAATCGATGCCAAGAAAACCAGTGGGTTTTGATTCGGTCTGTTCTATATCACCGCCACCCGCATAGGTATGTCCTGCGCTGAGGTCTGAAATGAGTTCAATCAGAATATTGCTGACATCCCATCGTGTGATCGCATAATCGATCAGTGGTCCGTATTGATTTTTCATTGCATTCCAATCCACTTGTTGCATCGCAGGATCGTAGAAGAAATCGCGATATCGTCTCCAGGTATCCGTGAAGATCTGCCGCCATTCATCGCGTGGCGTGAGCGTCATTGTCATCTCATCTGTACGCAACGTCTTTTCGAGTTTCTGATCTGCACCGACACTGATGATGCCATAGCGATTGTCCACATTGACAAGGATGGATTTCTCATCTACTGTGATATCATATCTGCCGACGTTGCCGAGGATCGTTTTCTCTTCGCGTGCTTCAAGGTCATAATACATTAATGGTGCATCACCTCCCGCGCTCCCTGTATTCGGATATCGCTGATAGATGATTTTTCCTTTCACGGCGCTCAGTTCTCCGAAATTTCCCGCACTGATTGGCAGTATGACCAGACGACTTTCAAAGTCCGCCAGATCAATTTTTACGTTGAGTGAGTCTTTCTTTACATCTTCTTTTTCTTCTGCTTTGCCTGCTTTTCCTTTTTTCTCTGCTTTTCCGGTTTTACCTATGTCACCGTCTTCACCAGTTTCCCCGGCTTTCCCTGCTTCCCCGGTTTCCCCCTCTTTTTTGATTTCAACCGTATCATTCCTTACATAAAGCGGCGATTTTGTTTTTTCCGTCAGACTTACTGCAGCGATTTGTGTTGAGTTTGGATAAATCCATGTACCGTCGAGATTGCTGTATACCGGAGACAATGAACGGTCGGTATAGAAGTACAGATATTTTCCTTCGGGATCAAAGACAGGATAATTGTCATTATAGAAACCGGCTGTGAGTTGTGAAGCAGTTTTTGTAGTGAGATTATAGACATACAGTGCTTCATTCAGATTGTCCAATGTTTTTGAATAAGCAAGCCATTGATTGTCGGCAGACCAACTGATGAGGAATCCTGCCAGTTGATTATACACAAGTTGATTCGTGCGATCAGCGATGATCATCTGTCCGCTAGAAATGTCGAGGATGTTGATCTGTTGCATGTAATCCACAAATGCGAGTTTCTTACTGTCTGGTGACCAGAATAAACGGAATCCAAAACCGCTGGTGAATTTTGTGAGTTGTTTCTCCGGAGATTTGCCATCCGTGGCGAGCAGATAGATCTGGTATTCGCCATTCCTGTCGCTCCAGTAGGCGATCTGTTTTCCATCGGGTGACCATGCGGGGATCCTGTCAAATGCTCCGCTTGAGTTGGTTATGTTCTGGATATATCCATGTTCGGCAGGGAGGTTGAAGATCTCACCACGAGCTTCCATCACGATACGCTTGCCATCGGGTGATACGTCCATTGCATTGATCATCGAATTCACTTTCACCGTACGTGACATGATGGAAGCGACGTCAGCAATGATCTTGATGTCCACTGGTTTATAGTCGTGTGTATCCGTGTTGAGGAGATATAAACGGCCGCCTGCTTCGAAGACGATTTCGGTTGGACCCAATGACATATGATTGATATCAAAGTCACTGAAGAATGTCACTTGTTCACGTTTATTAGTTGTGGTGTGATATACCCAGACATTCCTTCTCTTGCTTTCGCCGATATCGGAGACGTAGTAGATTTTATCCTTGTGCCATGCAGGTTTACCATCAGTAGCTGCATTGCTGGTGATATTTTCTGCAGTGTTCGTTGCAAGATCATAGATGATCACATCCGAGGCCAGACCGCCACGATATCTTTTGAAAGGATAATTCTCAGTGATGCGGGTGACGTACGCGAGTTTTGATCCATCAGGTGAGAAACTTCCGAGTTCGCCATAGGGGATTGAGAGTTTTTGCGGCAAACCACCATTTGTAGAAGCGAGATAGAACTGACCATAAGCCTGTGTACCACTTTCTCTGCGGGAAACAATCAAGAGTCGGTTGCCATCGGGATGCCAGTCGACCATGCGGTCTGAAAATGAATGATAGGTCAGACGTTGTGGGCTACCTCCCGTCAATGACATCGTGTATATATCAACGTTGCCATTATAATTTGCACTATAGCCTATCGTATTTCCATCGGGAGAAAAGCGTGGAAACGATTCTTCGCCGGGAGATGATGAGATCTTGAAAGCAGTACCACCTGACTTCGGAACCAGCCAGATATCACCACCGTAGACAAACGTGATTTGAGTAGCAGAGACATCTGGATAGCGAAAGAGCCGGGCATCGGTTTGAGTGAATGCAACGCTGGCTATTGCCAAGCAACAGCATACGAGGAAAGATTTTTTCATAGAAACAAGGATATTTTGAAGTGAGGTCAAGATAGCTGAATTCATAAACTGTGATGGCAGATATAGCATTAAGGGAGAAGCAGTGGGGAAGGAGATAGGTAGCAAAAGATCAAGACAGCCCAGCCAGGAGTTGAATTTCGACGCCCGCCTGACTGCGCTTTCGCGAAGCTTCAGCGGAGCGAAGCCGGACGGGCAGGAAATTCGAACGGCAATAATATGTTTCCCGTTCATTCCTAACCATTTGAGTTTTTGTCTGATTACGATCGACCCATTTTTATCTGGCACATCGCTCTAGTGCTTTTCTTTTAATAATCAGTTGAACCTGGCTTCAGGGAAATCTAAAAATGGCCCCGAACCTATTCCTTCGCCACCATTTTGGCAGTGAGATATTTCAGGAACTTCGAATTTTCGTAGACATGCCAGAATTTCTCTTCTTTTGGTATTGTAGCAGTCGACAAACCTAAGTTTAGAATTAAGACATCTCCGAGCTGTAAAATCGAGCCACTTTTGGGATAGTCAGGAATTGAATTTTGAACAGCATAGTTTTTATATTCTTCCAACTGGCTTCTTTTGAAGAAATCTACATTCACTCCCTGCAGCGTTAACTGATTCGCAATCTTTGTTTCTACACCAAATCCTGCAAATCCCACCGGTGCAAGTTGTAGATCATTATGAACTTTTGCTTTAGGAAATGGATCAGAGAGATCGTAATTACTATTATTGACGAGAGCGCCGACAAATGCAATTTTAGTCTTGCCCTTCACATACCCTTCATGGCTGAGGATGTCGTGCATAATATGACTTGCTAATCGCTGCCCTGCATCCAACTTCAATGTGTACTTCAATGCAATCGCATTATCTGTCCGGATATTTAACAGAATAAACAATGCGCCCATGATATAGGCGATAGGTTTTAGCCGGTCACCGAATAATCTGACTGTGTACAACACGAGTAGAGTAGCAAGAATGATAATACCGAATTGAAAACCGGGATAAGGCCACGTCTCGAATGTCACGAGATAAATGGACAATGCACCGATAAGCATCGCACAGATAAGGAACACTGCGTACAGACTCCTTCCAAAAGCGAAATTGGTTTTTCCACTCATGATGCGAAACATGCCGAACAGACCCAGTACAAAAAAAATCTTGTACCAGATACTGGCCATCAGAACATATAGACCATGGAGGAGAAATGTCCACATCAATTTGTGTGGAAGTTTTGTGAGGAGCACAGGGATACTCAATTCATCCGCGTTTTTGTATGACATCAGCTTAAGGCCGAGAAATGCAATCATACCTTTTGTGGCAAGAAAATATAGCAATAAGCCAAGCGCACAAATGCCCATAGACTTCAGAAACAATACCATGTTCTGCCGGATCTGAGGATTCTTCGTAAAAGCATGAATGACATAAAACATGTAAAGCACTGTCGCAACTGAAAATAATGCCGGATAGCAACCCAGTGCCAGTACAATAAGAATGACCGACACGATATAGGCAGATAATGTGTGTCTGGTGAAAGACAGGAGTGAAAAGAAGATCAATACCATGCCGCTGCCATATACTTCTGCGTCGCCGGTAAAATAGATGTAGTGAATAAAGAGAGGCAACGTCATAAATATGCCACCCGTCAAAATGCGTTCAGCGCGTCCTTTGATCTCAAAAATATACCAGAGTAACAGTGTGCAGAGCAAAAGCAACAACACTACTAAAATGCCATGAAACAGCGGTAAGCGAAAGGATGAAAAATACAGGTTTGAGAAAAACGCGTACATCCATCTTCCTTTTACAAGTCCGGATTCAAATGAAATGTCAATTTCAGATACACGTAGAATCCCATCGTTATTGTAGGTAAATGAGAAAAATGAATACCCATATGTCAGGAAGCCAATAAGCAGAATTGCAAGGGAACAGATGACAAGTTCTTTTTTTCTAACCGGGGTCATCTCTTTCAGAAAGGTCGATAGGGATTGGATTGAAGCAAGCATTTAAACAGGGTGTGTTTCGGAAGAGGCAATGAAAATTACAATGCAAAGTAAAATAAAGAAAGAGATCAAGTCCTGCCTGCCGAACGCACATCAGATGATTGTATAGTACGCGATCCCCTCTTGAGTAGCATTCTAACCTGAGCACAAATCCTCCCTCAAAGAGGGGGCGAGGGGTGAGTCCAGAAGTTGAAATGCTCTTCTGTCATTTGCCATACAATCCAAAGACCTCTCGCCATCCCTTACTCACTTCGCAACCATTTCGCCGGATTCGTCATTGCTACGCGTAAAGTTTGTGAGCAGACTGCAAGGAGTCCCAGGGCAACGATGATTGCAATCCCAAATCCTAATATCAGTGGTGTGATGTGTATCCGATATGGATATTCTTCCAGAAATACTTCGCTCAACAAATAACTCAACGGAACGCCAATGACGATCGCCACGCCAATTAGCAGCATGTAGGACTTGCTCAGCATGATGACCATATCACTGACAGAAGCCCCCATGACTTTTCGGATACCGACTTCCTTTGCCCTGATCCTTGATGCGTACATAGCCATCCCAATCATACCTAAACATGCAAGTGATACAATCAGGAATGCAATATATCCTACCATCACTGGCATGTCACTCACGCCTGTTTGCCTGTATGCCTCATCAATTTCCTGATCCATCATCATGAAATCTATTGGATGAATGGCATCGTGAGTTTTCCAGATTGCTTTGATGGATTCAGTGACGGACGCGATTTGTGATGGATGAATGTTCACGCTTGCATAGTTGAGGTCCTCTGTATGATAACGCAGGGCAAGCGGGCCAATTTTATTACTTAATGGCCGGAAGTGAAAGTCCTTCACGACACCAATGACTTGCAGCGTCAGAGAATCATCAGCATAAATGTGTTGGCCAATCGCCTCGGAAGGATTCTGATAGCCAAAATGAGCAAGCGCTGTTTCATTGAGGATGACATCTTTTTCTTTAGCCACCTGCTCAAGTGCATTGAAGTTCCGGCCTGCTACAAAAACCATCGCCAGGTTCTCGATATAATTATCATCCACGACAAAATCGCGCATCATAAACGGTGTATCGCTCTCCTGTTTTTTATACTCACTGGACTTCTCCTCCCAGGTGCCGAGAGTATGAGATACTCCGCCCACGCGTAACACACCAGGCAGACTTCGGATTTCATTTGCGATTTTTTCAAACTCAACACCCCGAAGATTGAGATTGAGATTATTCTCTTGTTCAATACCATAGTCTGCAGTCAGCATAAAATCGACCTGACGATAAACGACCAAAACGACGATCACAAAAACAACCGATAATGTAAACTGCAACACCATCAGCAATTTTCTGAAAGTAAGTCCTGCGTAGATTTTGAGATTCTGAATATCCTTCAACACCCTGGACGGTTTAAAAGCCGACAGATATGTCGCAGGCAGAACACCAGCTAAAATGCCAGCAGCTATTGCAAACAATACGAACATGAGATACAGAGACACATCTTCCTGCATCGTCAGGAAAAATTCCTCACTTAGCGACAATTTCAAGAACGCAATTTTTAATGCCTGAAGAAGGACATAAGAAAAGGCTAAGGCTCCGAGGGAAAATATCACGGCTTCACCAATAAACTGAAAGAACACCTGACGTCTGTTTGCGCCAACGACTTTTCGTACTCCAATTTCGCGGGCACGAGAGAGTGATTTCGCAATGGTCAGATTGGTAAAATTAAAGACTGACATTAGCAAGACAACACCCGCCAACACGCCCAGAAACATCAGAAAAGAAGAAGACATCCCTTTACCCATCTGATCTGCCAACTCGGGGCCAGGTGTAATCTTCGATAATGGTTGCAGATAAAATGCTTCATACTGAAAATCGCGACCTTCTGTTTTCAAACCGACGCCATACGTTTTATTGATTGCTGCAAGAGCTTGGGTTACTTCATCTAAATTTTGGTCATCTTTTAATTTGATGTAGACAAAATTGTTGTAGTAAGTGCTCCAATCATTCATTGCGAGACCGATCGCTCCACTTCTTTCAAAGGCAGGAAGAGAAGACATCGAACAAAGCGCTTCAAATTCGAAATGTGTTTTGCCAGGAAATTCCTGTAAGACTCCGGTGATGGTGAAATCACCACGCCCTGTGAGAGAAATTGTCTTGCCAATGGGCTCCGCTGTTCCAAACATCTTTTCCGCAGCATGCTTTGTCAGAACCAGGCTGTTGGGTAATGTCAGTGCCGATGCAGGATCACCTTTGAGAAAAGGAAAATTGAAGACCTCTGAAAATGTTGGATCAACAATGAGTCCATACAGTGGAAGAGTCATGTGATTGTATGTAGCGTCACCGTTTAGTTGCCGGCTAATCCGGACGATATTCTCAGTGAAGGCATATTCATCCTTCAGCACCTGGCCAATAGACAGCGGTGTTGATGCAAAATCTACTTTACCCCAGTCCGGATGAAGCACACGGGTGTTCACTCTGTATATCCGTCCTGTATCCTGATGAAAATTGTCAAATGCACATTGATCTTTGATCAGCATGATAATGAGCATGCTCAATGACATGCTGACTGAGAGACCAACCAGGTTGATGAGCGAAAAGACTTTGTTTCTGAAGAAATTCCTCAGTGATGTGATCAGGATGTTTTTCAGCATAGCTTCAATGGTAAATAAACGTTGTATTTCATGAATACCAAGAATCGCGCCTGCCTCATTCATACCTGATTTCAAAGCATTTGCACGGTTTGCGCATGATCTGGTCGATATTTGCACAGACACCGGTGTCCGGTTTTGATACATTGCTGTGCGCAAACGATACATGTCGAAGTCCATAGGCAATTCCGTTTGGTGGAAGAAAGCGCTATGCAGTCAGTTCTTTTCGTCATGATCTCTCATCTCATCTTCTACAGAACCAATCCCGGTTTCAGACCTGGCTTTCATTAGATTTGTTCCTCAAAACAGAGGAATACACCAGGACAAAAGAATTTAAACCAGCAGGATACAATTCAGTCTCTCCATACTTCATCGTAAACGGAGCACAGAAGTTTATTGATTTACTCAAAGAAATCTTTGATGCCAAAGAACTCAGGCGTTATGATATGCCTGACGGCACAATTATGCATGCTGAAATACAAATTGATGACTCGGTTATTATGCTCGGCGATTCTTCGGACAAGTATCCACCTGTACCCACTGTCCTAAACAATAAACACTAAACATTAAACCCTAAACCCTATACCTCCCATAACACAACATCGACAATATCTTCCTCTCCCTCAAATGCCAGCTTGCCCACGACAACGGAGTATCCCCATTCATATCCCTGAGTGTTTTATCCGCACCAGCATCGAGCAGCAATTGAATTGTGTTTTCATCAGCATAAGCAGCAGCACGATGTAGTGGTGTTTCTTGTCGCGTACGGATATCGCGCATGAAGGCATCAGTTTCAATACCGGGTTTGGTCATCGCATTTGAATTAGCGCCATGCTCCAGGAGCAGTCGTACGATCTCATTGTTTGCTGATCTGTATGTTTTTGTCAACACGGCATGCAGGGGAGTCTCTCCAGTATCGGGCAACGGGTGATTCGGATCAGCACCTTCTTCCAGTAGAAACCTGCTTAGCTGTACATGTCCGTGAAACACAGCGCCGTTCAGGTCGAAGTTTTCTCCGAGGTCTTCGAGGGATACGCCTTTGGTGAGCAAGTATTTTATAGCGGAAACATCACCGTAATAGGCGCACCATTTGATCAGCGATACGCCGTGTGCATCAGTAGAAGTTGGGGAATGTCCACTTTCGATGTACCCGAAGACGAGATCTGTTTGACCCGAAGTGATTTTGTCTATCATGGCAAGGAATAAAAAATGAAAATAAAAATTAAAATGAAAATTGAACGCGTACTCGGCATCTTGTTTCACGATAAACCTTGCAAGTTATCTGTGCGCTTTATCCAACTACACTAACCAGGCTAGTCAAGCGCACCATACAGCGCAATCCGCGCTTCGCACCTCATTCTATCTGGTTTTTTGACAAGCAGTTGACAATTTCACTTAAGAAATTCTTAAAGTGGTTGTTCAATTAAATATCCGCACATGAATATCAGTCATCTGCATGAAAAAATTCTCATCAAATGTCAAGACACGCTTTCATTCCCGGTTTGTGCCTCTCCACAGTCCTTCTGATGCAATGCACAAATGATTCACTCAACATTTCTCCAACAGAATATGATGGCCTTGTTGATTCCCGGCTTATCCCATACTTCCAGTCCTTTGAATATGAAGCAACATTGAGAGGTATCGATATAAATTTTGAGACTTTTCCCATCAATGGCTATATCCGTAGCATCCAGGAAGATGATATCGCCGGCACATGCAACTATCATCAAGGTGAACCCAATGTAGTGACCATCGACCTTGAATTTTGGAATGCTTCGTCGAACCTGCGGCGCGAAATGGTTGTGTTTCACGAACTCGGTCATTGTTATCTCGGACGGGATCATCGCGAAGCGGCGTTCGACAATGGTATCTGCACCACAATCATGAATAGCGGCACATCGGGTTGTTTTGTCGCGTATACATCAGAGAATAGAGAGTATTATCTGGACGAGCTTTTCAGTCAATAAAGGTGGAAGGCGGAAAGGCAGAAAGGCGGAAAGGCAGAAGGGGGAGAAAGCAAACTCAACTTCCATGTTCCATGTTTAATGTTCAATGTTGAGGAACTGACACAATAAACCTTAAAAACATTAAACAGACACCGCTTACCTCGTACCTCGTATCCAGCCCCTCGCATCTCGTACCTCGAAACTCGCACCCCGAAACCCGTACCCCCCTTCGACTGCGCTCAGGGCAAGCACACTCGTAACCCGCACCTCGTTCCCATTTTCTCCCCTCAGGCAGCATTTTGGCCCTCCCCGGTGTCAATAGTGCTGAATCAATTAAATCTAACTAATCATGCAGAAAGTACTTTACTTGTTCGTCCTCACCACCTTTCTCCTGTTTAGTTGTGGCAAAGACTCGGATATTTTTGTCCCCAATTCGGAGCCAGAACCTGAGCGTATTGTAGCCTCCGTCCTGGGTATCGTCACAGATGAGCTCGGCGCACCTGTCAGTAATGCCAATGTATGGCTCGAGAACAACACCCTCCAAACCAACGAACTGGGCCTGTTTCTCTTCAGCGATGTCGAGATGTCAGAGGACGCCTATGTCCGGATTGAGAAGCCGGGTTTCTTCAATGGATCAAGGCGATTTTATCCAACAGCCGGAAATACAGCACAGGTCAGAGTTCAATTGGTGAATGCTGCGAGTATCGGAAACTTTCAATCCGGTTCCGGGGGATTAATTACTCTCAACGGAGGCACGACGATGTCATTTCCTTCGAACGCAATTGCACGCCAAAGCGGAGAAGCCTATACCGGCAACGTTCAGGTGTCTGCTACACCATTATATACAGGGGATCCGGAACTCTTTGAGAAAATGCCCGGTGATCTGGTAGGACGCAATGAAGATGGGCAACTACGCGCATTGGGTAGTTTTGGTATGATCGGGGTTGAACTTCGTGACGATAGTGGCGACTTATTGCAAGTTGCGCAAGGAAAAGAAGTGACGATCGAGTTCGCTATTGCAGATCACCAACTTGCCACCGCACCATCAAGCATTCCGCTGTGGTATTTCGATGACGCGAGCGGCTATTGGAAAGAGGAAGGAGAAGCATCACGTTCGGGTAATGTCTATGTGATGAATGTCAGTCACTTCTCTTTCTGGAATTGCGATGCGCCATTTCCACTTGTGACGATCACTGGAGTAGTGTTCTATGATAATGACGAGCCTGCTTCAGGAGTTTATGTCTGTATCACTGTGCCAGGTCTCAATACAATGAGTGCAGGTATTACCGATGACGATGGAGTTTATGCAGGCAAGGTGCCGAAAGATCAGGAGCTCATCATCACCGTGAAAGACAACAATGGATGTGAAGTATTGGAATTTGATCCAGTCACAGTGGGCCCGTTCCAGGACGATGCGACGATACCACCTATTGCGATCACATTCACGACAAGCGAGCTCGTTGAGGCGACCGGTAGTCTTGTTGATTGCAATGGAGATCCGGTGGAAGGTGGGATTGTACAACTGAATTATGGCAATCAGCTAAGCTATATCTATGTAGAAGAAGGCAACACATTCACACATACCTTCTATAATTGTGATGAAGGTGCGGTCAGTGCCAAAGCATATGATTATGCAAATGAAAAGGAAAGCTTGCCGGTCACATTAGATCATGCTGCGTTGATTGACTTTGGAGAGATTTCCATTTGTGAGGATTTGACTGAATATTTGATTGTAGAGGCAGACGGTCAGACAATCTCATTTGTATTGCCCAATATCTATGTGAATCCTCAGGGCACAATGGATTCTTATATCCAGGGCAGCGGCATTCAGGATTCTACTTCTTATTTCTATCTCGGAGTTCCGGGCCAGGGGACGGGCACTTTTGAGATTGGAGGTGCGAATGGTAGTGTAGAAATGTTTTTTGATCTCGGTTTTGGGAATTATGGAAGGATTGAATCCGGTACGCTCACATTCACATACTTCGGAGATGTGGGAGACTTTGTGATGGGGACGCTCGAAGGGATTTATGTTGAAGTCAACTGGACGACACAGGAAGAAATGAGTTATCCATTTACCGGTGAGTTCAAAATACTCCGTGAATAAGAACAGAAAGATGATAAGAGACTAGGTGGTGAGATACTTAGCGATTGTTCTTCGCCCATCGAAGTTGTACTGAGATGGGCGATTTTTTTTTGGAAAGATGTTGACGGTTTCAGAGTTATCCAGAAAAGCTTAACCGTTCGAACGGTTAGTACGGATCGCAAACGCTATTCATTTGCGCATCTCTGTGCTTGTTTTTGGCATTGTTGTTTTATAACCAGTCCTGAGAAAAGATGATGACTCCTTCAGAGTATCCAAAAAAGCTTAACCGTTCGATCGGTTAGTACGGATCGCAAACGCTATTCATTTTGCGCGTGTCTATCCTTGCTTTCTGCAAGATCTTTTCAAAGGGCAGGGTAATAAAAGCGAACTATCTCAAACAATCATAGAGATAAGTAGTGTCCTTGACTTTGTCACAGCATAAATCCAAATGATCGTAGCAATGACAACTATCCCAAACAAAAGAAGGGATCAAGGGTAAAACAGTAATCGGTAATCGGTATAGTGGGTAAGTGTGAATTTCGAAGTGATCAGTAATCTTTGCTCGGTGAATGGATCAAAAGGATCAAGGGATCAACGGAAGAGCGAACGGCCAACGGCTAATAGCCTTCTAGGCATTGACAATCGCCATGACACGATCTACGATCTTATCACAATACACGAGGTTAAATTCGTAGATATCTTCCGAGGAATATGTCTTTTCAATTTCTTTTCTCAGCATGCCCTTGGCTCTGTTCAGCCTGACTTTTACGTTACCTTCGGAGATGTTGAGGAGCTCTGCGGTTTCTGCTACATTCATACCATTCAACTCTCGCCTGGCAAATGTCAGACGATAGTCTTCTGGGATTCTGGATAAAGCCTGTTCTATGATATGTCCCAGTTCTTTACCCGTGATATTGGATTCCATTGTATATCTGGTATTAGTGTCTTGATGCAGACTGTGATTGTGAAGATGTTCTATCTGAGTCCGCAATTTTTCTTTTTTATGGTAGCAGTGGTTAAGTAAAATCCGCACAAGCCATGTTTTGAGTGAGGAACGGTATTCAAATCCTGAGAGACTCGCATAAGCGCTGATATATGTCTCCTGCATCAGGTCTTCAGCATCCTGGTGGTTGTATCCATATGTCCTGCAGGTTTTATAGAGACAGGGATTGTAGCTGCGTACAACGACTTCATAGAGACTCTTTTCGCCTGCAAGGATCCTTTCGATCAACTCGTTTTCACTAAAGGTCTGGGATCTGACAATTGACTGCATATAATTCTTATTCTACGACTTTGTACTTCAGGATAAGCTGTGCTCCGATAAAGTTACCGTTTAGCATCAAGCCAATAGCTGCCACTTTCATGATTAATATCGTCGCGCTATCTGCACGGATGTCTGGGTATTCCGGGTATTTCATCAAAATGAGAATTGAAAACACAAGGACAACCGTAGCATTTATTCCCCCGTGGATTAATGCAGATAACATAGCGTCCTGTCTGTTCTTGTACAATTTGAGTAAATCGATTGCGCCAAACACTATCGCCAGCCATCCAAGGAAAGCACCACCAATGCCAGCATAGAATGACGCTTCCAAAAAAGAAGCTTCTCCTGAATAAATTGTGAATTGCAGAGCAAACCAAATCCATCGGAAACAAGGCTGAAGGGAAATGGACTAGCATCATATGTACAGGATGACCAAATAGCCTCATGCAACACTATTATCCAAATGCAAACAACAGGAGGGTGATAAAGGCAGTCACTCCCAGGAGCGCATGTACAAATGCGATTGGGATAGGATGAGGTTTCTTTTGCAAATCCGTGAAGAACAGGTAAAAGCCACCAAGAGCCCCAATGACAAACAAAATGAGACTCACTTTAGGAAAGTTCTCAGGATGTTGAAATGAATACACAGCGAGGAGTACCAGCGCTGTCGCTGCGATAAGTCCATGCGAATAAATGACCGTCCGTAAAGCCTCCTTTTTCGTGAGCCATTTGATCAGGATCGTCAATCCCAATACTGCCGCAAGGGCAAACAATGCAATGGATGCGTTGATCATGTCCGTTTGTTTTTTTGGTGTAATGAACAGTTAGAGTAGGTGAGGGGGCAAAAGGTTACAGAAGGCTTGCCCGAATCCGACTTGGTCGGAGGCGGGTGAGAGAGTGAGAATGTGAGAATGTGAGAAGGTGAGAGAGTGAGAGGAAAGCCAAGTGCAAGTGCAAGCGCAAGTCAAATCTGCAATCCGAGATCCGCAATCCGAGATCTAGGTACATGCTGATTCCGGTCATTTTCAATCAAAACGTACTTAAACCCAAATGAGCCGTTTGAGACAAATCTGAATGCACCGGAAGGGGGCGAATCGAGAATCGAGAATAGAAAATCAAGAATTCTATCTTAGCGCCCCTTATGCCGGATGGACAGATGACGAATCAGGCGCTGGGGCATCATATGCCGCATATCCAATTGCTCAGTGAGGCATTTGAGATACCTCAGCTTAAAAAGAACCGGCGAATTTGGGTACTGCTGCCACATGACTATCACACGAGCGACAAGCGCTACCCCGTCCTCTACCTCCAGGATGCTCAAAACCTTTTTAATGAATATGCTCCGTTTGGCAACTGGGCCATCGATCGCAGATTGGCTTCCCTGTCCGCGAAAGGGGCGGGAGATGTCATCGTCATAGCGGTAGATCATGGCGGTACGGAGCGCATTACAGAATATAGTCCTTACTTCCATCGGAAATTTGGCAAAGGGAAAGGGAAACTCTATGCGAAATTTCTCATCGAAACGCTGAAACCCCACGTCGACAAGACGTTTCGTACGAAGCCAGGCAGGGGGGATACTGGTATTGGCGGCTCATCAATGGGTGGCCTCATCAGTGCTTATACGGGAATTGTCTACCCTCAGCATTTTAGCAAATTGATGATTTTCAGCCCTTCTTTCTGGTATTCGGATGACATTTATTTTGACGCGTTCAACTATAAATACATTCTTCCCATGAAAATTTACCTTTATGCCGGAGAGAATGAGTCGCGCTTTATGACCCAACATATCCACCGCTTTAGAGGTGCGGTGAAATCTTCAGTATTCAACAGTCCACTCACGAAATTCAACATCCTGATCAATCCGGATGGAGAGCATAATGAATGGTATTGGGGTGAAGAATTCGAAAAAGCTGTGCAATGGTTGTACTTTGATTAATTGATAGAACACATGTCACTGAGAATACTCAAGAATATTGATCAAGCGGGACTGGAAACCGGCTGTGTGATCGTGCCCTGCCGGACCACAGATGATGCTGCACGTGCGCTGATGTTGTTAGGGCTGTCATCAGAGGCTGCAAGATTCTTACAGGATTTCGATCCGTCATGTGAAGATGCCGGGAATTTGTATTTGCAAGACAGCAAGTTTGTATTTGTCGGACTCGCAAAGGCGGATACATATGGAAAGAAAAAACAAGCACTTCAGGTACTTTCAGGAAAACTGAAAGGAAAAAAATATCACAGTCATATCTTGTTGTTGTCCCACTTGAATGATGATCTTGACTTGGTGAGAGTACTTGCTGATGCTTCGGTGAATGGCTTATTGTTGGGTTGCTATGACTACGGTTTGTTGAAGACACATGAAGGAGAAGAACACGAAAAACATGAAGCGAATCTGGACGTCATTGTCGGTTCTTTCGATCTCGAAGAAATCATTCACACAGCACAGGAATCGGCAGCTACACAATTGTCGGTGTACAATCTGGTCAATCTGCCTTCAAGTCATAAGACGCCTGACACTCTCGCAAGATGGGCTGTGAATTCGGCACGGGCACATGGCTATGAAGTTGATGTGTTAGACGAACATGCATTGAGCTCTCAGGGATTTGCTGCACTCCTTGCGGTAAATCGGGGTAGCGAATATCCTGCACGTCTTATTGTGTGTGAATACAATGGCACTGATGATAAGGATGTGCCGCTCATAGCGCTTGTTGGCAAAGGAGTCACGTTCGATACAGGCGGTGTAAATGTCAAGCTTGGCGAATCGATGCACCTCATGAAATCTGATATGTGTGGCGCTGCCGCCGTACTTGGAGCTATTGATCTGCTTGCAAGGCTGAAAGCACCGGTACGCGTGATTGCATGTGCGCCGTGTACAGATAATAATCTCGGTACCCGTTCTATCAATCCCGGCGATGTGATCAGTTCATATTCCGGCAAGACCATCGAAGTCATCAATACAGACGCGGAAGGCAGGCTCATCCTTGCCGATGCACTTGCTTATGTGGTCAAAAAATTCAATCCTGATGTCGTTGTGGATCTTGCCACACTCACAGGGAGTATCGTTCGTGCACTGGGTAGTTACTGTGCAGGAATGTTCACACACTCTGATCAACTTGCGCAGGCGCTTATTGACGCAGGTAATGAAAGCGGTGAGCGTTTGTGGCGCATGCCGTTATGGGATGACTACGCGGATGAAATGAAATCCGACATCGCCGACATCAAAAATCTCAGTGACAAACCCGCCGGTGGTAGCATCACCGCTGCAAAATTTCTCGAGCACTTCATCCCTGATCATCCCGCCTGGGCACATCTCGACATCGCCGGTGTTGCTTTCAAAGCAAATGGTGTGAGCAAGACGCATGCTGCTACTGCGTATGGTGTGCGGTTGCTTTATGAGTTTGTGAGGAAGTACAATAAAGGCGAAGGCTAAGGCTAAGGAAGAATAAGAAGAAGTCAAAATGTAAAATAGCAAAGTCTAAAATCCGAAATTGTTTTTCTTGACTTCTGACTTTTACATTTGTTTCCCGGCTCTGAATTACCAAGATTTGATTTCCCATATCTGAATTGCCACGAGCATAAATTTCCACGAGTTGAATTGCGACGAGTATGAATTTGCGCGAGCATGAATTGCCACGTGCATGAATTACCAGAGCCTGCATTTCCACGAGCTTTAGCTGCATTTCCATGAGCTTTAGCTGAATTTCCATGAGCTTTAGCTCGTGGTCGTCACCGATCTCTTCAAAGCCAACAACAATCCCAATATATACCCCACAAAAAGCACTCCTTTAATAATCGCAACCATCATCGAAGATACAGGCGCCGGATCATCCTGATCCAATCGCTGAAGCTGTCCAAAAAAAAACTCATAAACATCATTCCCGTCGCGGCGCCCCATGCCGAACAGAGATACGGTTTGCCAATTTCTGCCGATTGATATGTCTTCCATGCGGCGAACAATAAAAACGCTCCCATCAAATAATCATCGAACCAATTGATGAAATGGTGTAAGTCAGTCAATTGATGCCACCGTCTGATCGTCTCCAGTATCGGAATGCCGATTCCACCAATAAACCCCAGATACATGGTAAGGGTTTAATGGTTATTGTTTAACTGGTTAGGGGTTAAATGTTTATGGATTCACTTAAACGGAGCATGAACAGTTAACCATTAAACAGTTAACCATTAAACCGTTAACCATTAAACAATATATCTTCTTACCTTTCATCTTCATCAAATGTATCGAAAATGAGCGCAAGTGATTACGGATTTCTCTGTTTGTGCAGCGACTTCAAGGGCGTAGATTTCATGCGTGCGATTGCGGAACTTGGCCATCGCGTATATCTCATTACTTCGGAAGATCGCAAGGACAGACCATGGCCTTATGATATTCTGACAGATGTGTATTATATGCCCGGTCATGATGGGAGACAATGGAATCTTGAGCATCTGGAGCAGGGTGTAGCACATGTCATGCACGCTACGAAAATTGATCGGGTGATTGCACTGGATGACTATGAAGTACGGAAAGCTGCGATGTTACGTGAGGTGTTCAGGATACCGGGAATGGGTCAGACAACAGCGCGACATTTCCATGATAAATTGGCGATGCGTATTCAGGCACGTGATGCAGATATTCCCAATCCGGCATTTACAGCACTGTTCAATGATGCTGTGATCAATGAATTTCTCGAAAAGAATCCTGGCCCGTGGTTTCTCAAACGCCGTGAAGATGCAGGTGCACTGGGTATCCGCAAAGCCAAAACGCCTGATGAGCTTTGGCAATTATTGCACAGTTTTGGAGAAAAGCGTCATCACTATCTCGCCGAATGCTATGTAAGTGGTGATGTCTATCATGTCGATTCATTGACACTCAGTGGTAAAATATTATTTACGCGTGTTTCTCAATATCTCACACCGCCTTTTGATGTAGCGCATGGTGGAGGTATCTTCCAATCCTGTACACTCGAAATGAAAGATCCAATTCATCGCGAGTTGGAAGAACTCAATGCGAAGGTGCTTCACGGATTCGGAATGTTGCATGGCGCCTCTCACTCAGAATTTATCCGCGGTAAGGATGGTAAGTATTACTTTCTTGAAACATCCGCGCGTGTCGGTGGAGCGCATCTTGCCGATATGGTACACGTTGCATCTGGTATCAATCTCTGGCGTGAATGGGCGAAAATCGAATCTGCTTTGCTCCAGGGTAAAAAGTACTCAATACCCAAAGACGAGAAAAAAATGGCAGGTATCATTACTTCACTGAGCAGGGTAGAGCATCCTGATTACTCTCAATTTCGTGATCCGGAAATCTCATGGACACTTGATAGAAAGCATCACATCAGTTTTATTTTTAAGTGCCCCGCTCATAGCCAGGTACAGACTTTGCTGGATAAATATTGCAACATCATTCGCAACGATTATCACGCGACAGTTCCGTTGAAAGAGTAATTGTTTAGGGTTTAGTGTTTAGGGTTTAATGTTTAGTGTTATCACCGCTTACCTTTTTTATGAAAGAATAAATAGCATTGAATAGGGAGCAATAAACAAAATGCAAAACCCCGTTGATCCGTCCTCGACCGCCGAAGCAGGCGAAGGCGGTTGATCCATTTCCCTTTTTATGAAACAACACATTGCCCGCATATCTCTTGTCGTAGAAGATTACGATGATGCAATAAAATTCTACATAGAAAAATTAGATTTTGTTTTGATCGAAGACACTCCATTGAGTGATACAAAACGTTGGGTAGTGGTTTCTCCAAAAGGCTCTTCTGAATGTGCACTTCTCCTTGCAAAAGCAGCGAACGCTGAACAACAATCGCGGGTCGGAAATCAAACAGGTGGTAGAGTGTTCCTCTTTCTTTACACCGATGATTTCTGGAGAGATTACAATAAGATGATCGAAAAAGGAATTCACTTTGTTCGTCCGCCAAGTGAAGAAGACTATGGCATCGTCGCGGTCTTTTCAGATCTGTACGGGAATCTCTGGGATTTTATACAACCAAGAGGGTGAGAGAGTGAGAATTCTTCGACTGCGCTCAGAATGACAAAGAAGTGAAAGAAGTCCTCAGTCCTCAGTCCTCAGTCTTCAGTCCCCAGTCCTCAATCTCCAGTCCTCAATCTCCAGTCCTCAGTCTCCAGTCCTCAGTCTCCAGTCCTCAGTCTCCAGTCCTCAGTCGCCAGTCCTCAGTCTCCAGTCCTCAATCTCCAGTCCTCAGTCTCCAGTCCTCAGTCTCCAGTCCTCAGTCGCCAGTCCTCAGTCTCCAGTCAAGTACAAACACTAAACATAAACCCTAAAACAATAAACCCTAAACACTAAACCCTAAACAATTAAACCCTAAACAATTAAACACTTAAACACTTAAACACTTAAACATTTAAACCCTAAACACTACTCAAAATACCCAACACTCCCACCAACCCACGTCTTATCCTTATTATACTTCACCCCAATCATTTCGCCTTTACTCAGCCGTGCAAGGTTATTGACGATACGCGGGCGAGCAGTACCTTCTTCCCAGATCATCAACATGCGTAACTCGACTTTGGCAGGTTCATCAAGGGTTTGAATTACAGGATGATAATTAACACGCTCTTGCAAAATGTATTGGCCAGGGTCTGTCACGTGGTCAAGGTCATGCTTGGCGATATGCAGCTTCACACCTGTACCTGAAAATGAATACAGGGGTTTTAAGACAAACTGATCCAGATCCGGTGGGATCTCATCCATCTGATTCAGAAACCACGTTCTGGGTGCATATTGACTTGTGATAAAAGGCAGCATAAACTTACTGATCCTGAAAAACCAATTTGGATGACCAACCCAATGCACGTCACACTCACGGGTAAACTTAAAACCCGTTTTCAGATCCTTACGATGGATGAATTCGTCATAGATGACACGGTTGTAAATGCGCTTCACATGTATTTCTTTTCCGTGCTCGTCTTTATAATAGACTTTGTTGTCTCTCTGATAAACTTCTGAGACACAAGCTACGTGGATGCCGAGATGATGCCGCGTGGCATGAAAATCAATTTGTGTGTTTTGCTTCCAGGGTTCTATTTCAAGGAGGATCACCTGTTTCGGATCTTCATCTCCGACAATCTCACGGCGCAGTAATTCCAAATAACTCTCTTCATTCAGCCCATCACAGAGATGATCCATATCTGATGGGATGTCAAAAAATTTCCGGTATGCTTTTGCAGCGAGGTGCTGGTAGTAATACAAAGAAGGAAATCCCTGTGCCTCGATCAGCATAGGCCAGAGTTCACCATTTTCTTTGCGCGTCACTCCAAAGTCCATGACCATGAACTTGGGATGTTCCGTCTCATTGGGTACTGCATACTTCTTCTGCAAGGAATTTTCCGTCATGGCTTTGTAATCAGGCCGGCAGATCACATCGCAGATTTCATCACAAGCCCGAAACAAATGCTCCTTCAGTGCTTTAGGGATAAATACCGGCGTCTCTGCTATGCGGAAATACGGGACATGATTGTACTCTTTGCCGATATAGTCTAAGAAAGCCTTGTACTTGTCATCTGTGAATGCAGCGTTGTACGCGTGTCGGATGTCAGGAATCATTAGCTGCGTTGAATAGAAGAGTAATTGAGTGCTAACGTCGAAGAATATAAGTCATGATCATTTCACCAGGAATTGAGAATCTAGAATCGGGAATCGAGAATCAATAGGTCCAAACTTAACAAAGTGCTTCGACTTGCTGCAGGTTTTCTATTGATTGCCTCAGAAACCTCGGTAGAATGGTGCACTGGGTGAGTCCGAGCTTGTTCGGATCATGCAATTCTGCAATCATCCGCACATATTTATCCGGATGCTTAAACTCCAGAATCTCGTCTCGCTTATCGGGTTTTGTGAAATGCTCGAGCATACCAATCGGTGATGCTTCCGGATGAAATTGCGTGCCAAACCATGTATCTGAAAATCTGATTGCCATCGCAGCCCGATTCCGTGCAACGTGTGGCCGTACTTTTTCAAGAGCAGTGACCCTCGCACCATATACATCGAGTGAAGACTGTTCTATCTCAGTGACCTGATAATCCCTAAAGTCTCCAACATAGAACGGATCTGGTAAGCCACTGAACAAAGGTTCAATCAGTCCGTCTGCGGTCTTGTGGACAGGATATATTCCAAACGAACGCGCATGTCGTTTCGACAGTTTTCCAATACCCCAGTGCCAGCACAATGTTTGAAAGGAGTGACAGATAAAAAACGCATGCTTCTTTGGCAATGCGCTATCCTGATTCATTTCCCAGAGCGTATCAATAAGATGGAAAAATGGAACACCCCATTCAGGATCTATGTCGCGTGGATCACCAGGGCCGCCTGAAAAAATATAGAGGTCAAAACTTGTATCTGGCACCATCTTTCCCGCACGTACATCAAATACTTTAGCAGTGAGTTCAGGAAAAGCCTTGACAAGGTTCTTGAGATACGTCATGCCCAGATTTGGAGAACCGTTGTAGAGGTCGAGTATTGCAGTACGAAACATGAAACGTGGATCAGTGTTGAGCACTAACAAACTCACCCCAGGTAATGTTCAATTTTCCAGTTTTATGCTTCAAAGCACGCTCGATAGCCATTTCCGCCGCGTTCTGTACGATCCAGCCAAAATTCTCTTCGCCCACACTATCTACTGCTGCATCAGGAGCAGGATTACAAAAATCAATCGCATAGGGTATACCATCCTGTACCGCAAATTCCACCGTATTGAAGTCATATCCTAATGCATGATTGAGACTTAGCACCCCTTCATGAACTTTCTTCACGATCGGATCTTTCATACTCGCTGTCTCTCTTACGTAGCGCAGATGATGTGGATTACGTGGTTCGTATGGCATGATATGTACACGGTCTCCATGGAGATAATAACATCTGAAGTACCTGTCAAAGTCAACTGCTTTTTGGAGCAACATCACAAGTTTTCCTGTCTCATGATAGGCTTTAAACAATTCGTTAGTGTCGTTGACTTTGTAGACGCTCTTCCAACCACCTCCTGAATGCGGTTTCATGTACAATGGAAATCCTCCGAGGTATGCAATGATTTTTTCCCAATCCATCCATTTCAGATTTGAGAATGATTCAGGGGATGTGTCATCGGGCCTCTCAAACGATGGCAGGAGCACTGTATTAGGTACAGCAACATTGACAGACAACGCGAGACTATTGTTAAAAAACTTTTCGTCAGCACTCCACCAGAAGGGATTGTTCATGACTGCGGTACCTGTGATGGCGGCATTTTTCAGGTAAGCCCTGTAGAAGGGGACATCCTGAGATATGCGATCAATGAGTACTGCGTAAGGCGTTGCTTTGCCCTGCACCACTTCATCTACCTGTGCAAGTTCCGCCGACACACCTTTCGGCGCGATCGCATTGACTCTGTCAACAAAAGCCTGCGGAAAGGAACGTTCCTTGCCAAAAAGAATTCCGATTTTCTTCATGCTGCTACAGTATTAGGGTAGTTCGTCGCAAAGATATATGACATCTGCACTTAACCTAATGGCCGAAACCTACTGCGTCTATGACAAAATGCAGTTTTGTTAGTTGTTAAAAAGGGGAGGACCGACCTCGGAGCGTTCGCCCTTAAGCGAACCTGCGAGCGTCTGAGGGAGAGCCTAAGTCGGATCTTAAATTTGTCACACTCAACCTATGAAATGCATTTTCATTGACGTAAAGACATGCTTTAGATACATCGGTAAATGCCAAAATGGCGGAGCCAGTTCCAGCCAGCTATGTCTTTACTACACGCTGTACTATCCCGAGTGCAGGCACATGTAGGAAATACACGCCTTCAGGCAAAGTTGAAATGTCTATTTGGATCTGATGCGAGCCTGATATTGAGATACAAATCTTTCCATGTGCATCCACGAGCAGAAATTCTCGTATGGAGTAGCTCGATGGATTGAACGAAGATGTCGATCATCCCTTTGGAAGGATTCGGCCAAATGGATACGTTGTCGATATCATAGCATTGCTGAAGGATAGCAACATCAGACAATTCATTCGCGCCCTCACTGTATTGTGTGTGCAGTCTGTAATAATGTGTACCAGATGCAATATTCTGATGCATGAAATCTCCTCTGTCAAAATCCGGACCTGTTGGTTGGCATTCGGACATGACAGACCAATCCTGTGCATTCATAGAATGTTGAAGGGCAATGATCCGGATAGATTCATCATGTACAGCTTTCCAACTAATACTGGCTCCATTTTCAATTTGACTTGCTTGAAATGAGAGCAGTTCGAGTGGCATCAATCCACAACCGTTCAGGCTATTTGTACCACATGGCATGCTTGGAATATCCTGAGGAACCCAATCACTCGAGCTATTGCCACTTCCATCATATTCCAGGGAAACACAGTCATCCCATGCCGGAACGAAATCATTGTTTGTCCAAATCCCTTCGCATTCAGCGACGCTTGATCTCGTGTGTCTATGAGAGCCCCATTCAACATAGTCAATCATATTGTTCGTGCTTGCATTGACACAGAATGGAAAATTCGAAGTTGTATACAAAGCAAGCTCATCATCTGCTGCATCCAAAGAATAGTTGAGATCCACCGTGACAAGCGCTCCTGCTTCAAGGAGTAGAGCTCCGCCGCAAATGACAGGAATAGTTGATAGTTGATTGTAGTCTGGAAAGCGACAGAGCCAGTACGTACCGATATTTACCGGGGAAGTGCCGGTGTTTCTGATTTCGACATGAGAATTTGAAGCCTGGATCTCGTTGATGACAATCTGGCTTTGTACTGAAGTTGAACAAGCAAGAAAAAGGGTGAAAAAGAATCCATAAAAATGTTTCATTTCTGCAATTGATTATTACTCCCGCAATATCACGGGATGATTAGGAAATAATAATTGCTGGAAATGAGAATGTCGGAAAAGAGGAAAAGAACGTGTCGAAAGTACTAAAAATAGTCTTCAATAAACATCCATACGTAACGGCGGACCTATGTGTCCGCCTGGAACCTTGGAAAATGTACACAGTCTATACTCCGAGAAGTAAACGCAGAGGATCCTCTAAGGCTTCTTTTACTTTTACAAGGAATGTAACAGAAGAACTACCATCGATCACACGATGGTCATAGGACAATGCCAGATACATCATCGGTCGTATTACTACCTGACCTCCGATAGCAACAGGCCGGTCTTTGATCGCATGCATGCCAAGAATCGCAGATTGTGGTTCATTGATGATGGGTGTACTCAGGAGTGACCCGAAAATTCCTCCATTTGTAATGGTGAATGTTCCTCCCTGCATTTCTTCAAGTCCCAGAGTACCGGCACGTGCTTTCTCTGCGAGTTCTTTGATCTTGAATTCTATTTCATGAAATCCGAGTGATTCAATATTTCGTACTGGTGGTACTACCAAACCATTAGGAGTTGAGATTGCAATGGAGATATCGACATAGTCATGGTAAACGAAGTCCTCGCCATCGACATAAGCGTTTACTTCAGGCATCTCCAGCAATACTTTTGCACAAGCCTTTGCAAAGAGAGACATGAATCCCAGCTTGATTCCATACTTCGCAACAAACTGATCCTGGTACTTTGTCCTGAGGTCCATGATGCCTGTCATGTCCAGTTCATTGAACGTAGTAAGCATTGCAGTTTCATTCTTCGCAGACACCAGTCGCCGTGCAATCGTCCTCCGCATCCGACTCATTTTCTTCCTGTGTTCATTGCGACTAAACAGAGCTTGAGCGACCGCATCCACAGTCGTGTTTTCAGTGACAGGAGTTTTTGGCGTTGAAATCGGAGCAGTTGGCTTGTTTAAGACAGCTTGCTTTGCATCTTCTTTCGTGACCCTCCCTCCTTTGCCGCTGCCTTCAACTGATGCAGGTGTTACGTCTGCTTCACGGAGAATTTTTGCCGCTGCAGGTGATGCGATGACTGAAGGAGTCGCTTTCTCAACTATCGTCTTCTGGACTACCGTTGTCTTTGTTGGTTCAGGTTTTGCTTCAGTTGTTTGAGTCTGTGGCTTAGCTGGTTGCCCATTATCAGGTGGAGTCGCAGAAGTGTCGATAGTCGCTACCAGAACACCGATTGCAAGATCATCTCCTTCTTTGGCTACATGGTGGAGCACGCCGGTACCTTCTGCCGGAAATTCCAACGTGGCCTTGTCTGATTCAAACTCGCAAATTGGTTCGTCAAGATTCACCCACGCGCCATCCTTCTTCAGCCATTGCGATAGCGTAACCTCAGTGATAGATTCACCTATCGTCGGCACCTTCATCTCTATCATGCTCATGTATGGAGTATTTAGCCGGCAAATATCGTCTCTTGGCCGGACTTGAGTGTGAAAGAAGAGTCCTCAGTCCTCAGTCTTCAGTCTTCATGCGGACTGTGGATTGCGTTTCGACAAGCTCAACGACCTGTCTCTTAGCCTGTCGAAGAGCGGACTATCGACTAAGCCTTGCAAACTGAGAATTACCAACTGACAACTACTTGCAGCCAACTGTCAACTGAAGACTATTGACCTGACTTGAACTTTTATATTCGTTACCAATTCAGCATTGTGAATATCAGCCTCTGGCGTAGAAGTGTTTTAGGATCTATTTAGCGACACTGAAAGCATCCTGATAGAATATTGTCTGTTTTTTACTTGTGTTTATTCATCTTCACAAAGCAATGAATGATCGATACCGGACTGTAATATTCTCCTTCCTTTTTTGTCTACTGTCTGCAGAGCTGTTTAGCAATGCTGCAGAGAAAAGACAGATCACGGCATTGCGCGTCACAGAGCCCATGAAGATAGATGCCACGCTAGACGAACCTTCATGGCAATTTGCTGAGATAAGTGGTGACTTTACAAAATTTCTTCCTAGTCCCGGGGATCCTCCATCTGAAGCGACAGAAGTGCAAGTCTGCTATGATGATGAGGCTATCTATGTCGGTGCAGTGATGTATGACACTCCAGATCTCATCGCGAAGCAACTCATAGAACGCGACAATATGAGTGATCAGGCTCAGACAGATTGGTTTGCATTTGCGATTGATCCTTACCAGGACGGTATCAATGGTTTTGCATTTCTCGTGACTCCGTCTGGGGTTCAGATCGATATCAAATTTGCCAGCGATGAAGACGACGCGGGATGGGACGCAGTATGGGATAGTGAGTCAAGGATCACAGAGCAGGGATGGGTTGTGGAAATGAGGATTCCATACGCAGCGATCCGGTTTCCCAACACGGATGTTCAAACCTGGAATGTTCACTTTGCACGAAAAATATTCCGTTACCAGGAAGAGGATTTTTGGAGTCCGAGAGATCCGGCGATAGAGGGATTCTTCACACAAGCTGGTATACTCCATGGCATCCGTGATGTCAAGGCTCCTCCAAGACTCGCGTTCACTCCCTTCGTTGCCGTTTATGGCGAAAATCTTTATGACAAGGAAAGTGCTCCGTCGAGCATCTGGGGTCGTTCGATCAACGGTGGTATGGACGTAAAATATGGACTCAGTGATGCGTTTACACTGGACATGACATTGATCCCAGACTTCGGACAAGTGCGATCAGACAATGAAGTGTTGAATTTATCTCCCTTCGAAATTCAGTTTTCTGAGAACCGCCAGTTTTTTACCGAGGGTACTGAGCTCTTCGATAAAGCCGGGATCTTCTATTCACGCAGGATAGGTGATCATCCCTTTATCACAGAGATTGAACTCGATGAGAACGAGCGCATCGTGGAGAATCCACAAACACCGCAGCTTTATAATGCGACCAAGATCTCTGGCCGAACGCGTGGTGGTACCGGTATCGGCATCTTTAATGCTATAGAAGGACGTGAGCATGCGATCATCCGTTCTAAAGAAGACTTTGAACGAAGTGTTGAAACAAATCCCCTTACCAACTACAATGTCTTTGTCTTAGATCAGAATCTGAAAAACAATAGCTACCTCTCGTTAATCAATACAAACGTCCTGAGAGAAGGCAGCCACTATGATGCAAATGTAACCGGGACAGAATTTTATATCCGCAACAAGAAGAACACATACGCGATTGACGGAGGCGGCGCAGTGAGTCAAAAGTATTTGCCTGGTAAAACAGATTTGGGATATCAATACAATCTTGAGGTACAGAAGACCAGTGGAGATGTGATCTGGGAGGTGGGCTATCAACAGCTTAGTGACACTTATGATCCAAATGACCTGGGATTCCTGAATAACAACAATGAGCGCACGGCCTCGCTTGAAATTGCTTACAGGGAGTATGATGCATTTGGAAAATGGCTGCGGATGGGAGGCGGATTTTTTACCTCGACTACGTTTCTGTATCAGTTTCCGGGTGAGAAGAATCAGCAAGTTCGGAATGACTTGTTCAGCTCATGGGGCCTCAATCTCTGGTGGTGGGGTGTGACAAGGAAGCATCTCGCGATTGATGCTTTTGCGTATATCGAACCATTGAAAAATGTTGACTATTATGAGCCACGGACACCCGGTCGTTTTTACATCTATCCTGACTTATATACTGCCGGTCTGAATCTGAGTACAGACAATACAAAGCGATTTGCATACAGCATTAATACGAGATATCTCATCTCACCGAAAGATCATCGACGTGTATATGATGTTTCATTCTCGCCACGTGTGCGAATTTCTGACAAATTGAATTTGAGTTATGGAATTAACTACTCCAAAATCTTTAACCAGCCCGGGTATGTGACAGAGAATGACCTTCAGGGAATCGTCTTTGGTCGACGTGATTTCACAGATATCGAAAACCTGCTTGAGGCAATATGGGTATTCAATCCAAAACACAATTTTAGCTTCCGGATGCGTCATAACTGGACACAGGTTAAATATGTGTCTTTCCATCTCCTCACTGAAGACGGTGCGCTTGCTCCAAGTGATTATGTGGGAAATGAAGATCTCAACTTCAATGCATTCACCATTGATGCAGTTTATCGCTGGCGTTTTGCTCCCGGATCTGACATCTTCATCGTTTGGAAAAACAACATTCTGGGACTTGATCAAACCGCCGAGTTGAGTTTCATAGAAAATATCGATCAGCTCTTCGAGTTGCCTCAACGGAATAGCCTCTCAATCAAAGTCCTGTACTACCTGGACTACTTGAAGCTGCGTAAAGCGAGATAGGGGTTTAGAACAAAATGCACAGATGGCTGAGATCTTTTTGTCATTCCTCGACCAATTGCCCTTCGACGTTGCTCAAGACAAGCAGCTCGGAATGACAAGGACAGAGCAATTGTCATCCTGAGCGATCTCGACGATTTCTGTCGGGAGAGTCGAAGGATGACGGAATGCATAACCTTTGTTTATTTGAGGGAGTGAGGAGCGCAACGACAAACGAGTCGAGAAATCCTTTTGGTAATAAAAGGATCTCTCGACTTACCATTCGTGTCCTCGTTGCCCTCGGATCACTCATGGTTCCCTGCCTGCCGGCGAGGCAGGGCTCAAGATGAGAGAATATTAAACGCTTGCATCCTTGCGCCACCGTTAAAGCTAAGGCGGCACGCGGTCGACTCCTCCCTACGTTCGTCGCTCAGGATGACAATCAAAGTAGGCAGTATATGTCATTTCCGGTTGGATATCACGCAGCGGTATTGATCACTCGGAATGACAAATGCTCGACTTTGGTTCAATATGGTATACACACAGACATAGTCGGCAATATCGCGTTCCCATTTATATTCGTAGACATTTAAGTTCTACATCGTTGTCTTTCTCTGCACTAGAACGTACACAGCATCTTGCGTCCCTTACTGGCCGGCAGTGGGATCTTCTGATCATTGGTGGCGGCATCACAGGTGCCGGGATTTTACTTGATGCAGTGTCCAGGGGACTTAAAGTAGCGCTGATCGAAAAGGGTGATTTCGCTTCTGGTACCAGCAGTCGTTCTACAAAACTGATTCATGGCGGTCTACGCTATCTGAAGAATTTTGAAATTGGTCTTGTCCGTGAAGTAGGAAGAGAGCGTGCGATTGTATACGCGAATGCACGTCATCTCGTAAGGCCGGAGCCAATGTTGCTCCCTATCTATCATGACGGCTCTATTGGTCGTATCACCGGATCTATAGGATTGTGGTTTTATGACTTGCTCGCAGATGTAGATAAGACAGAGCGACGAAAAATGCTCTCTCGTGAAGAAACAATAATGCACGAGCCATTGCTCAGACAGGAAGGCTTGCTGGGAAGTGGATTGTATTATGAGTATCGGACGGATGATGCAAGGCTTACACTTTCAATCTTGAAAAAGGCTGTCAGCCTCGGCGCGTTGGCGTTGAATTATTGCGAAGCAACGGGATTCATTTATGATGAAGATCAGGTCACGGGTGTGCGATGTAAAGATATCTTCACAATGCAGGAAATGCTTATCCATGCGAATGTCGTTGTGAATGCAACTGGACCCTGGATGGATGATGTGATGAACTTACATCAACAGTCACCTTCGAATGAAAAGAAATTACTTCTCACAAAGGGCGTACATATTGTCATTCCGAAATCAAAAATCCCGATAAGTCAATCTATGTATTTTGATGTACCTGCCGATGGTCGGATGATATTCTGCATCCCACGCGATCAATCTGTCTACATCGGTACAACAGATACCGTGTATGAAGGTCAGTTGGATGATCTGGAAGTATGTGATGAAGAAGTAGCATATCTCATTCAGGCATGCAATCATGTCATGGAAAATGTCACTTTGGGTGAAGATGATGTGACCGGGAGCTGGGCGGGATTACGGCCGTTGATCAATGAAGATGGTAAGTCGCCATCAGAGTTGTCACGCAAAGATGAAATATTTGTTTCACCGAATGGACTTATCTCTATTGCCGGGGGTAAACTGACCGGATATCGAAAAATGGCAGAACGTATTGTCGATTTGGTACTTAAATCTCCACGCCTGAAGGATTTACAAAAGATAGAATGTCGCACAGAAGATATTCGCCTGGCCGGTGCGGAGTTTAATTCCGAGCAGGATTTACAACTCATGGTGACTTCGCTTTACGAAGAATATAGTTTGTTTGAAAAAGCACAGATCGCGAAATTGTTTTTCCGGTATGGTGACGAGACAGCAGGGCTACTGTCAACTGCTAAAAGTCTGACCGCTCTTTCGCCGGAGGATGCCTTAGTTGAGGCAGAGGTGGCATTTGCAATACATCATGAGATGGCTCAACATTTGCCAGATTTTCTATTCCGCCGCACATCTGACGTATTCTTTGATCCGGAATACCTGAAACACAGATTCATGAAAATCGCGAGTGTGTTTGCCAGGATGCTGAACTGGAATGAAATGCGATGTCTTGAAGAAACCAGAGAAGTTGAGCAGGCGCTGCACAAGTAGGATTTTCTGGTGGTGCATCACTTTAATAGACGTTGTATCAATTTCTTCGCGTCCTTTTTTCAACCGCCGAAGCCTCGGCGAAGTGCGGTGCGACTTTGCGTGAGATAGCCCTGCGTGAACTGATGCGTTACCGAATTTCTCCGTGACAGACTGACTTAATGCAATCTGAATATCTTCGCAGGCAAATTTTTTAAAAGTCATTATATGCAAACTTCAGAATTTGACTCCTACATTATTTATCATGAAGAGAAGCCAACCGGCAAGGAGAAAGTTGTGGTCACATGTTTCTTTGAGGATCACACGGTAGGCTATATTTCTTTTTATGATGGTGCTTTGCCGCTCCCCGAAATATTACCGCATGGCGTGATGAAACTTGCATTTCACTATAGTCGGGTGCAGGAGATTCTTGATACGATCCGTGTCGAAAAGCCCTTGTTTATCTCCGTGTTCGGTGATAAAAGTGTTGTGAGTACAGTACGTGAACCTGTCGGCGAGCAGGAGGGAAGAAGATGACCACATGCCTGTCCCACTTTTCTATCAATCAATCCAGTTGATACATGGCCGATGATATGTCCTGGCGCCATCAGTTCCATATCCCTCGGATCAATACCAACAAATCCGTAGGACAAAGCGAAGAAGCGATTTATCTCTGTGGCAACTCACTGGGTCTGATGCCTGTGAAAGCACGTGAGTATGTCGATACAGAACTCGATGACTGGGCAAGACTTGGCGTAGAAGGTCACCTGCATGCGCAACATCCATGGCTCCCATACCATGAGTTCCTGACTGCACAGATGGCACACGTTGTAGGTGCAAAGCCCACGGAAGTGGTAGTGATGAATTCACTCACAGTCAATCTGCATTTATTACTTGTCTCATTCTATAGACCAAAGGGAACACAGAGAAAGGTCATCATTGAAAGCGACATATTTCCATCTGACCTCTATGCAATACAATCACAAATTCGATTTCATGGTGGTGATCCTGATATTGATTTGATCTTCTGGGCTCCTCGTGCAGATGAACAAACATTGCGCTATGAAGACCTTGAAGAAATCGTCTACACAAATAGAGATTCACTGGCATTGATTTTTATTGGTGGTGTCAATTACTATACTGGTCAGTCTTTTGATCTCAAACACATCACGCGCATTGGGCATGCACAGAATATTCCCGTGGGTTTCGATCTCGCACATGGAGCCGGCAACATTAACTATCGTCTTCATGACTCAGGAGCGGATTTTGCAGCATGGTGCAGTTACAAGTATTTGAACTCGGGGCCAGGTGGTTTGTCTGGAATTTTTATTCACGAACGTCATGGACATGATTTTTCTTTGCCGCGATTTGCAGGTTGGTGGGGACATAATAAAGAGACACGGTTTGGCATGCGCGATGCATATGATCCTTTACCTGGAGCTGAAGGTTGGCAACTCAGTAATCCTCCCATCCTGCCATTAGCTGCACTCAGGGCAAGTCTTGAGATTTTCGAGTCAGCGACGATGGATGTGCTTCGTGCCAGATCAATTCATCTCACATCCCTTCTTGAAAAGTTGATTCTCGGGTTAGATCACCCATCGCTACAGATTTTCACCCCTTCAGATCCAGAATCTCGCGGTTGTCAACTCTCTCTTTATATAAAAACCGACGGCAGGAAGCTCTTCAATCATCTGACAACAAAAGGGGTGATCGCTGATTGGCGTGAGCCCAATGTGATCCGGGTGGCTCCTGTCCCGCTTTATAATAATGACAACGATATCTTGCAATTTGCCGGGATATTAAAAGACGGCTTGAGATTTGTATCGGCTATCCGTAAGGATTCTACCTGATCCGGATTCAAAAACCCGGTGACCTTTCCAGCAGACAGGGTCTTCCAGGCAATGAATCCAATGAACAATCTGTTCTTGTTGTACCAAATCATGACGCGATAAAAACATTCCATCGAAATGAACGAAGAAAACCTGAATAAGGGAATGCGTGAGGCTGTACTGCATTACCATGAATTTCCAAAACCTGGAAAAATTGAAGTTGTACCGACCAAGCCATGTGCGACACAAGAGGACCTTTCTCTGGCATATACACCTGGTGTGGCGATACCTTGCCTTGAGATTGCCAGAGACCCGGCGCTTGCAAGACGATATACTGCGAAAAGCAACCTTGTCGCGGTGATTACCAATGGCACTGCTGTATTGGGTCTAGGGAATATCGGAGCTCTGGCTGGTAAACCTGTGATGGAAGGCAAGGGCGTACTCTTCAAGAGATTTGCAGATGTCGATGTCTTCGATATTGAAGTCAATACAGAAGATCCGGATGAAGTGATTCGCACAGTGCGGAATATTGCCCCTACGTTCGGTGGGATAAATCTTGAAGACATCAAAGCACCTGAATGTTTTTATATCGAAGAAACATTGAAGCGTGAACTTGATATTCCCGTATTTCATGATGACCAACATGGGACGGCAATCATCTCAGGAGCTGCATTGATCAATGCCGTAGAGCTGGTGCAAAAAGACATGGGTTCAATAAAGCTTGTGATCAGTGGTGCAGGAGCAGCAGGCATTGCGTGTGCAAATTTTTATATGCAGCTCGGTGTGAAACTGGAGAATATTCTGATGACGGATACTAAAGGTGTGCTTTGGGCAGGGAGGGGAGATGAAGAAAAGAATAAGTACAAGAAAAAGTTTTTCAGGCAAACAGAAGCACGTGATCTCGATGATGCCATGCATGGAGCGGATGTGTTTAGTGGCTTTTCTGTGAAAGATCTTCTGACACCGGATATGATCAGATCGATGGCTCCAAAGCCAATCATCTTTGCCATGGCCAATCCTGATCCTGAGATTACTTATCCGCTTGCCCGTGCGACAAGACCTGATGCAATCATTGCGACTGGCCGGAGTGACTATCCAAAC
>JANNQA010000080.1:0-9081 GCA_031400515.1 Bacteroidota bacterium
ATTCAATATGTCAAAAACAGACTACCAGTATTTTTCATTACGTTCTGCCATCATTTCGACAATGGTCTTTGCGGACATGCGCGTAGCATGCCGGTGATCGCGCAAAAGCTGAAACTCCTGGACCAAGCTGAAAGAGTCTCCGCAGGGTTTAATCAACTGGGCTATGAAACCCTCCAATATCTCCTGTCGATCAAAGAGCAAAACGGACAGATTGTAGATGATCCTGCCGCCGGCAGACGGATTCTCATCGACATGAAACATATGAGTATAGATGGACGATTGGCCGTCTATGATCTTGTAGAAAGATATAATACCACACATCCGGCTAAGAAAATTCCATTGATCGTAAGTCATATCGGTTTCTCCAGCTATGCCACGGAAAAATTGGTTGATAATATTCTTCAGGGGAAAGAGAACGATAGAAACCAGATTGCCATGCACAATGCACAAACCGGAGAACTGCGGTTCAATACCTGGAGCATCAATCTTGGCAGACAGGAAGTCAAACGCATTATTGACAGCGATGGCATCATTGGTATATGTTTTGAGCAAAATAATATTGGCGTTGGCTTTTTTGAAAACCTCAAAAAGAAGGATGCCTCATTTCACTCCAACCTTGTTGTTCACCAGTTGCTCATGATGGCACAGGTCTCCGGTACAGCGGATTTTTGGAAGCACGTCTCTATCGGTAGTGACTTTGATGGCGTGATCAACCCGGTGGATCGGTATTCTTCTGCATTGTTCTTTACAAAACTGCGCAAAGAAGTCGGCGATAAACTGGACAGTTTGAACTCTGCACAACGTTCCGGATACTTCCTGCCTCAAACTTCAGCGGGTATCGCAGGCGTGATGGATGACTTTTGTTTTAATAATGCCTTTAATTTCGTCACGAAATATTTTGATACAGCCGCCATGCCGGTATTCCCATAAGATCCTCAATCTTTAAAATCCTCAACCATGGTTTTCCTTGAAGTCATCTTTGCCCTCACATTCATCTATTTCCTTGGCAGTGTCATCGTCTCCGGAATCAACGAAGCCATCTCGATGCTATTCAACAAACGCGGGCTGGAGCTCAAACGCGCCATCATACTTTTACTGAATGGAAAGGATTCTGATTGGGGTAATCAGTTTTTTGAACATCCGCGTGTGCAGGAGTTGAAAGAGCTTCCATCGGATTTTTCCATACGTGCCTGGCCACAGCGGCTACTGAATTTTATCATCAGGAGAAGAGTAAAAGTCAAATTCAATCCCTCCTACATCTCGGCCTCGAAATTTGCAGATGTCATGATTGACTTCATTGGAAATGGTCAGACGAACGCAGTGAATCAGCAGATGCCTTCCGAGCTTGGTAATGATGAAGTGGAATTCATCGGACAAATGCGCAGGTTTGTGGAAAGCTCCGATCCGTACAACTACAAGCAATTTGTGGTTCTGTACCTGGCAGGAACTCAACCGGCATTCCCGATTATTGATCAGTTAAAAGCAATCCAAAACAATGCTTCAACCGAATATCATGCCTATCGCGCGGCAATTCTCAACAGCATTGACCAATACATCACCGATCATGCTACGATGGACACACGTACACACACGATCTCACATTTGAAAAATAAAATAGTTCAACTCCAGGATCATCCAAATTTCGGCGCATTCCAGCAATTTCTAGCTTCCTCAAACACACTCGGTGAGTTCAAGGAAAAACTTGAAAAATGGTATGATGAATATATGGATAGAGTGAGCGGATGGTATAAAAGGAGGATGCATATTACGGTACTCTATATCGCCGTATTAGTTACAGTCCTTGGGAATATCGATAGTATCGAAATCCTTCAGAATCTCATTGTAAATCAAAACTTCCGGGAAACGGTGGTTGGTGCTGCGGAACAATATCTTGAAGATCATCCTGGAGGTTTTGCGCAGGATACGACTTTGAGTTTTGAAGCGAAGATTGATTCTATCAAGCACCACATCAGTCTCACGCGTGATCTCTTCCTCCCGGTGGGTATTGAGAAGGTTCATGGATTTCCGAGCTTGTCAAAAATTGCAGGCTGGATACTTACGATTTTCGCACTGTCGCTCGGTGCACCTTTTTGGTTTGATATGATGAATAAGATTGGTAATCTCAGGGCTAGTGGGAAGAAACCTGCTGCGGAGACATAGGATAATCATTGAATCATCTCAATATCGCGTACCAAAATCCGAAGACTGAAGTAAATCTCTTGCTTTCACTGCCTCGCCACCTCAAAGCGGACAATTGCCGTCGGTGGAGTCTGATACATGAAAAGCGTATCCCCGGTAATATCATAACTGCCAACTATTGCCAGCATGCTGTTGAATTGCTTCTCCATTTCCATATCATCGCATGCCATGAGCGTGGAGGTCATTTGTGAAAACTTAATTCCGTCACCACCTTTCAACTCATAAGTACCAGCGAATGTATTGCAACCTGAGAATCCGTTCACTGTATTGCCATTCGTATTCAGAATAATGAACTTTTCTTTGTCGATTTCAGATGGCGAAGTCACCTGTACACCGTTGATTTGAACAAGTTTCCAACGTGTATCGGTGAGCGAAGTATCACGCGTAGTGACGACATAAACCGTATTTCCACTTTCCTCAGCCGACTGGTTTTTTGGAGCACAGGCGATGAGGGAAGCGATTGAGATGATAAGGACAATCGTTTGATTCATGTGTTAGTTTGATTTATTAATACGGACTAAAGATAACCTGATTTGGATTTGTGAATAGCAAGGACTCCCTCCTTTCTACCTGAGCAACGTAATACTCCCGGAAATCATCACGGGTGTGTCGTGATAGTAAAACCGAAATGTAAGCTGATAGATATACAAACCCGCTTTCCGCAAAGTTTCTTTTGCCATCACCATCCCATGATTCTGAGGGGTCAGAAGACACAAATACCGTCTGTCCCCAACGATTGAATATGCTCAGGTTGTACTGATCAAATGCACAGGGTGTTTGCGGCACCAACTCATCATTCACTCCATCGCCGTTCGGAGAAAATACATTTGGAATAAATACCGGACAATCACAATTGAAAGGAAGCTCATCGATCACAATGGTACCACGAATTGTGCACTCACCATCCTTTGCTTCTATCCAATACATTCCTGGCTTGTCTACGACAATTGCAGATTCAAATGACGATGTGTTCCATGTATAATTTTCAAAGTAGTCGGGCACAGCGAGTCCAATGTGAGTAATGTTACAATACGCGTATCTGTGCCCAGGTCAATCCCCGGACATTCCAGCTTAAAGTCATCGAGAAACACCCACGTCTCATCTAATGAACTGATCCGCACACTGAGATATTGATATACGTCAGAAGAAACGAATTGGGCATCGAAGTATCTCCATGTGCTATCAACTACCTGACTGGAAAACACGAATTCACCAAAAGACACAGGATTGTTGGACAAGCCGACTTGTACTATACTATTATAATTGGTCACACCAACACCTACCCGCGCAGCAAATCGCAACCGGTAGAGTTTTGGGCATTAAATGGACGCGAGATCTCAAAGGAAAATGCGTCGGAAAAGTTGTAATTGTAAAGCGCGATAAAGTAATCTTCATGTCCTGCTTTGCCGTACTCACAGAAGTCTATAAGCAGATCAATTTCACTCTGACCGCCGAATGCAGTGATATATTCGACACGATCATTGAACGCATCGTTTACGAGATTGATGCCGCAACCACTTTCATTGATTTCAAAACTGCCGTTTAATAATTGTTGCGATGACAAATGACAAACAAGGATGTCGCTATTTCAGCACACAGAACTCACCCTTATTTACATCACGACTTCATCGCTCCCAATTTCTTGAGATACATCTCTGAATTCGCACGCACTGCATCAGGAGGATTCATCGACAAACACTTCTTAAAGTTTTTGATAGCGTTCTCTTTATCACCCTTTATGGCATAAGCTTCACCAAGGCTATCCCATGCATTTGCGCTTTCAGGATACCGCTCAGTATTCAGAACGAAGATTTTGATAGCCTTGTCATGTTCACCTTGTCCACTGAGTTGGTAGCCATATGCATTTAATTCTACTTCTGTTCCGATAGCCACTGCTTCTGTTCTGATCTTCTCAGCCTCAGCAGATTTACCTGTTTTTTCAAGCAATCCTGCTTTGACAGACAGTGTGTTGAAATTCTTATTTGCCCCGACAGCCTGTTCTGCCCATTTGATACCGAGGTCGGTGTGAATATTGTTTGCTAGTGCATAGTTTGCTGCCGAAGCTGGACCCTGCCAGTTGAATCCGACTGGACCTTTCAATTCTTCTGTTGCATTCGCGATCACGAGCTCATCTACTGCAAATTCAATCTTCACAGGAAATTGTTTCTTCTCCCAATTCAACACTAGTTCACCAGTGTTTTTGGTGAGGTTTACGAAATCATATGTGAGCAATTCCACCAAATCGTGGTTACGTAGCTGGATTTTGGCACGGAGCTGATCGTGCTCTGCTTCATAGAAGAAACTTCCCCAGGAGCGATAATCTTTCGATAAGATCACCTCGCCACTATCATCTGCGTTGATGGTAAAGAACAAACCGTACTTGCCGGCAGGCACAGCTTGACCTTCTACTGTGGCATCGTGTGAAAATTCAATCATAGTGTTTTCATTTGCACCGGCACGCCATGGAGCGGACTTATTGTTTCCGAATCCTTGTACATTCCATCCGTAAGGCACGAGATCGCCCCAGATCACACGGCCTTTGACAGATGGCCTCGAATAATCGACAGTGACCGTAGAGATGCCAATCTTTTGTGAGACTTTGGCAGCGGGACTGGGTGTTCTTGGAGTGGTGATTCCCTGTGTCCAAGCCGAAGCTGACACTGAGAGCAGTGTTGCTATAGCGAATAAGAAGCGGAGAGTAAATTGCTTTTTCATGATCGTGATGTTTAGATATTCAAGTAAAATGGCCAAATGCAGATATTAAAAGGCTTTTTTTCTTCGAGCGTGGGAAGTATGTCGACCAGCGGCATAGAGCATAGAGTATAGAAGCAAAACTCAGATTGTGATCGTCGTACATTGATTTTAGCCCTGAAGCCTGCCTGCCTCTGTCAGGGGGTGTTATATGAATAACAACCACGGGCCGTTGTACGAATGTAAAGCGAGGCTAAGCCCTGAATGGACGTCATAAAGCATACCTGGCCAAACCTTGGGCGCAGGTTGCTTCTTGCACTTGGACTTGCTCTTGCCAGCCAGAGGCTGGTCTCCCTTTGGGAGGCAATTGACTTGTTCGAGACCAAACAATGACCGATGCATACTTGCATGTGTCTCCGGTTCGTTAAGTATACATAAGCGCCTTGAAGATTTTGTCAAAACCACATGACAAATTCCAATTGCCATCTTGCAATCTATTTTTGACTAAAACACACATCATGGAAAAGAAAGTTGAGCATAAACCAACAAAGACAGAAAGTCAAGGCGGACCAAAAGGTTATCCGTCCCATCCGAAAAGTGAAGATATCTATGAAGCCTTCAAAGAAGAACAGGAAATAGATCCGGAGGATCCTTCACTCAAAAAAGAATCAGATCCTGATTCTGACAATGCGTTACAAGGTGATGAACCAATTGATGAGGTTATCGATGACACCATCATGGGCGACGATTTAGATGTGCCTGGGTCAGAACTTGATGATGATCAGGAAGAGAACGGCAATGAGGATGAGGAAAACAATTATTACAGTATTGGTGGGGATAAGGATCTGGATGAAGCGCATGATGATGTGTGAGGGGATTGTCGATTCTTGATTCTCGATTCTTGATTCTTGATTAGAAGAGCAAGCACAGCAACCTTGTGCGAAGTTTGAAACTGCGCACTCACACAACATGTGCTTGGCAGTTTGTTTCTGCCTTTTACTTCCCCTTAACCTTGTGCGAAGTTTGCAACTTAGCACCCACACAACATATGCTTGGCAGTTTGTTTCTGCCATTTACTTCATACAAGGCTGTCCGCCTCAACCTTGTGCGAAGTTTGCAACTTCGCACGCACACAAAATATGCTTGGCAGTTTGTAACTGCCATTTACTTTCATACCAAACTATCCGCCAACAACTCCGCCTGCCTCATCAGCGTCTTGTCGACCCCTCAACCCCGCTCCACAATCCGATGCGCAGATTATTAGCCAAAGACTAATGCAGGCTTCGCGATTTAATCGGCCCGTTTCTCACCGATTGATCACCAATTTTCGGGTGATACGAGTAGATCCACTTTGAATCTGAAGCATGTAAATTCCCGAAGACATTTGCGTCAGATCCAATTGTTTTTGATGCGGGCCGGCCGGAAAATTTTCTTCAATGCTTTGCATTTGAAGGTGGCCAAGCATGTCGTACAAGTCGATATGTAAAGCTGTAGAGTTCTGCAGATTGAAATTTACATTCAAAACATCTTCCGCAGGATTAGGAAAAATGCTCAATTGTTTAACAGAACTTTTTTCTTCATTGACGGCTGTAGTGCCAAAATTGACTGAGACAAAAATACTCGAAGAAATTTCACCCGTGCATGCATCATACATGTCAATTTTCAAATTAGAATAGCTCGTTGCTCCACCAACACCCTGTTGAACGGTTAATTCATAATTCTCTTCACAAGTGTTTTTAGCTAGCGGTATGTGGAATGGAGTTTCACCGCCTATTGAAACAATGGCTCCTCCCGGGTTAGATCCTACACGGCGAACCAAATATTCGCGATCTTCACCTGATTCATTACACAAATCAACTTTGATCACGGCAACCCCTCCGATCGGTACATTCTCAACTAGAATGAAATTTTCCTCCTGTCCATGGATTTTTATTTTTGGTTTATCTCTTGGAATTCCGCCTTCGTAGGGACAACTGCTTTTTGATTCGTCAGTCACTCTAAACAAAGGGGTCCCATATCTCCCGTCCCGGAATACATCAACCTTAAAATAGTCTCCGCCATCATCATCATCCATATGGTATGAAACAACTTTTGTTTCTTCTGCGGACTCGGAAACTGAAGCACCATACCGCTTTTCATTGGTGTAATTATACCCGAAAGAACCACCTGATCCGCCGATTTCCAGGACGGTTTCAAGTCCGATGTTCCCAGACAAATAGTGCTCTGTCAATAAAGTGCTGGTCTCCATGACGGTAATGGATTCTGACCAATCACTCCCGGCACCACCATTGAACAACAGCGGCTGCCCAATGACCTCTGTTGCGTTGGCAATGATACTGTCATTGGAAGCAAGTACCCTTTCCCATGCCCTGATCTGATATAGTGCATTGGCGCTGTCCCTTCGAGTAGCATTACCACTCTGAATTATGGCCTGTTGAGCGGCAATATTAGATCTGATTCCTCCTTCCGTAAGTACAAATTTCCGGAAGGCACCCTGTCCTGAACCTTTAATTGAATAAATCAGTCTTTCACGAACACCAGTTTTGCATGAATCAGGGATGACTTCAATATTTCTATATTTTCCATAATACATATCATATCCATACCCGATAAACACATCAGATCCTTCTTCACCTTCCGGATCCAGCCCAGAGGTTGCAAAACCTTGATTGGTCGTAATGCAGTTACCGGTTGCACTCGTGCTCACAACAAGATCGCCGGAGGTCATTCCACCACTGAATTCTACAGAAAAGCTAAAATCAATCGTTGCGATAAAACCAATTGAACCGGCAACACCTATCTTCACTGCAGCATGGACATCGTTGGATTCGTCCACTGTATACGAATTCTCAAAATTCCTGCAGATGGTTTTACTTTCGCTGAATGCGCTAGTGCTCAGGTCTCCGGGAGGATCATGAAGTACCAGATAAGGGACCATGGGCTCTGTGGTATAATCAATGATTTCTACTTCATGTTCCATGGGGCCTTCGACAGCGATCGGGATGACTACCAGGTTTGATATGGGGATTATGAAACCCATATTATCCAGGATACCAAAGTATATCAACCCCTTTTTGGTGCCGAGTTCAAACGTTACTGGCATTTTAAAACGAATCATCCCCGCAGGGCTCAAACTTTCTGGCTCTGGCTGTACGGTTACGGTCGTTAACGTTCCGTCAGCTGGACCATATCTATACGATTTTTGCAGATTTAAATCACGCAATGGTCCAATATCAGGAATATCTAATATTATCGTGTCGGTAAACCCAGCTACGGCAGTGTGATACGTACTCTCATTAGTTGATAACCATTGTATTGGATCGACTGGCGGGAACAGAGGGGAAACACCTATTTTCGCACTGCTCGGGGCACAAATAGTAGGGTTTAGTCCATCTATATGAATAGTAGATCCCGAGGGTTCGAGCTGAAAGGACAGTTGTGCCGAGGTGATCACACTACAGAGCAGAATAGAAAAGAACATTGCAATCAATCTCTTTTTGCCTGAATTCAATTGTGTTTTCAATTGGGTGAAACTTTTGCTTTGATGAAAAATGATTTGCGAAAAACTATTTCCATAAAATTCATAGCAATATAATTCAATTTCGGTTTTGCAATAAAATTTGATTTTGATAGGAAATCAGGGTGGTACAGCGCAACTTTGTGCGAAGTTTACCACCCTTGTCTGAAGTTTACCACCCTGTGCGAAGTTTGAAACTTCGCACCAAACCTTATGCGCAGTTTGCCTGCCCAACTCATCATACAGGCAGGTCACTGAGCATCCGATGCAACGCCATCTTGCAGTTTGCAACTGCCACAAAACATATCTCCACTTCTGTCACGCTCACCATCAACATTGAACTTGCAACTTTGAACATTTTTACCCCACCAAACTATCCGCCAACAACTCCGCCTGCCTCATCACTGTGTCAATCGCCTTTTAATGCTTAGCTGGTGGATAGCCATAGTAATTCAGAGAACATTTGACAAGTGACATTATTCGGGCCCGGGCATTCACTCTGATCGTCCAGTCGATGGTTTTATTTGCTCTGACTTTGTTGATCCTAATTTAAATTCCTTCCACTCATCATTTCTTTCCTTTTACCTGTTTCGTTCCCTTACCTTTTTCAATCTTCTTGATGCTCTCAGCCGAAGGCAGATTTTCGGGCATTGTACCGCCGAGTTCCTTTATGG
>JANNQA010000158.1:0-6532 GCA_031400515.1 Bacteroidota bacterium
TTTCCGGTCACAAAATGCCAGAAGTCAGAAGATACTCCAAGATTCGTGGAATATTCTTTAAGTCTGCCTACAGTGTCGCGTTTGGTATCGATTGAATGCGAAACAAATGCAAGACGTTGATCAGTGTGATACTTGTCGTACATCCGCAACATTTCCTTCTTCACCTTAGGGCAGATCGAGGGACATGAGGTAAAAAAGAAATCGGAGATATAAACCCTTCCAGCGAAAGTCTCATTGCTGATGAAGTTGCTGTCCTGATCTACAAATTTGAAATCCGGGATCTGATGCCGGACTGTGTCGCCATTTACCACGTCGTAGTTTCCGAGAATCGGCAGAGGTGGTTGAAATTCAGCGTTGTTTTTACACGCACACCAAAGAATGATACATATCGCAATCCAGAGGTTACTTCTGCTTATCATGTTCGAGTTTTTGAACGAGTGACTCTGCATTCTTAATTGCTTCAATCATGACATCACGGACTTGTGCTATACGTGCTTTTTCCGATTCGAGATAAGCCTGGATTGAATCCAAAGGAGCATTTTCAGGTTTTCTGTAGTTGTGCATCCATTGCCACATTAAGCTGTCCCCGGCACTGAGTTCGGCAACTGACTTCGAGATGTCTTTGTGTATCACACTATCCAGACTGCTATTGTCCTCATCTATCTCCAAGATTGAGGTGAGTCTCGCGATATCAGACATTCTGGGCATCACCTCATCGTGGATTTGAAGCACTTCTTTCTCGAGCCTAAGGATGTCCGCTTGTTGCTTTTTTTGATCGTTGCTAACACACGCGCCAAGTATGAATGATGAGACTAGAAGGAGGAGTAAACGATAACATTTGAGACGTGACATAGGTGTGAAAAAATAAGGTCGCAAATATAGAGTAATGTCATAGAGTATTGGGCTAACGATTGATAGTGCAAGTTTAGAGATGCGAAGAACTGGTTATGCTAAATGTAACAAGTGAATTTGCATTAGGCAACCCCCGGGGGCGATAGGCGACTGAGTGCCGTGCTAGCTGGCTCCGGAGTGGCCATGTGATATCGGACAAGTATTGCAAATTCCCTATGACATGCCTTCGGCAGTTAAAAAACGTCTTCCTCCTGGTCAGCCTCGCTCCGCCGAATCCGCCTCAGGCGGAGAAGGCGATGTAGGACAAGTTTTACGCTCCTTCCAATAAACGTCTTCCGCCTGGTCAGTCGGACAAGTTTTACGCTCTTCCCCACATGAAACGCCCTCCGCCCAGTCTGTGCAAATTTCAAACATCACTAAAAGAGGGAGTTACATATTATGGCTGTTCGAATTTCGTCGAAATTAGTCCCAGTCAGCTTCGCTCCGCGCTCAGTCGCCGGCTATGGCACAGCGCCCGAATCCGCCTCAGACTGAGAAGGCGATGTCGGACAAGTTTTACCTCCATCCTCATGAAATGCCTTTTTATGTGGTGACTCATGAAATGCCTTTTTATGTGCTGGCTCATGAAATTGCTTTCGCCTCTTTGGCGACGCCTCGCACACATGTCGCCCAAGCCAGCAATCGTCTCGGACTCCGCCTCTCAGGTTGATGCTTTACTCATAGTAGCATACGACACTCGCGGATGGCGTAACACGATGTCGGATAAGCTTACGAGTTCTCCACTGGCTTCTGGCCCACTTAACTCCAGTTGCTGGGGTTTAAAAACTGAGTTCAGGACGTACAGATTTATTTTATGAGCTCCATTCTACAACGCGGCCTTAGTAGATCTTACATCCCTGCAAATGAGCCCTGGAGTACGCAAAGGGACAGCCTCCTAATTCACAAACAGCCCATCCTGCATTACCAGAGTTCGATCACTCAGTTTCGCGAGGTCCTGGTTGTGTGTCACGATGATGAAGGTCTGGCCAAAATCATCCCGGAGTTTCAGGAATAACCGGTGGATATCCTGAGAAGTCTCTGTATCCAGGTTTCCTGTGGGCTCATCGGCGAAGATCACTTTAGGGTTGTTCATGAGGGCACGTGCTACTGCTACCCGCTGTTGTTCGCCACCGGACAGGGCATTGGGTTTGTGTTCAAGCCTATCGGAGAGCCCCAGATAAGCCAAAAGTTCTTTGCCTCTGGAGGTCGCAGTTTGTTGAGATTTATGTTGGATGTACGCCGGTATACAGACATTCTCAAGAGCCGTGAATTCAGGGAGAAGATGATGAAATTGAAAAATGAACCCAATGGTATTGTTACGAAATCGTGCCAGATTGCGCTCTCCCATGCTGCTAATCTCTTCATCAGTGATGACCACTGTTCCTCGATCTGCTTTGTCAAGAGTACCCATGATATGAAGCAGAGTACTCTTGCCGGCACCTGATTTTCCGACGATAGTGACGATCTCGCCTGCCTGAATGTCCAGATTGACCCCTTTCAGGACATGAAGGGCACCAAAACTCTTATGGACATCCCGCGTCGTCAATATGCTCACAGTGTAAAGTTTTGGTCAGCAGTGATGCTTAATTTGCTAAATACCTTACAAAAACTTTGCAAGGACTGGTTGTGGGGCTAAAAATAATGCACGATTCTCGTACTTTTCGAGACTGTCCGGTTATTGTGGTCATTTCGAACGTTATTTATTCACTAATGATCACTTGTCGAAACACAGACAAGTCGAAGGACATAAATGAAAAAAGGTATTTTTGGGGCCTGTTTTCCCCCGGTCTTGTTGCATAGCACTTTGAATGGTTCGTATGAGAATTTTACAACTTTGTAAGAAGTTTCCCTATCCTCTCAAAGATGGAGAGTCGATTGCGGTGACATATCTGAGTAAGGCACTCCGGGATCTTGGCTGCGAGATTACATTGTTATGCATGAATACTACAAAGCACTACACGGATCTTGCTGAACTTCCGGAAGACTTCGATCACTATCGGGGTATTCATTGCACTACACTTGACAATAGCCTCAATGCCGTTGATGCATTCCTGAATCTGTTTTCTGGTGCATCGTATCACGTAGAGCGATTTGTGAGTCAACCGTTCAAGGCAAAGTTGGTTGAGCTTCTTACCAGGAATACTTACGATATTATTCAACTCGAGACTCTATACCTGGCTCCTTATGTTGAAACAATCAAGCAGTATAGCAGTGCGCAGATTGTGATGCGTGCGCATAATGTCGAGCATGAAATCTGGGAGCGGATTTCTCAAAACACGCAGTTTCTACCGAAGAAATGGTACCTCACGCATTTGGCGAAAAAACTACGCAACTACGAAGTCGCCAATCTCAATAACTATGACTTTCTCCTTGCTCTTACCGATCGGGATTTACGCAGATTCAAAAAACTGGGATACAAGAATGGGGCGATGGCTTCTCCCATCGGTCTTGAGGCATCGAAATACATTGTCAGAAAACATCCCAGGCCGGTAGGCAAGTCATTCTCACTTTGTTTCATTGGTTCATTGGATTGGATGCCAAACATCGAAGGCCTCGATTGGTTCTTACATAAAGTATGGCCCATGATCTCTCAGCAATATCCAGAGGTGACGTTGCATGTGGCAGGAAGGAATACACCACGTGCGCTATTCAGTAAATCGATGAAGAATGTCTTCATACATGGAGAAGTGCCAAATGCCTCTGAGTTCATAAGCAGGTATGATGCTATGGTTGTGCCTTTATTCTCTGGCAGTGGTATGCGGGTAAAGATCCTTGAAGGAATGGCGTTGGGAAAAGTTGTCATTTCGACATCACTGGGTAAGGAGGGTATCGAAGCACGTGACAAAGAAGAGATCATCATCGCTGATGACGCGAATGCATTCCTCAATGCCATCGGTTACTGTCTTCGTCAACCGGATTTGTTGGAAGTGATTGGTGAAAACGCGCGCGCATTTGTCAAAAGTCACTTTAATAATCGGGAAATTACGCTGCGTCTTTTTGAAATCTATCATCAACTCGTTCAGGGAGAGCATGTGCATTGAGCGGTTATGATTGATGGTTCATCGTTGATGTTGTTAGAACCAGGAACACAGAACCAGGAACCACCGACCAACAAACAAAAAATGAAGATTGCGTTCATTACTTCGAGATTTCCTTTTCCAGTAGAAAAAGGAGATAAATTGCGTGCATTTCAGCATATCCGTTGGCTTGGCTCTCGACATGAAGTTCATCTTTTTGCGATCACTCACCATGAGATCAGTGATGCGGACATTCGTGCAGTGAAAGAGGTGTGCTCAGGAGTCAATATCTACCAAATCAGTAAGTCTCGCCTCATGCTTAATATTATTGCCGGATGGCTGAATGGGCTGCCTGCATCAGTTGCATATTTTTTGGATCAAAAGCAGAGGAGATTGATGCAAGAAGATATTATCCGACTGCAACCGCAGCATCTGTTTGCTCAATTGATCCGTGCAGCAGAATATGTACGCGTAATACCCATTGCGAAGACATTAGACTATATGGATGTATTTTCTTTTGGTGCAATACAACGTGCGACTTCTGGCAATATATTTCTTCGACCTCTTTTTGCTTTAGAGTCGAAAAGATTAAAGCGATATGAGCGGACAGTGTATGGGGATTTTTCAAACCATGTGATTATTTCAGAACAAGATCGCGACCGTTTGCCATTAGCATATCAAGGGAGTGTGGCAGTCTTATCCAATGGCGTAGATCTGAAGTATTTTTCTCCAATGCCAGATCAGCCTGAAGAGTGTGACGTTGTCTTCGTGGGGAATCTTGGCTATCTGCCGAATATAGAAGCTGCAGAATTTCTTGTTGAGAAGATCATGCCGCTGGTATGGAAGCAATTTCCTGACGCGACCGTGTGTCTTGCCGGAGCCCGTCCTCATGCGCGTATTCAAAAGCTGCAATCTGAGAAAATTTTCGTAACGGGATGGGTAAATGATGTGAGACCGTACTATGCAAAAGGATCGATTTTCGTTGCACCGATATTTAGTGGGATGGGACAGCAGAATAAAATCCTTGAAGCCATGGCCATGGGACGTCCCTGCATTACCACAGCATTGGTTGATAAGGCAATTGGGGCCTCTAAAGAACGAGCACTACTCACTGCGGAAGATCAGGATACCTTTGCTCAAGCAATCTGTGTGCTTCTCAAGGATTCGGAAGAAAGGAAGAGAATCGGACAAGTTGCCCGTGAATTTGTCGCACGGAATTATAGTTGGGAAATGAAAAACAAAATGATGGAGAGCTTGTTGAGCAAACAAACAATTTCCAGCCAAACAGAAACGCTAAATGTATGATCTCATCAATAACTGAACCGAACACAAGCCTGCTTGATTCTGTCACAGATGCGATTGAGGATATTCGTCTCGGAAAAATTGTCGTTGTCGTTGATGATGAAGACCGCGAAAATGAGGGAGACTTTATTTGTGCCGCAGAATGTGTGACACCTGAGCTGATCAACTTTATGGCGACACATGGTCGTGGTCTGATCTGTGCACCTCTTGACGAAAAACGCGCTGATGAATTGAATCTGCCTATGATGGTGGATGAGAATACTGCCCTTCATGCCACTGCATTCACCGTCTCTATCGATCTCATCGGACATGGATGTTCTACAGGAATTTCAGCATACGATCGCGCACGAGGTATCAAAGCACTTACTGATCCAGGAATTAAAGGTCGCGACTTTGCACGTCCGGGACATATTTTCCCGTTGCGCGCGAGGTCAGGTGGAGTATTGAGACGCAGTGGACATACAGAAGCGGCGATTGATCTGGCCAGGCTTGCGGGCTTTTATCCGGCAGGAGTATTGGTAGAGATTCTCAATGTAGATGGTACTATGGCGCGGTTGCCACAACTTATGGAGATTGCACGCCATCATGATTTGAAGATTATTTCTATCAAGGATTTGATTGCCTATCGCATGGAGCGCGAACGCATTGTGGAACAATTGGATCCAGTGAGCATTGATACTCCATTCGGTACGTTTGATGTCATCCCATTTCGGCAGATTACTTCACAGGATATCCATCTGGCCTTCGTGAAAGGAACACTCACTACTGCTCCAACGCTGGTGAGGATGCATTCCGCTGCTGAGACTGGCGATGTTCTGGGAGTACTATTCGATGATTATGGAAGACAACTTGCACACTCTTTGAAGATGATTGCAGATCATGGTAATGGTGTACTGGTTTATCTCCGGCACAATGAGCATCCTGAAGCAATCCTTGACAAGTTGCGTGTTTATAAAACAGAGCATGATACTTCACCAACAAGTGCAGAACAACGTAACATCGGTGTAGGCGCTCAAATTTTAAATGCTCTTGGAATTGAAAAGATCAATCTGATCACAAATCATCCACGACCAAGAGTAGGTCTGTTGGGATTTGGACTTGAAATTGTCTCTACAATAGCATGTCCGACTGAGTAATCTCTCATAGTCACTCCAGCATTACCGTTTATGGCCAAGGGTAAACGGAACGAAGTGCTGTACAGCTGATTCATAAACCCAGGAATTCATAGGACGAACACTGAATTTGAGTGCTCATGGCAATATATAAGCACGATGGCAGCTATGAATTGGGACTGAACAAAAAACGAATACGGGTTTGTCTCA
>JANNQA010000159.1:0-8113 GCA_031400515.1 Bacteroidota bacterium
CGAGGTACGTGTTACGAGGCACGTGTTACGACGTGTACCCGTGGAGAAGCTAACCTGGCAGGTTTAGCGATGGCAGGTGCGTGTGCTGTACCTGCAAGGTTTCGCACGGGGTGGGTACGAGATACGAGGTATGAGGTACGAGTTACGCGGTTCTTTGAACATTAAACATGGAACTTTGAACTTTTAATCACTCCTCCCCTTTCGCAAATGCTACGACCCGTTCATCAAGTGGTTCGATCTTAGAACCTAAATGGGCAACCCAATTTCCTTCTTCGTCAATCAGAAACTTATTGAAATTCCATCTGACTTCAGCGTCTCCTACGCCATTTTCATTTTTCTGCGTGAGCCAGCTATATAGCGGATGAACATCATCACCTTTAATCATGATTTTATCCATCATCGGAAATGTGACGCCGTAGTTCTTTTGACAAAATTGGGCTATGTCAGAATTGGAATCGGGCTCCTGCCCTCCGAAATCATTCGATGGAAATCCGATGATGGTGAAGTGCTCGCCGCCATACCTCTCATACAACTCCTGCAACTGCGCGTACTGCGGTGTATATCCGCATTCACTCGCTGTATTGACTATTAGCACACGTTTCCCTTTAAGCTCACTCAGGTCAAAATCCTTATTTGCCAATGTCTTCACTTTGAAGTCGTAGAATGTCTTTAGAGAATCCGGATTCATTTCATCGCTTTTTTGGGTTGGATAATCATGTTGGCAATTTGCTGTGGTATGAATTCCAATCAACAAACAGGCTTGCAACAGAACACTGATAAATCGATTCATGACTTTATATTGTATTAGCTGATGGTAAAGCTACCCTAACATCTCATCAGACCCAAAGTTCAGGTTCATTCAAACTTTCTGCCCATGTAGGTAGCTTGCGCTCAGTTCTCTCTTTCGCTCTCTCCCATTTTGGCCTGACAGCGATATATTCTTTGAGCAAATTGCCTGACCCATTCTTGATCTTCTGTTTCATTGTTTCATCCATATCTGTGCCCCAGATATTCTTCCAGTTTTTGTCTGTGGTGTATTCAATAAACAAGGCATCCCGCATTTTTCCATTCGAACGTGTCCCTCTGTGCATGCCATTTGAATCAAAGAAATAGCAATCCCCGGCTTTGCCTGTAGTATGGACTTCTGTCGCATTAGCCGGAGTGATGTTGCAGTCTTCGTAAGTAATCTTATTCGTCAGGAAATGTTCGTAGCCATGCCGGATCAGATGTGTGCCAGGAATATAAGCCATGTACTGATCTTCAGGTCCGATATCTGTAAGGAGCACCATGACCTTGAACTGTCGGTCTTCCATATCATGATGCCATCCAAATTGCTGTTTGTCCAATGACACCTGAGAAGGCAAGTATCTCATACCCATGACACGTTTGATATGACTCTTCTTCCCTAAATAGGTATCGGCAGCTTCAGTAATGAACGGAGTTTCACAAAAATCAATCAGTGCTGATGACACACGAAGCGGATCATTGAAAACATAAGAGCGGTGATTCTTCTGCCAATATTCACGTTGATCATAATGGATATACTTCGATCTCCCTGTAAGTTTCCCCAGTTTCAATTTGCGCACGAGTTGTGAGATATCTTTTTGAATTTGCTGAAGCTGTGCTCCATGTAGAAGACCTTCGACTTTTACGATTCCCTCTCTCGACATCTTCTCCACTACTCCATGCACAGCCGGATTATTTGTGACACCTGATAAAGGTATAGGAGTATCACGATGATACGCTTGTCTGATAGCATGGATTGTCTCTGCACTCGTAAAATCCTTACTTAATGGCGCAAGGCCTTTTGCGTTTTTGATGTGAAAATCTGCTCCGTATGTCAGAAGTCTGGTAGCCACATCGGCATATCCCGCGTTCACTGCTTTGTGCAATAGTGTGTCGCCATCACTGGCAATAGCATTTACATTGATCGAAGGGACTAACAATTCAAGTGCCTTTATGGGCTGGCCGGCTTCGATATAACTAACTATAAGTTCTTCACTTTGATTTGGCAAAGATTTCACGATTTAGGTAAGTGAGATAAATTCCGTTTCTGGGCGAAAAATACGAAAGACATGCCCAACAACTGTGAATGAAATTCCTACCTTGAATTGTCATCTCTGTAGTTTATCATGTGTCTCGAATCAACCAATATCAAAGTATGAAGCACCTTGCCTTCCTCTTCAATACTCTTTGTTTGTGTGTGTTTGCGCAAGCACAGTCGCTGCCTGAGCGCCTCGGATACCCTGCCGAAACGAAACTCCTGATCATTCATGCTGACGACCTGGCGGTTGCTCATAGTGAAAACAAAGCCTCATTTGAGGCAATTGAAAACGGATCTGTGAACTCTGCCTCAGTGATGGTTCCATGCCCATGGTTGCTGGAAGTCGCAGAATACGCAAGGTCAAAACCAACACACGACCTGGGATTACACCTGACATTGACGAGTGAGTGGAAGCACTATAAATGGGGACCTGTCGCACCCATAAACGAAGTCACTGGTCTTGTAAATGAAGATGGATTTCTCTACCCTGATTGTCCAATGATGGCTGCGGTCGCTACACCCGAAGAGGTAGAACGAGAATTGCGTGCACAAATAGAGAAGGCAATCTCTCTCGGTATAGATCCAACGCATTTTGATAGTCATATGGGATGCCTCTTCTTTTCAAATCATGAGTTCTTTGGAATCTATCTAAGACTTGGAAGAGAGTATCGCGTGCCTACGATGATGAGCAGAGATGTATTAAGGTTGCTGCCGGATTCTGCCCGTACACACGTCACTGAATCAGACATCATCGTGGACAGGATCGTCACTGCAAATCCCGAGAACTTTCATGCCGGATTCAAAGAGTATTATTCTGATGTGCTCAAGTCGATGACCTCGGGAGTTACGGTATTATTAATCCATACTGCATATGATGATCATGAGATGCAAGGCATCACGGTGGATCATCCTGACTGGGGTGCTACATGGCGACAGCAGGATTTTGATTTTTTTACCAGTGGGAAATGCAAAAAACTCTTGACGGCTCAGAATATCCAACTTATCACCTGGCGCGAGATCCGGGATAAATTGTTGAGATGAACGATTATAACCAATGCCGCTGCGGATCGTCCATAACTTAAACTGCGATGGCCAACCTTACAGCTGCAGGAATGCTTATAAGGGCGGCAACCTGCAAGGTTTCGTGTGAGCAGGACACCATATTGGTTCAGACGTAAAAAAAAGCTCACACTCTGGTTAAGTAGTTGTAAATTTCTTTTTTTGGTTGGCTCTTAAACGTAAGAGAAAATCCATTCTACTCTTTTCCATAAAAAACGGAGACTATGCGTCAAACCCTTCTTGTAGCGTATTTGATGTTTTCATTTGAGCTGATTACCAGCCAGGTAAGCATAAACACCACTGGTAATTCAGCCGATCCTTCTTCAATGTTGGATGTCGCTGATACAGAGAGAGGATTATTGATTCCCCGGTTGACGCTTGTCCAACGAGATGGCATTATGATGCCCGCGAATGCCCTATTGATTTATCAGACCGATAATCAACCTGGATTTTACTACAACAGAGGAACTTCTGTGGCACCTGACTGGGTCAGCATTTCCTCCGTATCGGACATTGTACACCTTGAGGACAGAATTCCGATTGATTCATTGCCATATGATATCACAAGTCCCGGTTCCTACTATGTGACGGACAACCTGACGGGCTCCGTGGGTATCAATATTTCTTCATCTCATGTCACCCTCGATCTCAATGGATATGCGTTGAGAGGTGCAGCACCAAATACTTCTGAAGGAATTGAGGTCACGGTTGGAGTCACGAATATTACGATCCGCAATGGAAGTGTCGTCTCATGGGGAAGAGAAGGTATCAAAGCAGTGCTCGCCAACAACTCAAGCTTTTCACATCTGCAGATTATAGCGAATGCATACGATGGTATCGCTGCCGGAAGTAATAATCTCCTTTCGCATGTGGTAGCCGGCAACAATGGCTTCGATGGGATTGATGCCGGTAGCAGTGCATCTGTCTTTCATTGTACCGCATCAAATAATACCAATGATGGTATAGAGACTGATAGTGGATCCAGTCTTGTAGATTGTACTGCAAGGGATAATGGACAACATGGCATCCGTACGACCGGCGCATCATCGATATCCAATTGCGCATCAGCAGATAACACCAATCACGGGTTTTCATGTGGAGCGGGTTCTGTGGTGAAACAAAACACCGCAACCGACAATGGTCAAAATGGATTCTATCTTTTTAACTCTTCGCTGGCATCTGAGAACAATTCCAGGAACAACGGCAATCATGGGTTCGAATGGCTGAATGATTGCGTGATCGAATCTAATTCCTCTGCGCTGAATGGATCTTCAGGCTTCAGTACCACGTTTACAGGGGGAAAGCTGGATAATAATACAAGTACTTCCAATTCACAGCATGGATTCAATATACAGAATACGGGTGGTTGCCTGATCATCCGAAACACTGCTTCAGGAAATACAATCAGTGCATTCAATGTGCTGCCTAACAATAGTTTCGCCACTGTTGTCACGGCGCTTACGATCAATACCAATACTAACCCTTTCGCGAATTTCCAACTCTAACACCCCACAAAGAACCTGACTATGAAAAAACAAATACTCCTTTCCAGTTTATTCTTAAGCCTTGCTCTAATGGGTTCTGCTCAGTCAGACATCTCGCCGGATACGGTGTGTGTTATGCCCGGAATGCCTCTGATGTATAATGTCACGACGAATGACTTGCTATGCCAGCTCATGCCGCAATGCCCACCGGTTATGCTGTTGGAACCATCTGAGTGTTTTCAGTTAGATCTGAATGGAGATCTTCATTTCATTGGTCATTTACCTGATTGTTGTGGACATCATATGCTGCGATATGGGTATGTGGGTCAGCAGGGGTTGTTTGCGTTTATCCTGATCGAAGTAAAATGTCCAAAACCGGATTGTGGCCTAGTAGAATTAGAACCTACGACAGGAGGCACTTCGGGCGGGGTAGGTGGAAAAGTCACCTTCAATGCCTGTGAAAACAGTGTGGCTACCTATTACTTCAATCATACACTCGGAAACACCTACAGTTGGATGGTGACAGGCGGCACTTATACCGTGGTTGATTCCGGAATCATTGATGTCACATGGGGCAGTATGGGTACTGGAATGGTCACACTGACAGTGACAAATGGTACCAGTGTCCAGACACACATGTATTGTGTAAACATTCTCGCCGGGCCTACTGCGGCATTCACTCCGCTTTCATCGCCTGTGTGTCTGAATTCTCCAATCACCTTTCTCAACAATAGTATAGGGGGAACCAGCTTCTTTTGGGATTTTGGCGACGGAAACACTTCAACTTCATATTCACCCACACATAACTATTCTACATCAGGCCCATTCACAGTGACGCTTTATGTGATGCAAACAAATTATGATCCACAGGGGAATCCACTCTGTTGTTGTTCTGATTCTATTTCGCATGACATCATTGTCGATCCATTTCCCGGACCGGATATACTCTGGATTTCTACGTTGTGTGAAGGGGATTCGTCTTGCTATTGGACTACGGCTACCGGATGTACTTATACCTGGACCGTCGTGGATGCGAACAATGTACCGGTCACATTTACCGGCCAGGGCAACGACACCATTTGCCTCCAATGGGGTCAGGGTCCTTATGGTGTTGTCACCTTACAATTATCAAATTGTACAGGCAATTATTGTACTCAACCTGTGTCCGCTGTAGTACCTATCGTGGATATGAATTCCCCGATCAATGGTCCTACCGTCGTATGTGCCAACAGCTCTGCTACATATACCCTTCCAAAATGGATGAGCGTGCAGTACAACTGGCAGGTCATGGGTGGAACAGTGGTCTCTACGGATACCTTATCAAATACGATCACGATACTTTGGGGCAATGGACCCACAGGAATGCTGATGGCAAACTGGAACAGTAAATTTTTACAAAACCTTCCTGGTCATGACGAAAATGATTGTGAAGGGATGTCAAAGCTGAACGTCAGTATCCTTCCTCAATATCAATTGATTGCGCCGCCACCTGTCGCATGTGTAGGTGACGTCTCATTTTTTTCCACAAACATGCCGGCAGTGAATGGATTTACGTGGAATATCAATCCATCGATAACACCGTTCCCCATTGTCGGTCCTAATATTATCAGTGTGACATGGCCTTCATCCGGGTTTTATACGATATCAGTCTTTCCAAATGCACCGAATCCCTTTTGCAATGACACGTTGTTTGCATCAGTCAATGTCATCAATGTGCCTCTGCCAGATAGTATTGTCGGGCAGCTATTGGTCTGTCCGGGATCAACCTATACTTATACCGGATATAGTTCGACACCCGGAACTGGTTTCCAATGGAATGTGACAAATGGTACACCTTCATCTTTTACAGGGAATCCGATTTCAGTGACGTGGGGCGCATCAGGTCCATACAGTTTATCTCTGAGTCAATTCCAGATAAGTCCCCCGCAATGTACTTCTGCTGCCATTACATTGACGGTGACTGAAAAAATGTTGAATGGGCCACTGATGGTTACCGGGCCAAATGGCTGCATCAATAATGTGGATACGTTCAGCATCACACCTCTTCAACCCGCTGGCACCAATTTCATTTGGTCAATAAACCCACCGTCTGCCGGATCTGTCATTCTTGGGCAGGGCACACCAAATGCGAATATTCAATGGAACAATACTCCGGCTTCTGTCACAATCACTGTAGGTGTAGAAGTGTGTGGGGTCGTGACAAACAAAACGCATGTGATCACGTTGACCGCTCCGATTCAGCCTACGATCACACAGATCGGCATACTCTGTCCTAATGTCTCGGCAATGCTTGACGCGGGAGGTGGATTCGCATCTTATCAATGGTCTACCGGACCAACGACACAAATGATCACGATTTCAAACGCGGGAACCTATACCGTCACCACTACTGATGCAAATGGGTGTGAAGGAATAGACAGCTATCAGGCCTTTGAAGTGCCGGGACCTGTTGCTGATATTTCCACACCAAATCCAGTTTCGCTCTGTATAATGCCAGTGGTGCAAACCACAGTGTCGCTTTATGCATTGACGAATCCAAACTATACCTATCAGTGGTATTGTAATAATACGCCCGTGTCTGTCGGAATGGGAGGAACCGGCAATCCCTTAGTACATACTAACAATAACGCTCCAGGCAGCTTTGCCTACTTCGTTGTCGTCATGGACGTTACGACAGGTTGTACGAAACAGAGCAATACCATCACAGTGACACAACAGCCATGCCCGCCAATTGGCCCGGGAGGTTGTAATCCACAACCATACACGCTAACGATCACGGACATGAACAATACACCGTTGTGTAACGATGTAACATTCACCGCGACATTTGCCAATGCTACTCTTGGAACCTGGAACTTTTGAGATCCCGCTGGGAATACTTTCACAGGTCCGTTATCAAATCCAACGCATACTTACTCTAAGGCAGGATATTTCGTGGCTACACTTTCGGCTACAGTGACGAATACCACCCCCCCACCTACGCTTTGCACTGTACTTGCGTCTACCCAGGTTTTAGTTCCGGTGGCAGCAGAATTCAAATGCATCAATCTGTGCCGCAACTTTACATTTACGGATATCAGCACATTTGTCCCGGGTGAGGTCATTACTAATTACGCCTGGAATTTTGGAGACTTTAATTCGACTTCTGGTCCTAGTCCTGTCGTAAACCATACATACACAAACGCAAACACGTATACAGTAACCGTTACTGTAACGACGGCTAATGGGTGTCAGTCTATGTTCACTAAAATGGTTGTAGCACCACCGGATCCCAACGCGAATTTTTCGATGGCTCCTAATCCGGCTTGTGTAGGTGATGCTATTGTCTATACACCTGTTGCCACATCAGGGATTGTTTCATACCTCTGGGATTTTGGTGACCTCAGCATGAATGGCTCACAAATGCCTTCTCACGCGTATACCTCAGCTAATACGTACCAGGTGATACTTGCACTTGTGGATACGAGTGGCTGTTTTGATTCTGATACGAATACGATCCTGGTCAACCTGCTTCCGGTATTGGGTC
>JANNQA010000001.1:0-63130 GCA_031400515.1 Bacteroidota bacterium
GAGGTATGTGTAAAAAACAAAGGGGTTCAAAATGAACCCCTTTCCAGCGCCCCCTCTAGGACTTGAACCTAGGACCTACGGATTAACAGTCCCATCTCGTCTTGACTTTCGCTCATAAATCATTAGTATACTAGCAGATACGCATAGATTATTTTACTAATTTATCGTGTTTGTATGCCGATTACACATGTCACATTCAGTGTCAGACTCTATATGTCTGAACCCCTCGACGATGGAAAATACCCCCTCGTCCTACAAATCTCCTGGAGAGATCAGAAAGCGAACGTAAGACGTAAGCGTCTTGGACTCTCCTGTTCGCCCGATGAATTTGATACCCGCTATAATCGCGTCAAGCATTCCGCTTGGGGAGCGAGTAAACGAAATGAAAAGATCGATGAGGCGTTCGATAGGGCTGTTCAGATATACAAACAGAATTTTTCTGATAAGCCATGGGACTATAAAACCTGGGCCGAGCTGTTCGATCAAAAGGAAGATGAAGGGGTTACTTTCGATAGCTTCACCAAGAAGCATGTCGCTAAACTCTTCTCTATGAACAAAGGCGGTACGGGTATTTATTACAACGATGCGCTTAAAGCCTTGCAAAAGTTTATGGGTAAAGAAAAGATCCGCTTCGAAGAAGTGACGAAAGGATTGCTCAAAGATTTCGAAGCTGACATCATCTCAAGAGGGCATAAGGGTGACAGGACAATGAGAGGGCTCAAAGGCCTCTTCTCGAAGGCAGTCGAAGATGAAGTGATCGATATGAAGATGATGCCGTTCAAGACCGGGTACAATCCTATAGGATATAAGTTCAATCACCTGCACAAGATTAAAAAGCCATCAAGCCTGATTAAGAGACTTTCCTCTGCCCAGGTCAAAGCAATCCTGGACTATCAAACAAAGAACGAAAGTGAAGAAAGGGCGATGGACCTCTGGAAGTTCAGCTACTTCACAATGGGCGTGAATCTCAAGGATATCGCTCTCATGAAAATGTCCGATATCAGGGATGGCCTCTGGTTCTTTGAAAGGGCAAAAACCAGCAACTCCAGTCTCGGAAAACCTCTCCTTCACGAATGTCTCTCTATCATCCAGAAATACGCCAACCCCAGGAACAGATATGTCTTCAACTTCCTACTGGGTGAGAAATACGACAAGGATGACAAAATGATCAGCGAAAGAAAAAGAGATGTGATCTCCAACCTTCGGGATATGTATGTGAAGATATCAAAGGAGCTTGGCTTCGACGGTCATTTCTCCTTTTACTCTGCCAGGTACACCTCCGCGACGATCAGCGCAAACAAGGGTGCAGATATGAGAGCTGTTCAGGCGAACCTTACGCATGCGTCGATTACGACAACTGAGATCTATTCACAGTTCAGGAATGAGGAGGCGATGAGGGAGAGTTTGGAGTTGCTAAGGGTGTAATTTATTAAGTGCTATCATCTAACTTTACTCAAGCTACATGCAAATATCAATTTATTATTTAACAATTATCAAATAACAAAGACATCCTTTATTCTCAAAATAATTTAATCTCTCTCTAGGCTATAATCAGCTTAAATGCATATTCATCTCTTTGCAGGATTCAATCTATATTCATATTTCTTCGGATGTCCTCTCATATTTCTCCTCTTTGACTTTGTCATTCAGATGTTCATTTTTAGCTAAAATCAAAAATAAGACGATTAGAGCCAATCCTTCTTAAAGTATTGATTCGTGTTTCTTATTGATGTAATTTGAAACTACCGCTGTAACACCTAATGAGCCTACCCATAAATCATGACTGCATTTACCTGCCTCATCAGAAAACCAAGTTATTTTACCCTTCAATTTAATACTTGTTATTTTTAACACATTCAGCATTTCTAAAATCTTATTCTCGGCCAAATTGGAGTATTTTTCGATAATTGATATCTTGTTCCATAGTTCTAATCTTCCCGCTAAGCCATGGCAAATACTTGGGTTGGATATAACATTTTGCCCCGCCAGTTTTGCAATCGACCAATCAATTTCCTCTGTGAAATGATGAATAAATTCTCTATTGTAAATTAAACACCACAAATAACCTTCCAGGCCATGACACCAACCAAAAATTGGCGCCATGCTATTTTTTTTGCTTAAATCATGAAATATCGTTTCACTATTCTCATCTATTGATTTTCTAAAAATACTTTTTAACGATATAATTCCTGTAGTTTGGGCTACATCACAATTGAAAGTCTTTGCAAAATATAAAAGTGTCATTGCTATACCTGCAGAGCCGTGTGCTGCGCCAGTAAAAGCTTCTTCGTTAAATGGCCAAACATAAACATTGTTGATTATCTCCAATTTTGCTAATATTTTCTTATACACTAAAAATGCCGGAGTAACTAATCCTTCACATTTTGTAAGCTTATATGCCTTGCACAGTGCAAACAGAATACTCGCATGACCGTTGAAATAATCTGGGCTAATGTCATTCTCAGGAATTGACTTCAAGGTGTCAAGGCCATACTTAATATACTTATTATCCTTTAAATAAATACCGCCCATTATTAGAGCAACTGCGATCCCTGATTGGCCGTTAAATAACCCGTATGGCAAATTTTTGTCAAATTTTGACAGCGTAATACAGCACTCATTTATTTCATCATCAAGTATGCGTATTCCTGTATTCCTTGAAATTATTACTAAACCGATTACCGTTCCAGAATTACCAGTGTTTATTCCATAATTTACATTAGAATCTCCTTGCGTGGTGTGTGGTGAAATCCAATAAGCGTTATTTTGTGTTTTAATAAAATCGTCCTTCGTGAGACTGAGTTGATCAAGTATTGCAATCTTAAACCATGATTTAAGCGTAACCAAGTTGCCAGTTTTAATTAAATTCCGAACATTTACATAATTCAAATATCGATATGCATCGATATAATTGATCTTATCATATGCACTATTTATTATTTTAATCGCCTTAACCGCATTACTATAGCCATAAAAGTCTAATAAATTTATAATTTGCCGAAGTGATAGTAGCAAATCTGAATTCTCAAAATTAAGTAAATGACCTCCTAGGCATACTGAGAAGGCGTAAAAATCTGCTTTGGATTTCCCGTTTTTGCTACGACTTTGGACCATATATCCTCTAGTTCCACCGTAATACTCTCTCTTTTCATTTAAATATTGTGCGATTTCAAAGTCTGTTAAATATATTTTATTATTCGATACTATTATATTTGTTGGCTTAATATCATTATGTGATACACCAGCTTCGTGAAGTTTAATAATTTGTTCAAATATTAAAGGGAAAACTACATTTGCTTGACTTCTTTCTAATTGAAGAAGCGTTTTTCCTTCAATGTATTCCTCATATATTACAGAGTATTCCATTAAGCGCTTAAATGAATACGGCTTTGGGCAATTGATTATCTCATTTAATGATTTCAAAAATGAATATTCATTTTCAAGATAGTTGGTACTATCAATTCCGTTAATATTTTCAGAAATTTTGCTGTAAGCCCTTTTTTGTATCAGGACTGCTCCAGTGTTTTTGTGTAATCCAATAGTAATGTCACTTTTGAATGATTTATACAAAAGTGACACTGGTATAAAGTATTTTTTGAAACTATCTACTCTTTGAAAATAGTGCTCTTTGGCAGCCATGGTCTTAAAGGGCAAGGACGGCGCAAAATCAGGTTGAGTTGAATTTATAGTTCTTTCCTCCTTGACTTGGTTACCATTATTATCCAACAGATAGTATTCTTTCAAGCCGTTTTCTAAGATATAATATTGCTTACCTAAAAAAGATCCATATCTAAAGTAAATTGGCGACTTTCCACTTAATCTAATATCCGAAGGAATGCATGGTCCTGGAACAATTCTCATATTCGTCTTCATATATTTAACACATGCCTTCAGAGTTTTCGTATTTGCTGGATAGATTGTAATTATTTTACCGATTTGAGTCTCGCCATACTCACCACTGTTGATAGCAATTAGCTTGTTGATTGTCGAAGGAAGTTTAAACGCAATGTTATTCTTTACAAGATAAGGGATTGGGCATTCAAACATCTTTAAGCATTGAGAAACGGAAACACTGATGTGTATTTTCCAACCTTGATTTGGTAGAGTTATGCCATTTAAAGGGTGAAAACATTCCCAAACATTTTGGCTACTTTCCAAATTGAAGTTAAATGCATTTTTCTTGCATTTAACTATTTCTTGAATATATTTAGTGGCTAGTTTCACTACTTTGTTTTATTTGTTAAAGTGCCGCCACTCGATCAGCGAAAGTATTTTGTAGCCTTATTTTGAAATTTGACAATATCTCGATGTCTTTGATAATATTTGTTATAATAAAATGAAAAGGGATATATTTCAATCCCTTTTCTTACGCATCCTTGTTTTCAATTCAATCATTCAAATTTTTTGAATGACTGAACGGTTACGATTGTGCAATCACAATTGATTGTGGTAAACCAACATGTATGCCAACATGTTAGAGCACAACCAATGCTAACCTTTGCGACATTGGAAGCTTTTAATAGCTCCAATCTTATATCTTCATTCAAGCCCATAGCAGATAAAATTTCTCCCGGCTTCGTCTTTAATCGACGAGCAAGTTTTTTGTCTGTTGCTATTTTTTTTCCAATTTGTAACAAAAGTGATGTAACCGCTTGTTTGTCTGGGACTATTACGCCTTGCTTGATGGATATTTTTGCCATTGCTTTTTGATTTAATGATTATGAAATAATATATGTATAAATCTACATTTGAATTAGTATTATGGTGGGCCCCTTACGATTACCATCCAATGGTATTTGTCTTTTAGTGAAGGGTCCAAGACAATTTTATTATTTCTTAATTTGACTGATAGGGTTTTAGTGATTTTAGAGTCTAAACATTTTTTTAAACCAATTACGTATTTACCGTTTTTATAAGGTAATGGTATTTCATTTTTATTAATAATGAAATACGTAGGAGGAAATGGCATTATTTGTTTATTGAACGAAAACCCGCCATTCAATAATTGAATTAGTTTTTGGTTTGCATTTATGCGTTTCGGTTTAAAGTGAAAAACGCTCTGGGGAATTATTTTTGACTTAAAACTGTACTTAATAGCTAATTTTGAGATTGTTTTTTGATTTCCATCTTCTCCCTGACCGAAGGATTGAGTCGGACTCATATAGAGTTCCTTTAATCGAATATGCTTTAAGATGGCTGGAATGAAGTGGGTCGCATTTTTTAAGACATCAGATTTAGATTCAAATGTTACTTCTAAAATGCTAGTTATGCCAATGCTTAGTATTTTATTTATGATAAACTTTATATCACTTAAATATATCGAATTTGTATTTTTAAATAGGAAATAAGAGGGTTTAGGATAAATTATAACTATGCATGAATTGCATTTCAAATAATTTGATCTTTTCAGAATGAAATTTATTAAGTTTAAATGATTATAGGTTAAAGGGTCCCATACTCCAACCGCGGCAATAACAGATTTGGAATTAACACCATGAAGTCTGTATTTCATGTTAAAATATTATATGCATATACCTACCGTTACACTAATTTATTTTAATGTAATAGTAGACTGCAATATTAATTGGGCGTGTTTCGTCGCCACCCGTTTCTTCAGTACGATGACTATTATCACCACCATTTCCTTCAATTGGTCGCCGTGAAGGTCCAATTCCCGTTTGACCGTTCATTGTTATGACGTCATGGCCATGTCTCTTAAACTCGTCATCTTGGTGATTACCGACCTTTCTGTTTATGTCGCGGGTGACGTCCTGAACACCAGCAGGCGGATCGTCGTCAAAAGAGTTTAATGCCCTTAAAAAGTATCCTCGTAAATCTGGTGTTATGTTTTGGGAGTACGTGGCAAATTTAGAGCCAGTGACATCACGACCATCGCACGGCGCCCACTTGTCAGTTCTCTTCCAAACCCCATTCTCCCCTGCAGCCTCCCTAAATCGATCAAAGGACAAAAATGATGCTATGATTGTACCAATTGGGGTCTCAAATTTAGATTCAGTTGTCGGGCCTGAGATATCATCAACTGATCCATTGCCTGTTTGCAATTTGAATACTACCTCATTAACCTCACTTCTTTTACATAGAATTGACATATAAAATGAGGGTAGTCTGCGCCCAACTTTTAAACCTCCCCCATCAACTAGCGCAGTGTTTGGAATGACAGTAAAGGTTTTTACTTTGGGTACTGGTTGATTCGAACCTGTGGGCCTATAGTAAAAAGTAAATATTACCGTCTCTTCTGTTTCAATTTTTTTGCCCCTTATCAATCCTGTGAGATTAGGGTTGCTATCAATTTCTTTACACCGCACATATGCCTCATAAAGCTCTTCATTTGGTAGATTCTTAATAACTTCCTCAAAAGAAGTTATCGCCAGACTTTCCTGGGACGAACTTTCAATTTTCCTTTGAAATTCACGGATTTCATCATCAGATGAATTAGCATTGATGGAAACAGGAACTCCTTCAATCGGCAATGAGAGCGAGCCACCCCATTTGCCACTTTTAAGATCAGATCTAAACTCTTGCGACACGAAATATGCCTTCATGTCATAATTAAATGTCGTGCGCGTGGTTGTTTTAATCATTTGATACAGGCCATCTTCAACCAGCCTATCGCATCCTTGACCATAAGCGGCTGACTTGCAACCTAATATCAATAATACTACTATGAATGCCTTCATTTTACATATTTTATATTCCATCACCTTATAACAGAATTATCCCAACTACACCTCAATTGGGGAAGATTTGGAATAAGTTCTCAGGTATTAATGACTAAATCGTGAAAAGGTAAACGCTCCAATCCGACTATTTTTTATAACCTTGCCCGTTTGGCCACCTATACAGAGGACCGACGAACCACGAGAGTTTATAAAGACCGGTCCTCTATTTTGTTTCAGATCAGATCTGCGAAAGCTTCGTAGCTGTCCGAGGTAATCTGACAAATCCCTTGATCACGACGACGGAGATCTACTCGCAATTCAGGAATGAGGAGGCGATGAGAGAGTGTTTGGAGCTGTTGAGGGTCTAAACAGCCTCGCCTTAACGAGATTGATTAACTTTACAATGCATTATTTTAGACTACGTTAAGACGCATATAAGAGATTAAACCCTCTCTAGATTCAAGTAATTTTCCTTTTGTCGCTCGGCAGGAACACATAGTTAACCTAAAGAATAATTTGCCAATGGAGAAAAAGCTGTTATTTATAAGCCATTCCGCACCCAAGGACAACTATCTAGCCTCATGGCTCGCTTCTAAGCTTACTCTATTAGGCTATGAGGTATGGATTGATGTAAATGATCTTCGCTCTGGAAGCAGTTTTTGGAACGAGATCGAATTGACCATGCGTAACGAGTCCATCAGGTTCCTAGCAATAGTTTCTAAAGACTATATAGAAAAAACACGCAACAAAGATTCAGGCGTGTATGCAGAAATTATGCTAGCAAAAGTAATATCAAAGACGATTGAAAACTACATATTGCCAATTAAGGTCGATGATTCTAGCTATGATGATTTCCCCATTGGTGTTCTTCCTCTTAATGCCCTGGACTTCAGCCTGAACTGGGGAAAGGGATTTAAAGGCCTCTTATTCGAACTAGAGGAACAACATATCCCTTTAGGTACTCCTAAGAATAATGTCTTACGACAATGGTATGAATACCAAAAAATTCAAGGAGAAGTAATTGCAAGAGAAGAGATCTACGGTTCTAATTGGTTCAGATTTGATATGCCTGAGTCACTCTATGTCCATAAGCTCTCAAATCCAATAAAGGACTTATATAAGGTGATTAAATATCCATTTGTTACTAACGCTGATTATGTAATCGGATTCTTCAACAATCATGAACTCGATATTGATTTTTCTTCTAGTCAAGAAATGTCAATCTCAAAGTTTGCTCAGGAAGCTATCGTGCAAACTAGGGATGGTGATGAAATAAGAGATGCGCCTCAAAAGTTAATAGCATTATTAAATAAATCAATTAATGATCACTTTTATCATCTAGATGGCTTTGCAGCGTATAAAGTGTCGAACGACAGAAGAATCTTTTTCCCAAGGTTAGGCTCTGTTAAGAATGGTTATGTATCGCTTACTTCTTTCGGCAAACGTGGTAGAAAGTTATTTTCTAAATCAGATGATATTACATGGCGTTTCGCATTAAGTTTTGCGTTTCAATTGCAGCCGTTTCCGCACCTGGTCACCAACTATCACATTGTCTCTTCTGATGAAAATGGTCTTTTGAATGATGACAATCAACGTCTATATAGACGATCGGTTCCAAAGGATTGGTTCAACAGAGATTGGTATGAGCGCAATCTTGCTTTTTTGTTCTTAGCATCTGGATTTTCAAAAAATCATCAAATACGAGTCCCTATTAGTTTAAATGATTTTTTAACTATTGAAATCATACCAGTGGAATTTCAAACAAAAACCAGTTATGATGAACCGAAATGAACTAATTTATATACCTGAACCTGAACTGTCTTTTGGTAATAACCAAAAAGCAGCAGATCCTAGGGACGGGATTTTACTCTTTGGGGCGAATGAAAAATTCTCTGGACATGCAATAAAAGCGGGCATTATTGGTCCTTACGAACTTATGGAAGCATATTCTAAGTTTGTAAAAAGACTTCAATCTCCTATTATTTCTCAAAAGAAGATATATGGGCATGAAGTCGACATAGAAAGTCAACGACCTAGTTTTCCTGGGTTTGAAGCGGCGTTCGAGATTGAGTGGCCGGATAATCCTGAATATTCAATCGGTCTGGATACAGAGGTAATAAGCGGAATCCTTAATGAACGATTCAAAAAGAAGAGGACAAAAGCACTTGTAGAGCTTTATAGTTCTGCAATACTTAAGGCGAGAAAAGATGAGGATGTAAGACTAGATATCTGGTTCATTCTTGTATCGAGAGACACCTATCTTAGGTGCAGATTTGGCTCTAAGGGACGTGATATTACGACTGCAATAGAGAAGAAAATCGAAGCTCTCAACCAAGGTCAAGCTGGGCTTTTCCCAGATTATGACGAAGAGCTCCGAGAACTCGAAGCCTTAAAATCCGATTCGTCAGACTTTCATAATCTTTTGAAGGCTACTTTACTTCAAGAACGTGTGGAAACACCAGTTCAAGTTATTGTTGATTCAACCTTGGATTTTCGAGATAAACTATTGAATCGAAAATACACCGATGATATGAAAGCGCACCTGGCGTGGACACAATCCGTTGGTCTCTACTACAAGCTCGGAAAACTTCCTTGGGTTCTGGGTTCAGTTCGTGCGAACGTCTGTTATTTAGGTCTAGTGTTTAAAAAGGTGAAGGACAATGTGCAAAAGTCGAGTATTTGTAGCGCTGCCCAAATGTTCTTGAAAGATGGGGATGGAACAATCTTTCGAGGAAATATAGGTCTATTTAAGAGTGAAAACAGTCCCGAGTATCACCTCGATAAGACTAATGCTGAGTATTTACTTGGCATGGCACTGGATGATTTCCATGAAAAACATGGAACTTATCCTATCGAGCTTTTTATCCATGGAAGAGTTCGCTTTAATGATACGGAATGGGAAGGATTTGAGAACGCAGTCAACTCTCGGCAAGCAAGTACAATACTATCCGGCATCGTCATTAAAGATACTCGAGAAGATTATAGAAAAAGACTTAAACTATTTAAAGACAGTTCGGATATTGAATGCAACTATGGAATAATGCGTGGATTAGCATGGATCGTTGATGGTAAAACCGCATATTTGTATACAAGAGGGTTTATACCCAAAACTGGTTCTACCAACCACAGTGAAATCGCAAATCCGTTATACATTGAAGTTCATAAGGGGGACGCGAAAATTGAAATTGTTTTGAATGATATTCTGGCGCTTACCAAGCTCAATTACAATGCGTGTATTTATGGCGATGGATTACCCGTAACCTTACGATTTTCAGATTTAATTGGAAACATACTTACTGCAACTGCAGAATGGCAGACCCAGATGAGACAATTTCGATATTACATATAGTAAATGGAACATCTTTAGTGATTTACATGTATTACCAACTGCTCTTCGGCAGATAAAAGTGTACCAAAAGTTAGGTCACATTGAAAATCATTTGATGAGAAATGAGCTGTGAATTTGTCAAAATAGAAACTTCTAAGAACGAAGTGTACAAACTTAAGCGGTGAAAGAGGTTTTGAACTTGGTATTCTACAGTTTTTATAATTACCTAGGCTAAGATGACAAAATGAATGATCAAACGGGATATATTTATTAGGATCACTATCAAAATCAAATCTTAGCGGAAAAACAATAACCTTTTTTTCAATCACGTCAGAAAAAAGTTCTGCATTCAAATAGAGTTCCTCATACTCATCAGGGTTATCTTGAAAGCGTTCGATGTTTGGATTCGGAAAAAATGCCAGGCGATGCGCAATGATTTGATCGTCTTGGCAGCGATACATGAGTTGTAAAATTGCACCATCAATAAGCATTATATTAAATGCTCTCTCCTTAATACATTCATAATAAATTTCTTCGTAAGGCTGATTCTTTAATACGAATGAAATATCTTTAAAATCACTCCAAGAGATAACTCCATTTTTTTCTGACGTATAATTATGACTAATTGTGAAACCAGTTTCTATCAAAATCCTAATAAGATGATTAATCTGTTGTATGATAGTTTTGATCATTAGCTCAGCAGCTTTTTTAAGATTTCGCGCTTGTCTGCAGGATAATCTTCTATTCTAGACTCTCCATTTTTAATTTTTGCCAAAATTGAACTAAGATTCTCCAATACATCAACTTCTTTCCTAAGCCTTTGTTCTTCTTGATTTGAAACATCCCTCCTTATCAGATTCATTTCCTTTATTTCCTCCGGTGTAGGGTAGACAAAATGCATTTCAAAATTCCTCTTTTTAACTTCATTGTATTCTTCGATCAATCTTCTCATTCCTTTACCTATACCGTAAACTCTGACCCACGCCTTGCTGCGTGTTATTGCCGTGAACAATATATTTCTTCTTCTTATCAGATCGCGATCTTCAAATATTGGATGCGAATAACACTCATGAGCATTAATAATGTATACCATCGGGACTTCGTTACCTTTCGCTCTGTTAATTCCTGTGAAAGCAATAGAGTTTTTCTCGAAGAAATTATCTGGATTTGATTCACCGGCGATATGACTTTTAATTTTCTGATTATGCAACAATGATCTTACAACCGCCACTTCGTCCTTAGTTGTTATAGCAATAGGATTAATTACAATAATATCACGATGAAGTAGTTCATCCTCTTGAATATTCTTTGTTATTTCTTTTGCGACCTCTCCAGCTTGTTCGTCCGCATCGTCAAAAGACTTAAAAACAATAAGGTCTTGCAAATCAACTCGTTGATTGAGGAACTGATGTGTTGCTTCATCAGAACGTGTCAGTACAACACTATTACCTGGTTTTAGACTCCCGTCCTTCACTACATACCCTACATCCTCCCAGAGTTCAGGTTGATCAAAGAATTGCGCCAAACCGCCTTCTCTATAGATGCCAAAACCCAAGGAGTGAGCGGTGATAAGAACAGGGTTCGAATTTCTATAGCATTTCTTTAGTATGATATCACTTGCATCCTTATCAAACAATTTCCTTGGGCTTCTTAATGGAGATCCTTCGTTAAGTTTCTGCAATTCATCATAAGCATAAATTAATCTCTTTCTCTCAGTTAAGAGTCTGTAACACAGATTTAGGAATGATTCAGACAGGTCTTGGGCTTCATCCACGAGGATTGCATCATAAATCGGCGCTATTGGCTTTGACCCTAACTCTTCTATTGCTTTCTTACAAACTACTTCTAAAGGAGGGGTCCTCCTTTGACCGGTATGGGAGATATAGATTCTTGCTGTGTTATAGTCCATATATTCGAGACTATTTGTTTTGCAGAAGTCAAAATAAATTCCGGGACTACTACTGCTCCCCCATGCCTGAATAATCTTGATTTTGTCTTCATCAGGTTTTCTACCCATTTTTTGCACACAAAACAATTCAATCAACTCCTTAAATTGATCTTTTAGCGATCTTGTATTAAAAGTCACCGCAATTCTCCATTCCGGATTACGGGCATGTAAGTATGCAGCCTTTAATGCAAGTACAATGGTTTTGCCAGAACCTGCTAAACCTCTTATTCTTTGAATTCCATCAAAGTATTCGATAATAGCTTCTTCTTGTTGATTGTCAAGATTTGCGATTGTTTGCTCAAGCTGCTTAACTATTGCTCCTTTGGAATTGTCACTATTAACATAGTTCCTGTCAATTGAAATTCTTAATTGAGCTACATTTTGAATAACCGAAATGACTTTTGAGTGCAATTTAGGATGAGGCCAATCATCACGATTCCTAATTAGGTCAATGAGCTTCGCTTCATCGACTGCCGTTAAGGTATCACCTTCTTCAGGCTGGCAAGCGGGAGCATAGGTTAGGACTTCTATAGCGACCAGGAATTCTCTGCCAGAACTCAAGTCACTGTATGATAGGAGTAAGGATCTAATTTTGTTAAAAAGGCGGTCTCTGAACTCAGCCCTTTCATCAGGAATTGAAGTCCCCTCAATTAAGTCAAACACTACTATACCATATTGCGGGGACACCCACAACGCATCGAGTACAATGCTCTCACCACCAGAGTATAGAATAGGATACCCTATGTATAACTTGCCATTGAATTCTGGCGTTTGCTCAAAAAAGTCAATGAGACGTTGACTTGAAGCTTGTTTATCGGTTTGGCCTTTTACAATGTCAATCATGATGACCGTTTCAACGTATTAGTAATTCAATATAAATATTATTCAGGTAGTATATTCTCCCCATTCTCCCTCAACCACTCCTTCGCCTCCTTAAAATTCGGAATCTGCACTCTAACGATATTCCAGAAACGATCTGAATGATTGAGTTCTATAAGATGTGCAAGTTCGTGGACGACGACGTAGTTGATGACGAAGTGTGGGGCTTTGATGAGCCTCCAGTTGAAGTTGAGGTTACCTTTGAGTGTACATGATCCCCAGCGGTATTTCAAGTCTGAAATGAGGATCGCGTTGTATTCGACACCTAACTGGCGAGCATACTCCTCAACCTTAGGAGTGATCTTTTCTTTAGCCCTCTCCTTGTACCATGCATCGAGTAACGATGGAGCATGTTTCAGGTTGGTTTTCGAGATGAGAAACTTATTGGAGAAGTGAATTCCATCAAGACGCTGATTCACGACATCCAGCTTGAAATTCCTTCCGAGATATGGGATAGCCTTGCCGGAAATGAAAGGCGTATCTGGTTTCCGCTCTCCGAATTTTGGAGAGTAGTTCAACTTCTGGAATAGCCAGAACCTCCTCTTGTTGATGAATTGATCAATGGTGCTATCACTTGTGCCCTCTGGCGCCAGGACAACCACAGATTTATCCCTTTCGACGACGAGGCCGAGGGTCTTTCTCTTTTCTGAGTATCTGGTTTTGTAGGTGAGGGTCATCAGACAAATTTACTCTGCATAAAGAATAATGTCGTTGTTTGTTCTGGCAAGTTCCATGATCCTGGATATCAGGGCTTGAAGTTTGGCTAGCATGTTCGGGAGCTTGTAGTTCTCAGGGGATACCAGCAATTTCTGGATCTCTCCTTTAAGCCTGTTCTGTGCGGTCAGTTTCGATGGTTCCCAGAATCCGGTCAGCTTTAACTCACCTTCCAACAAGAGAGTGAGGTGCTGTGTAATATTGACCAATGCCCCGATCATGTCTTCAGACAAATCTTCAGTATTGTAAAGTTCGGATTTTAGGATACGAAAGAAAGGCATCTGTTTCTTACGATGCAAACCATATGAAGGCTTGTTCTCTTCGTCTGAGATTTGCTTGAGGAATTTCTTCAGCTCTTCATAGATGGCCTCCCAGTTATGCTTGTTGTCTTCAAGAATCTTCTCCAGAAATTCCGCAAACGATTTATAGAGCTCAGGATCTTCTGACATATGTTCTCCGATGTAGCTACGGATTGCATGCTCTATTTCTGCGGCCTTCGTCTTCGCCCTTTTCTTTTTTGAGACGCCATCGAGAAATTCATCATCCAGGATTGAAAGCGGGGGTACTTTCTGATCAATACCCCTCGATATAAGATATTCGTCTGTGATCGCTCTGAGCTTTGCGGGAACACCTTTCATACTCATGCGACCATCTCTGAAATGCCTTCCCGCCATGACATTGATCTCAGCGAGCATATTATAGTCTTTCAGATAGTCCAATGCTTTTGGACTTGGCAATACGACATCGAAGGCCTTGGATAGTTTCTTGAATTTCTGAATGAAGTTGAAACGTACCTCTTCGTCATAGAAGAGATCGTAAAACGCATCGAAGTCATTCAGATCGGTGATCCCATATTGTTGCACGAGGTCCATCATTTCCTTATGCGCCTGGACCAGATCGTTGTGTTCTTCTGTATTGTTACTGAGACATCCGATGATCTCATCCACTTCGTCTGCGTCGACTTCTGCAACCTCCTTGTCTGAAGAGGTGAGAATGGCTTGTTTCAAATGATGACCAACTCCCACATAGTCGATGATGAACCCTTTAGTCTTGCTTTCATTTCCGACACGATTTACTCTGGCTATTGCCTGGAGCAGATTGTGTGCGACGATCACGCGATCCAGATACATGACCTGCTCTATCGGTGCGTCGAATCCGGTGAGGAGCATATTTGTGACGATGACAATGCCGATTGTTCCACTTCCGCTCTCTCCCTGTTCTTTATAGGCAAGCTTGAAGCGTTCTATGATTGTCTTGTGTTTGCTGCCGTCAGTGTATGATTTCAAGTGGACTTCATCATTATTGCCTCCCGACATGACGATGCCTGTTTCTACTTTCTCCAGAAGTGCAACGTCTATATTGAATGGATTGGACTGCTTGAGTCTCTCGATCTTATTCTTTAGTGCCTTCTCGATTGCATCCTTATATCTGACACAAGCTTCTCTCGATGTTGCGACAACTTGCGCTTTGAAGCCATTGGCAAAGATGTGATCGACATAATGTTCAACCAAATCTTCAGCTTTCTCTCTGATGGTATCTATTGCTTCGAGATAGGCTTTCTTCGTTGCATAGCCAAGTATCTCCTGCTGCTGTTTTGGATCATAATCTTTAAAGACATCAATGAACTTTGCATTCATCTGTTCTTTATCCGTGATCTCCGCATTGTGCGTTCTCCCTTCATAAATGATCTCAAGAGTCACGCCATCATCGATGGATTGGCGCATCGTGTACTTGTCTATGTAATCACCAAAGCGCTTTTCTGTTTTCGCAATCGGTGTCCCGGTGAAGCCGATATGCGTCGCGTTGGGCATCGCCTTCTGAAGATTAGCGGCGAGGACGGAGTATTGTGTCCTGTGCGCCTCATCTGTCATCACGAGGATACGGTCGCTGGGATTCAACTCATCCAGAATTCCATAGTTGAGATCCTTCGCATCCTGGAACTTATGGATCATCGCCATTAGCAAATCAGCAGATTCGCCGGGGATAAGCTCTTTCAACTTACGGATGCGGTCGACGATGCTCACAGTAAAGCCAATCGTTCCGCTCGTTCCTTTCAACTGTCCTTCGAGATCAGTACGATCTGTCACAAAGACGATCTTCCATTTCTTCAACTCCTCGTCCTGTTTCATCTCGCGAACCAGGAACATCATCGTCAATGATTTCCCGCTTCCTTGAGTGTGCCAGACAATGCCTCCTCTTTCCTGAGGGTTCCTTCCATTCTTCAGGCGATCAAGGATCATTTTCACTGCTCTGAACTGCTGATATCTGCCGACGATCTTGATCGTCTTGTTTCCATCGGTTTTGAAGATCGTGTATGACTTGATCAGATCCAATAAGTTCTGTTTGCTAAACATTCCGGCAACAAGGCGCTGCTGGTCGTTTGGTGCAGATGAACCGGTGGTGATATCATCGACAGTAAGCGGATAGGGATCGGTCCAGCGGTAAAAGTGCTTTTCGACATGCGTGGTGATCGTTCCGAACTTAGCTGAATCCCTGCATGTGGCCACCACGATCTGATTAAAAAAGAACAATTCCATGTTTCCCTCGCGGAATACATCGCTTCTCTGCTCGCTATACCTCATCAATTGTTCAATGGCCTCAGGTATAGGGTCTTTTACTTTCGGCGACTTGCACTCGATTACTGCTACTGGTAGGCCATTCAGAAAGAGCGTAATGTCCGGATAGATATGATTCTCTGTGCCCGTGATACGCACCTTGAACTGTGAGATCGCAATGAAGTTGTTATTCTCCCTGTGATCGAAGTCGATGAATTTGACTGTAGGAGATTTTTGTCCGGTCTGACGATTCTCTGTGACGCTTACATTACCGAGTAGCTGATCAAGAACACCTTTATTATTCTCAAGTAGGCTTCCGGCTGAATACGTTGTTAGCTTGCGAATCACTTCATCTAATTGATCGTCTGCCAGCCACGGATTGATTTTCTTCAGTGCCTCTGTGAGTTTTGGTTTGATGATGACCTGTGAAAAATTGTCCCTCCATGACTCCTCTGCATACTGCACCCCTTCAGAAGGTGACTTCAGGCGGAGCACTGCCCAACCAAGCCCTTCCAATTGTTCAAGGAACGGCTCCTCTACGAAGTACTTTTCATCAATGTAATGGCGATTTGAGGTCATGGGGTTATTGTAGGCTAAACAATTTCTGTTGGTTGGTTCATATGAACATCTACGCGAATTTGGCCAGTCAAAAGATCCTGCATGAGACCAGTTTTTATTTTCATTAGCTTCATACACTTATCGGCTAGTTGGTTAGTCGTCTCGTAAAATGTTGCAATCCTCTTGGATATTTGAAGCTGTTCATCATAAGGCACGACAGCTACTAATATTTCTTTAAGTGGCACAATTGAAAGTTCCTTGCGTGTTGTACCAACAGTAATATCCATTAAGCTCTTAACGCCACGCTGTGATTGAAAATAGTAATAATAAAACTCTGAGGATATATTTTCCCTAAAGCCAATTTTGGCAAGATCACGACTAATATTGCCTACAAAATGGTTGGGAACTACGGCAACTCTTCCAATCGTTGCTTTGACCGAAACAAGTAAATCACCCGGAATTACCCTACTCCTCTTATACTTATTTTCAATCACTGGAGATGTGTAGTGCAGGTCCTTAATAAAATCACCACCCAAGTTTTTAATTGCTAAAGTGGGAACTCCATTTGGATCATGATATCCAACTTGAACAATTCCGTAGCAAATAGGGCAATCATCTCTTACTAACTCTGACAATCTGCAAACTTGCCACTCTTTCGGAATTCTGCCCAAAGGGCTATCCTTAAATCTATGAGTTACTTCATTACGAATACTTCCACCCTCATCAATCCCGCGCGACAATAGATCCTGCATCAGTCCTGTCTTGATGCGCTCATACTTGGCTATGAGATGTTTCGTTTGTTGGATGAGGGCATCTACTTTGCTCAGAATTAGAGCAATTATAGTTTGTTCGGCTTTATTTTCAGGATACTCAATTTCAAACTCTTTGATAGCTTTTTGCTGTATGTTTGGCAAACCAGAACCAACTCTCAAGCCCATTATAAAACTTTCTCTTCCTTTCAAGGCTTGATATAGAAAATTGACATCAATGTTATCTCTTAAGTCAAAAAGAGTATAGCAGTGTCCGCCACTCCAAAAGCGAGTTGTCAAGAAATTAACATATCCGCAAGAATTCCCACCTTCACTTATGGTAATAGTATTTGCATCGGCATTCCATACATCGGTGTAGCCAGACGGTTCAATTCCTCCGTTGATGCAGGGATAATCACCAACTGTTTCTAAGTCAATTTTATTCAGCTGTTGACCCTTTGAGATTTGGCATGCTTTTCCAAGTTTTATTTTAGACCACCTGCTCATCAATTCAAATAGTTTAATTGAATTAAAAAAGTATTCAGTTCTTTCAATGAGTCTGTAAGGTCATTCTCTAGCTTTTGTGAAGACACAGCATACTTCTCCCAAAGATTCTCGGCAAGAAATATCAGATTACGTTTCTCGGTATTGAGATAACGATTCAGTTGCTCCTGCATCACCTCATGATGTTTCTGCAAAATCAAATCGCGCGCTTCAACATCTGTGATCGGCTGACCAATAGCCGAGATCAGTTCTTCGACAAGTTCTTTCTTTGCGTTCAATGTATCAATCTCTTTCTGAATTTTCTTCTTTGCCGGATCCTTCTCTGCAGCAGCAATCTCTGCCTCGTGCAAAACAATCAGTGCATTTAGGTGATTGATATAGCCATCTCGTCCATATTTTTTTGCATCTACCAAGTCCTCAAGACGTAGTGATTGCTCCTTGAGTGACTTCTTCTTTGCACGCAGTTTAGCCTCCAAGTCGGATATCTGATGTGCTTTGGAAAGGTATTCCATGATCTCCTGTTGTGCCTTAGTAGGAACCTCTTTAGGAAGTTTTGTTGAGCCATTCTCTTCCAGTTTGAGCTTACCAGGTTTATCCACATAGTTGCTCAGGAGATCATTAGCAGAAGAGGTCAATGTTGCGGTTACATATTTCACGGAAATGGCGACGTCATTGCCATCGTCATCAGTCTCGGGCTCGACTTCGGCTGCTTCCATTGCCTCTTGAAGTTTCCCTTCAAGATCAGAAATATGGGCTTCCATCTTGTCCAACTCATCCATTTCTTTTTGAAAAAATGCCTTCTTGATCATCGCATCCGGGATGAGATTCACACTCCATCCATAGGAGGATATTGTCTTCAGATCGTAGAAGATAGACTGCCACCAGTTCACAAAGATCCCGGCGATCTGGAACCTATCGAATAGCTCAAGTGGTTGAAGTTTTTTCTGAAAGCTTCCAAGAAGCTCCAATCTGATCTTTGGGAGATTGTTCTCCTCCTCAAGATTAATGAAATCGTCTTTAGCTTCTTTCCACCAATCGTCGGTTTCTTTGCGGAATTTATCAAGAGTCTTCTTAACACCCGAATGTGCTTCGGTTCTTTCTTTGATCTGCGCCTTTTCTTTCAGGTCATCATTAAAATCATAATACTGCTCATCCTTCTCTTGAAAAAAAACATCCCGCTTCAATTTAAACTTGTGATAGAATGGTTCTTGTGTCGCCACTTCAGATTTCGGTACTCCGCCGATCAGATGAGCTCTTACATCCTCCGGTTCGGGTTCTGGGGTATTATCGACGTAACGACGAATATTCAGGTTAAAGTCATTTTCTTCGATCTCCTTTAGATCGACCAGACGTGAATACTTTGGGATTTCTAATTGCTGACTGAAAGCAGTATCTATCTTCTCGATATCCTCTGGACGCAGAAAGTTCTGAGCTTTTCCTTCGCCATATTCTGCATCTGCATTTATAAACAGAATCTTATTGCGCAATGCATCTGGCTTGTTTTTATTGATCACGATTGCACAGGCAGGAATACCAGTGCCATAGAATAGCGAAGGGGGCAATGACACAATAGCCTCAATAAGATGTCTTTCAAAATTCCCTCACGAATAATCTTCTCAGCTCCTCCACGAAACAGCACGCCATGAGGAATGATGCAAGCCATTTTGCCCTTCTCCTTCAGGCAGGAGATCATATGTTGGACAAACATGAGGTCCCCTTTCTTCCCGGTTTCCGGTGCATATCCATAGCGAAAGCGTGCCGGGAATTGAATATTGTCCTTCGAATAGTTTTGCGAAAACGGTGGATTAGCTATGATACGGTCGTACTTTCTCAGCGATCCTCCCTCTGTATGTTGAGGTTCTTCAATGGTATCTCCGAGACGAATATCAGAATCCAGAACATTGTGCAGGATCATATTCATCTTGCAGATAGACCATACAGTACCATTGTTGTCCTGACCGGCGAGTGTGAGATTACGCGGATTCTGTCCCTGCTCTTCTACATATTGAGCGGATTGAATGAGCATACCGCCTGATCCCACAGTAGGATCATAGATAGCCATCCCCGCTTTGGGTTTCATCAATTGTACCAGAAGGCGCACGACTTGTGCAGGTGTATAGAATTCTCCTCCCTTCTTCCCCGCGCTATCTGCAAAGTATTTGATCAGGTATTCATAAGCTGCACCCAGGAGATCAGGAAATTCAAAGTTGTCATTTGTCAATTTAATCTTGTCGAAGTGATCGATCAGATCCTTTGCCTTGGAATCCGGGATCACACGTTTGTTTCCCTTCGTCTTGTTGAAATCGATATTATCCTTCAGCACTCCTCTTAATGAATCATTGGCTTCTTCCAAGGCAGACAACGCCTGGTTGAGTTGTTCTCCTGCATTGTGATGAAAGAAGCGGATCTTCTCCCACCTCGCCTCTGGAGGAACAAAGTATGTCTCACCATACGTGACAGGAGACTCCATCATTGCGTTCACTTGATCTTCTGCCAGATGACCATATTCCGGACGAAGCTTCCTCCTCCGCTCTTCGAATTGATCGCTCATCCTCTTCAGAAACAGCATTCCAAAGATGTACTCCTTAAACTCCGAGGCATCCATGCTTCCTCTCAGGATATCAGCGGCCTTGAGAAGGAAGGATTCGAGTTGGGATAGGGTGATTTTAGTGCTTTGCATTGAGTCAAGTTCCTATGTAAACTGGGTGAAGATACGGGATGAGTAGATGCCGGGTAATGAGATATATCGTACGATAATTCATGTGGGTTTCAAGTCATCCTGCAAGCCCTTGAAACATTATGATTCTTGATTCATGTTAATCAGTTCCCAAGGAAACTGACTTGGATCTGGACATGAACCAACTATTGTTTCGCATTTCTCTTCATTCATAAAGTCGGTAAAGTTGTAAACGGTGGCGCGCCGTTCACAGTTGCACGAACTATCATCCTCCGGAGAGTTATGATACCTACTCTCATGTTCCATAATAAAATGATCTATCCATTGTCTATTAGGGAAGACAAGCTTTGCGTCATTCGGAGTGAATTGCAAGAATCCTTTATTCTCTTTTGTGGACACAATGCGCCATTCCCTCTCCCAAGTAAAATCAAGCTTTCCGCCCAAATTAGGGTCATACGACACAAAGCGCCAATTGAGATTTGAGTTATTTTTTTCCCTTTCGTACTCCGATCTATTTGAATAAATTACTGGCCTACCCTCATTATTATAAATAAATTGCTTTGCGAACTGGACACCAAAAGGCGTATATCTATCAAAGTACCCTGCATCTAATTGCCCTCTATTTGTCAGACATCTAACAGGAGATTCGGTAAAACATATGCATTCTCTTTTACCCAGAATCATTTTATTTGAACTCCAAATACCTTGCATTTCAACAATACTCATCAAATTGTTGAATGCTAGATTATAATTCAAAACGTCTTCCTCACTTCCTTTGGTGAAGTGTATGACGTTAGAACAATGATCAATTCTGTGCCTTGCCATTTATTCAAACTCAGCCTAAATGGGAAAACCGTTTATTTGCATAATCGATACTTATTTACCTATATACGTAGCGACAACGTCTGTAGTATATGTAAGCAGTAACATACTCCGATCGTAAAGCTCTTTGAGCGATTGAAAATTGATACTAGCATTCTTTGTATGGTTTACTTCTCTTGCAAAGTTTACCGTCTTTCCGTCATTGCGCACAGGGTATCGAAATGAAAATGAAAACTCGTCAAGCTTGTGCAAAAGCGATTTGAATTTTGCTAAATCGCTACTTAACAGTTTGTACTCGCGTACATCATCTGTTTTGACATTGTACTTTTTAATAATCGCAGCCATTTGTAATTCAAACTCCTTGTGCAAATCATCAATCCTATGAGCAGGCTTCCCCTTGTAAGAAATCTCTGAATGCAAATCAGACACTTTTTGAAGCTCAATTAAATTCATCTTATAACCTATTTCTAGGGTGTGCCTGATACAAAAGAGAAATGGAAGAGAAAGGTTTGTCACTTCTCCACCTTTCAATTCTCTGAACGTAAAATCAACAAAATACCTGTATTCCGCAAAGTATCTCCACCACTCAGATTTGGTAGGCAAATCAATTTCATAATTCAATTCTTGTTTCATTTTGAATCGTGATCATTTATGAAAAAATCTCGTCTTCCTTATCTGCCAGGCTTGTAAACAGTGCAATCCAAGAGTCTCGCTCGACTACCCGCGGTCAGTCAAGTCCGAGAATACGCTCTAGCTAACTATCTCAATGATTTCAACAAAGTTGTCTAAATCACCTACTTTAACAATATCCCCTACTTGGTGACCTAGAATTGAAACTGCCAAAGGCGATTTTGCTTTTATTCTTTGGACACCATTGACTAGTTCATTTTTCACTGCGCCTTCAATAATCTGGACCCTCATGTCCTTACTGTTGTTCATAGATCTGATTTTGACTTCACTATTAAAACGTACCCTGACTGTATCTTTATGATTAGGCACAAATGCATCCATTTGAAACGACTCCAAGGTCTTTTTCTCGGTTTCGATCTGACGAGTATTTGATCGGGGTATTAAATTCTCGACCACCTCGACCTCATGTGTAAATGCGCTTCCAAAATCTGAGACAATACTTGATACTATGTTTCCCTCCTCAACACTTCTTATAAAGTCTACTAATCTTTGCGTCTCACGCTGTGGGTCTCTCCACCAATTTGTACTCCATATCCGGTGAAATACGAAGCCATGATCTTCCAGAATCTTTTGTCTATGTCGATCGTAGAGATAAGCCTCTCTGCTGGAATGATATTTTGAGCCATCACACTCTATGGCTATTTTAGGCACTCCCTCCATCTTAGGGTCATACACAATGTCAATCCTGAACTCGGATACTGGATACTGAAGTCTTAGGTTTTGCTCACCGAGTACTTGTGACAACCTATGGTAAACCTCTTCTTCAAAAGGAGACTCCAACTCGCCAAGTCTTTCAATATCGAAAGATGTGCTAACTGTGGAGTTGTCACTAAGAGCTTTTAATACTGATTGCCTCAGCTCTGTGTCTCCAGAACTTACGGCTTTTGTGTATGCCAGATATGCATAAAAGACAGCACGTTTGTTATTTGATCCCTCGACGACTAAGTAGTCATGATAGTTCATAAAAACTTCTTCGGGCACTGACGAGCAAACATAAATCTTATACTTTGCGCGGGTTATAATAACATTCAAAAGCTTGTATCCCTTCGAGTGGTTTATTGGCCCGAAACGCTGTGCAAACCGTCCATCGCTTCCTGGTCCATATGTAGTTGAAAGAATAATTACATCTCGCTCATCTCCTTGGATATTCTCGAGATTCTTAATAAACATACCGTTCTCCTCCAGCTCTTGTATTTTACTGTTAAACTCGTCGTATCTCTGGAATTTTTGACGTTCTAAGATTTTGCTTTTTATATGATTTCGTTGCATAATATTAAATGTTGCAACACCAACTGTTGGATACTCTCCGTTGGGCATCCTGTGAATATTCTTTTCAAGAATTGCTAAAACCATCTCAGCCTCTGTGTCATTAATATGTTCAGAGAATGTACCATTGACCGGAATATATTTTATTGGGATATAGTCCAGTGTGGTGGGAAGAGGCTTTAATCGCTGATTGTAAAATGCATAATTGGAAAAGTCTATGAGATAAGGATGTCGAGACCTGTAGTGAAAGTCCAGATGTCGCTTTTCAAACCTTAGCTCGGAACCGAAATCCAAGAGAGATTCGCATGAAAGAAGCATGTTACCTCTATCGATTGTAATTTCATCTTCCTCTTCTATCTCCTCTTCATCTTCAATGGAACCATCAAAAACCTTACTGAAGTAATTAGAGGGTGGCATTTGGTGTTCATCACCAGAGATAATTATCTGTTTTCCCTTAAGTATAGCAGGTAAGTTGTCTTCCAATCTTAACTGACTAGCCTCGTCAAACATGACTATATCGAAAAATCTATTCTTCACCTTGAACAAATTACAACAAACGTCAGGTGTAGTGAGTATAATAGGAAAGAATGTGGTAAACAAATCTGCATCGTACTGTACAATTTGCCTTAATGACAATCTTTTGAATCTGTTCCCACTTTTCTTGTTGTATAGATTTTCAACAGCCAAGTCAGAATTTCGTTGTTCAAAATCACGGCTGGCGTCAATTTGCTTGGAATACCAGTACTCTTTTACGTACTTCAATTGTTCTTTCTCAAGTTTGCCTAAGGTTACATCCAATTCAGTCAATTCGTCATCGCTTACTGGCAAGTTAAGATTTGCGTATCTCACAAGCATTGAATGAAGGTAGTATATAACGAAGCACTTGCGCCATTCGGCTTTACCCTTTAAATTGTGTACTAAAGCCTTTGCGTTTTTATCTAATGCATTGTAGAACTGGAACCACCTAAATTCTGCTGAAAACAAATCATTCTGATTGCTGAAGTAGTCATGCTTCGCCTGAAGTAATTTGGAGACATTGTTGACAAAATCATGAAGACCTACTTGTGAAATAGCTCTATCAATCCACTGGTCATGAGTAACAAGACTATGCAGCCTTTCCGTTTTTTGCCGTAGTTGCATCAATGTCTCCGTCTCATAAACCTGTGGAATCGGAGCTAGTAGATTTAATTTTAAATATTCGCCATTTACCCTTTGCTGAAATACAGCCTCTTTACTTCTTGCTTGCTCTTTAGCTTTTTCGATACTGGCCATATTCGATCCCAATGTACCGGCCAGTACAAAATCATCCAAGTCGTGGCATCCATTCAGATGTGTGACTAAGGCATTTAAAAGTTCCAAAAAGCGCTTTTGATCCTGGATCAACAGTTTCTTAGTTCCCGAGAATAGGCAGCCAAGCCTATACCATAATCCAGTTGTCTTGGCTTCGTTTAGAAAATCGCCATTTTCTCTATTCCTGTTACAGATTTCAGTTATAGAATTCATAATTACCTCCATACCAGCAATCTGCTTGCGGAATTCAGTTACCCTAATCTTCGAATATTCATTTCTATATCTCGTCTCAAGCTCTCCAATCTCGATTATTGATTTCGTGTATTCACCAAAGGATCCATGTATTTGCTGTTCAACGATGTACGGGTTGGGCCCAATAAGTTTAGCTGAATTTAAAAAAGAAAGATTTTCATATGGCCTGTACCGTTCATATAGCGATTGTCCAGTCTGTACTATTTCTGTTAATGTATTTAACTCTAAGGCCGTAAAGTCAAATTGGCCTGGATCTAGATTCAGTTTACTTTCGTCCCCATGGCTGTTTAGCTCAGACAGAAGAGCACCAACTAAGTGAGTCCATGACTTATCACCAAGAATTTTTTCATCGAGCTTTTTATGCTTGCCATTTATGGATTCAATCAATTTCTTGGCTTTATTAAGGACACTATCCAATGATTCTTTGGAATAGAGGAAGCGATTTCTTCTGTATGAGGCAGTATCAATTCTATCTCTAACCGAGTCAACGACAACTCTTCGATCTTTGACTATATCCTTAATGAGTACGCAATGATAGTTGAGCCCTTTTTCTAATAGAGCTTTGTGAAGAACTTCAAGGGCCGTCCGTTTTTCACAGACCACAATAGTTTTCTTATGGTTCTCAAGTGCATTGATCAGAATGGCAGTTAAGGTTTGACTTTTACCTGTCCCCGGGGGGCCTTGGATTAGAATATTTCTAGAGGTTTCAAGGGAATGTAATATTCTCTGTTGGGAGGGGTCTGTTTCAACTGAGGATATAGGTTGAAATGAGTGATTTTCCATATCCTCAAGGTCAATTGTCTGCCCTTCAAGTCCCATCAGACTATCATAATCGTTAATGATGTTTTGTTTTTGCACTTCAAAAATGGAAAAGAGACCGCCGAAGTCTATAAATGCATTTGATGAATGTGCTGGTAGTCGTTCATAGTGATTGCGATCTCCAATGGCGATGACCTTATCCAGTTTCGTCTTAAGCGTGTCAACCACATCCTGGCTGACCGTGGTGTTTATTGAACGAAGCAAATCTGTACAGATCCCGATTAACTGCTGTGCATTAATCAAGCCATCATCAATCAGTTCATTCGGGATCTGCGAGATTTCCACATTTGCATCACTGTGCAAATGGTTAATTAGAACTTCATTCAAATAAATGGGGTCGTCACTAGTCCTGTTTATTTCCCAAGTGTTAAATTCCTTGGTTCTTTTTATTCTTAGCGACCAAATTAAAATCGGAGCGACTGTGAGTTTGTTGTCAGCAAGATCTCGTCGAACAAGAATGGGAAAACCGAATCCAAAAGTGTTTATACCCTTCTCAGATTCTATTGTCTCTGTCTGATTGATAAGGTTCTCGAATGCTTTGGTAATGCGAACGAGTTGAATCTGGTCTGCTTCAAAAAGCAGGTTTACATCTGGAACATTTTCTTTCCAGCTTATTCTGAACTTCAATGGTTGCTCTGACAATAGCGACCTTATAAATTTGTCAGGAAGTTCTTTGTCTATAAAGGAAAGCCTGGATAGGTCGAACTTATAGCGTGAGTTGCCTGGAATCGCATTCAAATGAACGCCTCTACGGTTTCCAACTTTTAATCTCCTCTGTAATTCAGCAAGAAGTTTGGTGGTAAGTTCCATTCTGTTCTGGGCGTTAATGGACTAGTTCGTCTATTAGTGTGTTTTAATGCTAGCTGACACTATTCTTTCCGGCATTTACTGCAAATGCCCTGATTAAAATAGGCAGATTTGTAAATATACCCATGTATATGAATGATTGAATTCCAATTTTCTATCTTACACATGCTTTTATTCCTTAACAACCAACCATGACAAGAAGGCATTTTGAGCTGATCGCGAGAGCATTGGCTGATCTTCGCAATGAGTCCGGTTCTGAGATGGGTGACGATGACCATTTACGAAATCGTCTCGTCTACCATATCTGACAGGCTTGTTTGGAGGCCAATCCAAGGTTCTCATTCGACAAGTTCGAGGCTAGGATCAGGAAATGGTGTAAAGATTAGAAGTGACCCATCCGTGTGAGAGCGCGTGATGGGTTTTTTCTAAAAGGAGTATTTCATTCAAAAAGAGTTTGGTGTGATATAAGGTTAGCAGGCATTACATTAGTTATTATAAAAGCACCGTAAGATGCACAAAAATGCAAATGATGTGATTGAATTTTGGATAAAGCGTCTTCTTCGTATAAAGCAGATTGAAGGAGGCGAAAATGGTAATAGGTATCTGAAATATGAAAGACCAGTAGTCTTTGTTGGTGAGCGCCATAAGGAATATATCAAGCTGGTTGATGAGATGTGGCAAAAGGACAGTGAAATAGCAGCTACATATTCAAAGAGACGGTTTTCGGAAAGTGTAATCAAAATTATTTCTGTTTGTCTTGTTGAACAAAAGGAACCTAAAGTAGAAGATGCGAGGATGTTGAGAGAGGATATCCTTTCAAAACCTGCTCGGGAAATGGAAGTGTATAAGCCAGTCTTTGGAATACATTTCCCAGACAATGACCCAATCACCATTGACATATACACATTCTATAAAATACCTCTACACGAGCAGAACATTCTCTCAAGACACCCGAATTTTAACATGGTTATGTACGAAAGGAAAGGCATTGATGAATATTATGTCTCTGTTATAGTACACTCGCGTGATGACATCAGGGCCGGAGAGTTATTTGCCACGCAGTATGAACGTTTGGTGCATATCTTGAACTTTATCGTTGTAGATCCTAGAACCGATGTTTTCATTTCGACAACACCCGTTGACTTCGGTTTCGCTGGTGAGACACGAGTAATGTCCGGTGAGCTTGGTTCGATTAGTGGGCCATCATTTATTCCTTCCTATTTGGAATTGAAAGCTTCTGATTATCTAACTCCTGAGTTCGAATCTCTTTGGAAATTGAATCGCGCAGATAAGCTATCCAAGATGGAGGTACGAATCATTACGGCCGTTGAATGGATTGGTAAAGCTCTTGTTGATAAAGATCAATCCAAGGCTTTTGTTCAATTGATATTTGCCATTGAAGCCTTACTACAATATCGGCCCCAAGATCCGATATTCCCGGGAATAGGACATCAGATAGCTGAATCGCTCGCATTTATTCTTGAAGAAATCCCTGAAAAGCGGATGAAAGTCTTTAAGCTATTCAAGGAACTCTATAATAAGCGGAGCGCAATTGCCCATGGAGGAACCAGCGACATAACGATGAAGGAACTAAGACAAGCCCTATATTTAGGACGAATAGCCGTGCTAAGATTGCTAAATGCACCAGAATTCGAAAAACTTCAGACAATAGACAGTTTAATGAATTGGATACAATCTAAGAGATTCAGTAATTGAGTAATAGAAACGAAATATTCAAGGTTGAAAATCGCGTAGCAATTCATGAGGCAGGCCACGCAGTCATCGCTTGGGCCATGCGAGCGCACTGCGATCCACAAGCATTTGAGGGAATTTTTCAGATTTTTTACTTCGTAGATTCATTTGGCGGATCTTGTCACTTTAAACCAAGTAGGGCAACAAATTTTAACACTGTAGTTGAACGGCAGAGAAATCCAAAACAAGCTGCCACAGATCTGGCGATTAATATGGCTGGGTGCTCTACATATTGCGCCTATTTAGACCCAAAAGGTGATCCTGCCTATCCCATAAATGATATAAGACTGTATTTAAGTAATGTAATTGAAAATGGAGGACAAGGAAGGGATCATGATTTTCGCTATTTTTCTGACATTGCCAGGTTTGATCTAGGTATTGAGATTGATAAAATTGGGGAATTTGCATTGATATTTCAGGATTCCCTCGTTCAACTATTAATGGAAAAATCTGTAAGAGATGGAATTGGAGAATTGGTAAAGAACCTTCTAAGTCTGAACCCGGGTGTCAATAGTTTAAACGTTAAAGAAATTAGGGCAATCGAAGCATTAATCTTGCCCTCTCTTCTATCTAAGCAAGTTGCTAAATCCTCAAAAGCCATACTTGCAGTTTGCAGAAGTTACTATATCTGAATAGCAATAGACTTTGGTCTTTGATGTAATCAGAATGGTTAACTATCAGGCTTTTGGAGCATCAATACCGACATAGTATAACCTTTGTGATTCCTTACTTCATAGCTGAATTCATGACCTTCTTCCCATTCAAAATTCAATATTGAAAATATAGTATGAACTACTCTAGTATGTTCAGCATTGATTCATCCGTAAGTTGCCATCCTTGAAATGGCTTGGCAATGAGGTCCTCGTAGGTCTTAAACAAAAGATAATAACGCATATACCTGTACTTGGAGTCACCTTTTATCCTCTCCAATACCCTCTTCATACAAGACGGATGTTCATAAACACTCATCACACGGTGGTCAATTGGAAGACCGAATCTTCTGGCTAACTCTCCACTTTGTAGGATAGCGATGTGGTTCTCAAGCTGAGTGACAATCTCTTTCACATTCCGCCCATTGTGCATCTCCAGGCAAAACAATAGGTCTTTTGGTTCACTGGATCTTAAATGAAGGATGGAATCAGGGAGATAGTATTTCTTGCCTAATTGGATTGGTTTCATCCCTTCAAAGTAGGTGATGTATTCCATCACTATGCCCTTCGCGTTCCATGTCGCATGCTCCAGTGCTATTCTTACAGCAATGGTCTTCCTCCTGTGCCAGTAGTCTTTGTGAAATTTATACCCTCTCATCACGGAGATGTCCTTTACACGGAGCCCAAACTTTTTCACCAGGAAATCTCTCCCCTGCCTTGTCAGGGAAAAAAGAAATGGTAGTTGACCATACCTTGGATCCGATGCAAAGGTCAGTTTTCTAACAAAGGGTCTTTCCTCTTCGCATAGAGCCATCATGGTTTTGTAGAGATAATTTTTTGATACACTAACTCAGAGTGACACAAAATCGTCGTATGCGAGATAGCCGTATCTGGCGAGATATAGCATGATCCGGTCTTTAGTTTCAATTGCTGTCATTGGATTGTTGATAAGAACCAAATTTGGGTTGTGGATGCATTTGACGATCAACTGTTTCTTGCAAATCATCAGGAATTGTATTGAGCCGTTCTTCACCAGGAGATTGAGGTAATGGCAGGATGGGTTTGTATGTTCCCGATTGTTCAGTCAGATATTTATTAAGCGCTGTCAGTTCATACTTGTCGATGAGAAGTGGGCTCCGGCGACCGAATACATCCCTGGTCTTCACTTTTCTCGGACGTCTGCTTCCGGATTTAATCCAAAACTGAAAGTTTTTCAGACGTTGGAGTTCTTTCAAGTCGATGCCGGTCTCCTTCGATAGAATCGCGAGGTTTGTTTGGCTGCTCGTTCAGATCATTTTAACGCTTGTGTTTGTCAACAGGTTTTGCCTCATCGCATCGGAACCTCTTCCAGAGGGAAGGCTTTGCCCACAAATGAATGCACTCAGACCGACTTTCCTGGTCTCTTTAAGGATTGCATTGAGTGATGTGGTGATCACTGCATCCACTTCGTCGATGTAGATCTGGATGCGTGGCCTGAGATGTGGTGTCCGTTTCAGACTCCTCATTGCAATGGCCTTGACCTGAGCGATGATGAACCTGCCAAATGCTTCACCTGCTTCCGATCAGAGGGATCATAGATTCACGAGAATAACCTTTCACGAGCGCAAACAGTATTCAAGGTTGATCGTGCTTTGACCGACTACCTGATTGTAGAAGCCACTATTATTAAGAAGACTCTGCAGCTTGGTATAGATTGATCATTTGGTCTGCCGGTAAATGCCGTGATTCATGAATTCTTCCTGAAAGAACTTCCTGTGTGCGGCAAACATACTATTCTGACCGGCGATGAGAAGTTCTTCCGGTGGATCCGTGCGCATGAAGTCTTTTAGGTCGGTGATCGAAGATGTTTTCAAGCTGAGTAAAGTCGCGATACATGGATTCAGGAGAGCCTTCATATAGTTCGTCAGCCTGGCGTCCGGTATGAGTTCTTCAAAGACATTCACCAGGGACTGAGTAGTGATCTCGATATCGCGGAGACTTCGGGACCACAGTTCCAGGGGATTGATAGTTGCTGTGTACCCCTCTTTGAGTACCGGATCTATACAGATGAGTCTTGCCGGATTCTCCAGAGCCAGGTCGAATTTCTTGATTGTTGCATAGGTATCTCCATGCGGATCGATGACGACGATGGCCTCATTCTGCTTTTGTTGTGTTTTGGCCCGGTGCGCGTAGACAACCTGTTCCATTGCGACGCTCTTTCCGCATCCGGTCTTTCATGTCAGAGTCACATGTTTTCTCATCTCCTTGCGGCCGATCCTTTTGAAGAGTCTATAAATACTTCGCTTGGATCGCCATGCGCAGATAGTCCTGATGGGGTTTCGTTTTCTTCTTTTGATACGCATGATCAAAGTCGAGACAAAAAGATATGCATATGAATAGCACATGGCATGGAACACGATACTGACCTATAGAATGGCTTTGCCTAATGGGTTTATCGGAATTGCGAAACTACGATCCATCTCTATTCGAGATGGATTTATCTTGGGCGTGCTGAAAGCTATGACAAGCGCTTTTTGCCTTTTTCATGCTGTAATTTCCTGGATCGCACGTGGATTTGCTCTGCCAGCCAATCGGTAGAAAGTGTTGTCCTCCTTTTGAAGGATACATAGATATTGTTGAACGTTCCTTTGCCGTATTTCCTGTCGATTGCTCTCCTATGCTCTTCGATCACCTGCATATCACCTTTGGACTGCTTCCTGTTACACGCATTGCATTGGAGATTGATATTTCTCTCGTCGAATGCGCTGGCGTTCACTTTGCTATCCAGACAATGTCATCCATTGCTCATCCTTCCGCTGATAGGTCTCCTTACGTGCAACAGACAATGGCATGTGATACAATTTCCCAGACCATCTTTGTCTGTATCCCTATATCTCACATATTCCTGAATAATCGTCAGTAGTCTTTTTTTAAGGTGACTCACAAGCGGCTTTCTGAGCTTCGGCGTTTTCCCGTCATATGCTCTGATCGTATTCTCAATTTTCTTCTTTCGCCTTATATCCTCTCTTCGCTTCGCTCTGTCAAGCTTTCTTTTCCATTTCGTATTTACTTTTTCGATTTCGCGAATACAAAAAGCCTTGTACTTAGGCTCAAGGTTTTTACGAGAAACCTTCCGCTTATACTCAAGTTCTTTAACAGTCTCATTACGCGACTTCTTGATTCACCTGGCCATGCCAAACAAAACACATGATAAAATGTGTCTGCTCGGATGTAGGTCGACCGAATAATAAATATTTTACGTTTGAATGCAATTTGTCTTCACAGGAAGATATATCACACATAGAATTTTACATCTCTTTACTCATTATGCATGATCTCGTAATTTTTCTGTTGACGTTCAAATGTAATTGCATATAATCAACCAATAACCTACACATGACAAATTCCGAACAAACAAGTACTAATTCTTTACTTGTTTTTTGGACTTCAATGAAAATCCGCTATATGCTTCCCAAGTACATAGAATACATTGCACATGTGAAACTCCTGACAAATTGAACTGTCAGATGCTATAATAGATACCTGAACAGATTCACGACTTTCTGTGAAGCGAAAGGAATAAATGACATTCCTGATATCACCCTGCTGCTGATCACGGATTTTATGATGGAGTTGAGAAAGACACCAATTCACTCCTGATCTAAACGACATCACCTAAACCCACAATGAACTATTGATCACAATACCGTGGTGTATCACCTCAGATGCATTCAAAAATTCATGGGTCGATGTAGGGCAAATAATGTGACTTGCCTTGATCCTCAATTCATCGAAATACCATATCTCAAAGTGAAAGAGATACCATTCCTTTCAGATGAAGAACTGAACATCGTTCTCAACGCACCGGTGAAGTATGAGAGGATTCCGAGAATCGCAAAAAGGAATAAGTTGCTCTTTGGTGTTTGATACTACTGCGGCATGAGGATCAGCGAGGCTTTACAGTTAAGGATGAATAGTCTTTTGAATGACGAGTTCGTCGAGATTGTGGGGAAAATGAATATCAGAAGAAGAGTACGTGTCCCGAACATCCTGAAACTCCGGGCACGCGATTATCTTGAAGCAAGGGCACACAAAGGAGAAGTTGACCGGGCATTCGCTTCACACAACCATTTTAATGAATGAAGACCGCTCGCTTTTGATGGGGTACGTGCAATGATCAGAAAGTACAACAGGAAGATGGGACTGAAGAAACGCTTCCATTATCACATGCTCCGTCATTCCTTTGCGACCAACCTACTCAGGCAATGAGAGGATCTCAGGACGGTTCAACTCATGCTTTGACATAGGTGTATCAAATCGACTCAGATGTACACCCACATTTGATTCGATACATTAAAAAGAGCACAAGAAAAACTCGTCGCATCAAATCCTGGATATTTCTCTTGAAATATTTAAATCAATCAGTATACTCCCCTCAGTGAATTATGGAGAACGAAGAAATGAAGTGTTGGCATGGCTAGTTTCTACTTCACAGTCACGGATTTAGCTAAGTGTCTGGAACTGTCAACTTCTCACTCTTCTATCCATATTTCACGGGTAACTTGCTCTTACCTGTTTGTTCGGATGTGTAGGCAACAATCGTAGCAATTCAATTTAAAGATGCAAGTCACCTCATTTATTCTTTAAACAATCATATGGAGGTTGCTCTTTATCCTATTCCGGCAATCAGTCGCATCATGCCCAGACCAAAGCGTGTGTGTCATGGTAACGATTGTGAGTCGAGATTCTATGCTATTCGGGCTGATCTGGAAAGATCGAAACTAGAACGAGAGATCACCGTAGAACTCGATGATGACACGTGGCAGAAAGTGCTCAAGCGCAATTGGCGCATGGTGAAAAGCAAGTATGGCTTCTAAGCAAGAGACCTGCACATGAATGGGAAACAACCGCTGCGACGGACTGCACGTTGAGTCCTGTTCCAATTAGCAACCTCTCTCTACAGAAGTTTTACTACTCCCCGCTTGTTGCATCACAGCAACCCCACATTTACCAGTACCGGGTTAGTTTTCGGCAGTCGGCACTTTGAGAATGTCCCGTTGTCGCGTTGAAGGTGTACACCGAGCGACATAAATCTGAAAGTTGGTCACCGTAGTGAGGGCAAACGTAAGCGTCCTCATCTGAAGCATGCCTGTATATCATGGTGTGCTTCATTTTCTCCTGTGGTTGTTATGCAGGATACATTTTATCCCCTGTTTGAACGATGAATACATTACAACAATCGTGAACGAACGAACCACCTGTGGTGTGAAGAATTATGGGAAGTCTTGCAATCCTCTTCACCAGCTTCTTGCTAGCCGTAGCAGCGGTATGAGAATTTGAAAACACTGAAAGGCTGTTGGCGGTAGGATTCCTCTGCATCACCTTTTGGATGATCATCGGTATTTGGATTGTGATCCAGTTTACCGAAAGCTTTACATCGAACAGACCTCATGAGCTTAGAGATAAAAGAGACCGTTAATGCAATTGTCCTGGAGCAATTGGAAAAGGGAGTTGTCGCATGGAGGCAAACTCGAAACTCCATTCAGATTTCAGGTGCAACCTGAAAACCATATGGTGGCATCAACCAACTTGTCCTGCAAGTGCAAAAAATGAAATATGGATTTGGGACAAACAGACGGCTCACCTTCAGAGCCATCAATACCTTGTGAGCTTCTGTTAAGAAAGGACAAAAGGCCAGCCCGGTGATCTACTTCAAAATGTTAGACATCGAAGACAAACAGACCTGAGTGTTGAAAAAAGTCCCCTTTATGAGATTACGCCGGGTGTACAATCTCGATCAAACCAATCTCAGCCCTTCCGACATCGACGATTTCGAATTCGTCAAAGCAAACACCGCCGAACAAATCCGAGAAAACTTCCATGACAAACCTGAGGTGATCCAGCACCCTCAACCCCACTATAGTCCTAGCCAGGACAGGATCGGTATGCCCCATAAGAATGACTTCATCTCAGAAGCCAGTTATCGGGTTACGCTCTTTCATGAAGGTGTTCATTCCACAGGAGCCGAGAAGCGCCTTGGTAGAAAGGAAGTGATAAGTACGGATATGGCTTTTGGAGATTGCGACTACAGCAAGGAAGAACTTGTTGCTGAACTTTGAGCTGCCTATTTAGCGGCCTTTGCTGGAATAGAGGCTGAGACCTTGGAAAATTCCGCCGCCTACATTCAGGGTTGGCTCAAAAAGCTGAAGAACGATCCGGATCTTTTGATGAGAGCGAGTGCGGATGGATGGAAGGCGTGTGAGTATGTGATGGCAAAACCCACCTTCTAGTACGCCTAAGCTCTGGATTTCTTTTTAGTGCTAGGTTTCTTCATCAGTTCGTGAGAGATGCTATCAATGTCCTTAATCACATCGTTACATTCTTGAATTCTTGAATCTCCTTTCCGTGCCCAATAATCCTTTGCCTCATTAGTAATCTCCTTAAGAATAGGAATCAATTCTTCAACTCTACTTTTACTTAGGCATTTTTCTTTGTCATCAATAATAAAAGTGTTAACCATAAGTATATCCTTGAGCAAGGCTGAGGTAGCGCCTTGCACTAATCGGAATCCTTCGCTTATATAAAAATCCTTGGCTGCATCCTTAATACCATCGTCCTTGCTCTGCTCAATCATACTTATAGCAGATGATATTTGCCCTACAACCTCAGTATTGAATTTGTCAAGCAAGTAAGGAATAGACCTTTGTTCATTTGACATAAGCACATCAAGTGATATAGGTGATTCAATTCCTAGACCTTGGTCAAATTTTCTTAACGCTTTCATAATTAAAGGATTAATAAGATAAACGTATAGTATATATGCAAAAACATACACAAAAGCAAAGCCAAAAGCAACTACTACTATTTTGATAATTCGTTGATTGGATGTATCTGCATCAAGTAGAACTTCTCTAGATACCCATAGGGACAAAGTAACAAATACAGAAAAACCTGAAGCAATCAGAGGGCTATCCTTCTTTTCCAAGCGAGCCTTTTCCCTGAGATACTTATATATTTCCTGACCAAGGATATATTTGTTTACTTCGCTACGTCGATATCCAATGTGATCATTAAATTTCATACGACCGTCTGTTTCTAGCTACTGTAAGCAAGGTTTATTAAATTTCTCGTTTAATTCTGCATGAATTTTGAATAACTCGCGCTTAAAATCTTGCGAATGAAAGTCCTTGTTATTCGCCTTCTCCCACGATAAAATAACCTCGCAATATTGCTTAATAATGTTATCATGAAATCGAATTAACAGGCTCCTACAGTCTATATCACTAAATGAATTAGTATCCAGATAATCACGACTACGACTCTTGGCCTCAGTACATGAGTGGAGTAGATCTACAATAACTGTAAGGAGTGGGACTAATTTCTTAGGGATGAATAATACTTGCCCTGCCGCTTTACTTCGAGTACGAAACAGACTTTTTACTTCATAAGTACTCGCACTTTTATCTCCAGTCAAATTCACTACTCCCTTAAGTATCTTTTCGATACCCCTGTGAAGATTGCTTTTGATGTTCGGAAACTCATCCTTGTGGGACCTTCCAATTATTTCAACGACCTGTTGCAGTAAATAATTGTTGTCAGATCCACCAGCAGGTAATAAAATCGAAAGATATCTTGGCGCATTTCCTCGCATTAAGAGTCCTGGATCGGGCAGGTGCTGAGTACTCATAATTGTGCACGGTTAAGTAAATGTATATGAATTTTTTTTAATACGCAACTATTTGGTGTATAGGGAAATACATATTTCATCTGTGTTGGAATATTTATATATGTAGTATGCTGATTTACAATTCTATGGAAGAAAGAACAGTTAAAACTAAAGAAGACAAGGCCGCATCCTTGCAATTCACTTCAACTTGAAATAAACGGCTAAATCGTTACAAATAATCAAACTTCAAGCGTCTGCAGTACCTAAAGTTGCCAATCAGGAAAGTCAGTTTGTGAAACAGATTCGACTCAGTTGACACGTCCGAGTTCCTTAGAAGCGAAAGCGTGCAACTTAGTTCAAATCTGCAAGATCACAAACAAAACAAGAGCGCTAATCAACACCCGTTCAGCACTACTCAGAACTCCTTTGCTTTTTGAATACCTATAGTTACGTCTATACATGATCATTTCTCATTAAGAAATAAAATCAAGGAAGACGACCTTGCCATATCTTAAAATGCCGTTCATATTATTTAGCTGACATTGCATATTCAGCAGCTTTTGCGATTCTGGTCAGAAAGCCCTGGCTACTTTGAGCCTTTTTGAGGGCTTCTGTATACCTGTGCTCTGTCATATAAAGCTGATGGGTCAGGCGGGCATTGTCCATCACCTCTGTCTTTCGATCATTGAACTGTGATTTCTCCTGATCCAGAAACTGCTTCATCCGGTCCAGATCCTGCTTTTGGTGCCTAACTTCCTGCAAATTCATCTCGTGCTCCTGGTTCTTCTCTCTCCAAAGCAGATTTACATCCTTCTTCTTCAAAGCTAAGTCTTTCGCAGCAATAAACTGTTGGTCTGAGATGCTCTTAAGCTGAAGCATTGACTCGCCTATTCTGTTCGCCAAATGCCCTTCCTTTACAGCAACTTGATCCAAAGAGTTTTGAAGTTGGTTCTCCATAGCCCTTGCCTCCATTTTATGCTGACTATAAATAGATGTAACCTGGTTTAGAAGATGATTTCCATCAATATTCTGTTTTTTTGCTTCGAGTGCGAGATTCTGGCACTTATGAACAAACTCCTGATTTTTATTATAGTATTTCTCCAATTCAGTCAAAATTTGGCCTTGTTGACCGTCCAGCCTTAGCACCTCTTGCCCGAAATGGAGCTTCATATCGGACATGTTTTCACGTACTTCTCTAAATGAGGTCATCGTCCGCATTTCAAGGTCCTTGATGTTGTCGGAAAACATACTTGTGAGTTCAATAAATTTACCTTTCGTTTGTTCTGCTAAAAGAGCGATCTTATTCCCTACATCCCTATGGTCTGACTTACGCTTCTCCTCTTCGAGTTCCAGTTTATGTAGTACTCCATCGTATGATTTTTCTCGTTGTGTTCTTTCTTGAAGTAGTTCATTCTTAAACTCACTTGCCATAACCTTTAAGTCACTCCTTAGCTCAAAATTTTCCGACCTAATTTCTAGGGCTGAATTCTTTGCTTCAAGGACATGCTCTTTAGATTTGTTCAACCGAGAATCTACGTCAAGCAGGAATTTATCCTTTTCGATTATTTCTTTCTCCTTATTTAAACTTTCCCGGGTACGGAAAATTTCGAAACTATCATCTTTAGTTGGATTTTGAAACTTAAAAATATCATCAACCACGTTCTTCTTTTCCGAGAAAATTCGTTGCTCCATCTTTGCGGTAACAGAATCCATGAACTCTGCTATTTTCTGGTTATAAAGTACTTGCAGCTTATTTTTTTCATCACTTAATTTGTTCTCAAATTCTTGCTTTAATAGTCCTTCCCTTTCGTTGAGTTGAATCTTTACTTGTTGTTCCAAATCAGCTCTGGCGGAATTGAGATCTTGTTCTTGTCTTCTAAGGAGGTTTTCTCTGTTCAAAATCACGTTTTCTTTGGCGTTGAGTTTACTCTGATCGTTTCTGAGGGTATCATTTAGTTTATTGGTTTGTTCAGTTTTCTGACTCAGTTCGTCTGCTTCATTTTTAAGCCTAAGCCTCTCTTCATCCAGGGCGTTCTTTTCCTGGTGAAGCTCCAGTCTATCCTGTTCTATTTTTTGTCTATCGGCGCTGACTTTGTTTTCATTTCTCATTGATAAATTGATCAAATCATATGTCCCTAGAGCACATGCTGTGATAAGGAAAACAAATAGCCAAGCTTCCACTGGATTATAGTACAGAAATTCACTTGTAGACAACCAAGTCATAGAGTATACAAGTCCCCCAACAACTAAAAAGATGATGAAATTGGATATACTCTTGTTCGTTGTTTTCTCCGTCAGGTTGAATAACTTAGCATGCCATCCCAGGTGAAAAATGATGAGAGCAGAGCTAATTACAAAGCCGAATATTACAAGCGCCATTTTTCTGATTAGTTTGCTTAGACTAACAAGATAAGAATAGGAGGAAAAGATGGTAATAGTAATCTGTAATTCAAATAACAATAACACATAATCAATTGATTATTAATGTCTTACTATTCGGGATTCAAACAGGAGTATGTATCGGAATTCTTCAAAAGAGCCGATCAGGTTTGTGCGAAGTACCTGGATATGCAGGAGCGCGGATTTGAAATAGGCGAGCATATGGTTTGCCCAATTCCAGCTAGGGCTATACTAGAAGTGATGGAAATTTGGGTTAGAAATGTTGATAAGTTGATAGATCTTGTCAGCTCAAATCGGGGTGAAAAATATTCAGAGCAGTTTATCGGGTTATATCAACAAAGGGGTATAACTTATGGTGAATACTACTACCTTTTTGATGATGCATTAGAGGAAGAGGAATACCCTGAATTCCCTGTATTCATATTTACAAAGACTTACACGAAGCACTTAAAGAGAAAGCGCTTCAAGAGCTTTGAGTATACTGAAAACTCATATAAAGAATTCGTACTTTCATTTGACATTGTCCCTTCACATTACTTCAAGAAGCGTCTGCCAGCTAGATTCTGCTTAGAGGAAGTACTTGCGCATTCTTACTGTGTAGCAAAGACCAGGAGTGGCAAAACGGAATTTCTAAAGCTGGTCGTCTACAATCTTATCAAAGAGAAAGACCCAGCTACTAGTCTACTTGTACTTGATCCACACGGTGAGTTCGCACGTGAACTTCGCCGACTTAAAATTCTAGAAGAGAAAATTGACGATTTCATTTATGTCGATCCGACTCTAGACCCTGATCACACTCCGGTATTCAACCCCTTTGAGGTGAAGGATAGAAGCACAGTGAGTCTTGCCTATTCATCGGACACCATTTTGGATGCATTTGAACAGTTGCTCAGAGATCAGGCGATAACAGGGAATATGAGGAGGTTGCTTCGGCATTGCATCTATGCCCTCCTCTATCATGATGGAACAACAATGATGGATTTGCTGACTCTCCTACAGGGCATCAATCGTAATAGGAGTCAAAAGAACCCCGAGTTCCTTCCCATGGAAGAAAAGCTTATGAAGATGGGTAAATCGGTCCCCGATCCTCTAACGAGCGGATTCTTTGAATATGGTTGGAAGGATGTCGATAGCCGGACAATCAGTGCTGTTATTGAACGGATTGATGGCATACTCAGTCATCCAATCGTTCGTCGTTTCATGATAGGTCAAAATGGAGAAAGCAGCTTCGATCTGAAATCGTATTTGAATAGTGGGAAGATCGTAGTTGTTAATCTGGATTTTACACGATTGGGAAATATCGGGTCTGAGGCAATTGGCCGACTTATCGTTTCAGAAGCACAAAACATCTCTGCACAACGCAACCGATTTCCAAGAGAACAAAGGCCAAAGACCATCATTTTCATGGACGAGTGTCAGCGATTCGTGAGTGCGGCTATCGAGCGCGCTCTTTCTGAGTTCGGTAAATTCAACACCTTCCTTTTTCTTGCACATCAATATATTGAGCAGATCGACGATGGCATGGTGAAGGCCATGCTCAGTAATACTGAAAACAAGATCATCGGAAGAAACTCAGCTGCATCTATGGGCGCTATCTCTTCAGATGTCGGAGTCGAAAAAGAAGAATTGATGCAGATCAAGAAATACGAGTTCTATCTGAAGTCCGGCGACAAAGACCCGTTTAAGTTTGCATCATCTGACCTGCTGCTCGACAAGCCGGGGAGCCCCTATTACAATACCGAGGAGGAAGCAAGAGAAAGGATCGATACGCATATGATCAGACACTATTATCGACCAATTGAAACCCATAATAGGGAGTATAATCCTCATGATCTGGAGTCAAGCGAAAATGGTCAAAATGGCAAGGATGCAAGCCAGAATCTGGCGATTCAGATTGATGAGGATGATTTTTGAGATTGGTCCGGTGTAAACTTCATTTTTAGAATTTGCTCAATTAGTTGCGTGTCCTTTTGATTGTTGAACATCTTCCATTCAATCTTTCCAATGTCACGAATATCTCCATGTGCTTTTATATCGAATCGTAGACTTTGTATTCCAACCCGACCTTGATACAAACATCCCAAAACCTTGATAGGCCTAAGCCTTTTAGCCGCAATGTCGGCTCTTATTGCATAATTTGTTCCTTTATATAGGTCCTTCACAGAGGGATATATCACTGCGGCGCAATTATCATTAAACATATCCTTTTGAGCAATAGCCGCTGGGACCAAATATCGATCTCGCGCAACAAATCGATCTTGATTGGATGCAAACAACTCAGCTAAGAATCGATGGAGAAAATCCATGCATTTATGTTGTTCCTCTGTAACGTCCAATGCAATCTTATCCTTGATTTCAGTGTAAGTACTACTTGAATCATATTTGCCTCCTTGACCGAATGTATAATCTGAAAAGGTTAGTCCACTACCATCAAATTCCCAAATCGAGATAAAGAAGAGATTTCCGTATTGCAGATCAAACTCCTCGCAAGCTGTAATGAGCTCTGAAGAACAGTAGAAAACCTGCTGACCATATAGGTTGGCTCGGTTCAGCGTGCATTTTGCTTGGGGAGGTATATAAAATGAGGCCAGCTCTTCAACTAGACTCTCTTTCCTGGGATGATTATTGAACCAGTTACTAATTCTATAAACTCTTAATTTAAAGTTCTCCGGGCTTATATACTTCAGCTGAAAGAAACAACCCAATTTACCTTGTATATCCGCCACAATATCTTCGGGCTGATAGCATGAATAGTCGGTATTCAGAATCTCTTCCTTGCCTTTAAGTAACCTGTCGAAGTCCTGCGGAAGACAGGTACTATTATCGAGTTCGTATGAAATACACCTTTTCAAAAAATTTGAATTTAAAAAGAACGCGCTATTATTCCTCGTCATACCACATTACTTGGAGACTTTCTTTATGCAGATGACGTTCAACTTCATCTTTGATTTCCTGTGCATCTGGGGATTTTGGATAAATAATCGCGGCGCACACGTTCACCATTCCTACATTCAAATACTCATCAACATATTTAAGGACTTGCCTACAATGTGCACCGAGAAGCTTCTTTCTGTTCATTCTTACTTTATCCCAATCAGTCGATTTAATTTCTACAACTGTTACAAAGTCTTCAATTTGGTCAATGAAGATATCCATCCGACCACGGCGAATGTGCCTCGTGGATTGACCTGCATGTATCAATCTGATGCCCTGCTCCGGAATGACCAATGCACCTTCAATCGTACCAGCCCAATCGCCTTGAACACGGCGATGAAACTGTTTACCACGACATAGTTGCTTAGGCTCCATTTTTCGCGAATTTACTTATACAATTACCTAAAACAATTACAACTATAGTATAGTTATATTTTCGGTTCAAATACTGCATGTACATGACTTTCATTAGTGTTAATCTAAAGGTATGATTCCCCAGAAAAGCATATCTATCCTTCAGGCCTTGGCTAGGTACAAGTTTCTCAGCCGAAAGCAACTAGCCAGGCTTGGTGTCGAGAAATATAGCAGCGCACTGACTAAGCACTGCCAACCTCTACTCGAAGCAGAATGGATTGGAGTCATGGATGCAACGAACTATGGAATTGGCCATGTCTACTATCTTAAAAGGAAAGGGGCCTTGATCCTCTCCAAAGAGTTCAAGACGGACATCGACAAAATATACCACTGTATTAACAAGCCCCGACTAACTCCTCAGACGCTGTTTCACAGAACAGGCGCTATCGACTGTCAGATTGAGCTTTATAAGTCATGCACGGAAAACGGCGCTCAAATCATTTTTTACGATCGTGACATCGAGGTTGTAGGTAGCTTAAAAGGGGACAAAAATCTCATTCGAAAGACGCGGATAGAACTACCCAAAGGCATGTATTTAGAACCCGACGCGATTTTTATGTTAGACACCTCGCAAGGAAAGAAACTGTTTTGCCTGGAGTTTGAGAACGAAGATTACACAAAGAAATCCTACCAGAAAATCGAGAAGCATGTTCATGCATTGAACATGAAGAGCCCTTCAAAGAAGTACAAGCACAACAAAGCTCACAAAACGCTTTTCGTCTATAAGAATCCAGCAACGATGAAGTCTATTATGGAGAAAGTAAAAGAGAACATTTCAGGTATTGGGAGTTGGTTCCTTTTCAAGACCTACGATGAGGTTTGTACACCGGTTGAATTCAAAACTCCAACCTTCCAACACCAAAACTCCAACAGCTTCCTCACCGGCTGGCGGACGGTAAATGGGGAACCTAAACCCATATATTAGGTGTTCTACGTCTAGTTAGTCAAATCTTGAATATATTTGCGGAATGATAGAGACTGTTAGAAATCCTGGCATTGTAGATTCTATTCAATTGGCGGAGTTCGTTCTGGCAACCAGGGGTGCTATGTCTCATTTGAAGCTTCAAAAGTTACTATTCTATATTCAAGCATATCATTTGGGTCATTTCGGTATTCCGATCATTGAAGACGATTTTGAAGCATGGATTCACGGCCCGGTTTCTAGAAAACTTTATGATTTGCTTAAAGATCAATCTAAACTTTACACAGAGATCAGATATGCACCCAATGGAGAAGGGCCTCCACCACAAGAAGTGTTAGAACATTCTTTAACCAATGATCAAAATATACTGGTGATCGACGTTCTTGATGAATTGGCACCGCTTTCTGATTTTGAACTGGAAAATATGACACACAGTGAGGCACCGTGGCAAGAGGCTCGTCACGGATACGGTGTTGTTGACAGGTGCAATGTGATAATACCTAAGCAGCGTTTGGCAGAATACTACTCTGAACTTCTACATGGCTAAGGGCGGCAAACCTAAACCCCACCAGAAGCTAAGTATAATCAAGGAAACCCTTGCCAAAAGGAAAACCATGAAGGATATCGGTGAGGAATCCAATATGGTTTTCTCATTCATGCATTTTGACTCAAGCCAATGTCCACCAGGTAATAGCTATTTGGAAGCCGATCAACGTGAGTATCTCCATGAAGTTTTGGAGGTTATTCAGAGCTATTCACAAAGTACCATGATGGCAATGAAAGATGGTGATAAGTTTACTATATATGGAGATTTTCCACCAACTTCCGATTTCAAGCATCCAACGCATGTCCCTCCTGACGCTAAGTGGGCAAGAATCCATATAAATGGGTTAAAAGTTCTTGCTGGCCATATTTATCAGAACATATTTTTTGTAGTATTTCTTGACCCCGACCATCGGTTTTGGCCAATGGACAATTGATTAAGGATTGCTTAACCAACTTCCAACCCCAAAAGCCGACGAACTTCCTCACCGATTGGCGAACGGTTAATGGAGAGCTGTTCGAACTTTATTTCATGATTTAAACTGAGTGCTTTCAAAAATAAATTAACCATGTTCGCTAAGATTAACTATCAACAGGATGACGACTACTGTGTTTTAGCAAGCTATGCCGTTGCAATAGAAGACATTCTTGGGATTCCTATCCAAACCTGTTTTGAAGAGTATTGCGAGTATTTTAAGGTGCACCGACATGAGTTCAAGGTAGAGCGAGACTACCTTCGTCACTTTAAACAAGAACAAGATCGTAGATCGGGCTATTCGATTGTGAAAGAATTTCATGAACATGCAAATACGCCGAACATGACTAGAATACGCGAAAGGATTACTATCCAGCCAGTAAATATGAAAAGTGAGAAAGCCGAGATTGAAAGGGCCCTCCAAACTAGCGATAGTAGGTTAATGGTGTTTATCAATCGCAGACAGGATACAAGATTTAAGTCTCACCATTCGATCACAGTTGGCTTTAACGGAATAGCATTTATAACTTATGATGTAAATGGCGGCTTGATACATGCAATTGATAACATTGAAGGGATTGGCGAAATAGGTGATTGTTTACTGTTGACCAAAAATACCCCCGCGACGATATTAGAAGAGAAATGAATTTAGGCTATGCCAGCATTCTACTTTCACGACGGAAATGGACAACTTCGACAGGGCCCGGAGTCCGTTTTTCCTATTTTAACTATGTTAGATTTTGGCACTCCAGATCAACGGTATCAATATGTTGCCACAGCAAGCTTTATACATCCAAGAGGAGTATTTGCGACCGCAAAGCATACATTGTTGGATAATCAAGATAGACCATTAACACCGGCAATAGCTATTCATCAATATGGAAGATTCCTTTGTGTACGACATTTGAGTTACTTCAATTTTCACCCGGTTCATGACATCGCAGTGGGTGAACTTCATGGCTATTGTGTTAACAATAGAAAACATTTTGGCTCTGAAAACTTAGTGGCTGCGATACCTATAAAAATTGACCAATTGCCAGCAAACCACTATGTACGAAGTTTTGCATATCCATTGACATCTATCGGTGATAAAGTGGATCGATTCCAAAAGGCGACCTTTGTTGGAGATTGGTCAGAAGGCCATGTTGAAGAGTTTTTGCCTAACGGTAGAGACAGAACTTTTTTACCTGGAGCATGCTATCGGACCAGTATGCCTGTATTGTCTGGTGCTAGTGGTGGTCCGGTATTTAATGAGGATGGGTTCATGGTTGCTGTGAATTCGACATCGTTTGGAGATCTCCCTCCTTCGCATATCACTCCTGTTGTTGGAATGCTCGATTTGGTGCTCAATGGTGATGTTCGCATAACGGTTGGAGATCTACTTGGATATGGAAAATCGTAGTATAATTCGATATTGCTTCATCCATATTTATTCGAGTTCACGAAGGATATCTTCGAGGCCACTTCGGAGAGAAGTCTGAATTTGTGATGGTGTATTCAAAATATAGTCCCTTGCTGACCTAAACTCATTTCGAGGAAGACTTTTAAGAAACTTTCGAATGTTTTCGAGTGACAGAGGTTTCTCTAACTTGCTGTAAAAGTTCGGTCCGAGATCAGTCCAAACAACTGCATTAAAGTCCTTGGATTGATTCCATTCAAGTAATTCCGCTTTGATCTGATGCTCACATCTCCGAATCGATTGCTTTTTGTTATCGAAATTGTAGTAGCCGATATTCTGAAGGTCTGTGGTTCCTTCCCTTAGCATAAGATCGCTGACTGCCCCTACTAGAGAACCCTTGGAAGATATAGCGTATAAAGTTCGCGAGACATCAGAATGTGGTCTAATCACCAAAGTAAGTCTACGTCCTCCTTCGATTTCTGGTATCCACGAAATACGAGCAAACTCAAGTGGCATCCTTGGCCCATCTGGGAACCATTCATCATCTACTATTGATAGCTCTCTAGACTTATCCCAAATTAGTGAACCCCATCCTAAACAAGCAATCTTCATGGAAAGAAATTTACACATCCCTGTCGATCTCCGCTAAGTTAATGAGAGCCCGTTTGGGCTCTATTAGTTGAATGATCTATTCGTTCCTAAATCCCTGATAAACACTGCCCTAACTATTAACCCCTGTTCACTCCGATATTCATCTTTCCTTATCTTTGAAATACGCTCAGTCAAAAGAGGCTGCTTGCCGGTTGCTTGCCGATTCTGCTTGCCGATTCTATGAAAAGAAAAAGGGATCTCTTGCGAAATCCCTTTGTTTATGGGCGCCCCCTCCTGGGCTCGAACCAGGGACCTACGGATTAACAGTCCGGCGCTCTAACCAACTGAGCTAAGGAGGCAATAGGGCGTCAAAAGTAGCATTTTTTCATTTTTGGTTTTCGGTCGGGAAAATACCGGCCTTATGGACTGAAATACTGAGAATATAGATTCTCTTATTTTCAGAAAAGCCACTTATCTGAAAATATAAGTTTCTATATTCGCAGAATTGCAAAGTGGCCCAGATGGAAATTACCCGGTTTAAAGCAGGCATTTATCAGAAACAACAAGGTTATTCAAGTTTCACGCCTACTCAGGTTAATCATGAGTGGATTGTAGACGATGTGAAATTGAACAGGTTGCTCAATGAGGCGACACGAAAAATGGGCGAATTGAATGCATTTTCGCGTTTGATTCCGGACATCGACTTCTTTATCAAAATGCATGTCACGAAAGAAGCGACTCAAAGCAGCCGTATCGAAGGTACTCAGACAAGTATTGAAGAAGCTCTGCAAAGTCCTGAATACATCAACCCTGACCGCCAGGATGACTGGCAAGAGGTTCACAACTATATCGATGCGATGAATTATGCCATTGGCGAGTTGGATAAACTTCCGATTAGTACTCGTCTCCTCAAGCAAGCTCACAAAAGGTTGTTATTTGGCGCGCGAGGAAAACATAAGATGCCAGGAGAGTTTCACACATCACAAAATTGGATTGGAGGAGCAACGCTCGTTGATGCGGTATACATTCCGCCCCATCATTCAGAAGTGGCAGATCTGATGAGTGACCTAGAGAAATTTCTAAATAATGAAGATCTCCATACTCCTGCTCTCATCCGAATTGGTATTGCGCACTATCAGTTTGAATCTATTCATCCTTTCCTGGATGGAAATGGAAGGTTGGGCAGACTGTTAATAACTCTATATCTCGTGAGCAACAAAATTCTTACAAAACCTGCTCTCTATTTGTCAGACTTTTTCGAACGAAACAGAACCCATTACTTTGATAACCTCTCACTGGTACGCACACAGAATAATCTCGCACAGTGGCTTACATTTTTTTTAGTCGGGGTCATGGAAGCAGCTGAAAGTTCCATTCATGTGTTCAATCAGATCATTGAACTCAGAAAAGACGTAGAATCAAAAAAGATTACAACTCTTGGAAGAAGGGTTCCTTTGGCGATAAAGTTGATTCACTACCTCTACACGAAGCCCATTGTAGACACAACAGAAGTGGCCAAAGTACTGGATGTAAGTATCTCTTCCTCACATCGCTTGATACAAGATTTCCAACGGCTTGATATCCTCAAAGAACAAACAGGGTTTAAGCGAAACCGTGTTTTCGTTTTTAGAGAGTATCTAGACTTGTTTGATAAGTAGACTCTGAGTAGATCGAATTCTTCTTGGGCTTATCCATCCAAGTAAGTTTGCAATCCTAAATAGCTTCACTTTGCTCTCCCTCAACTCCGTTACCTTAGTTTCACAGCAAGATTATATGCGAACCATATTGTTGAAGCAATGGAAGATGATTGTATGCATCATGTGCATGCATCAGGTCATTCCTGCGCAACAAACCATCGTGGAAACAGAGGTTATTTCTGATTCTACCGAAATGCATGTCGCAGCACATCCTGTCCTGATCTATGCATCCGGCAACAGACTCCCATTCGCTGTCTCAGAAATCTCAAGAATACAAATCACATCTCTGAAAGAACCCATTGTTGAGCCATTGTTGAACTCCACTCCCGGAGTATGGATGCAGTCGGGTACGCTCAATACCAATCGTATCAGTATCCGCGGAGTGGGATATCGCGAACCCTTTGCGACCACAGGAGTAAAAGTTTATCTCGATGAGATCCCTCTCACAAACGGTGTAGGAGAAACAAGCATTGAAGATATACATCCTCTTATCCTGTCGGGCATCGAAGTGTTGCGAGGTCCGGCTTCTGCATTGTGGGGCGCGGGCCTTGGTGGTATGGTTCTTCTCAAGAGTGATACTCCTGATTCAAACACATTGAGTACCAGGATACAAGCCGGATCATATGGTCGGTTGCAAACTGATCAACATCTCTCGCTCAAGTATGGTAAACGTGATCAGTGGGGCACGGCAGTACATTATCAATATCTGAATGATGACGGCTTTCGCGACAACAATCATTACCGCAAATACTCAATGACATGGATGCAACACTGGCGAAATGATCATGGATGGACTGTGCAATCATTTCTCCATGGGATAGCTTTGAAAGCATTCATTCCGAGCTCAGTCACATTTGCAGATTACACAGCTCATCCCGAACGTGCTGCGCCGACCTGGGCTGCAGTCATGGGTAATGAAGATTATACAAAGTGGATTACAGGGTTGACGTTTGGTTACTCATCAACAAATCATTGGGTCTATCGTGGTTCTGTTTTTGGGACGTGGTTCGCATCTGATGAAGTCCGACCATTTAATATCCTAGATGAATCGAATACTGCATTCGGAACGCGTCATCGAGTTGCCTGGCAGGTACAACGCGCCGGACGTGTGACAGCAGGAATGGAATTTTATCGGGAGAGATATAATGCTTCTACATTCGAGACGTTGCCGGAAGGAAAGCGCGGTCTGCAGCTCTCTGATGAACAGGATCAAAGATCTTATCTCCATGTGTTCTGTCAGTCTGAATGGAATGTGGGGAAGCACGGACAAATATTCGCTGGCTTGTCTTCTGCATGGAGTAGGCTTGCTAATGTCAGCTTATCAACCGATGTTCCTGCATCTTTGTATCCTGCCGCTGGTTTGCATTATGCGCTTTCACCCTTTATCTCGGTATCTGCATCTGTCAGTCGCGGATACACTGCTCTGTCTCTGAGTAATGTATTGAATTCAGATGGATCAATTCAATCCGAGATCAAACCAGAAACAGGATGGAGCAAAGAAGTGAGCGTTCATCTCAACAAAGACAAGAATATATCTGCCTCAATCACGGGATACTTCATGCACATTAGTAATACAATCATCACTCGTCGTCTCATGGATGATGTGTTTGAAAAGTACAACGGCGGTAAAACTTTGCATCGTGGCGTGGAAGCAGAACTCAATCTCTGTGATAACAAACAGCATATTTCATGGAAAGGTGCGTACACATTTAATGCACATGTTTTTTCTGAGTTCAATGATGGTGGTGTGGATTTTAGTGGAAAAGCGCTACCAGGAATTCCCAAGCATCGCTTGTTTCAAACGCTTGCATTAAGGGTTCTTCCTGCGTTGTACCTGTCCTTCAATCATCATTGGGTTTCAGAAGTCTATCTCAATGATGCCAACACCCTGCGCGGATCAGGCTATCATCTGATCAATAGCAGCGTTGATTACAGATTTAAAACAAGTGAAAAATGGAAATGGGTTATTTCCGCTCATCTTCACAATATTCTGGATACAGACTACTCGCCGATGTTCCAGATCAATGCACCGGGAGGAATGCCGAGGTATTATTATCCGGGGAAGCCAAGGTCATTGTATGTAAGTGTGGGATTTCAACATGATCTTTGAAGATGCGGTGTAAAGTTTGAGGGTGACAAGTAATTTATTTCGCTCCTACAGAGCTCAAATTCATTTCTCCTCCATAGCGTGGGGCATTGCCCAACGCTATGGTCTTATCGGCCCTACAGGCCTAAATCAGGAGTTGCAAGTAAAAAGTAAAGAATCGAGACTGCCTAACCGGCAGTTAAAAATTGAGTATCGAAGAATTGAGCCTTGCCTGCCGGCTGGCAGGAATTTCCGCACCGGTTTAACCCGTTTCACCGGTTTAACCGATTTAACCTATCTACCCACATGCACTAACAAAACGGAAATGTCCGCCGGTGACACTCCACTGATCCGTGACGCCTGACCTAAAGTCCTCGGGCGCATCCTTGCGAGTTTTTCGCGTGCCTCAGACGAGAGTGAATGAATCTTTGCATAGTCAAGTGTATCGTGCAGACGCATCTCCTCAAGGCGATTCATCTTATCTACCATCTCGCGCTCTTTTTCGATATACCCTGCATACTTGATATCTACAGCGGCAACATCAATTGTCTCACGATCATAAGATGCAAGAAAAGCATCCAATGCAGGAACAGCCAGACGAAGATCACTGACCTCCACATTGGGTCTGCGAAGGATATTGATAAGTTTTTGTTTCTGATCGATGGGCATACTGTCGACGCTCGTCAGGAATCCATTAATCTCATCAGGGCCGGTACTGACTTCTTCGAAAAACTTCTGTATCGCTGCAATGCCGGATTTTTTCTTTTCTACAACTTCCATCCGATCCTCAGCACCTTGCATGCTGAGTGCAGCAGCGCGTGGTGTGAGACGCAAATCCGCATTGTCTTGCCTGAGCAGAATTCTATATTCAGCGCGAGAAGTAAACATGCGGTATGGTTCCTTTGTCCCTTTATTGATCAGGTCATCTATAAGTACGCCGATATACGCTTCCGATCTTTTGAGAATAAAAGGTTCTTCTTCATGAATTGCAAGATGCGCATTGATACCTGCCATGAGTCCTTGCGAAGCAGCTTCCTCATATCCTGTCGTTCCGTTGATCTGTCCTGCGAAGAAAAGATTCTTGACAAGTTGTGTCTCTAGTGAAAGTGAAAGTTGTGTAGGAGGGAAATAATCATACTCGATTGCATAACCCGGACGGAACATTTTCACCTTTTCGAAACCAACGATCAACTTCAATGCTTTATACTGCACATCTTCCGGCAATGATGAAGAGAATCCATTGACATAGATCTCGACAGTATTTCTTCCTTCAGGTTCAATGAAGAGTTGATGTGATGTCTTATCCGCAAAGCGATCAATCTTATCTTCTATTGATGGACAATAGCGAGGTCCTGTTCCACGGATGCGTCCATTGAACATCGGAGACTTGTCAAATCCTGTCCGTAAGATTTCGTGTACTTCAGGACTTGTATAGGTAATATGACATGGCATTTGATCTACCAGTGGCGGTGTATCCGTGAATGAAAATTTGCCGGGGACTTCATCGCCAGGCTGGATTTCCATCTTTGACCAATCCAGAGATCTTCCATCGACCCGGGGGGGAGTACCTGTCTTCATGCGTCCTGCTTCGAAACCCAGAGTGATGAGTTGTTCGGTGATACCAGTAGCAGCCTTTTCGCCGGCACGTCCACCGCCAAATTGTTTCTCGCCGATATGTATTACCCCGTTGAGGAATGTGCCATTTGTGAGCACAACGGCTTTTGATTGGATCTCCAAACCCATTCCCGTAACCACACCAGAGACGGTACCATCTTTCACAATAAGACTTGTGACCATCTCCTGCCAGAAGTCAATGTTTGGATGTGCCTCAAGCATTTCACGCCATTTTGTTGCGAACCCCATACGATCACTTTGTGCACGGGGGCTCCACATGGCCGGCCCTTTTGATAGGTTTAGCATGCGGAACTGGATCATCGTATGATCAGTCACAATGCCGCTATATCCACACAATGCATCAATTTCCCTCACGATTTGTCCCTTTGCGACACCACCCATGGCTGGATTGCAACTCATTTGAGCGATGGTCTGCATGTTCATCGTCACGAGCATGACGCGACTGCCCAGGTTAGCTGCTGCAACGGCAGCTTCGCAACCTGCATGACCGGCGCCAACAACGATGACATCATACTGTGGGAACATGTACCAAGGAGATTTATTTGCGGTGCGAAATTACCGAAAATACTGAGGGACAGTGGGATAGGGGTAAATGATTGATTGTTCATCGAGAATCGTCGATCCTTAACCTGTGAGTATATTCACAACATACTCGGGGACTACCCAGTTGCACTATGTCACTATATCTCTATGAAAAATCGTTGAGGAACCGATCTTTTCTCCGCAGTGACACTTGAAATAATCAAAGGCTCAAGGCATGTCCTATAACGAACAATCGGAATCCATGGATTTTCCTGAATCACACCGTATGGTTTCTAAAAATTTGATGATAGTCAGCCTGCTTACGTATTGAAAGAAGTTTAACGCGGGAGTCGGAGAGTGCTTGGTTGAATATTTATCAAAACTTGCCTTATGGCCGTCAGGAATCGTCGATTCTTCATGTAGTGGAGATTGTAAAGTCCTTTGGGCCAACTACGTGCGACTCATCGGGACATGCCGGCGGAAGTTATAAATTTACGATTCCAAGCTTTTAGCGCCTGTGCAGCATTGTTACACAGACTTCTGCGAGGCTTGCCTGACGGCAGTCAGGGATTGTCAATTCTTAAACTAGGCTCCATGTTTTCTGCCGCGGATGTTTGCGTTGCGCTGCCGTATGCTACTTGCACTTGCGTCCCGATGACGCTCCTCCTTCGTCGTATCTATCGCCCGCACGTGCCGGATCGGACGGGGGATTTCGCTATGCTCCATTTGTGTTTGCGCTTGTGTTTGAGTTTTTCTTCTCGCTTTCTTGTCATTCCGACCGCAGCGGAGGAATTCTCACCGTCTCACCTTCTCTTCAATGAAGCACCGTTCCCACAGCACTGATCTTTGTTACAATACATTGCGACTCCACTTTCTGAACAGCAAAAGCCTTTTGCATCGCCTCACCAGCGTTTTCTGCTGTGAGTGAATTCTGAGAAAGTGCAAACATTGCTGGTCCTGATCCTGATATACCACAACCGATCACACCAGCGCGATATCCGGCATCGCGCACATCATAGTATCCAGGTATCAGATGTGCTCTTTGCGTTTCTATTACATGATCTTGTAAAGATTCTCTCAGCAATGTAAAGTTGCTACGCTCTAATGCCAACACAAGTGCGCCAAGGTTTGCTGACTGACGTACCATTTGATGCAACCCTACAGTTGGTTGTAGGATACCACGTGAAGCGGCGGTGAGAATGCTGATTTCTGGAAGTATCAATGTGACATAGAGTCCTGCTGGAATATTCAATCGCTGCACATCCAGATTCCTGACATCTCTTACGAGGGTGATGCCACCAAAGAGACATGGGGCGACATTGTCCGCATGGAATGCCTTACTCGCGGTGTACTCTCCGAGAATAGCTAACGGGAGAAGATTATTGATCGTCAATGGACTGTCGAACAACGCATTCGCAAGAACGACAGCGGCACAGGCACTTGAAGCACTTGAGCCCAATCCGGATCCAGGCTTCATCTTCTTGTGAACTTCAATCTCGACACCTTCTGTCCGGATACCCATAAAGTCGAGAAATTTCAATGCGGCCACTCCGGCTGTATTCTGTTCAGGATTGAGACTGATACTCTCTTTTCCTTGCCCTGTAATTTGTGAAATGATCACTCCCGGCTTAGTAATCCTGCGACCAATGACCTCATCTGCGACAATATCCATGGCAGCGCCCAGGACATCAAATCCGCAGTTGATATTTGAAATAGAAGCCGGAGCGGTAACCTTTAGTCCTGATGCCATATGTCTCAAGAAATACGTTCGTTCTTGCAAAGATGACCCTGATCGGCAAAAGCAGGCAAAAATCGCCCATAATTGGAGAAAACTTAGAGGATTTTTTTTTAGAGATGTAAAAGAATTGTTTACCTTGGCATCGCTTTTTGAGGCGTAGACTAGCAGCCCGTGAACCAGCTCTCATGACGAACTTAAAGTTCCGGGTAGGATACGCTCTACAAATTGGGGTTTATGTGGGTTGGTTGCTTTTTTAGCAACCGTATGCGGGGAGGAGCCATCCTCCCCGTTCTTTTTTTGGCCCAAAGCCCAAAAAGTCAAAATATAAAACGCTAAAGTCAAAAATGTAAAAGTGGCTTTGGTTCTCACTTTGACATTTTACATTTAATATTTGAGTCCACTTCGCAAAGTCTGGATTGACCGAGACGACTCTCGCTTGCTAACAAGTAAAAGAAGTCAAAATGTCCGCCTGGCCAGTCGGACAGGTAAAATATCAAAGTCCGAAATCCGAATTGAATGCACGAAAACTTCGGACTTCGATATTCGGCATTTTACCTGCCCGAGCTGAACTCATTCAGGCGGCATTTTGACTTTCAGCGGCATCTAATACTATTTAGCTGTTTCTTTGGTCCCAGTGATAGTCATTCTTTCTTGTCGGATTGAACTAATAAGATTTAAGTCAACTTTGTAAAGGCAAACCCCGGAACCGCCTTCACTTTTACATTTTGAATTTTACATTTTACATTTTGAGTTTCTCTTCTTTTCTTAGCCTTGCTTATGATACCTAATCAAATCCTTTCCTTTTTATCTGTCTTCATTGCGCTTGTCAGTTGCACCACAAAGTCAGATCAACCGCAAGCTTCTGTCACCAAAATTGCCTTCGGCTCATGCGCGCATCAGGATAAACCACAGCCTGTATATGATGTCGTGTTAAAGTATGAGCCTGATCTCTTTGTGTTTCTCGGTGACAATATCTATGGCGACACGCATGTACCGGATACGTTACGAGCGAAATATGCCAGGCTGGCAGATAAACCGGAATTTCTTCGGCTGATGTCTAAAACAAAGGTGCTGGCAACATGGGATGATCATGATTACGGCTGGAATGATGTTGGTAGACATTATCCTGAAAAAGAAATTTCAAAATCTATTTTTCTGGATTTCTGGAATGAACCTGCAGAAAGCCTGCGTCGCACCCGTCGCGGTATCTATGGGTCGTACACATACGACTATAGTGGTAAGGTGCTTCAGGTCATTCTTTTAGATAATCGCACATTTCGCGATGACCTGCGGCCATACGATCCGGCAGTCAAACCTGATCACGCGTACTTTTATGATCTGGACTATCTGCCTCACACTTCGACAGACAGCACGCTGCTCGGCGAAGAGCAATGGGCATGGCTTAGAGAACAATTACTGGATACAGCGGACATCAGGATTCTTGCCAGTGGCACGCAGTTTGGAATTGAATTCAACGGCTACGAAGCATGGGCAAATTTTCCGCACGAACAGCAACGCATGTTAGATCTCATCAAGGAGACAAAAGCAAACGGCGTCATCTTCATTACGGGCGACGTGCACTATGGAGAAATTTCGGTGATCCGACAAGACGGACTATATCCAATTTATGATATCACCAGTAGTGGCATTACCTCCACGTGGGATTTTGCTACACCAAACTCAAATCGCATTGAAGGCCCCGTGATGGACAATCACTTTGGCTTGCTTTCCATTTCATGGATCGATGATCCTGTGATCAAAATGGAAATCATTGATGTCAAAGACAATCACCGGATTGAATATTCTGTCAGTTTGAGTGAGATTAGTTTTTAATAAAGGGTAGAACGGCGGAAAGGCAGAACGGCGGAAAGGCGGAACGGCGGAAAAGAAGAGATGCACCTTGAACCTGTTTTTATTGATTTCCTCAGCCTTAGCCTTCGCCTCAGCCTTTCTTCAAACACTCTGCATTTATCCCAAGAACGTACCTCTCCACAATCTTCAACCGCGTCGCGACTTCCGATCCCAGGAATCCGGTAATCATCACATCCGTCAAGCTGTCTGTTGCCATTTGTGTCAGTGGCTGTGAAAGTGGCATATATGTCCAGTGCCATCTCTCTTCTTCATAACCATATGGGCGTTCCTTTCCCTTTGCACTATATGGCTGACAGAAACCATAATCATCGGCATGTTCAGAAAGCCATTGATAAATCTGCAATCCATTTCCTGATTCAAACCATGAATTGTCAAATGCATTGAGATCGATATCTGTACCCCAATGATGACGAGATGAACCAGGCATAGAACTATACTTGAGAATCATTGTCGCGCGCAAGACAGGATCAGGATATACGATAGAAGCATTTTGTCCGCTTTCGATTTCTGTCTCGCCAGTCCATTTACGTTCCCAGATACCTTTCTGAGCGGCAAAATTTCTTGTCGCAGACCGTATCTGAAGTCTGACGCCTGCACCCAACGCTTGGTCATACATTTCCTGAAATGCAACGTAAGTGTCTTTATGCAGATACAATCCCGGACGATCTGCATGGATAGTATCAATCAGCACAAAGTCGGGATGCGAAGCAGGATCAAAATGTCCCATCACGAATGCCAGATCATACTTCCTGTTTGCCTTGTCTTCATCAATGACAATCGTGGAATCAACGACAACAGCAGTTGGTGAATTTGGAGAATCAGATGACTGACATTTTACCAGACAAAGACTCAATGCATTTGCCAGAAGACAGAAAAGTAAACTCACCTTCATGTGTTGTTTAGTGTATGCAAGTACGATGATACGAAAAAGGCGGAGAGAGAGAGAGAGAGAGAGAGAGAGAGTCGAGTCTTTTGTCATCCTGAGCGAGTGTAGCGAGTCGAAGGATGACTGACTGCGAACCATTGTCTATTTCGAGGGAGTGAGGAGTGAAGCGACGAACGAGTCGAGAAATCCTGTTGTATTAACAAGATCTCTCGACTCACCACTCATGCTCCTCGTTACACTCGGATCACTCGTAGTTCGCTCGAGATGTATTAAGGATGCTTGCTTGTATCCTTCGACTCGTCGCGACGCTCCTCGCTCAGGATGACAAGCGTAGGAGCGACCTCTCGGACACCAGTTAATGAACAGATGTTAACTTTGCGTCATATGATTTACAGGATGTTGCTCGGCTTTGGAATGTGGTTAACCTTCTCCGCATATGGTACATCGCAGATTGAACGTTGGACTACAGTACAGTTTGGAAACCTGAAGTGCGAATTTCCGGAGTCATATTCGCCTATTGAATTTAGCGGAGCTTCCGGGATCTATTATGATGGAGGCAATGTCTATCTCACTGTGACTTCGTTGCCCGATACATCCTCGATGAAGGGAGATCTGAACAGAGATTTTACGCGTGATTTTATGAATGTGGTTTTGGAGGTCTCACGTAAGTTAAATGGCAAGGTGCGTGAGTTTCGTGACACGGTCATTGCAAATAGGCCAGGATATATTTCAAAATTAGAGATCTCAACAGGTGACGGGAGAAAATCCTTCTATGAACTCTTGCAACTCGTGCATCAGGATAGCATGCGCGGCTTCAGCTGTCAGTACTTCGCCGGGGATACGGAGGCGTTAAAAACCAGTCACCGGTTTTTTGCAAGTATCGGCGTCGCCCCTGAAAAAAAATCGCATGGTTTACCACTTAAACCTGGTCTTTGGATAGGAGGAATTCTTCTGCTTTTGGCAGTTTCCTGGGCTTTTTTTCGTCCAAAGCCGAAGCTTGTAGGCAAGGCAAAGCGCCAAAAGGGGATGCGTGCCAAACCTTCCTAGATCACATTACGTACTTTTACATACAACTTTGAAAAAAAAACCGATAGAATATGAAATGCTTTGTAACTCTTTCTTTGCTTCTTACCCTTTTTGCTGTTACGATTGCCCAACCAGAGATCACACGGGACGACCTTATAGCGCCAGGTGATGATATCTTCTTTAACTATCCGGAGAACGCACCGGATCCGGGCCCAGCAGGAGAAAATGTAATCTGGAATTTCTCGGCAGTAGTGCCCGATACAGGTTTCTTGAGATTACATGTTGGGCATGCTGACACTACACCATACAGTGCGAATTTTCCGACAGCGAATATTTCGTTTTTCGCCGAAGCAGGAGGAGTGCAGGTTTATCAGTACCATCTGGTCACGAATATTGCCTGGCAGGAGATTGGCGGTGTAACTGAGGGGCTTAACACACGCACATATGATAATCCAAAGACGCAGTTACAATTTCCCCTTACTTACAATTCACAATGGCAGGATGACTTTAGTTACACAGACGACTTTGTGGTTAGCCCGGTAAGCATAATGGGTGAGGGCAGTGTTGCAGGCATTGTGGATGGGTATGGTTCATTGATATTGCCTCATGCAACATTCAATGATGTACTCAGAGTGAAGCTCATAGAACAGTCAATGGATACAACAGATCTGGGCCAGGGACTCTCAGAAAAAAACGTCAATTACGATACCTCCTTTGTCTGGCTGAGTTCTTCTTACCACGGACCGCTATGTACATATGAAAGTAGCGTCCAGGTGCGCACCGTGTACCTTACTACTCCAGACACGGTGATTGTAGATTCTGAAACAAATGAAAGCAGCGGATTTTCCTATGACCCGATGTCAGGAAGTTCCGGAATCCATGATGAAATCCAGCGTGGTAAGTTTGCTGTCTTTATTTCACCAAATCCATTCGATCGAATACTGAATCTGAAATTTACCTCTGACCAATCAAAGGAGATGCAGTTCATCATTCGTGACTTAAGTGGAAATATAGTTTTCTCTGAATCTATCTCAGCTCAGTCTGGTGAGAATAGATTCACGCTGACGTTGCCTGAGTTACCGTCTGGAGCATACATCGTGTTGTTGCAATCACTTAATGGCGCAGATGTGCAGAAGCTGATCCGGATTGGTAGTGCGCGATGAGGGAAGCCTCATCTTTGTTTTTGATTTAACCAAAGAAGCAATTGTCTATGTATAAGGTTATTGTCTTTTCATTGCTTCTCACCCCGTCTTCAAGTAGTATCGCACAACCAGTGATTACCCGAAATCATCTCATGTTTCCTGGAGATGAATTTTTTGTGGCAGGCACTGGCCTGGTTCCTCATCATGGAAATGGAGGAGCAAATGTCAATTGGGACTTTTCATCAGTTCAGCAGAATTCCATGGCGACCAACACGGTCGAGAATTCAGATGACACTGAATATGCTTCTGATTTTCCTGATGAAAACATCGCTTTCCTCGATCAGACTCCTGGTTCGCCGTTTTATCAGTATGAGTTGATCACAGAAAATGTCTGGGAGGAACATGGTTACGTCGTTCCTGAAAATTCTGTCGTCACTTTTGATAATCCGCGCACCTACCTTCAGTTTCCGTTCACATACGATGATCAGTGGCAGGATGCCTTTAGTTATGAAATTGAATATCAAACTGACCCACCATTCATCACATTTGGTGCGGGAATTATAGACGTAAGAGTGGATGGATACGGCACCTTAGTACTTCCTCAAAGCACATTTGACGAAGTCCTCAGAGTGCGGATTATTGCGGAAACAACAGATACTACAGTCCTCGGGGCCGGCCTTTATGAGCGAAATTATTTTCACGATACTACATTCATATGGTTTAGCCCTTTATATCATGGGCCTCTATGTACACATGTGAACAGTATTACAATGCGTACGACAACGGTCATAGCAGGTGATACACTGCATTTTCCCGAAACACTTGAATACCATGGATTTTCATTCGATCCACTGGCTGAATCTTCTTCATCTGTCTACGATGAGTTGAGTGTGGGTATACATGCGTTGAATGTCTCGCCCAATCCAATTGAAGAAGCAATGCATGTGGAGTTTACATCCGATCATGTACAAGAGATGGTTTTTTTGTTGCAGGATTTGAATGGACACGTGTTATATACCGTGCCGATAACAGCATTGCATGGTGAAAACAACATCGATATCATTCTTCCTGAAATTCCATCAGGAACCTATGTTGCTGTGCTGCAATCGGTGCATGGAACAGACTTAAAGAAATTGATCCGAATTAATGGCAGGTGATAAAGGACTTATACGTTGTGGTTGGTGTCTGCAGGATCCTATCTATATGGACTATCACGACCATGAGTGGGGCCGGCCGTTGCATGACGATCAAAGGCTCTTCGAAATGTTGCTGCTGGAAGGAGCACAGGCGGGTTTGTCATGGATACAGATCCTGAAACGGCGAGAGGCATACAGAGAAGCTTTTGATCAATTTGACGCTGAGAAGATCGCACGCTATGGAGTTCGCAAACGCAAGCAATTGTTGAACAACCCGGGGATCGTTCGCAACAGACTTAAAGTCGAGGCGTTTATCATCAACGCACAGAAATATTTGGACATTTATGAGTCTCATGGTTCATTTGACAAGTATATATGGCAGTTTACTGGTCATCGCTCTCTGGACAATCGTCCCGGATCTCTTGCAGATGTGCCTCCGAATACCGCAGAGTCCGACGCCATGAGCAAGGATTTAAAGAAGCGCGGATTCAAATTCGTTGGTTCCACAATCTGCTATGCGTACATGCAGGCGACTGGTATGGTGAATGATCATGTGGGGAATTGTTTTGTAAGGAAGGGGTGAAGCCGGTTAAGCAGGTGAAGCCGGCTAAACAGGGAAAGCCGGAAATAACGGATGTAGCGGCGAACCTGCGTGTTCGCCATCCCTGCACAGCCAATTGGGGAAACCGGTGAAGCAGGAGAAACCGTCAAGTTCGAGAAGCGGGAACAGGACGAGAGGTGAAGATGTAGTGATTAAGAGAAGTCAAAATGTAAAATGTAAAGGGGTTGAAAGCGAAGAGGATACTCACTTTTACATTTTGCATTTTGCATTTTACATTTTGACTTTAATTGCCTTCATTCTTTCCAGAATAAGCCCTTGCTCAAACCCTTTACCCTGAAGTGAGGCGACGACTTTTCGCTTTGCCTCAAACGAAGACTCACCTTTGAGTTTTTTGCCGATCAGATCATCGAGTACGGCAATGTATTCTTCTTCATCAATTTCCTGGAGGCCTTTTTGGATACAGTAATCTGCGACCTTCTTGCTTCGTAAGCCATAGAGGATTTTAGTGCGACCCCATCGGCTGATACGAAATTTTCCGCGCGCATAGCTTTTAGCAAAACGTTCTTCATTCAGAAATCCATCTGTAATCAATTGACTGATGATTTCTTCGAGATCATCGCCATATACCTTTAGACTGATCAGCTTGGTACGGACCTCACTATGGCATCGGTCTCGTGATGCACAGAAGCGCTGCAATTTTGTAAGGGCTTCATTAAGGGTCGTTCTTCCTGTCATTGGTGTAGTGGTTGAATCTAACGTGTCACAAAATGTCGTGGTTGAATCCATTGTCAGCCTTTTCAGGAGTGGAATTCTAACCGGCTTATTAGTAGAATCCAAACTCTTTCAACACCTCTGCAATCTCTTCGTCAGGATGAAACAACCTTGTCTTAAAGCCAAGCCGTTTTGCAGTGAGGATATTCTCCTCGACGTCATCGATGAACAGCGTATTGGATGGAGTGATGAATGAGTCTTCGATTACATAACGGAATGCTTCCGCCTGTGGTTTTCGAAACCCGATTTGATGGGAATAGTAGATGCTATGAAAGTATCTTTTCTCAAAATCAGAAACACCATGGATATCTTTCAGGTGACTGAGTATCCAACTCAAGTGAAGTGAATTCGTATTGCTCAGCATGAGGAGTGTAAAGTTTACTTTAAGCGCTTCGAGCATTCCAAAACGATAAGATGGAATCCCTGTCAACATACTGTTCCATGCATCGATCACTTCACTTTTCTGAACATGAGGCCTTGCATTGTCCATGATACCTTTGACAAAAGTGTCTGTGTCTATCGATCCTGTTTCATATTGGTGAATAAGACCTGTGAGATGTTGCTCTACTGCCTTCAGAGACAAATCAGGGCGCATAAGAGATTCCAATGCCGTCTTTGCACGTGGAATGTCGATATCGATGATGACATTCCCGAAATCGAAAAGAATATTTCGAAAGCCTTTCATCGAATAAATGTAAGGGTTGTAATCAGAATATTATTCATTCGATATGAATACCCAATCTTTGTGTGGCATGAAAAAACGTATTCTCGCATTTGGTGCAAGTACAAGTCGGACTTCTATCAACAAGCAGTTTGCACGTTATACTGCCGGACTGCTGAACGAATTTGATGCGACCGTGATTGATCTCAATGACTTTGTGATGCCGCTGTATAGTGTTGACATAGAAAAAGAGGAAGGGGCCCCGGCTAGCGCGTTTCAATTAAAAGCACTGATCCAACAACAGGACGGGCTGATCATTTCATTTGCAGAACATAATGGCTCGTATTCTGCCGCATTTAAGAATGCGCTTGACTGGTTATCACGACTGGAGGGGCAAGTCTGGGCAGGAAAGCCAGCGTTGCTTTTGTCCACCTCTCCGGGCTCGCGGGGAGGTGCATCTGTGATGGCTATTGCAAAGGCGAGATTTCCGTTTAATGGGGGAGAAGTGGTGTCTACTTTCTCTTTGCCAGCGTTTAAAGCAAATTTCAATCCCCAGACAGGAATTCGTGACCCGGAACTGGCACAAGGTTTTGAATTGGCGATCGAGGCGTTTCGCCATCGCATACTGGCAATCTGACAAACTTTTGAGTTCGCGGGATAGCTTGACCTCGAAACGTCCAAAGGACCCCGCTTGGGGCGGTCAGGCTCTACGAGTTTACCTGCCTTTGGCAGGCGTCTGGCGGCTGAGGCGACTTAGTCATGCAAAGCATCAACGCTTCGTTAGCGACATTCATGTTCCCCATTTAATTCACATCATTAACTTTGCCGGCTTTCGGGCCCATAGCTCAGTTGGTTAGAGCAGCGGACTCATAATCCGCGGGTCGCAGGTTCAAGTCCTGCAGGGCCCACATAACATGAATTCAAGGTCTATTGTCTCAAATTCGGCAGTCTTTGGAATTAGGCGGACAAAAGACTTTACCGATCAACAGCCGCAGGGCCGTATCTCTACAAAGCGAAGATCCGTCAGTTGTTATCTCGCGGTCATAACTCTTCGAGTTTTTCCTTGTACAAGCGTGCTTGTTGCAGTATCCGGTTTTGCTCACCATCGGCTATCCTATCCCACGTACGGTAGA
>JANNQA010000034.1:0-3362 GCA_031400515.1 Bacteroidota bacterium
TAGGCTCAAAGGAGTACCTGGATTGTTTCGTAAGGCTATCGAACGTGAGTTGGAAAAGGAAGGGATCGATACTTCAACAGCATTTACCACAGAATCCGTGAGTGAGGTCACATACAAACGACCAAATCAATATTCAGAAAAAGTCATCTCTGTCCGTACTGTAGGTGATGATATGAACACGGATCCTATTGGCTTTGTCCAAAGTAGTTTTTATGAACCTGAAGTAAACGGGTCAGTATCTCCGCTTTCGCCGCGTGCATTTGCTTACTATCAATTCGAATACCTGGGAGAATTCAGTGACCAGGGTCATACTATCAATAAGATTCGGGTTACGCCACGCAGTAGAGGAGATAATGTCTTCGAAGGGATGATCTATATTGTCGATCAGCATTGGAGTATTCATAGTCTCAATCTCGATACCTATATCTGGGGTGTAAAATTCAATATTCAGCAGATCTATCAACCGGTGGAAGAAAATGTCTGGTTGCCACTAAATCAGATCTTTCATGTCACTGGAGCGTTTTTTGGGTTTAAATTTGAATTTCAATACTTCGCAAACATCAGCAACTATCTCATTACACTCAACCCCGATCTCACCTTCGTACCTGAAGTCATTGACGACAGGATAGAACCGGAAGAAGCACGCGCAGCAGATCAATCATTCAACCAGCAGAATGGAGGCACGATTGAACAACTTGCTTCAGGTGAGGAAGTCAGTAGAAAGCAATTAAGAAAACTCCTGAAGGAATACGAACAAGAGGAACAAAAGGAATGGGGGCAGGATACTCTTCAAGGAGTCGTCGAAGTGCAGACGCATTCTGTGGACTCTCTGGCATACAAGCGAGACTCAATATACTGGACGGTGATACGGCCTATTCCTCTGACCGGGTTTGAAGTGAAAGGGTATCGGGTACAGGACAGTCTCGCGCGCGTCAATGCTGTTGCGGATAGTACCGAAAGAGATTCTGTAGAGTTCACTGTGGGTTCGCAATCCGGTGTCGTCGTAAAATCGAAATCAAAATTTCAACTCCGAGACTTGATCTATGGCGGTTCGTATAAAATATCCGAGGGCACCAGATTTGCTCTTGATCCACTCCTGGGCGGTATTGGTTTTAACACCGTGGATGGTTATCATGTTGAATGGGGTGTGCGGTTCTATTCATCTACAAAACCTAAGCTGACCTGGTCTTTAGCACCAAATATCCGATACGCCTTTGCCCGTGAAGCATGGGACTATCGCTTGTTGTCACGACTTGGAGGAGGTCGGTCGGAGCATCAATGGGGCATCGTTGCTGAAGGCGGGAGATATCCATTCCAACTCAATCCGGATAATCCAATCCATCCGCTCGTAAATAACTTCATGAGTTTGCTATTTGAAAGAAACTATATGAAGATCTATGAAAAGGACTATGTGCTACTTGGATTGCAAAAAAGCTTCGGCCGGAAATATAAAGCCGCTGTATCAGGTGAATGGGCGCGAAACATGCAACTGACCAATCATAGTGACTTCACTGTATTTGATAGCAAGAAGAGAACTTACAGTTCGAACATTCCTGTGAATCAGGAAATCGATACCACCTATTTTCCAACCCATCGCTCTGCAATAGTCGACATTGAACTTACGGCTTCACCGTGGCTGAAATACTCTATTCGCAATGGCAGGAAATCTGTTGTTGACAATTCATCACCTGAACTTTCATTGCTGTATCGCGCGGCAGTTCCTGGATTATTTGATTCAGATGTTGAATTCCATCTGGTAGAAGCGGGCATTAAGCATACCATTGGCTTTGCCGGGGGCGGATTGCTGAATTTCAACGTCACTGGTGGCACATTCTTTGGGGATAAAACAATGTACTTTCCTCAATTCAGACATTTTGCAGGAAACCTCACACCCTTTGCTACACTTGATCCGGCAAAATCATTCCGCATGCTTGATTACTATGCGCTGAGTACACAAAACGAATACCTCACGGTGTTTTCGAATTATCAGTTCAGAAAGTTACTTGCCACTCAGATTTTTGAAGTACGGCTTGCGGGCATCAAGGAGAATGTCTTTCTCAATGTTCTTGAAACTCAATCCAGTGATCATTATTTCGAACTCGGTTATGGTCTAAACTATATTTTCCGTGTCTTTCGTCTTGAGTTTGTGACAGCCTGGCAAGACTTCAAGTATCAGGATTTTGCAGTACGCATTGGTATCGCTGCGAATCTGGATAATCTGTTTAATTGAAGGCAGAAGGGCAGAATGGCAGAATGGCGGAATGGCGGAACGGCGGAATGGCGGAACGGCGGAATGGCGGAACGGCGGAACGGCGGAACGGCGGAATGGCGGAATGGTGATTATGTTTTATAGCTGGCGGACACACAGGTCCGCCGTTTTATAGCTGGCGGACACACAGGTCCGCCGCTACGATCATGGAACCCTAAACGCTTAAACGTTAAACATTTAAACCATTAAACATTTAAACACCCCTAAACATTAAACCATACACGTTATAAACTATCTTATTACCTTCGCGCCGAAATTCAAAAGTATTCTAATCATTCCAAAAACAAAGAATAATGCAGGCTATCGCTGAAAAACTGAAATACAAAGTCCGTGATATCACCCTGGCTGAATGGGGACGTCTTGAAATCGAACTTGCTGAGGCAGAAATGCCGGGACTGATGGCTCTACGGGCTGAGTATGGTGAATCAAAACCCCTGGCCGGTGCTCGTATCTGTGGCTGTCTGCACATGACAATTCAGACCGCTGTACTTATCGAGACCCTGATTGAGCTTGGCGCGGAAGTCTCATGGTCATCGTGCAATATCTTCTCTACTCAGGATCATGCAGCAGCAGCAATTGCAGCACGTGACATTCCTGTGTTTGCATGGAAAGGTGAAACATTGGAAGAGTATGATTGGTGTATCGAACAAACCCTCTTTGCATTCACCGATGATCAGCCATTGAATATGATCCTCGATGATGGTGGTGACCTCACAAATATTGTCCTTGATAAGTATCCTGAACTGATCGATGGTATCCGTGGCATTACAGAAGAAACAACCACTGGGGTACACAGACTTTATGAACGTGAGGTGAATGGCACATTACCGATGCCTGCTATCAATGTGAATGACTCTGTCACTAAGTCAAAGTTTGATAACAAATATGGTTGCCGTGAATCGTGTGTTGATGCGATTCGCCGTGCAACGGATCTGATGATGGCTGGTAAAGTTGCCGTAGTAGCAGGATATGGAGATGTAGGCAAAGGCTCAGCTGCATCATTGCGTTCAGCAGGTTGTCGTGTGATTGTGACTGAAATCGATCCGATCTGTGCCTTGCAGGCCGCCATGGAAGGCTATCAGGTCACTACCCT
>JANNQA010000062.1:0-20994 GCA_031400515.1 Bacteroidota bacterium
ACCGATATCGCGACTTCAACGCGATCTTACAGACAGCACTGTCCTCCGGAATATCGGGGTTCCTTTTGCTCACACGATGATTGCACTGACCTCCCTGCAAAAAGGATTTGACAAGATCACATTGAACAATGTAAAATTGTCGAATGATCTGGATGAACAGTGGATTGTACTTGCCGAAGCCATCCAAACCATTCTACGTCGCGAGGGTATTCCTGAACCATATGAATTACTCAAAGGACTTACGCGCGGTGCGGGGAAAATCACTAAGGAGGCACTATGGAATTTTATCGATGGACTTAGCCTCTCGGAAGAAGTGAAGAAAGAACTTAAAACATTGACGCCACACAATTATATTGGCTTTGTGTGAGATACCTAGGGTGTTGACCTTTTGCAGGATTAGGTCGAGTTTTGTAAAATGTTATTTCGCTTGTCTTAAAGGACTCACCCCCCGCCCGAACGTTCGTTCGATACGGGCGGGCTTCCCCTCTCTTTTGAAGAAGAGAGGGTCAATGGTGCGAACTAACATTTTGCTCAGAGTTTCTGTGATTGACTTTTTAGTCAGGTGCGGGTGGAATAAGAGTGGATCACATTATGCGTAATGCAATGAGCCATACTTTGTTTCAAGTGTCACAGTTGCAGCGTCAGCTCTTTCTACTCTACCGATGACCCAGGCATCAATGTGATATGCATTCGCCATTGCGATGACTTCGTGTGCAATTTGAGAAGGAACATAGAGTTCCATTCTACAACCCATATTAAACACCTGGTACATTTCCTCCCATGAAGTTCCTGATTCGCTTTGAATCAGCGAGAAGACTGGAGGCAACTCTGGCAGGTTGTCCTTGATCACGCGTGCATCGTCGCGTAGAAAGCGGCGCACTTTCGTTTGTCCACTTCCAGTATTGTGGATAATCCCATGGATCTCCTGATGCAACTCACGCAGAACTGTACGAAGCACTGGCAGATATGTACGTGTAGGAGATAACAACAATTTGCCGATTTCCAATTGTTGACCTGCGATGTCAATTTTATCAGTAAGGCTTTTAGATCCAGAATACACGTACTCCTGATTTGTATGCTCACTATATGATTCAGGATAGCGCTCTGCGTATTGCTTGTGCAATACATCATGACGTGCAGATGTGAGCCCATTGCTGCCAATCCCGCTATTGTATTCTGATTCATAACTGCTTTGGCCATACGATGCAAGACCTACGATCACATCACCTTGCCTGATTTTATTCGTCACGAGCTCATCACGACGCATCCGGCTGAATGCAGTGAATCCGACATCGATTGTGCGTACAATATCACCGACATCGGCTGTCTCACCACCGGCATGGTGAATATCGATCTGGAAAGAAGACATTTTGTCGCAGAATTCGATCGTACCCTCGATGATGGCCTGAATCACTTCACCCGGTATCACATGGCGATTTCTGGCGATCGTATTCGAAAGCATGAAATGTTCTGTACATCCTACACAGGCCATATCGTCCATGTTCATCACAATAGCATCCTGAGCAATGCCTTTCCATACAGATAGGTCACCGGTTTCCCGCCAATAGAGATATGCGAGTGCGGATTTTGTACCGGCCGTATCTGCATGAAGAATATTGCACCAGGCGGCATCATGAGCGGCGATATCAGGGAGAATTTTGCAGAACGTCTTCGGATAGAGGCCTTTATCAAGTTTACTTGTCGCCTTATGGACCTCATCTTTTGTGGCAGAAACGCCACGTGCGCTATATCGGTCGTTGGTACTCAAAGCATCTTTGGATTTCAAGGGAGCGGAAGATAGGAGAAATTCCATTCTCGATTATCGATTGTCAATTTTCTGTTGTACATCAGTTCAAGCAGGGCCGTCTCACGCTAAGGCGCAAAGGACGCGAAGAAATTGATACAAAATCTATTAAAGTGATGCACTACCCAATTTTCGATGATTGATTCGGGTGAATGATAGATTGCTTTTTACCTCTAAAAGAGGGAGGGCTGACCTCGAAGGGTCGGCACGACCTTCGAGCGTCCGTGCGAGTGGATAAACTTTACCCCATTTGAATTATGTCAAACACCCTCAATTCTCAAATAGGAACCCATTTAGGCAGAACATACGACAATACGCCCTTTTCGCTTTTCTTTTTCGCGTGATTTTCGCCCGCCCTCTGCGAGATTCGGGTAAACGCTCTTCGCGGACAAACATTTAACGCTTTGTGGAACAATTTTTGTAGTTTTTCTCCGAGTTGCAACATGTTAGAACCAACCTGAAATGATGTTGCAAGACATGCCTCATGCAGTAAATTGTGTGGGGCATGTCTCTTTTTGGCAAGGTTTTTCCACTAAACTGTCCACCCTAAACCCTTAAACCCCTAAACCATCCACAATACACCTTCTTCCCATCCTGCTATCTTTGCAACCCCAATCTCAAGACACATGGACAGACTTAAAATCAGCATCGCAGATACGCAGTTCCTGATGCGCAAAGGGCTACGGCAGGTTGTCGAAAGTCAGAAGCCAGAGTATATGATATCTGCGGAATTGGACGATGAGCGGTCACTTCTCATGCATTTGTCGAATGATCCACCTGATGTCCTAATCATGGATTACAATCAGCCACGTCATTTTACTCCGCGTACGGTTGTGAAAGTGCGTGACATCGCTCCTGCTGTCGGACTACTTGTCATTACTGCCGATGAACAAAAGCAACGCATCTATGAAGTCCTTCAATCCGGTGTGACATGCTTTATCACCAAGGAATGCGATGAAACTGAGATTCTAGATGGCATCGAAGCTGCACGGACTGGTGGGAAGTTTTTCTGTAGTAAGGTGTTGGATTATTTACTGGAAAAGTCATTCGGAAGCGAGACTGACAATTGTGCTCCAACTTCACTGACACCTCGCGAACGAGAAATCGTCATCCTTACTGCACAGGGTTTAATTGCAAAAGAGATCGCACATCAACTAAACCTAAGTACGCACACGGTGTACACACACAAGAAGAATATCATGAAGAAACTCAACTTCAGTAGTCCGGTACAACTGGCGGTGTATGCGATTGAGCATGGGATGATAAAGTAATTGTATGCGAAACGGTTTCACACACGATCGCAACGAGCAAGACCCTAGGATAAATAAATAGAAAGCTGCTGCACCTGCAGTTAAAATTTGTTCGCAAACCCAGAAGGCCTGCATGCCGGTCCTTTAGGCAGGGGTTCAATATCATTAACCACCAAATGAAATGTGTGGTTGTTTGCCGGTGTACCACCAACCCTGAAGCCAGACCGACCGAGTCATACGAGCGGAGAGTTGAATACAACCATTTTGAGGATCTAATACAAAACAACTCCTTCCACCAGTTACATCAGCGTATGCCAATGTAACCGGTGGATGCTATTCAACTTTATTCGGAGTTGCGTGAAAAATCAACAATCGATTATGAAGACATTGAAGCAATGCAGAATTCCTAATCCTTGACGCATCGTACTGAATATCCGTTATTCCAATCAGCACCTATTGCGAGAACGAAGGTATCTTCCGTATTCAGGCTTCGGCTCCAGGCAATGTCAGTTGATGCCATCGTGCAACTCCACCAGTAACCAAATTCACCTTCGACATTAAAGCCGCCTTGTACTCCACGATAGCCGCCAGGCTGGCCAGTGAAATTGCAAAGATTGGTAGCTCCTAAATTTGGGGCATCCCAATTTGCGGTACCCATTGCTTTCATGGGACCACCGGCAAAGTCACTTCCACCGAGCGTATTCTCCAGGGTTGTCCATTCAAAGTCACTTGGGATATGCCAGCCCTCAGGGGCCAGGCCCCTTGGATCATTGACTGCGTAACAGTTATATAACTTGCCATACACAGCCGCATACGTCGTAGAATCATTGTTAAAATAACAATACGCACCGGTCGTGAGCGCAGCCCATGTCGCGGAGTTGGTCACTTTGGGTATCGGGTCGCCATTTCGATACGTGCTGACATTCAGATTTTTTGTCATCCATGAAGCACAGCCGATCGATACAGCCGGATAATTATCTCCTGAAGTTGGATCGGTTGGAATAAATGTTTGCCAACTGCCCTTTCCTGCAGCGTCACTAATCAGAACCTTCCCGGCACCTTCTGTGCCATCTGTAATCATAAATGAACCATTGACATGCAGTTTTGCAGTCGGAGTGGCAGTGCCAATCCCTACATTTTGGGCAGCGGTGATATGCAAGTTCAGCAGCCCAATTAATATGAAGCATATGATTTTCATTTTTGGAGATTTTTAGTTGACTATGATTTTTTGAATAGTCCGTGATAAATATGTTTATGCATAGCTGGTATTTTTTTAGCTGGTTTAAAGCCGGCCCCAGATAAACCAGGACCGGCCTTTTAAAAACCATTCTAATCGTTTTTGCGACAGACTGCTATCGTTGCAGCATGACTTTTTTCGTGAGGACACCTTGTTCGGTTTCCAAACGGATAAAGTAAATCCCATTGCTCAAAGGAGTACCAGATGTTGAGCATCCTTTCCAGGTAAGCAAATTCATGCCGGCATTGGCCTGAAGTTGCGTGTAGTACAATTGCTTTCCTTCCGTATCCGTAATGATTAAATGCACAAGCTGCGCATCGGGTAATTCTATGCGGCATACTGTTTCATCACGGAATGGATTCGGTTGCACGTTGAATGATAACTCACTGTAAACATCACCAATGCCTGTAGTCTTCAAACTAAATGGCACAGGAATTTCAATGCTTCCCTGATGCTGGTGAGGGATGAATGTCATTTTCTCCTTCAACAATTGAACCTCACCCGTTGTCGCATCATACAATTTGAAATGTAGTTGCTCACCACTTGTATTCGCAAAACAAGTCAGGAAGAACATGTAGCTGTCAAGGTGTTCAACATAGATGGCTTCTCCTGCTCCGCGCAATTCATCTCCTACAAAAGCACCCAGCTCCATACCTGCAGTCGTTGCATTTGTTTCAGCATATTCGAAAGCACCAATTAGTGTCATGCTATGCTCATACAATGTGGCATCAACATTCCATAGCGTTGATTTTTCGCTCCGTGTCGGAGGTGGATCACTGTCCGTAAGACTCTGCACAGGATATTTAAGTACCGCTGCATTGGCACTCCGGAGTAAATAACCGTTGGGGGCCTCCAAATGGGTAAGATTTCCCACCCATTTCACAGTGCTGTTGACATACTGTGCAAATGCTGACTGGCTTTTGATGACGTCGCCGGTAGTTGAGTTGATGTTTACCAGAGCCGCATTGACAGGAAGCTTGTAAGAAGGAATATAGCCGATCCAGTTCCAGCCCGACACGATAACAATTGACTCTGAAGGAGGTGTGAGCGCATTACCCGTAATTTTTATGGTTTTGGGCTGCGCTGCCTGGTACATGTACAATGACTTATGCGAGATGCTAGTTAAACTACCGGACCAGATATTATTGGTGTTCGTGCTGAACTTTATCTGATCCTTGATCAGGTCGCCTGATGCATTAGGAAAATTATTCAACACCGTACTGATCGCCGGATCAGGAAATCCCAGGTTGAATGAAATCCAGTTCCATCCTGTCTTCACCGGGATATCATGCAGCAGGAGGCCATTGTTGTCCAGGACTCTTGGTGAAGTCGGAGAGCCATGTGTTGCATTTGTCGCGAAGGTGGCTGGAGTACCTGAAAAGGAACCCGGATAGCGAAGACAAGCCGAAGCATCGAATATCTCGTAAACCAACGGTTTGCCGATGTCGCTTGAGTTTCCATATACAGTCACAAATGCAATCCAGGTATTTGTGGATGGCACATATGTGAGCTTGGCTGTACCGCGCAATTGACCACCGATGAAGATGCCAACCTGATCTTCCGGGTCGGAAGAAAAGACATTATTAATCCTAAGTCGCATAATCATCGTCATCGTGATCTGGTATAGCGCAGGGTTCACTTCCCAGTCAGGCGGTCTGCAGATGTTGCGTACAGCAAATGGCAATGCTTCATCACCGCCCATGAAGAATGAATTCTGGTCTGTTACTGTGCGCAGCGTGATCACATCCGAAAACCATCCGAGATCGAGTGTATCCTCTGCGGTGAATTCCAGTTCACGGATTTCATTTGCAACCAATGTGCCTGCATCCGGAGAGACATGTATCCAATCGGGAACATCCTCGATCGTGAATGGCACCGGATAACCACCGCGGTTGTGAATTTTCACCGTGACTGATTTGATCTCATCTTCATACTTGGTGATCCCGACACTGTCAGTAAGCCAGTTAAGTTCGTTGCGATCTACGTGGAACAGCCAGACTGCAGAATCGAGTTTATTTCCGGTCAGGTCTTTGACGTTATAAACCACCGCTCGCAAAGTTTCATTCTCCAGCAATGAAGTCTGACCCGTCGGAACAATGACAATCTTGTTGCCTACACAATGGGCGACTTCACTCACTTGTGATCCATTCGATGTCCGGTACAGCTTTGCATTCAGCGGATTCTGCAGAAAATCATGACATTCAATTTCCTGGTTGAACGTGAAGGAGATCTCGTCGCCTGCATGAAGCACATGATCAGATGGCTGAGGGAATCCAACCAGGCTCGGAGCTTCACGGTCTATGCGACCTTTTATCACATCAGACTGGCCAGGCATGTCGTCTGAATCTCCTTCGCATACTGTGACTGCGCGAATTTCATAAAGGCCATCTTTCAAGCCATCAGTGTCCCAATAGAACTGCGTAAAGGTGGGGGTCAACAAGGAATCTCCTGCTTCTGTGTCTTCGGAATTCGGATTATATCTCTCCGAGATTTCACCGATTGGGAGCCAGGCGCCATCACCGTTAGACTCACGGTATTGCACACGAATGAGCAGGAAATCGGTATTCGACGTATCATAGCCAGAGACTGTGATGCGCATTTCGTCATCTGGACCGCTTGTCAAAGGATCCGGGAATAAGACCCAATCTTGTTGAGGTTGGTGGATGTCCACTTCACTACAGGGGCGAATGAAATGGGCGCTGATATACACTGCAGAATATAAATTCTTAGCCGTATCAGGTAAGATGCCCAGATCATTTGCACGCTGATCTTCACAAGCTGAGTAGAGGACGATTTCCAGGCTATCATAGTCATATTCAATAGGGCCTCGTTCTACAGTAACAGTCACCGGGATAGATGTTCCCCATGGAATGGCGTACCATTGGATCTGATTCATTGGTGCACCATTGCAAAAAATCTCAGCTCCATGCGGGTTACTTTCCGGGCCTGCTGTGAAGGCATACGTCCAGGTTTCGTTTGTCGCACTCACATTACCCATAATAAACGTGAAAGCGGCGGGCTCATGAGATGGAATATTTATTTTCTCAGCTCCATTTGTTGGTGTCAGTAAGACACCTTCACGTTTTGCGGTTGGATATTCCCACGGACATGAAGACTGACCGGCCTTTGTATTAAATACCGGTGTCTTATACACTTTATCCATTCCCACATCGATGGTGAACGCATCCAGTACGTCATCATCGCTGAGCACGTACCCGGTTGTAATCCCATTTTCAGTAGTACCCTCCTGTGTTTCACCTTTGATATCTTCAACATTGGTGGTAAGGATGATGCCTCCTCCAACTCCAAGGCCATAAAACAATGCAAAGAAATCGAAGTCTACTCTGATACTGGTGGATGAGGCTAAGCTGCTTGTAATCGCAGTATCACTGGTTTCCGAATATTCATAAACCGCGCCTGCATCAAATGAGATGTTCCGCAAGAACGTCGCTGAATCCTTTTGGGCCGCATTGTCTGTAAGCATCTTATTCCATCGATCGATGGATTCCTCGTAGATAGAATCCTGGGAGTCGTCCGTAGAAATGTCCAGCAGGTTGTTAAGATAAACGAGGACATTGTTCTTGATGCCCCATTCCGAGTACATAAAGGTCGTGGCATAGTTACCAGGTACTACCATCGCATTGAGCGACTCATCTACTTTACAAGAGTCGTAGTCAAACTCGATAATGCTCACAAATCCGAATTCGATATTCAACCCGCCACCGACATAAACATCTCCTCCCTGGTTACTTCCGACAATTAAGTCATCATCACTGGTGGAAATCCTTTCACTAAAACTATTACAAACCTCAATGGCACTTTCGTCTGCGTTCGCAATGGTTGTTGTCTGGGTAGTGCTCGGTCCAACTTGTGATTCGAACTCGATATCCGGACCGAAAGAAAGACTGATATCTACATCCGGCCCGAGATCAAGCACACCTGTAAAGCCCGCTTCCACGATGACTTCCTTGGAGAACGTGATTTTCTGGCAGACTTTCTCATTTTTTTCCAGGTAGGCATAGCTTCCATCGCCAGGTGGATCCCTGAGGATCAGAATAGGGGTCTCGGGAAGTGTTGTGGTAAAGAGCTGGTCCTTGGCCCGTGACCCCGTCACCACGCCCTGTACGACATAATCACTTTCATTCTCATCCAATGTGGTGCTGATGATTTGCAGTGTTTTCAAATATGGTGGTGTAGGATTGGGTTCACCAACTTCAAACTCATACCATAATGTACCGCCCCCCATTGCTGTATCAACGACGACATCTCCAAAGCCATTAATAATATGAAAACTGGCCGAGTCGATGAAGCATGCTCCGCCTTGATACTGCTCCTTGAGCCGAATCTCTATAGTTTCATCAGTAAACTGATCCAACACAATAATAGGGCAACCAGGGGCATACAGGTCCTGGATATTATTCAATATGATTTCTGGTTGCGCTTTGTAGATAAACAGGAGAACCGTATCCTGTTGTGAGATATTCACAATCGATCCTCCCAATGTGTTGAAGAACGTTTCGATAGCCGGATCAGAATGTTCTATTACAGCAACCGAGAACTTTTCAAGCGGAGGCAGATTTAGAAAACTGTAAAGACCGTCTGGTCCGATTTCAGCTATATCCACATAACATCCATCGAGCGAAGACACCTTTACTCTGCATTCTGTTGGAGCCAGGGTGATTGATACCTGGCAATCACCCCCGGCAACGCGACCAGTGATTTTGTGCGTTGTGATATCATTGAACAGAATACCTGCGATAGGGCTACTCACATTGGTGATATCCCAGGAGGCCGGAACAAACACATGATCTCCATACTTTGGAGTCAGTGTAGCTGTAGCTCCAGGATCAACGTCAATGAGAAACTTCCCAGTAGAATCTGTCAGGATTTGAGGGCTTAAAGATTCACCATTGATCAATATCTCCACATTACCCGCAAAGCAATCTGTGTTTTGATACCGGACGTACCCCGATACTGCAATGGTAGATCGATCTGTGAAATCCACCTGGTCTACGGATGTTACGCTCGGGTTGAGAGTGACCTGGCGCGTTGTTGGTGAAAAGATATGCGGCTCTATGACCTGGAGAGCAGCTAACGCAGACCATGATGCGCCATGGCTGGTTCCGCCGTCGAGTAGTAAGGATCCCACATTGCTGAGCTTCGTGCCACTGCCTTCATCCAATGGAAAGTACACGCGCAACCCACGTTCTTGCATATCCCTTTCGTTTTGGAAATGGCTTTGTATTCTGGCTACACTCAGTGTCGTATCATAGAACGCAATTTCATCAATCAATCCATCAAATGTATTTGCGAAATTACCGGAGTATCCAAAAACCCATGCCCCATGACCAGACCATTGGCCAGTGACTGCCGGATAGGAAAATGAATTGAGCAGCACTCCATTTTTATATCCTTTGATGGTATTCGTGGTACTATCCCAGGTAAAAGCCAGGTGTTTATATCCGCTGCCCAATAACCCATAGGTATGTGTAACCCCATTCAGGTGCACATTGATATCATTGTCAAGCCCGTTTTCCTCGAGCTCCACCTTAAATGTTGCATTACCCAGGTTTTTGATGAGGATACCCTGAGTACCGCTGGGACCAGCGCTGTTAACCCAGACTTCAATCGTTGCTTTGGGGGTCAATGGAAAATCAGGCAGGGTGGCAAAATCAGACTCTGACTTTTCGAAATTCAGCGCACGATGCATGTAGAAATTCTTATTCGGCGTTGCAAGGAACGTGGTTCCGGTACCATAGCTCGCAGATTCAATCATGTAGAATCCATCTTCATTGGTGATGCCTGCTGTATGGACAGGAGGCCGATCAGGATCAAATTCCGCACCGCAGAAATAGAGTTGATGGCGCTTAACAATATCATACGACTTCTCACCGAGTTCCTCGTCCATCTTCCAGTAATGGGTCAGATAGGGAGTGGTTGAAGAAGCCGTGCCTTCCATGACCATATCAAAATCAAGTTCATCGAGCTGTCGGTGATAGATTCGCAGTTCATCGATACGCCCTTCCCAGAGGCCGGCAGCGATGCGCTCACCGAAGTTGATTTCATCGGGAGAAATAACCGGATTCATCGGGGATACGCGCATGAGAACACCATCGAAGTACAGGCGACCTTTATTGCCGTTTTTATCGTAGGAGAGCGCCACATGATGCCAGCCATTTGGATTGCTTGGAAAATTGGCTACAAGAAATGCAGTTCCGCCAGGTGTCGTGGCCACCGCTATCCCTTCGTTGCCATTCGTGCTGGGCCGCGAGCGAATCACCAGGCCAGGCATACCGATCAGCTTGCCACTATTGGAGCCAGCCGTATCTGTTTTAATCCAGAAAGCAATTGTCCAGTCTTCATCCATGGCAGGAAGAAATGGATTTAGTGAATCGGCAATAGCCAACGCACCGTCACTATCCTCAAACCGCAATGAGAAGCCCTGCATCGGTGTCAACGTCACAGATGCATTAGGCACTGGCGATCCATTGAGGGTTGCGATCCACCCGGTGACAGTACCATTGGGTATCTGGAATCCGAGGGCAGTACCAGGTGTCCCTTCACCAAAAATATTCAGGCCGCGGACTGTATAAGTGTATGGCTCTCCTGCAATGACATTGAAATCATTATAGCTGCGGATATTGGCACCGACAGTAGCGAGGAAAATGCCGTTGCGGTAGATGTTGAATCCATCGCTTGCTGAGGGTCCAAGCGGATCGACTTCCCAGGTCAGCTGAATGCGATCAAGAAGTTCTCCTTGTGTCGCACTTACGTCTAATGCAAAAGGTGGCAAAAAGAAGCGGGAGTAAAAACCCAGCGATGTATTGTGCTGAGCATCTTCCATAAAGCCGGTAAAATTCTGGCCCGCGGCTACGGTTGTCTTATACGTATTCGACCTTGACTTTGACCTGCTGCCATAGTTGAAGAACGCTGTGCCTTCAAAGTCACTGGTGTCAATGACCTCTTCAGGTCCGCATGAGTTGTTTTGTGCTATCAATGGAACACCAGAGATCAAACACATCAACAACCATATTGGAAGGAAATAAGTGTTTCGCATGATCGGATTTTTTTGTTGTGAAAAAATGTAGATACATGCGGGGTTATTTCACCCAGATTTCGATCATGCCAACAGCAAAGTTTTCAGCATCAACCAGTTCATTGGCGGCATGTCCAAAGATCACCCAGAAATTTGTGTTGCCCGCACCGGAAGGATACCTGGCAACCATTTGTTCTGTCCTCCATTGATCAGACCACTGTCCAGGCGCTTGTGCGCTACCAGTTACAAAATTGGCAGCCGGACCAAATGTCCCTTCTCCGGCATTTCCGCTTCCCAGATTATGTCCGGCACTTGCATAAAACGTGTGGCCTGAAACCCAGCCCACGCTGAGTTCAGTGCAGTTTTCAGTTTTACTCAATGCAGCCCAGCCGAGGTCAGCATCATTTCCGTCCCAGGAGTTGAGAAAATAGTAGTTGAATACCACTTTTACATGTGTATAGGTCCCTGCCACATTGCTTCCGGGGAGCGTAAATTGTTTCTTGAAGACCTGCCCTTGTGCCGTTGGCATCATGGCTTTTCCTGCAAAATCATCTGTAAATGAGGTCACTGTAGCTGCAGTTCCGGTACCATTCTTCCATGCAGTCCCGACACCACCACTCGGTGGTCCTCCAGGAAGTGGATTGTACACTTTCCAATCTTCAGCACTGGATTCCATATAATCAACCTCTACCAGCCTCCAGTCATTCTGTCCATTATAACTTATTTTCCCCTCTGCTTTAAGTTTAAGATTATCAACGGTGGCGTCGGTTTTTATATCCACCAATGCAGGTTTTACCTCTACGATCTCAGCGTTATTGACATATAAAGACACTTCGCCAGCGGCAGTAGAATACAAACCACTATCCTTATCTCCCAGAAAACCATATCCATTTCGATTCGATCCGTTCGTACCGGGTGCGCCACTTTGAGTGAGCACATTTCCGTTGACATCGATGCTATCTGCGATCACTTGTCCGGTGCTGGGGAACTTATTATTAATACCAATCAGTGAAAGCGCATAAGGAGCTGAAGTCAGTTGAATCCGTGGAGTCATTTCATTAACACCTGAACCTACAGTGATACCCAGGTAATACGGCTGATTGAAAGGAACATCGAGTGTATCGGAATTCCCGAGTACTGTACTATAAATACCACTGGTGACTTCCACATCCATTTGATTTTCTGTCCAGATGGGTGTACCTCCTGTCTCTGCAGTATACAGTTTAAAGGTCAGGTCATAGTTACCATCCACCACGGCATCGCCGTTCGCCTTTTTCAGAATGCCCTGGATGCTCAATAGAGACTGCTGGGCATGGAGCCTGTTCTGTGGTATGCAGAGAAATAGAAATACAGTGAAGAGCAGGTAGCCTGAAACAGGGATGTTCTTCGATCTGGTTCTGGTGTAGGGCATGAGTGATTTTTTCATGGCTGTTGCATGTTTTGGATGAATAGAATAGTTTTTAAAAAAGCAATGCCTTAACAGGCTTTACAAAGCTGCCGCATGTGACAAAAGACAAATAGTAAAATGGGGTCTAAGTCGGGTAATTTGGTTGCAAAAGGCAGGAAGCCAGGAGGCAGGAGGCAGAGAGCAGAGAGCATAGAGCATAGAGCAGTTCCTCGGCTAGCTTGGAATGACAAAAGAGCAGAAAGAGGGACCGCATGAATGCAGAATATTGAATGTAGAATGCAGAAGAAGGTGGAAGAAGGCAGAATATTGAATGTAGAATGTAGAATGTAGAACGCACAGGAAGGCAGGAGGTAGAAGGCAAAAGGCAAGAGGCGCCTTCGCTACTTTGTGATTGTGCTGGGCAGCACTCCGAATTCCTCCTGGAATAATTTGGAGAAATAGGAAGGGTCTTTGAATCCTACATCGTATGTTGCTTCGGCTACACTCACATCGCCACTCTCTAAAAGGGCTTTTGCTTTTTTGAGGCGGTAAGACCGGATCATATCCGATGGATTTGTATCTGCTACGGCTTTGATTTTGCGGAAGAGCTGTGAGCGGCTCATCCCGATTTTCAAACAGAGCTCAGGGAGTGAAAAATTCTCGTCGGAATAATGGACTTCGATGATGGCATTCACTTTTTTCATGAACGCATCTTCGACCTGAACCTCTTCTGGTAACGTGGTATCATTGTGCGTCAGAAGGTTGCCATTTTGCAGAGCCTTTGAAAAATGTGCGGCCATGCGCCGGCGGTTTTCAAGCAGCATCGAGATCTGCACGTGTAACTCCTCCGGATCGAATGGCTTGGCGATATATGCATCGGCGCCTCGACGCAAGCCGGTGAGCCGTGAAGCCGCATCTGCTTTCGCCGTCAATAAAATAACCGGGATATGGCTCGTGCGATCATCGTTTTTCAACGTATCACACACCTGGTAGCCATCCATCTCCGGCATCATGACGTCACTGATGATAAAATCGGGAATCTGTTCCAGCGCCTTCTCCACTCCGACTTTCCCATTGAAGGCTACCTGGACCTGATACTTGTGCTCAATGCACGATCTGAGATATTCAACCACATCGCGACTATCTTCAATGATCAGTAACTGAGGAAGGCCTTCTGCAGATTCTGTCTCCTGTCTCCCATCAGGTGCAAGCGCATTGAGTGATTTCGATTGTGCTGCGGGTAATGAGATGTACGACTTAAAAGGAGCATTGATCTCCGCCATATTCGTCAATTCCTGCTGATGAGTGACGGGCACACAGACTGTCACGATTGTTCCTTTCCTCAGTTCACTCTCTACCTCAATACTTCCTCCCATTACTTTCAGCAACTCCTGCGTATGCGCCAATCCGATACCTGTACCTTCTGCAGCACGAGTAGTACTACTATCTGCCTGGTAAAAACGATCCATGATATACGGCAAATCTTTTGCAGCAATGCCAATGCCCGTATCTGTTACAGTCAATTGTAATTGCGCTGTAGTCGTGGTGATATGGACGCCGACCTGCCCACCCGGCGGAGTGAACTTCAACGCATTTGAGATCAGGTTAGTTAATATTTGTTTCACCTGTTCTGGATCAAAGTCCATCACGAGGGTTTCCACTGACGAACTAAAACGCAATGTCAACCCAAGGTCCTCAGCATAACTTTGAAAAGACTCACTGACATATCGCAGGTACGGAATGATATCACTTTGAATTGATTGAAGACGGAAGGATTTGTTTTCCAGCTTTGAGAGATCGAGGAGTTGATTGATAAGTTGCAATAAATTCCTCCCGTTGTTTTCAATCATCTTCAGGCTTGTTGCAATCCTTCCTCTGTCCTTCTCCTTCACATCAGATTGCCAATTGCCGCCCGCCAATTGCTTCGTCATACCCAGGATGACTGTGAGCGGAGTACGAAATTCATGTGTGAGGTTCGTGAATAAGCGGCTTTTGAATGTGTCTAATTCTTTCAGGCGGAGGGCCTCGTCTTGTCCTTGTCTGAGTTGAAGCTGGAGGCGCAAACGGTTTTTGAGAAAACGAACAAAACCGTATATCGACGCGAAAAACAAGAGCAGGTATAATGCATAGGCCCACCATGTTCTCCACCATGGGGGAAGTACGGTAAACGTATATGTAATGGGTTCACTCCAAATACCAGAAGGGCTTCTCGCTTTCACATAAAACTGATAGGTTCCTTCATGCATGTTGCCATAGGTGGCTGAAGTAATATGGGCCGGTGCGCTCCAGTTTTTATCATAGCCTTCCAGTTTATATTGGTATTGCATGAGCAAAGGTTTGCCCGGTTCCACAGCGGCAAAATCAATGGTGACTTTATTGAGGTGATGAGGTAATTGAAGATGTTGAGGCACCGGATAAAATGCACTGATGCGGTTGAATTCAATCCCTGTATATTTTTTCCGCATCTCTGCACGTTGTGCATCGCTCAAAGTCTTACCATAGGTGGTGATTTCCTCAGTAATAGCAGCATCAACGGGTACTTGTTCAAATTTGGAAGTGGGTGGTTCACGCGGTATTTTATCTTTCAAGAGATTATTCCAGCAGACGAGTTCATCATTTACTTTAATGCGTAAAAAGTTGACTAGTGGAGGAGAGTCGTTTTGATGAATGGAGGCATAATCAAAACGCATTAAGCCACTTTTACTGGAACCTGAGGCAATCCAGATGATTCCTTTACTATCAATGAATATGGCGCTATTCCCTCGATTGACATCCATGATCGGGTAACCGGTGCTGATATTAAATATTTCAAAAACAGGAATGAAGTCTTTCAGCTCACGGTTATTCAGATTATTCTGGGCCGGATACGTTCTATCGTCGGCAGAGGCATCTTCATTATTGCCCTCAACATCGGGGCTGGATTGATATCCTGTGAGCAGCGCAGCTCCATTGTTCGTGCCTACGATGACGTATCCTTCTTTGGTGAGAGCTACCTGGGTAATGATATTGTCAGGAAGGCCATGTTCGGTGGTGTATACGTAAGATGATATGCCATCGAATCGGCAAAGTCCACCTCCATATATACCCATCCAGATATTGCCATGATTATCCTTGACGATGGATCTGATCGAATTGCCACCGGGCCCCTTGTTCATGGAATAATTGGAAATGGCAGTGCCATTATATATGCTAAGGCCATCGTCTGTCCCAATATATAATTCACCCGGTTTGCTTTCCAATAGAGCAAACACCTCGCTCCCGGACAGGCCCTGCATTTGGGAAAAATTGGTAAATGACTTGCTATCAAATTTGCTTAGACCGCCTTGTGTTCCGATCCATAAATTGCCAGAACTATCTTGCGTCATACACCTCACGAATTCATGACACAATCCGTTGAACTCCGTATAAAAGGTAAATGTCGTATTGTCGAATTTGGTTATGCCGAACAATTCGTCTCCCATCCAGATATTTCCTGATTTATCCTGGAGCAAGGACCAATAGGCAAAATCAGGCCCAAACTGCGATACGACTTCTCCATTGAATCGTGAAAGCGAGGCATCATATCCGGCATACCAAATGTTTCCCTTGGTATCTTCCATAATACACCTGACACTTTGGTCTGTGAGTTGTTGAAATGCCGGTCCTGCATATTTGACTACCCCGCTGGCCCTGGTGCAAAACCAAATATTACCTGAGTGATCTTCCAAAATGGCTTGAACAGCGCCAAAGGTGAATCCATCAAACCTGTGGAACATAGAAGGTGAATTGCTATTGAAATAGCCCAAACCATTTGAAAATGTTTCAACCCAAATAATACCCCGGTGATCTGCATAGACCAAGGGGTACTCCAGGTCTGTCATATGAAATGCAGGTTGAGATTGGCCGTCATATCTCAAAATCCCTTCGCTCGTACCTGCCCAGATAACGCCATCTTTGTCTATCGAAAGGGATTGCACTTCCGTACTCGTATCCGTTAAGTTTGTGAATCTGCTGTCCTCATATTTGTATAGCCCATAAGTTGTTCCCAGCCATATCACACCATGCTGATCTTGTCTCAGGACATTAGCCCCGTTCACAAGTAATCCATCGGCCTTTGAATACCGAATGATCTCTTTGCCGGTATACTTGAAAACACCATTCCCATTCGTGCCAATCCAAATATTTCCATCAGTGTCTTCCAACAGGCATAAAACATAAACGAAATTTCCAACAGTGGAAAAAGTAGTGCCATCAAATTTGCTAATCCCTTGATAAGTCGCGAACCACATATTTCCTTCCCGGTCTTCGATGATATCTTCAATGGAAGCATTCGGCAATCCCTGGGAGGCCGTGTACGTGATAAAGGAATTCCCATCGTATTTGCTGATTCCGCCGACATGCGTCCCAAACCACAGGTTTCCTTTTTTATCCGCATATCCACCCGAAATGACATCATTTGCGAGTCCCTGTTCTGCCGTATAGTTGTGGAGAATAGGTGAAAAAACCGCTTTTCTTTTTTTCTCCGGACTAATTCCTGATCGCCTGTCGACTGTGTATCCAGGAGTAACTATCGTATGCTTATCAGGAAGTTGATACACCCTGGGTACCGGAGTGTTTTCAATAAGTATGGTACGTGGCTGCAGGCTGTCAGGAAGGTCAGCAAGTATAGTGACCTGTGTTGGTGTAATGCTGTCTTGCAGCGCGGTGATGCCTTTCGTTTCCCCGATTATTTCGATCTGCTTCTGGCGATTTCCGCAGGCGGAAAACAATAACAGACAGATGGGTAAAATCAAAAGAAGAGCATAAGGCCTCCAGGCCCATGAACTCTTATTGCATCGTGGGGCAAAGTCCGATGACATCCAGTCCTCTGTTTTTCTTAAGACAATAGGGTGAGACGCACACGATCCAGATCAGATTTTTGCCAGGACTGCATTGCCTCGTTCAGAAAGGTAGAATTTTTTTGTGGGGGTTGTTTTACTGCACCCGCGCTGCGAAACTGGCCCTTGTACCGAATATTGTCTCACCCCGTACCTCACACCACGACTTAATCCTTCATAATCACCTCAATCGCCTTCTCAAGCAACTCATCTCTACCTGCTCTGATTCCTTCAATGGTCGGTGTTACTTCGATGTCTGGAACAATTCCAATTCTTTGAGTTTCTCCTCCGTCCGGATAATAGACTCCAATTCCTGAGATCATCGTTCTAAGTCCACCAGGTAGCATAATGGTTGATACGTTTCCGTCTGCTCCCGCTGTAGTACCACCGATGATTGTCGTGTTATCTCCTGCTCTGAAAGCCATTGCAGTATACTCAGCCTGACTTTGTGACAATTCGTTAACCAACACGACTAACTTGCCTTTATAGGTTTCGCCCTCGTTGGGTATTTCTATGTTGTCCGTAAATGTAAACTCACCTGGATTATCAATATTTCCATTTGTGAATTTTACAAAAGGTGTCGATGTGGAAACGAAAAAAGAACCCAAACTAAAAGGGACGAAGGAGGAAGGATAGTTCCGAATGTCAATAATCATTCCTTTCGTGTCCTTAAACTCTTCTTTGATTTTAGGAATATCATCCTCTGTGATTGACTGGAGCGTAACATATCCAATGTTGTTTTCCATCATTTTAAAGCATTTGTCATTGTTTGCCCTGTACCAATGATAAATATTCAGGCTGTCTTTAGAGTAAAGTTTTAAAGTCTTTGATTTCGTTTCTGAATTTCCTGTAATGTATTGAATCTCAATTGCAGGGGTATTTGATCGCAACAGGTCTGGCGAAATATCCCTTAATTGAACAGGTACATTTGAAGCAGGATAATATGGTGACTTTTCTTCAATGATTTCATCAACACTCTTCCCATTTATTGTGGTAATAATATCACCAATCTCTAATCCGGCATTGTCTTTCAGTTCAGCATTGTAATAGTCTGTTACCACCAACTTGTTCTCCATGAAACGCACATGAACAGGTGGAGAATATATACCCTTCCATTCAGCTATTCTATCTGCCCCACCCCAGATATTGGCGTGCGTATCCTGAATATCGCCAATGATTTGAACTGCGGCAAGTTCATATTCCAATTCGCTCTTTGCATTGAGAAAAACAGGGATATACTCTCTGAGTTTATTGTTCCAGTCTTCATCCATCAAGTGTGTATTTGGGAAAAAGTAATGGATCATATTCCAGTACCTGAACAGTGACAAAAGCCTGAATCCATCATCCGGATATGGCATGTTTGCATACATATTCTCATTTTTAAACTCAGGGTTACCTACGCCAGGAAACATTGCAATATAATAATGGGGGCCTTGCGAAGGATTATTGTAAACGTAAAGCAATTTGCTTTTGAGGCCTTCCTCCTGGCTGTCAATCCATTTCAAATCCGGCTTGAGCTTAGCATTCTCGTCAGCGGGTTTACATGTTGAGCATTTCTCAACCTGACCTAGCGAGTCTATCCAGGTGATGAGAAGATTGTCTCTATCACCATCATTTTGGGCCATCAGATATTCAGGCAAAAATCTAAAAAGCTCATAGTCCCAATTGTAATTTCCCTTTGCAATTGCCGGGTGGTTGTATTTCAGAAAGCCCCATACTCTGCCAAGCAACTCAAGATCTTCGATGTTTTGCGGCGTGAGTTCGTCAATTGTAATCTTTGACCCTTCGTCAAATTCTTTATCCATATCTGCCTTCAGCAACTCTCTTTCAACCTGCTTAAGCGTTTGGATATCTTCTCCATCAATGGTCACGACAAAATCATCAAACCAGGCCTCTCCATCTCCTGTAAGAATTCCTGCCACATAAATGGCTGTGGCTTCTGCAGGATAATCAAGAGTGATGCCATACTTCTGCCAATCCCTGGTCCCTGCGATACCTTGATCTTGCATATTGTCAAAAGCTAACGAACCTCCACTGCCATCAATACGCAGTAACAGGCCCGCAAACCCATTTTCCACATTCTGGATTTTCATATAGCCCTCCAGCGTGATCGTCTTACCCGTATAGTTTGCAGGTATTTGGTAGGCGATGCTCCCAAAGTTGCCATTGGCAGATGACGTTATTTTTCCAGATTTCTTTCCTGCGTGCGCTACGGAATCTATGGACAGATCAAAACTTCCCCACTTCATCCATCCATCTGAAAGACTGGTTTTTTCATTATGCTTTTCAAATCCAAGATTGAATTTTTCAATGCGTTGGGCTTGACAGTAGAGTGCTAGTAGGGCGATTAAAAGTGTAAGGATATGTTTCATTTTCAAATTTTGACCGACAGAAACAATTTATACCAAAAATTAAACCCAGATGTGCACACCACAAATCGCACATGCCGCGAGGTTGATCCAGAAATTTCTATTAGCTCAAATTTCATTTTGGTATGTTGATTTTCAGTCTGGAGTAAGCACTTTTCATTAATCATACTCAATTGAGTTCAGCATTTCCCACCCGATTTGAGCAAGTGAAGCGTAAATAATGTTACTTTCGAATTCCGTGTGGACTCCTTCAATATTCAAACTTAAGTTGGTTGCTTTCAACGTCATGTATTCATCCGACAAACTAGCATCAATATGAGCACCTCCATCTTTGTTCGCTACATAAAGGACTAAATCTTTTCTTGTAAACGTACTGCCACTGATGTCAAGTACGTTCTTGTTCCACCAAGAATCAAAATCACATTTGTCGTAGCCTCCATACCATTCTGTTAAATGCTGAATATAAAGAGGAGTAGCTAGTAAAGATTCACCGGTATTTACCCTTGCGACCAGTCCTAGATATTGAGAAGAATTTTGGCTACTCACTCTATGCAAGTTTGTCATAGAATGCATTCTACCATCATTTGGAGCAGCCGTATCTATATACAATATGCTCTCCTTAATATCAAGCTGTTTAAGTAAAGAGAAACTATATGAGGTATCATGCAGGAGCACGCGAATAATTGTGGCTATTCTTTTAGCTTCTACCTCGGATGATATTTCAGTTTGTAGAACAGTGCCAATAACTTTGTTCTCGCATTTCTTAACTATTCTCTTGTTAGAATAATTTGAAATTGATGAGTCTAGGAAGAACAATTGTTCCCTTAAACTTATCATTAAATCATGTCTCGTCAATTTTATCTGTGTCATTCACAAAATGGTTTCTAATGTGACGGGTTATGCGAGGTCTTAGACAGCTGTCAAATTACATTTTCCCCTGCAAGCTTTACACCATGCCTAGTTTTAATAACCTTGGTCATCCGAGGTAGAAGCTAAAAGAATAGCCACAATTATTCGCGTGCTCCTGCATGATACCTCATATAGTTTCTCTTTAC
>JANNQA010000064.1:0-22753 GCA_031400515.1 Bacteroidota bacterium
CGCGCGCGCGCCCAGCGATCCGCGAAAATACACGCTTGCCTGAGGTGGAACGAGGGCTAAACCTCGTGGCGTCAATAGACCCACGAGCGTTTGCGCGCGGGAGAACGGCCAACGGCGCACGGCAAATGGCGAACAGCTAGCAGCTAGCAGCAAGTAGCCAACGGTAAAAAGCAAACAGCAAATAGCAAACGGCGAAAAGCGAACAGCGATTCTCACATATGAAACAAAACACCATCAATGCACGTGGTCGGTTGATTTCATTGCAACAACCGATTGTGATGGGGATTCTGAATTTGACGCCGGATTCATTTCATCACAGTAGCAGGATAACAGATCAGGAGAGTGCATTGATCCGCGCGGCACAGATGCTCGATGAAGGTGTGTCTATCATCGATGTCGGCGCTGCATCTTCAAGACCCGGTGCTTCTGTGATCAGTGTTGAAGAAGAACTGAAGCGCCTGATGCCGATCCTTCAGGCCTTGTTGCAAAAATTTCCGCAAGCGATATTTTCAGTTGACACATGGCGGGCTGAAGTTGCACGCATCGCATTGGAAGCAGGAGCACATCTCATCAACGACATTTCTGCTGGCACGCTTGAACCGGATATCATCTCTATTACAGCAGAGGCCCGTGTGCCATTCATTGCGATGCATATGCTGGGTACACCTGGTGATATGCCGATGCATCCACAGTATAAAGATGTAGCAGGCGACGTGCTGCGTTTTTTTGTGGGACACATCCGTCAGTTGCGGGATGCTGGTCTCAATGAAATCATTATAGATCCTGGGTTTGGTTTTGGTAAGACCGTCATCCAAAACTTTGAGCTTCTGAAACGATTAGAAATATTTCAGTTTCTCGAATTACCTCTGATGGTAGGTTTGAGCAGGAAGTCTATGATTTGGCGCACGTTAGGTATTTCACCTGAAGAAGCATTGAATGGGACCACAGCATTGCATATGATAGCACTCCAAAAAGGCGTCAATATCCTGAGGGTACATGATGTGAAAGCGGCGAGAGAAGTGATTGCACTTCATGAGAAATACCATGCCCAGGAGGTCACTCCGGATTCAACGATTTAGCAAGAAGGTTTTTCCAGAAAGAGTATGAACTGTTTAACAATAAATTCCAACAATGGCTGGCAAACATTATCCTTTGTTCCTCTAAAGGAATTTGACAATGATGGAGTCGGGATTATTGCTTTCAAATTGGTAATCGAATCGAGATATTGGGATAGAGTGGAATTGCAACAGGGCAACTTTGACGAGATAGTTATGGATAATAAGATTGTTTTTGAGCAAATATGCATTCAGGGAAATAAATGGAATGAATTAAGATTGCTGATTGATCAATGGACAAGCCATAGCGAATTATTTACTATTGAATTGGTGAATATTGAAATGAACTACTTAAGACTAATTCTTGCACAAGAGAGTAATGAATATATTATTTCGTCAGAAAAGCCGATGCTAGTAATCGAGATTCATGATAATAAATTGAAATTTCAGTATCATTTAATAGTGGATAAGACAAGCTTTGTATTTGAGCCAATTGAGAACGGGGCGTAGCTGCCTCTGGACTTCCTGTGTAGTGCCGACTATATAGGCCAACGATTACAACTCCAATATCTGCGACGTGGCTCACGAGATCAACGATGTGAACTATTGCAACTTAATCTCTTCCGTATGACGCTAAGCAATGCTGTCGGGAATAGCAATATCAATGCCGCTGCGCGTTGGGATGGTAACCTTTCGACGTGCTCAGGGCAAGTATCTTTTCCATCGAATAGCGTGTAGGTATCAGTTGCTTTGTCGTCGCTACGACGAGAAAAGGGCGTTAATATCCTGGGGGTACATGATGTGAAAGCGGCAAAGGGGTGATTGGATTGTATTCACATCTCCTGGCACGGCACTCTAGATTCCTCCCAAATCCACCCTCCGCACTCCGAAATCGTCAGGGTTTACCCTTGCCAGAGGTTAATTGGGCGTTAACATAGGCGCCCGTGACAATCTCTCCCTCTTTTTGTGCTTACTTTTCCGTGCCCTTATTAGAATAATGAGCGAAGCAGAAAATCCAAACAACACTCGCCCCAGAGTATGGAAGCGCATTGGCGTTGTTGGGTTAGTATTGCTCGGAGCGTTGATTTCACTCTCTTTGGTGGTACAAATTCCCGCTGTGCAGCAATGGGGCCTCAGAAAGATCACCAGCTATCTCTCTGAAAAGACCGGTAGTGCTGTTTCGGTAACTGCATTCGATTTCAGCATCTTCTCACATCTTGATCTGAAAGATGTCTATTTCTCTCAGGAGAATTCTCCGGGTGATACGTTACTCTACGCAGGGGAACTCGGTGTGCGCTTTTCAAAGTGGTGGAAATTATTCGGCGGCAACCCTAAAATTGAACAAGTCAGGCTGAGTCATGCAAGGCTATATGTCGATGATCGCCCTCTGACATTTCTCGCATTGACCGGCAAAAAAAAGAAATCCTCGTCATCTGGTATCCGAATACTGGATCCTGAGATTGTCCTGGATGATGTTGTTGTCCATATTGCAAAAGAGGCCAAATCCATGACGCAGGTATTTGTCCTGCCGAAAGGGGTCATCCAGATCGATGAGATCAATACGCAATCAAAAACACTTCAACTCAATTCCATACGGCTACAGGGTCCGATTGTCTCTCTGACGATGAAACCAGATTCTTTGATCACTGCATTGCAAATTGATTCAATTCTGTCAATCACAGTACCTGATTCGATAGGACATGATACATCCAAATGGGTTTATGAAATTCAGGAGATTACAATTTCAGACGGCCAAATGAGATTCTCTGACCCTGATCCATCAGTGCCACCACCAATCGCAGGGATAAATTATCATGATTCACAAATCAGTGAACTCCAGGTAGACTTGCGTGATCTGAGGTTGGACGATGCGAATGTGACTGGTGAGATTCGTAACATCAGTTTTATTGAGCTTTCTGGTTTTACCATGGAACATCTCGCTGCGAAAAGTATTGGACTTTCAGCGAATGGTATTGCTCTTGGCGGATTGGAAATGCGTACACCTCGCAGTATCATCATGGACACCATTGCATTGGATTTTGGAAACGAAATACCAGAAGGAACATTTGCAGAACGTGCAAACCTGTATGCACGCTTCAGAGAAGCAGAGTTGTCGTTTGCTGATTTACTGACAGCCATTCCAGAGCTTCAACAGAATACGTTCTTCAATCAGAACCGGGATGAAATCTTGAACATCAGTGGTGTCTTAAGGGGATCACTGGATCGTCTGCGCGGAGATAGTTTGCAGTTGCGCCTGGGAGATATGACATTCTCAGGTCAATTCAGATCCCGCAATCTCACAATTGCCGGAAAGCAGGTTTTAAATCTCGTTGTGAACGACGCGCGGTTTACTCCACTGGATCTGCATAAACATATTCCAGGAGTGAAATTCCCTGATCAGTTTACACGTCTTGGCAGGATTCAATTTCAGGGAAAGTTCGATGGCTTTCTTGAAGACTTCGTCGCATATGGCAAGATCAATACGGATTTAGGAAGGGCAATAGTGGATATGAAGCTCGAGACAAAAAGCCAGGTTGCCAACTATAGCGGTGAGATGTCCCTGCAGGAGTTCAATCTCCGGGGCTGGACAGGAATCGCTGATCTCGGAATCGTTTCTGCCAATCTCAGACTGAGTAATGGATCGGGGCTGACAGCCGAGACTGCTGTGGCAGATGTTTCTGGCGCGATCACGCAATTTCAATATAAAGGCTACACCTATTCGGATGTAAAGATTGATGGTCGATTGAATCAGAATCAGTTTGATGGAAAGATGCAGATCGATGATCCGAACATTAAATTGCTCTTCGAGGGTTCTGTAGTTGCGAATCAGGGGAATCCGATTTTTGACTTTACCGCTGATATCGATCATCTTGATTTGCAAAAACTCAATTTGTCTAAGGAAGTCTTCACGTTGTCAGGTGTGGTGGTTGCCGAAGGACAGGGCATGGACATCAACACACTGACCGGTGCATTACGGGCTTCTGATCTCAATGTGACACGGGGCATCGATACGTTTGCCCTGGATACACTCTTCGTGAATGTCGAGCACGACGAAGCAGGTCACAGATTTGTGCGCGCAACATCTGATTATATCAATGGGTGGATCAGCGGGAATTTCGAATTGAATTCATTGTACCCCTCACTCGCTCAATATCTGGTAGAGTCTTATCCTCAGTATTTCAGCGAATTGAAATATCGCAAGGATCTCGCGCTCATCAAGCACCGGGCTGAATTTGAATTCACCCTCAATGATCCCGAAGAATGGGGCGGGTTGTTTAATCTGGGCGATCTCCGGTTCCGCGATTTATATATGAAGGGGATTCTGAATTTCGAGAATGACACGGTCGTCATTGACATTGATGCTCCGGAGTTGCATATAGGGAGCACGAGCGTCTATCTTGCCACGGCACATCTTGAGTCAATAGCCGGGAATGCCGAAGCCGAAGCTTTTGTAGCGGTGATTGATATCGGTGAAAAGTATTTCTTCGACGAGATCACGGCTTCAGTACGTACACTCGAACAGGGATTTCAGTGGTCGCTCGGTGCAGATGACCTTTTGGAAGAACTCAATACGTTGGGTTTATCCGGCACATTTATTCCGGATTCGAATAAAGCTTATGCTGTACATATTGACCCGCAGATTATTGAAATACTTGATCAAAAATGGGAGTTGAGCGATGGAAATCAAATTCGGTTTGGCAAAGATTTTATTGAACTCCGTGATCTTGTGTTTACGCATGATGATGAGGTGATCTCTATTTCGGATATTGATCGTCGTGGAATATTGATCGAAACACAACGTTTTGACCTGAGTATTATCGATGAGGTTTGGGACTATGCGAAACTTGACTTTGCCGGTGCATATACATTGCGCGTAAGTTTGGCAGATGTATTCAGCAAGGAAGACTTTTTTCTTACTCTGGACGCGCCTGAAGTACTTGTCAATGGAGATACCTATGGTCAACTCAGAATAAATTGTCGCATGGAGCGCATGGGTTTGCCGGTTGCGATATATGTTGGTATGGATTATCCCGGCAAACATCTGAATGCAGGTGGATCTTACTATCCTCCGGTGAAGGAAGTCTCCGAGTCACTCAGAAATGTTCTTGATCTCGATGTCAGACTTGATACGTTCCCCATCAACTTTCTGGAATATTTTCTCAAAGCAGGGATTCGGAATACGACCGGATACGCGGTAGGTGGAATGAACATCAGTGGCCCACTGTCCAATATAAAGATGGATGGAAATGCCATGATCTACGATGGTGCGACGACGGTTTCATATCTGGGTACACGATATTTCTTTGATAAGCAATCTCTGCAGATTACCGAGTCCTTGATAGATGCAACCGGAGTTCTGCTTACAGATGAATTGGGTAACACTGCGACAGTAGAAGGAGGAATCACGCATCGGGCATTAGGCAAACTTGGTCTTAATGCCCGGATCTATTCCCCGCGTGTCCTTTCTTTGAATACTCAGAAGGAAGACAACAGCACCTACTATGGAAAGGGAATCGGATCTGTCAATGCAACTTTCCTGGGGTCCATAGAAAGGCCATCAATCTCAATCGACGCTGTCACTGAAGAAGGGACCTATATCGTAATCAATCTCGCAGATGAAAGCGCTGCCCGTCAAAAAAGTTTTATCCGGTTTCGCGATGATGAAACAAATGGTGTAGGCAATGTACGCGGGCAGACCTCTATCACCGGGATGAATTTTGAGATGAATATGACAGCGACGCCGGCTGCCGTAGTAGAAATAATTCTTGAAGACGATCCACCGGAAAGCATCATCGGATCAGGAACTGGAGACATTCAGCTGACAATCACACGCACAGGCGATTTTACGATGTACGGACAATATGAAATAGATAGAGGAAACTACCTGTTCCGGACTTTTGTCATCGTCAATAAACCCTTTGAACTCAGACGAGGAGGTATCATTCAATGGACGGGCGATCCATACAATGCAGAAATCAATCTTGAAGCCGACTATGTAGGATTGCGTGCATCATTGTCAACATTCCTCGCAGAGTATCTCACGTCTGATCAGGCTCTACAGGACGAGGCAGGGCTCAAGACAGATGTACACCTGAGATTGTTGCTGACAGGGACGTTGCTTGAACCTCAGATCAATTTTGATTTCTCATTCCCCAATCTCTCCGGTGAACTTGCAGGCTATGCCGATACGAAACTTCGTGTGTTGAAGTCGAATCAAAATGCCCTCAACGAACAGGTGTTTGGCCTCTTATGGGCTGGCTCGTTTTTGCCTTCCAATATTCTGCAATCAAATGCCAGCTTTCAACTTGCACAGCAGGGGATTACAAATACAATGAGCGAATTTCTTTCAAGCCAGGTCTCTTCATTGATCTCAGGTGGAATTTCGCGTTTGATCGGTTCTGATATCGATTTTGATGTCAACTACTCACAGGGAAGTCAGTTTGATATCCCGGATGCACAGCAAGGCTCCACCACCTATCGCGAATGGGAAGTCCGTGTCAAAAACAGACTCTTCAATGATCGCGTCATTCTCGATGCCGGTGCAAATTATAGTACTGATAGTCCTCTGGAAGGTGGCGCATATCTCGTCGGTGATTATGCGATTGAATATTTGCTCACGAAGGATGGCCGTCTGAAAATCCGTTTCTATCATCGCAATGAGCAGACAATCGAAGGCCGCAAAAACAAACTCGGTATCGGTCTCGCATGGCGCCGGGAATTCGATTCATTCGATGAATGGCTCGGAGGTCTGGATAAGCAAGCGAGGAAGTTGAAGGAGAAAAATCAAGGTGAAGACGGAGGCGAAGGCGGAGGCTGAGGCGAAGGAAGAAAACTCAAACTCAAACTCAAACTCAAGTGCAAGTTCAAGCACATGTACCGAGGACCCAGCACCGAGAACCCAGTACCTCACTTCGGCCACTCTAAACCTTGCAGGTTATCCTCCCTCAATGCTCCCGCGAAACCTGCCAGGTTAGCCCAGCACCAAGGACCTCGTATCCCGTACCTCGTAACTCATTACCCCGCTAAACCTTGCAGGTATTGCTCATGCGCATTCCCCCTCTAAACCTGCCAGGTTAGCCCAGCGGCCATCACCTATCATCCATCACCCATCATCCATTTCTCTTAACGTGATCCCCGAAACTTTAGAAGATGATCTGCTAGTACAATAGCCGCCATCGCTTCGACGATCGGTACAGCGCGTGGCAATACACATGGATCATGTCTGCCTTTTGCTTTGAGAGTGACTTCCTCACCGGCTGTGTTTAAAGTCTGTTGATCCTGCATGATCGTGGAGACAGGTTTGAAAATGGCTCTGAGTACGATCGGCATACCGTTGCTGATGCCACCCTGGATACCACCGGAATGATTGCTATTGGTGATGATATTGCCTGTTGAGTCGTGTGTGAATTCATCGTTGTGCTCAGAGCCCTTCATCAATGCTGCTTGAAATCCTGATCCGAATTCTACCCCTTTGCACGCATTGATACTCAGCATCGCCTTCCCAAGGTCTGCATGTAGTTTATCAAAGACTGGTTCGCCGAGTCCTGCAGGACATCCCTGAATAATACACTGAATGACTCCACCAACAGTATCACCAGCTTCTTTTGCAGAGAGAATGATCCTCTCCATTTTCTGTGCACATTCTTTATCCGGGCAACGCACAGGATTTGTATCGACGGAACTTAGATCAAGCTCTGTCCAGGGTTTATCGAGAATAACGGTATAGACCTGATTCACATAGGCGCTGATTTTCACAGACTCACCAGCGAGAACCGATCGTGCAACGACACCAGCGGCAACACGCGCTGCAGTCTCCCGTGCGGATGATCTGCCTCCGCCTGAAGGATCACGGATGCCATATTTGACCTGGTATGTATAGTCAGCATGAGATGGTCTGTATGCCTGCGTAATTTCCGAATAGTCTGCACCACGGACATCTTTATTCGCAATCCAGATTGATATCGGTGCTCCGGTGGCGGTTTCATTGATCACACCGGATTGAATGATAGCAACGTCTTCTTCATTGCGTGGTGACGTCAATTCCGACTGTCCGGGTCTTCGTCTTTTCAATTCCCGATTGATATCTTCTATTGACACGCGAGTACCAGATGGGCACCCATCGATCACCACTCCGATTCCAGGACCGTGTGATTCACCATATGTCGTGATGCGAAAACGTTCTCCAAAAGTATTGGCTGGCATGGAGTAAAGGTAAACGGAAGAAAGGAAGAACGGCGGAATGGCGGAACGGCGTGGTGTCTCAGTTTATTCGGTTCATACCAAGTTGTTTCACGCCTGCCTGACCGTTAGGCAGGCAAAAGCGACCATCCGACTAGCCAAGGACCGAGCGGGCAAAGGCCGCGAATATGCGACTCATTAACATACTCAGAATGACGGAATGGAAGGCGTGTATCTCTGGCATTCTGCCTTTCAGCCTTTCAGCCGTTCCGCCGTTCCGCCTTCTTCCTTATCCCTGAAACATCTCCATATCTTCTCCGCGCTCACCTTCAGGGCGTTTTTCTTTCCGTTGGTTGAGACGATAGGTGAAATTGAGGGTGGCTTGTCTTGCACGCCATTGGAAATCACCTTCAGAATAGAAGCCCTCTCCTTCAGTGACGTACCTGTGCTTGCGCGTATTGAACACATCGCTCACATTCAATGTCAAAGTACCGCGGCCCTGGATCAGATCTGTGCTCATACCAAGATCGGTATGGAAGGATGCTTTGTTTCTGCCTTGTGTCGTTTCTTGCGGGCCACGATAATTCAGGCGTACCTGAGTCTCCAGCTTATCGAAGAATACAATCCGTGAATTGACGCGGGTTGACCAATTGTAAACATCTGCTTCTCCGAATTGACCTCCTTGCGTGATCGAACGGAAGAGGTTCAGATTGCCATCGACTTTCCATGCGGTGAGAAGATCTTTCGAAAATGTGAATTCAAAGCCATAGTCATCACGCTCTGCAAGATTTTGTGGTTTAGTCTCGGTGATGCCCTCGGAGATAGTACGGATACGTTCTACGACATTATTCGAATGCCTGTAGTAGAGACTCGAGGTGAGCGACGCTTTTTCCCAATACTTGATGTGGCCGAGCTCGAGCGAAGTGGTGTATTCGGGCTCGAGATTCGGATTACCGCCATAGCGATTCCGTGAGTCACTGTAGGTGAAGAAAGGATTCAATGAATGAAATCGTGGTCGGTTTACCCTTCTGCTGTAACTGATTTGAAATGTATTGTTGCCCTTGAGTTCGTATCCGACATGTGCTGAAGGAAAGAAATCGAGATAGTCTCTGTCATTGACTTCATGGGTCTCCAGGAGTTCTGTGATGACATGAGAAAATTCTGCTCTCAAACCAGCCTGATATGAAAATTGCTTCCATTTATTGCCAAAGATCAGATACCCTGCATGGATATCCTCATCGTAGAGAAAGCGGTTGGTGAGCTCCTCAAGTGTTTCCCATACATCGTCACGAAGTTCTTCTACGAGGTAGTACGTGCGGATATCACGGATGCTTGCTTTGTAACCACTTTCGAATCGGCCATCCTTACTAAACGGATGTACGTAGTCAAGCTGACCGGACCATGAGATGTTTCCTTCTTCATTCAGAGCACGCTGATGCAGATCAGGAATTTCACTTGGTGTGAGGTCAGGATTGAGAAGTTGTTCCAGATAGTTCGAAGTCTCTACCTCAGAATTGTCATCGTATTGAATACTTGCTGTCAGGACGTGATCCTGCTTTTTGAAATTGCGCTTATAGTTGACACTATATTCAAGTGTAGGACTGTCTTCTTCTTCTGTCTCATCACGCAATGTGACAGAACTAAGTTGTTTGAATCGGTCGAGATCACGATAGATAATAGATGATTCGTTGTCTTCATCGCTGATGCGATAGAGGAATGCACCGGTCAGGACATTCTTGTCATTGAAATAATAGTCCGCACCGAGACGCACATTATGTGAGAGTCCGCCTCGAGTCCTGTCTTGTGTTTGCTCCAGATAGAGTGTGGTATCTCCGTAATAGTATTCCTGGTAGAGACTGCCGCCACCCGGAGCACGGTTGTATAGCATGCCATAGTTGAGAAAGAAATTCAGATTCTTTGTCCGATAATTGACATTTGCACTTCCACCAAAATTTGTCGGGTATCCTGCTGTAGCTCCAAAAGATCCATTGAAACCCTTCTGCTGATCTTTTTTCAGGACAATGTTGATTATGCCAGCCATGCCCTCTGCATCATATCGTGCGGAAGGATTGGTAACTACTTCTACGCGCTCTATCATGTCGCCGCGTAATGAGTTCAATGCATTGTTGTCGCTCAGGCCAACAAGCCCTGAAGGCCTTCCATCGACAAGAATGCGCACATTCTGACTTCCACGCAAGCTGACATTCCCATCTATGTCAACACTTACGGATGGAATATTGTCAAGGACATCAGCTGCACTACCACCGCGCGTGACCAGGTCTTTGTCGACATTGAAAATCTTCTTGTCCAGGCCAAGTTGAAACTGACTTTTTTCGCCTGTCACGAGAACTTCATCCAGCATCGAAGCACTCGGCTCGAGAAGGAGTTCTCCAAGATCCGTCGCCTTTTGTTCTGCGGTGACCTGAATACCATCAATCCATTTTTCACGATACGATATGAATTCAGTCTTCAGAAGATAGGTGCCGGGAAGTGCTTCGAGAGAAAAGATCCCATCGATATCGCTGATCGTACCTGTCACAAGGGAAGTATCATGAGATGTAAACAAGGAGAGTGCAGCAAACTCCATTGGATTCTTTGTCTCATTGTCGATCACCTTACCCTGGATGATTGATTTGGATTGTGAAAAGGTGACATTATATCCCGTAACGATGAAAACACATAGGATCAGGCAACCTCTAAAATCGATTCGCATAGTCTGCAATTTGAATTTGCAAAGGTGCTGATTTTCAGGCTTTCAGATGGTGTTTTTGTGTTAATGAAGGTTTAAAACAGTCCCCGGTGCTCAGTCCGGCAGTCCACAGTCTTCAGTCCACAGTCCAACAGTATTCGGTTCACGGTCCACGTTTGTACAGACTGAAGACTGAAGACTGAAGACTGAAGACTGAAGACTGGAGACTGAGGGTTTTTCATGTACTCTACTGGAAGAGAAAGCATTAGGGCTTATTCACATCTTATGTGGAAAAAAAAAGAAAAAAAATATCGGCTTTAATGGATAATAAGTATTTCTAATATATACATTTGTCCGTACCCCAAATAAGGCGGATCAAACAGCAATAACCTCTTAACGTATGGACAAGGGCAAGGAATTTTTATCCCAACTTAAACTCTACAGTGACTATCTCAAATGGGACAATATCCTTGGCAGGTATGAATCCTGGGAAGAAGCATGTGATAAAGTGCTGGACACACACCGGATGAAATATGGTGGTATCGTCGACCACTTGCTTGATGAAGTCGCAGAATCGTACTACAACAAGGAGTTCCTTTCATCTCAACGCAATCTTCAGTTTCGCGGAGACCAGATCCTGAGAAACAATGCCAAGATTTATAATTGCTGCACAACATATGCCTATGCACCGGATGTGTTCAACAAAGGTTTTTTTGTGCTGCTATCCGGCACTGGTCTGGGAGTGTCGTTGAAAAATAAGTTCGTCTCTCAGTTGCCTCTGCTTCATAAGCGAAGTGGAGACGTGAAATCTTTTACGATTCCGGATTCCATTGAAGGTTGGGCTGAATCTATTAAAGTGTTGATCAGTTCTTATTGTCAACATTCTTCGTTGTATTCCGAGTATTTCAGATACCAGATTAAATTTGATTATGCCGAAATCCGCCCCAAAGGAGCAGAAATATCAGGTGGATTCAGAGCTCCGGGCCACGAAGGTCTGAAGCAATCGCTCGAGCGGATTGAAATTCTCCTGAATCAATCAATCGGAGATCTTGAAACGATCCGCTTCAAATCTCTCCTCGTCTACGATGTCTTCATGCATTTGTCGGATGCAGTCTTATCCGGCGGTGTACGGAGAAGCGCGATGAACATTATCATGGACCTGGAGGATACGGAGCTATTGTATGCGAAAACCGGCAATTGGCGGCAGACACATCCTTGGAGAGCGCGGAGCAATAATTCCGTTGGCTTGCTCAGACATCAATTTGAAAAAGCCGTTTTTGAAAAACTGGTGTCGGTCAATGAAGGAGATAATGACCTCGGTTTTGTTTTCATGTCGCACGAAGATGAAATGTTCAATCCCTGCTATGAAATCGGTTTCAATTTTTATGCACAAATAAAAAACAAGGAAGAAGCCGTTTTTCAATTTTGTAATCTGAATGAGTTGAATGCCTCTGCTTGTGTCGATGCACGTGAGAATTTCAGTGCAGCAAAGTTCTATGAGTTGTGCAGGAAATCAGCAATCCTTGGTACGATGCAGGCCGGGTACACAGATTTTCCTTATCTCGGAAAACAGACAGAAGAGATTGTCGCAGGTGAAGCATTGTTGGGAATATCTGTCACAGGCTGGATGAGTCGCCCGGAACTCTTCAATGAAGAGATTCTGAAGAAAGGAGCAGAGATCGTAAAACAAACCAACAAAGAAGTCGCACGCCTTATTGGTATCAATCCCGCCGCACGAACAACAACAGTGAAACCTTCGGGTAATGCATCAGTGATCTTAAAGACAGCATCTGGTATTCATCCTGAACATGCACGGCGGTACTTCCGGATCATGCAATTGAATAAAGACAGTGAGACAGCGAAATATCTTCTCGCGCAATATCCTGAGATGCTGGAAGATTCCTTGTGGTCAAATACGCATTCCGACTACGTTGTCTATGTCCCGTGTGAGAACGACCAGAATGTCATCATCAAGGATGATATGCAGGGATTGAAACATCTGAAACTGATTGAGTTGGTGCAGAATTCCTGGGTAGCCCATGGGAAGAATGAAGACTTGTGTTACAACAAACTCACCAATCACAACGTGAGCAACACCGTGATCATTGATAACCAGGAAGAGGTAGTCGATTACATCTTTCAGCATCAGGACAACTTTACTGCTGTCTCTTTTCTTTCTATGTACGGTGACAAGGATTACGCTCAGGCACCATTCACATCAGTCCTGAGTACACAGGAACTTGTGAAGAACTATGGAGATGCTGCGATTTTTATGTCCGGGCTCATTGTCGATGGTCTGCATTATTTCAACAATGATCTCTGGATAGCAGTGAAACATGTTTCCGATCCGAGCCTCGCGTTGTCGGGGACAAGAGCGGATTTCTTGTTGAAAAAAGATTGGGTGAGACGAGTAAAACAATTCAGCATCAATTATTTTGATGGGGACCTGGCAGCAACCATGTATTGTATGAAGGATGTACATCTGTGGCATAAGTGGGTGAAGATTCAGCGCAATTTTGAGATGCCGGACTTCGTCTCACTTTTAAGAGAGCCTGAATTTATTGATGTCACAAGGACGAGTGCAGTGGCGTGTGCAGGTGGGGTGTGTGAGATTGTTTAAATGTTTAGTGTTTAATGTTTAATGTGCGGGGTTTAATGTCGTTATCAGCATTTTTATTGAAATAAAGGATGACGGCGAAAGGGCGGGGCGGTGGAATGATAAATGTCGGGGCGGGAAAAAATCCCACCTCTCCTGTTACAAACTTCTATTAAGCTATTTGTCGATTTCAATACGTGAGTTTAGCACTGGGTCGAGAAAAAATCCTGACTAAACTTATTTCCGGATTTACCGGTTTAGCCGGCTTCACCTGTTTCACCTTGTTTCCTCTTTTCTGCATCTTGCACGCATGTCCTCCGGTATCTCACTTTTCGGCAAAGCGCGTGCCATCTGGCGCATGATTGCGCTCATGCTTGTGCTCGCCTGGTATCTTGGAAGATTGATGTTTATCTCATGGATAAAGGGTGAGGAAGAGAGTAGGGGATTTCGCTTTCGGAGAAAATTTACTCGCGCGGCGATGCGCATCCTCGGTGTGAAACTTACACTCAAGGGCAACGCACATTCGTCACCGGCACTCTATGTGGGGAATCATCGTTCGTTACTCGATCCGATCATTCAGTTAAACTTTATTGATGCTTATGTGGTCGCAAAAGCAGAAGTGTCGAAGTATCCGCTCGTAGGTCGAGGCGCACACGAGACTGGAGTAGTATTCGTGAAAAGAGAGAGTAATAGAAGTCGTCTCGCGTCACGCGAAGCAATCAAGGAGCTTCTCCAATCAGGAAAGTCCGTACTCATCTATCCGGAAGGCACGACGAGCAATGTGCCCACGACACAACCTTTCAGAATGGGTTCATTCGACATTGCATTTGAATTAAATATTCCAATCGTAGCTGTAGCGATCGATTATGCGGATCATGAAAACTATTGGCATGGCATTCCGATGCTTCAGTTTTTTATGCGGAAATTTTCAAAGAAGAAGATCGTGGCGTCGTTGTCGATAAGTGAGCCGATTGTCGGAGAAGATGCTCAAGCGATCATGGAGAAGGCGAGGGAGTGGATCGGGGGTGAAATCTTGAAGAAAGGCTGAGGCGAAGGCTAAGGCTGAGGAAGACAATCCCGATTTACGATTCTTCTACAGTGTTTTCAATATTCTGCTTTCAGCCCTGAAGGCTTGCCTGCCGGCAGGCAGGGGCGAAAGAAATACTTCAACCTTTACACCATCCATCAATTCCTCCATTCTTTTCTTTCCATGAGTTCTGTGCGCTGCAAATACCGATCGAAATCATCTTAGTCTGCCACAATGAACTTAGAGACCGTATCATTAATACGAATAAAATACATAGCCGGAACTAGCTGATCAACATTTAGTTTGAATTTATCTGATGTCAATTGCTCTATCGGAATATAAAATAGTTGGCCATCGATTCCGAATACTTCTATTGAAGAATTCTCTTCCACACCCTCCACAATCACCCAATCCCGCGCTGGATTCGGATATATCCTGATCCCATTTTCTTCAGCATCTCCAATACTCGTTGAGCGATCTACAAACACGGATGATACATACTCACATCCTTCATCATCGGTGATCGTGACACTGAATGTCGCGGAAGAAAGATTGATTGCCAGTGCAGTGGTTTGAGAGCCCGCAGCAGTGTCCCAGAGATAGGTATATGGTGGGGCGCCGCCACTGACAATGACTTCTGCCCATCCATTCGCCTGCATGCTCATTTCATTCGAAGTCTCAAATGTGATGAAGATTGAGTCACCTTCATCGATCACAAATGTCTGCGGGGAAATCGTGCAGCCAAGACTGTCTGTCACGACAAGGTGATATGCACCCGCAGTGAGGTTGTCAAGATCTTCAGTTGTTTCGCCATTGTTCCATAAAAATGCATACGGTTGTGTTCCACCATCCACGGCAACATCGATGATGCCGATGCTATCGCCAAAGCAAATATTGTGTATGAGTTCATCCAGTACAAATGCGAGTCGCGTCGGTTGTGTGATGATTGCTTTGCCGGAAGTTCCAATGCATCCGGTACCATCAGTGATCGTTACCTGGTAGTTGCCAGCAGGAAGTGACTGCAATGTATCTCTGCCATCCAGACTCACATGTTGCATGCCGGCGCTCCAATTGAACGAGAAAGGTGGATTACCTCCGACAGCATAGGCTATCACAAATCCAGACGAATCTCCATGACATGTCACATCCTGCACTGAATCAAAACTGATCTGAAGGGGAGCATTGATCGCTATGACTTCGATATCCCTGATCGCAGATTTACATCCGAAAGCATCGGAGAGTGTGACAGAATACAATCCTGTCGGTAAGTTTTCAATCGCTGTACTATCAGTTGCACCAGTACTCCAATCATATCTATAGGGCGGAGTGCCACCTGTTGCGCTCACAATGACAGTACCAGTACTGTCAACGGGGCACGCCACATTTATGATCGAATCCAGCATCAGCTCCAACATATCCGGTGACACTAGTGCAATATCAAGAATCGTGTCACAACCATGGATATCAGCTACAGTCACGGAGTAGTTTCCTTCTGTCAATCCAAACACGTCATCACTGAAAGCACCGTGATCCCATGTATAGAAATAGGGTGGGGTGCCTCCGTTGACACTCAGTTGAATACTGCCATCATCACCACTGTTACATAAAGGAGGTATCGCGGACACAACCTGAACTTCCAGTGCTGCCGGTTCTGTAATCTGATATGGTCCGGCAACAATCATGCATCCTACTGAATCTACAATCGTGCAGGTATAAAATCCTGCTGTCAATCCCATGGTAAAAGCAGTGGTATCACCATTGCTCCACTGAAAGTCAAAAGGTGGAATCGCTCCTCCTGAAGCACCTAATCGAATGCTGCCATTGTTTCCACCATGACAAGAGACATGTTTTAATTGTAATACAGTGACCGAAATCGTACTTGTAGCCGACAGACTCACTGACTCAGATACAAGCCAGCAGCCTTGTGCATCGGTGACAGTCACCCGGTATTCTCCATCAGGAAGTCCACTGATATCCTGAGTTGTATCTCCGGTACTCCACATGAATTCATATGGTTCTGTTCCTCCCTGCACGATACCACTGATAAATCCGTCCGCGCGTCCGATACATGTTGGATCTGAAACTGTGACAATGAAGTATTCAACGACAAGGAGGGATCCGATTTCAAAAAATTCTGTCTCAGCAATACAACCATTGGCATCGGTGATTGTGGCTTGATATAAACCAGGAGTGAGACTGGAAATAAAACTCGAATCTCCGCCATTACTCCATTCATAAGAATATGGTGACAGTCCTCCGGTGCCAATGATCTCAATCTGTCCATCGTTGATTCCAGTACACGAGGCATCCTGTTTGATATTGAGGATATAGTCCACTGGATCGGGATTAATTCCTTCATCGATCTCAGTATTACAATTGTCATCGCGCAGATTGCAGGGCTGCTCTTCAGCTGCAGGAGATATCTCAGCATTGCTGTCGTCGCAATCGGATGCGTTCACAGTATACCCTGCAGGTGGGATCAATGCACAACGACAGATCGTACTGTCAGCATTTCCGTACCCATCCATATCTGCATCAAGAAAATAACACAATTCAAGGCCGGCACCATCGGTCGTGCCGAAGAACATAATGTCGTCTATTGCAATGTCTCCCAGAAATCCTGACCCCGCAATTGCCTTAAATCGTAGCATTGCCAACGTATCATTGAAGTTGAAGAGATTGACATTAGCCTGATGCCATTGATCGCCTTGATCATTGGCAATAGTCCAAAGTACTTCCCATTCAAGACCTCCATCTACGCTTATCTCAAGCAGAAGACTTCCCGTTGAGCTTCCATACACGTGATACCAGAAACTGAGATCACAACCATTTTCAGCATTAGCAATCCTCAAACATCTTGAAAGCAGTATTGCTTCTGCACTGTCCTGGCATTCTTCGCCTGATGATTCTGTGTACAAATATTTGCCCCCGGTAAATCGGGAACTACCAGGCCCAGTGAATTCAGTAGGTGTCGCACCTTGGTACGCTGTCCAGTCCATGTCATCCACAAGTGAGTTCATCCAAAGAGTATCTGAGAGTGAGCATGAAGATGTGCACTCAGGTAGGCAATCCGCATTGCTATCAAATCCAGATCTAAGCGAGATATAGTTGCATGTTGTAGAAATATGCTGCGGGCAAGACCATACTGAGCGATGATCACCACAGATTTTTTGCGCAGAATAAACATAATTCTGACCAGGCATTAATTGATGAACGAGAATTTCGTCTGTAATGCATTCCATCAAAATCTGCAGGGTGTCTTCCGATGCATTCAAATTCCAAACGAGCAATAGAATCGTGTCACAGAGCTCATCACCTAATCCACCTAAGGTTGCGGTAGTGTCCAGTACCTGAAGGACTTCAAGGTCTGGAGGAAAGTCACACGCATTTTCGGTAAAATTCAGTTTCACGTAACGCAGCTGTCCAACATCATCAGAAGCTTTGTCACATACTTCCAGATACCATGTGCCTTGCGCACCACTCTGATCGTGAAATACATTCAAAGAACCATCTGGAAGGATCTCACCAGATTGTCCACTTTGTATATCAGTGAGATCGGTACACGCAGACATTGTCAATGAAAGTACTTCTGTGCAGGTTGAATCGTTTGGGTTCCCTATGTTTTGGACTCCCACACCCCGATTTGCCATGAGTATTGATGATTTGCCAGAAGGACTTCTGAGCACAAATGTGAGATCGGCCATCCAGGGATGTTCCACAATCAGATCTATCGAAGACAAATAGATGTCCGTACCCAATAGTAGACCGCCAAACGTGTCTACACTAATAGCGAATGACCGTGAATCCGGACAATTATCATCCGGAATAGTCAGTGCAATCCCACAAGCCTCACCATTTGCAATGTCTGTTGTTGCTTTTACCGGGCCGTTCCAATCTGATGGGCCTTCAGTACAGAGAGCTCTGATGTAAATATCATATTCGGTTCCTGAGAGAAGACCTGTGATTGTCGTGTTGATGCCGGGGATACTATCGGCTGTGGGTAGGCCGTATGGGTCCGTGCCGGAAGGAATTAATTCAAGATCATAGAGAGTACCTGGCTCATTCGCAAAGTCAAACCAGGTGATAAAGACACTTTCAACAGATTGTCCAGTCGCCTCGGTGATAATCGGACTATCACATGTTTCCCGGACATCAGTGATCAGCAGTGCATATAATAAGAAGTGCAAAATTTGTTGCATGACGAAGCATTACAGTGTTTTGAACTGAGCGATATGATATGCGTCCGGGAAATGGGGGGTAAAAACTGATCTCGCCGGTAAATCTACAAATAGTTCTCAGTCGACAGTCTTCAGTCCTCAAATCACTCAAATCAGGTAATCGGTAATCGGTAGTTCGCCTTCGCCTTGCTACAGCGAACAAGTCGGTGAAGTAGGTAAGTACTCAGTTGGCAGTCCCAAGTCCTAATCAGTCTTCAGTCCTTAAATCAGGTAATCGGTAATCGGTATTTCGCCTTCGCCTTGCTACAGCGAACAAGTCGGTGAAGTAGGTAAGTCCTCAGTTGGCAGTCCTCAGCGAAAAGCGAACGGCGAAAGGCGAACGGCATTTCCTCATATCACAATATTGATCATTCGCCCGGGGACGATGACGACCTTCTTAATACTCTGCCCTTCAAGCCATTTTTGCACAGATTCCATTCCTAATACGGTACTTTCCATATCCTTCTGACTTGCGTTTAGGTCAAAGGATGCTTCTGTCCGCTTCTTGCCATTAATGCAGACTGGATAGACAATAACATCCTCAACGAGAAAGTGAGGATTAAACTCAGGATACTCAGCAAGGTGCACCGAGGTTTGATGTCCTAATAACTCCCAAATCTCCTCTGAGATAAATGGCGCAAATGGGGCAATCAGCAATACAATGGGCTCCAGAACAGCCCGCTTCTGACAATTCAGCTTTTTAAGTTCATTTGTAGCTGTCATAAAGTGGCTGATACAGGTATTCAATGACAAGCGTTCGATATCGCTTCGCACATGTTTGATCGCCTGATGAAGGATTTTTAATTCTTCCCTTGTCGCAGGTTCATCTGTGATCTCAAATCGGTCATCATCAGTGTGGAATAAAGACCAGAATTTTTTCAGGAATCTGCTCACTCCGTCGATATTTCGTGTATCCCATGGTTTGGATTGTTCGAGTGGCCCAAGAAACATTTCATACATACGAAAACAATCCGCTCCGTATTTGGCAACCACATCATTTGGATCAACAACGTTGTGATAGCGCTTACCCATCTTCCCGATTTCTGATTGAGTATAGAGCTTGCTGCCGGTTGCAGTTCCTTTTGGCGTAAACTTCCCCTGGTGATATGTGCCCTGAGTGCATTCAAAAATTGCATCCTGATACTCTGGTCTCCACTCTATGAGCTTTTCTATCCCTTCAATTGTGAGATGAGAATCCGGTGAGCCATAATTTTCTACAAATATGACGGGGATCGCAATGCGCACTAAAGCGTCCTCTGATTCATCGGCAATCAGTTTTGTACAAACAAATTTTGTAATCCCGTTTTGTTTTTCCTTGTACATGAAGAGGTATTCGATCACTCCTTGTATCATACCTTGATTCACAAGTCTGCGGAAAGGTTCAGCAGTTGGCACAAGGCCTTTATCATACAGGAATTTGTGCCAAAATCGCGCATACATCAGGTGACCAACAGCATGCTCAGTGCCTCCGATGTATAGATCGACATCACGCCAGTAGTTGATTTCATCCTTGCCAGCAAATCTGCTTTTATTCCATGGATCCATGTAGCGAAGGAAATACCATGATGAACCCGCATACCCCGGCATAGTATCGGTATCCCGTTGCATTCCATTTGGGGTATTGACCCATTCAGTCACTCTTGCAAGTGGAGATGCACTACCTCCGGGTTTAAAATCATCCAGATCGGGAAGTACAAGCGGTAATTTTGTCTCTTCCATAGCATATGCCACACCACTCGTATCATACACGATGGGAATGGGTTCGCCCCAGTAGCGCTGTCGACTATAGATCGCGTCACGCATTTTGTATTGCACAAGTCTGCTGCCTAGTTTGCGCTGTTCTATTTCACCGAGAATCTTTGCGATTGCTTCTTGTACAGAGAGGCCATTCAATGATTGTGAGTTGATCATTACGCCTCTTCGATCACCGGTCTCGCCACCATCGGGGCGTTCTATGATTTCGATTACAGGTAGTTTGAATTTCTTCGCAAACGCAAGATCTCGTGTATCGTCACCTGGCACGGCCATAATTGCTCCGGTCCCGTAATCCATCAGGACATAATCTGCAATCCAGATTTGTATTTTTTCATTGGTGAATGGATTGGCAGCATAGGCACCTGTGAAAGCCCCGGTCATTTGTTTCGTTCCGGCAAGCCGATCACGCTCAGATCGTGTCTTGACAAAGTCTTTGTATTGGTTGACTACATTCTTTAGCTCTGGGGAAGTAATGAGATCGACCAGTGGATGCTCCGGTGCTAACACCATGAATGTTGATCCATAAATTGTATCGGGTCGCGTTGTGAAAATACGGACCGAATGCTCAGACTCAACAACGTCAAAATCAAGTTGTGCTCCTTCTGATCTTCCAATCCAGTTAGATTGCATGGCCTTCATCGAATCAGTCCACTCCAGACTATCAAGATCATTCAACAAGCGCTCTGCATATGCACTCACACGAAGGGACCATTGAATCATTGCACGTCGTTCGACAGGATACCCGCCGCGCTCTGAAACGCCATCTTTTACCTCATCATTCGCAAGTACGGTGCCAAGAGCTTCACACCAGTTGACATAACTTATCTTCCTGAATGCCAGTCGGTAGTTCATCAGGACATCGTCTTGTTCCTTAGCCGACATTCGTTGCCAATCATCGTGTGTGAATTCGCTCTCCTGTCCGGTCGCCGCATTAATTCCCGCATTCCCTGATTTTTGAAAACGTGCAATGAGAGATGAAATCGCAATCGCCTTATTCTCGTCCTGATCGTAGTAGTGACTGAACAACTGCAGGAAAATCCATTGGGTCCAGTGATAAAAAGCAGGATCGCATGTGCGCACTTCACGGCTCCAGTCATAGCTAAAACCAATGTTAGACAGTTGTTCTTTGTATCGTGAGATGTTAGATTCGGTCGCTGTCACAGGGTGGATATTGGACTGAATGGCATACTGTTCAGCCGGCAGACCAAATGCGTCGAACCCCATTGGATGGAGCACATTAAAGCCAGACATCCTTTTGTAACGGCTGATAATATCACTAGCGACATATCCCAATGGATGGCCTACATGTAAGCCAGAGCCGGAAGGATAAGGGAACATATCCAGGACATAAAACTTGGGTTTTCCGTCAAGATGCGTGACCTGATATACCTTGTTCTGATCCCAGGCAGACTTCCACTTTGCCTCGATAGTTTTAAAGTCAATGCGCATATGATGGGTACTTTACTGATTAGAGGAGGCAAAAATAGTCGCAATTGGGTAGTGAGGGGGTAGCACGGCGAGATTAAGCGGGGCGAGAGTCATTATACGTGGAGAAAAGATTTTACAAGTCCCACATGAAACGGCGTTTCACACCGGCAGTTAAAAAACGGCTTCTGCCTGGTCAGTCGGATAGATTTCACAAGCCCCACATGAAATGGCGTTTCACAAGTCCCCATGAAACGGCGTTTCACAAGTCATCCCATGAAACGGCTTTTCACAAGTCCCCATGAAAGCGGCGTTTCACAAGTCATCCCATGAAACGGCGTTTCACAAGTCCCCATGAAACGGCATGTGCTACCCGATCCGCAGTGAATTCCACCAACCAGAGCCTGAAACTGAAGTCCAAGCCGTTGATGAATCCAACTAAAATCACATTCCAGATTACTTTATCAGATTTATCTATATTGCTGGAAATAATTTATTCTGACAACATCAACACTATGGAAACACAAGGTGCACCTCCGAAGAACTGGCTGGTCGAGTCAATCCTGGTCACTATACTTTGCTGCCTCCCTCTTGGGATTGTTGGCATCATAAATTCTGCAAATGTGAATTCGAAGTGGGCTGCAGGAGATTATGAAGGCGCTGAACATTCCGCTGCCGAGGCAAAGAAATGGACGAAAATCGGGTTCTTCGTAGGCATCATTGGAATTGTCGCCTATGTAGTTGTCGTACTTGTTACTGGTGCCGGTGCGTTGTTTCTTGGCTCGCAATAAGTTATAAAGACAGCCTTTG
>JANNQA010000068.1:0-18462 GCA_031400515.1 Bacteroidota bacterium
GATTCATTGATACCTGAGCGACGCCATATTCTTCAATATACCATCCTATCGCTTTTACGGATTTGCATTTCCCCGGAACGCGTTTCGGTTCGCCATGCTCATCGCGTAGGATTTCACCCTGTGAAGGATCGCCGGTACGAAGGACACGACCTTGCTCGCGGATGTCGAATGCCACTGAGTTTGCCCGACGCACAGAAGTGGTATTCAGGTTCACATTATATGCAACCAGGAAGTCACGTGCACCGATCACAGTGCCGCCTGATCGCGGAAGAAATTTATCTGGTCCAAAGTCTGGCTTCCATTCGGGGTCAACGATTTTCTCCGCAAGCCCTTCGTATTCACCACTGCGGATAGTGGCAAGATTTTTTCGCTCTGGACGTGAAGCTGCGGCCTCGTACAGGTAGACGGGGAGACCGAGTTCCTTACCGACTCTTGATCCAAGCTTGCGCGCCCATTCTGCCGCCTCCTCCATTGAAATGTGGGCTATTGGGATGAGTGGGCACACATCCGTGGCCCCCATTCGAGGGTGTTCTCCATGGTGCTTTTGCATGTCGATCAGTTCCATCGCCTTTGAGATAGCACGATATGCAGCCTCTACGACTGGCTCAGGTTCTCCGACAAAAGTGACAACAGTTCGGTTGGTAGCCCTGCCCGGATCCACATCCAACAGTCTGACACCATCGACCGATTCGATAGCGTCAGTGATTTGTTTGATAATGGACAAATCACGTCCTTCGCTAAAATTCGGAACACATTCCAGAAGTTGTTTCTCGCGCATAAGCTATCTTTCTGAATGATACGTTTAGATAATGATGCAAATCCCTGACTCGAACGAACCGAAAGTAGGCAGCTTTCACATAATGACATCATTTGGCATGGTACGACCATTTGTTGTCTTAGTCTTACTTCTCACTTTCTTTACGACATGGGGACAACGGATCACCGTGTCCGAGGAGATATTGCTTAAAGATGATCTTGCCTATGACATTCTTGGCAATATGAATGGAAGAACATTGCTCTTGCGTGACCTGGGTACGGAATACGAAGTACGGTCTTATGATGAACAGATGCAGTTTAGATGGGAAAGGACTCTGGAATTAGAAAAGAAGAGCTCTGATCTCATAGCGGTGATTGAAGGTGAAAATCAATTTCATTTTCTTTACGGGTATCGGCATCGTGGAGACTATATCATCATGCATCGGGTCTATAATCCAGACCTTGTTCTCGTTGATACCATGGTCGTGCATGTAGATGAGAATGAGTACTTCACTCCGCGATATAAAGCAACCACATCGGAGGATCGTACCAAAGTGCTGTTATTTCAGGCTGAAAAAGAAAACGAAATATCGACAATGGCATATGCCCTTCCAACAAAGGAGTTGTTGTGGCAAAAAGAAATCCGAACACAGGATGGATCAGTACGCAGGGGCTTTCGGGATATGCTCGTTTCAAATACCGGCAGCGCTTTCATTATCCTGGACCAGGAGCGCATCAGTGAGAGACATCGTGCATTCGATGTGATATTCATTGATGCGGAGACGCAAAGCGTTGTAGATACTGAGGTGGATCTTGGAGAACTATTGGCTGCAGATGCATTCTGCACCATTGATAATTTGAATCAACGATTACTGATCTCCGGACTCTTCAATGAACGGGCCGTTGGAAAATCAAAAGGGATGTACTATGTGACAGTGAACATGGGTGGTGGGCCTGTACAATTGCGCACAGTATTGTTTACTGAAGAGTTCTTACAAAATATCTATGGTAAGGAGGTTTCTGCGAATCGTGGCCTGACCAATTTTTCAATGCAGGATGTAGCTCTGCGTCAGGATGGGGGAGCGCTGCTCGTTGCAGAGATGACAAAGGAATACAGTCGTCGGCCCAGTATTCCGGGTAGAAGAGAATTTGGATATACACGTGGAGGCTGGGTAGACTATTATTATGAAGATGTCATCGTATTTGCATTGCACCCCGATGGGACAGAACATTGGAATGCGGTCTTACATAAAAAGCAATATTCACAGGACGATGATGCCATGTATTCATCTTACTTTCTCTTCAAGACTCCGGAGATGTTGCGATTGCTATTCAATGATGAGATACGCCAGGAGAATATGGTCAGCGAGTATGTGATTCGGGGAAATGGCTACCATCGGCGTCAGAGTGTATTTAGTACAGACTATCAGCGACTGCGACTGCGACTTGCTGATGCGGTACAGATTTCGCACAATGAGTGCATCGTGCCCAGTGAGCGAAACAGCCGGCTAAGCCTGGTGAAGATTACGTTTGAGGAAAAGGAGGAGACGGTGGAGAATGATTGATCTATATAAGATCAATTGAGTTCAAAGGCAAGTGTGAAAGGTACTCGATCTCTAGAGCTTTTGAAAATACAGCATTACGGAAATAGGAAGAAGTCAAGGTCCTAAAATGTGGAGTGGGCGGTGATCTCTACAGAGTAGAGAGAACCCCCGACCCTCCCGATGAAATCTGGATACTCCGAACCAGCTGAGCTTGGCTTTTCCGATAAGCTATTACTCACTTAGGCTCTTCCGCCCTTTTACCTCTTGTTCCCGGGCATGCGCCTCCTTTTTCATCGAATACGATTGGCGATGCACAACTTGCCAGTATTTCTTCTTGCTTGTGAAGCCATCGAGATTTTGAAGATGGCGAGCCAATCGCTCATCCATGCCACTGGCAGGTGTGACAGTAGTAAAACCGATCAATACCTTTTGAGTAGAGAATATAGAAGTAATAGGTTTCCAAAAACGTGGGTTGGTAAAACCTGTGGGCGGTGAGGGATTCGAACCCCCGACCCTCTGGGTGTAAACCAGATGCTCTGAACCAGCTGAGCTAACCGCCCTGAAAGGGTCGCAAAGATAAATACTTGGCTCAATTAACCTATAGCCTCAGATTCTGTTTAAATAGCCGTTCTGTTGTGCACAAATGCAAGGACATTGGCTGTACAATTCCATTCCTCTCCTACTCGTATAAAATCTTTACCGCAATTGGATGATTCTGTATCTCAGTGGTGAGTACATAGATACCCGGCAGCAGAGTCGTACCTGGTTCTAGCACGTTTCATGGAATGTCATTTTATTTAGCACATAATATACTATATACTATGAAAGCCTCTTGAAGACAGTCCGACTTTGATCGGTAATCACTCTCCTTTGAATTCAGGCTGTCTTTTTTCCAAAAATGCTTTCACACCTTCCTTATAGTCAGCAGTATTTCCCGCTGTAAACTGAAGTTCTTCTTCTATTGATAATTGGGCATAAAGATCGTTCACTGTCGAAGCATTCAACGCTCGCTTAGTCAGGCCAAGACCACGTGTTGGCATTTGTGAAAGTTTTGTTGACAGGGAAGTGATATAGTCATCGAACAGTGCATCTTCTACGCATTTGTATATCATACCCATCTTCTCTGCGTCTTGCGCTGATACTTTGTCTCCAAGCATCATCAATGCAGATGCGCGTTGAAAGCCGATCAGTCTTGGCAATGTAAATGTGCCTCCGCTATCCGGTATCAATCCGATCTTACTGAATGCCTGTATGAAAGATGCCGAAGTCTTTGCAATGACAATATCACACGCAAGTGCAATGTTCGCTCCTGCACCTGCTGCCACACCATTCACAGCAGCGATGAATGGTTTTTCTGTCTCTCGTATTCTCCACACGATAGGGTTGAAATGCAGACTGACAATTTCCTGCATTGGTGGCCCCTTGGGATCTACTATTTCATTGAGATCCTGTCCTGCGCTGAATGCCTTCCCTGATCCTTTGAGAACAATACAACGTACCGTTCGATCAGCACCTGCAAGTCCGATTGCATCTTGCAATGCCAAAGCCATTTCACGATTAAAACTATTGTAGACATCCGGACGATTCAGCGTGATCGTCATTACGCCACCATTCTGCTCACTGATAATTGAAGACATTTTTTATTGCGATTTCTTTTGCCGGCGCAAATTACACAGAACTGCGTTGGGCGTTCGAAGTCCCAAAGCCCCTCAGATTCCTTAGCAAATCATCCTTTTGGGTGACGGCGGAAAACAATGCCCATCGTTTTTTTGTGAAAAATCAAGTGGTGCAACAACCGAAGGTCAAATTGCGGGTAGTACATCGTAAGTCAGAACTTGCCGTGAGTCCTGAAGTATTACCTGGAAACCAACTCCTGAAAATATTCCGGGATCTTGAGGACATCGTAAAGTTGATCGAAAAGGAGGTCGCTGACGAATTGCACACAACTCGCACTTCTTCATAGTCTGCTCTTCGTGTTGTCGGCATGGCTGGGCATGTCGAAACACAGCGAAAAACCATATGTCTGGGTAGGACTTTAAGGCCTTCTTACTCTTCGTTTTAGTTCGGAACCACCGATATCCAATATTCCTTCATGTTTCTTCGTGCCCTTCATGGTTGATCTACAGTCCGAAATCAACATATCTTCGCCGCCATGGAAACAAAAGTATCCGCCAAAACAGACAAATTTCAGGCACACGACTACTATGGGATCGATGAGCTCCTCAGTGAAGAACACTTATTAGCTCGTGCTGCAGTGCGCGAATGGGTGCGCCAGGAAGTGACCCCTATTATCGAAGACTATACCGAGCGTGCGGAATGTCCGACTCAGTTGTTTGCAGGACTTGCTGAGATAGGAGCCTTCGGTCCCAGTCTACCGGTCGAATATGGTGGTGGTGGAATGGACGAAATGGCTTATGGCATCATCATGCAGGAGCTTGAACGTGGCGACTCTGGAGTGAGATCAATGGCTTCCGTGCAGGGGTCACTTGTCATGTATCCGATCTTTCGATATGCGTCAGAAGACCAGAAACGTAAATATCTACCCAAACTTGGCAATGGAGAATTTATCGGTTGTTTTGGCCTCACTGAGCCTGACTTTGGTTCAAATCCCGGCGGTATGATCAGTAATATTCGTGATGACGGTGATGCTTATATCCTGAATGGCGCCAAAATGTGGATTACAAATTCTCCAATAGCTGACCTTGCTGTCGTATGGGCCAAGGACGAAAACGGTGATATCAGGGGTATGGTCGTAGAAGCAGGGACAAAGGGCTTCTCTGCGCCTGCGATTCATGGAAAATGGTCCCTGCGCGCTTCGATCACCGGCGAATTGATTTTTGAAGATGTCAGGGTTCCGAAATCCCAGGTATTTGAAGTCAAGGGACTTAAAGGACCTCTGGCTTGTCTTTCAAAAGCCCGCTATGGAATTGCCTGGGGCGCAATCGGAGCTGCGATGGACTGCTATGATTCTGCCTTACGTTATTCGAAGGAGCGCATCCAATTCGACAGGCCTTTGGCGGGATTCCAATTGACCCAGAAGAAACTTGCCGAAATGATCACAGAGATCACGAAAGCGCAACTTCTGGCCTGGAGGTTGGGTACACTGGCTAATGCCGGAAAAGTCACCCCTGCTCAGATTTCAATGGCCAAGCGGAACAATGTTGCGATGGCCCTGGATATTGCTCGTGAGGCGCGTCAGATCCATGGCGGTATGGGTATCACCAATGAATACCCAATCATGCGGCATATGATGAATCTTGAGACGGTACTGACCTACGAAGGCACTCATGATATCCACCTGCTTATCACCGGGCATGATATCACCGGGATAAACGCCTTTGCATAAGGATGGGCGTGACTTATCGCCGTTTATCGGATGCATGCGTCATTCGATCTATTCATCTCGATTGGATTCCCCAAATCGGCTAATTTCACCCGACTGAATAGGACAAGATTTTCTGATACCTGTTCGTTAATGTGCCGTGATGCAACTAAGAAAAGTGATAACCCCATATATAGGCATACTGATTTTGGCATTGTGTGCTCCGGCCTCATTGATGTCTCAGACTCCCGCGGATACGATAAAACTGGGCAATCCCTCATTTGAAGATACTCCTCGTGCGGGGGGAAAAGGTGGCTATCGCATCCCAATACGCGGTTGGGAGGATTGCGGTGCAATGCTATTTCCTGGAGAATCACCTCCGGATATTCATCCACATCCTGAAGCCTGGCAAGTCACAAAGCCACCTGAAGACGGTGTGACGTATCTCGGTATGGTCGTTCGCGATGACGAAACTCACGAATCGGTATCACAGGCATTCTCGGCTCCCTTGAAGGCCGGGCAGTGTTATGCATTCTCAGTATGGCTTTGCAGATCAGAAAGCTATTATAGTCCGCGAAATCCTGAGGATGCTGTGGAATATCCGTTTACCAACCCAACAGTATTGAGAATCTATGGTGGTAAATCCCTTTGTCATAGCGGTGAATTGCTTGCTGAGTCCGAACCCATCACTTCACACACCTGGAAACAATACACCTTCAAGTTCGAACCTGCAATGGATCAGCGCTATATTACTCTACAGGCATTTTATAAGACTCCTGTTCTTGCTCCGTATAATGGTCATATTCTGGTTGACAATCTTTCGCCGATCATCCGGATGTCTTGTGCCAATAATGATGTAGCCAAGGTGATCGAAGGGGCTAAACCGGTCCAGCCCGTTAATACAAAGCCTGCTCCAACCCGTCCAAGCAATTCTACATCAAAACCAACAGATCCCAAACCGACTCCTCCGGTAGTAAAAACAGAGGCTCCCAAGCTCCTCACTGAACTCGAACGCAACAAACTCCATCAGGGGAAGACAATCAGAATCGAGAACCTGTATTTCAAAGCCGATTCTTCGCGCATACAATTTGAATCTAATCCGGTACTCGATGAGATCACACTATTCATGAAGCAAAACCCTGACATCATTATAGAGATCGGCGGGCATACGAATACAATTCCGGATTCATCTTACTGCTATGATCTTTCTACTGCACGGGCAAAGTCAGTGACAGACTACCTGATCAAAAAAGGAGTGCCAAAGAATCAGGTGCAGTATAAAGGATATGGGAAAAACAAACCATTGATTCCAAACGACACCTATAGTCGCACGTGGCAAGCGAAAAATCAACGCGTTGAGATTAAGATCTTGAGCATGCGATAAGCCTGAAGTCTGCCGCGCATGTGACTCTGGTCGGACTTGCAAGCTTGGGCATGGTGATGTTCCATGAAAGATGCTTATTCTTCTTCCTTGCGCTTACGCTCAGAATCACGTTCAAATGCACGAATAATGTCTTTCACAAGTCGGTGTCGCACGACATCATCTGCCGTGAGAAAGACCTTTCCTACGCCTTCCAGATTGCCTACCAGATCGAGAGCTTTAAACAAGCCCGAGCGCTGATTACCCGGAAGGTCGATCTGAGTAAGGTCTCCCGTGATGATACATTTTGCAGAAGGCCCTAAACGTGTAAGAAACATTTTGATCTGAGTGATCGTACAGTTTTGTGCTTCATCGAGAATGATGAAAGCGGTGTCCAGCGTACGTCCGCGCATAAATGCAAGCGGTGCCACTTCGATGACACGATGTTCCATAAAGTACTTGAGCTTATCTGCAGGGATCATATCGTCCAATGCATCGTAGAGTGGTCGCAGATATGGATCGATCTTTTCTTTCAGGTCGCCGGGCAGGAAGCCAAGGCTTTCTCCCGCCTCCACAGCAGGCCTTGTGAGGATAATCTTTTTGACAGTTCTGTTTTTTAGCGCATCCACAGCCAATGCGACTGCTGTATAGGTCTTTCCTGTACCTGCTGGTCCGATTGCAAAAACGACATCATTCAGCAGACTCTGTTCGACTAGCCGTCGTTGATTGGGAGTACGTGCTTTGATGGCTTTCCCGTTCACCCCATATACGATGACCTGATCTTTGTCCGGATCCTTTTCAAATGTCTCTTCCTGTTGCAAAGCACCGTTCAGTAGTTCCATGATTGCCTGGTGTGGCAACGCATGGTCACGTTTGAGGATCTGTAACATAGACTCTATCCTGGACTTTGCCTTCTGTGTAAATTTTTTTTCACCTGCCAGGCGGATTTGAGTGCCTCTGGAGGTGATCTGAATTTGTGGGAAGGCTTTTCTGAGAAGATTAAGTTTACTGTTGTTTTCTCCAAAGAGTTCAAGAGGGTCTACTCCTTCAGCATTCAATATGATTTCACTCAATGTAATCTGTCGATTTATTGTCGCTAAGATACACCTCTGAGACTTCTGCTGAATGGACTAATTTAGCCGGGCGCATTTCAAAGTCTCGTTCTTTCATTTAAAACGGGAGATTACCCTCTTTTTCTCCTATAAAGTGTGGAGACGTGGGATTTCATTCGTCCCAGCCCGAACCTCGCGAAACTTTGAAATGCATCTAATTTAGCCGGCAAAGAACAGGCGGAAGAACATACTATGAGAATTGTCACACTCACTTCTGATTTTGGAACCCGGGATTACTATGCCGGGTATATGCGTGGAATCCTTCTGGCGCATGCACCAGGTATCACTCTGGCAGACATTACCCATGAAATTGATCATTTCGATATTGTGCAGGCCGCATTTGTACTGAAGTCTGCTTACCGGAGTTATCCACCTGGTACTATCCATTTGATTCTGGTACATCACAGGCTTGGGTCACAGGACGTGCTTTGCATGGAGAGACATGGTCAATATTTTATCGCTCCGGATAGTGGCATCCTCTCACTCATCTTTGAAGACATGAATGCTGCTGTGAGACTTTCCAATGTAGAGTCAAATTCATGGCAAGTGATGATGGCTCATGCGGTAGCCGGTATTGACCGTGGACAACCACTTACTGAGCTCGGAAAAGAGATTCGTGATTTTGAACGTAAGATTCACTTGAAAGCAGTGATTACCCAAGCCTATATCAAAGGTGCAGCGATCTATATCGATGGCTATGAAAATATTGTGTTCAATATCACTAAGGATTTGTTCGAACAAGTACAGAATGGCCGTGCTTTTGAATTGTATTACAAGCGTCATGATCCCGTCACTGAGATTCATGAACATTATCACCAGGTCCCTGTCGGAGAAGTGACATGCATTTTCAACTATGCCGGATATCTGGAGTTAGGAATTAATATGGGCAAAGCCGCCTCACTTCTTGGATTTAAAATTGACGACATTATTCAGATTCACTTTGCAGAGTGAAATGTTCTGCACATTTGAAATTTATCAGACCTGAATAAATATGAAATCATGATCAAGCGCATTGTTCGAATGGAATTTCGGAAAAAGAAAGCATCGCAATTTCTTGAAATCTTCAGAGAAAATTGTGAAGCAATTCGCGCGTTCGAAGGCTGCGCGTATCTTGAGCTACTACAGGATTCTGAAGATCCAAATACATACTTCACACTGAGTGTCTGGCAAAGTGAAGCGGCCCTCGCGGGGTATCGTAAGTCAGAGTTGTTTGCAGAAACATGGAAGCGGACCAAAAAGCTTTTCAGAAAAAAAGCAAGCGCATGGAGTCTGACCAGCTACATCGTACTATGAAGCATTTCGAGGATTTATCCATTGGAGGTTCTCCGATTCTCATTGATCAGTGGAATGAGTTTTTAATGAAGTTCGCTGAGCTTACGACTACTGCAAGTTCTGTGCATTTGATCTGTGATGAAAATACATACAGTCATTGCCTTTCCTTGCTCCCGTTCCTGAATGAAATCGCAAAAGAACCCATCGTCATACCGCCCGGTGAGCAATATAAAACTCTCGAGACATGTGAGCGAGTATGGAAAGGACTGATAGGCCAACATGCAGATCGTAACAGCATTATCATCAATCTCGGTGGCGGTGTAGTGACGGACCTTGGTGGATTTTGTGCAGGTACATATATGAGAGGCATTGAATTCATCCATATGCCAACAACATTGCTTGGGATGTGTGATGCGGCATTGGGGGGCAAGCATGGCGTTGATTTCGCAGAATTGAAGAACTATATCGGCGTCATCAGTCAACCTAAATGCATTTGGGTCTATACCCCTTTCTTACAAACGCTCCCGAAAAGGCATTTACAGAATGGTATGGCAGAGATGATCAAGCATGCGTTGATTGGAGACGCAGTGTTGTACCAATTTCTTGAAAGTATGCCGGCCGGATTCAATGTTGACTGGAGATCCTTGCTTCGACAGTCGATTCAGGTCAAGAGTAGTTTTGTAAACAATGACATTCATGAGCATGGGATACGGGCAGCATTGAATTTCGGGCATACATTCGGCCATGCGATCGAGTCTTATTTTTTGAATACCAGTACTCCGTTGTTACATGGAGAATGTGTAGCACTCGGCATGATCATAGAGACCTGGCTTTCACATATGCTGTTTGGTACTCCGGACCGAATCACGTGTCGGAACATTACTGCTTTGATCAATAGGTATGTTCCGGTGGATATCCCACAGAAAATCAGGCTGAGTGAGATAATGCCCTATCTGTTGAAAGACAAGAAACATCGCGCAGGAGTCACCCGGTTTTCACTGATTCGGGAGATTGGTGTGCCTGTCATTGGCCAATCGGCGGATGCTGCGATGATTGACAAGATGTTAAACGACCCCGAAATCGCCATGATTGTGCCATGGCTGCAGAAATAAAGCGAGTTTCAGTCCTCTAAAATGCTGCTGAAAATCAAGGAATACGCGCGGACAATCAATCCCTGATCGCTGACCGGGATCATTCGTGTAATTTTGCGCCACGATGGCCATTAAAAAAATATTCCGACTACCACCTTCCGCAACACCACTTGACAAATGGATTCGCCGGCTGTGGATAGGTGCTTTGACGATTGTGCTATGCGTCATTCTCTTTTTTACACTCCTTTCCTTTTCAGGATTACCGGATTTCAGACAGCTTGAAAATCCTGAATTTGAAAAAGCCAGCCAGATCTACGACAATCAGGGCACTGAATTCGGAAGATTTTATACACAGAACCGCGTTCCAGTTAGCTATGAAGAACTCAACCCACGTCTTATCGAAGCTCTTGTTTCAACAGAGGACGAGCGATTCTTCCGTCATTCAGGCGTAGATTTCAAAGCATTGGGCAGAGTGGTGCTGGGTGTTGTCACATTTAATTCAGGCAAAGGTGGTGGTAGCACTATTACTCAACAACTCGCAAAACTTCTCTTTGATCGGCCTGACTTCGAAGGAATGGGAAAAATCCGCAAGTACGGAACGCTGATTATCACAAAGTTCAAAGAATGGATCACCGCTATTAAAATCGAGAAGCGCTACACCAAGGAAGAGATCCTTGCGATGTATTTGAATAAATTCAACTTTATCTATGGAGCCTATGGTGTTCGTGCAGCATCTGAAATCTACTTTGGCAAACCACAGGATAAATTGAGCATCGAAGAATCCGCAACCCTCATTGGAATGCTTAAGAACCCGGCACTCTTCAATCCGGTTCGCAGACCTGACACCGTAATGTACCGAAGGATGATTGTGCTGAATCAGATGGAGAACAATGGCTTCATTACAGAAAAGGAATACGATTCTCTCCGGGTATTGCCATTGGATATGTCACGTTTTCATTTGGATTCTCATGCAGAAGGGCCGGCGCCATATTTCAGGATGGAGTTGGGTAAATGGATAAAAGATCTCCTGGATCAGCCCGAGTATCGTAAGCCAGACGGATCCCGATACAATATCTATCGCGATGGTCTGAAAATCTATACGACGATTGACCTCGAGATGCAAATGATAGCCGAGGAAGAGATGCAGAAGCATATGCAGAAAGTGCAGACACGTTTTGAAACAGTCTGGAAAAATCGTGACCCATGGACTTTACAAGCTGATGCAGCTCAAAAACAAATCCGACTGGCGGGTTTGAAATCTCTCATTCGTGCCACTCCCCGATATCAGGAACTACGCATGCGGATCATGGGAGATTTATTCAGTCGTCTGGCAAAAGATGTCGACTATGAACCTACTGACTGGGATATCGAAAACATGCTTGAGGAGGAGAAAAAAGAAGGGCGGATTGCACGATTGGTAGCAAATAAAACGATCAGCAGAGACAAAGCATCATCTTATCGCCAGATCATGAACAGCGAATATTGGTCTGCATTGAAAAATGCCTGGACTGCATTGGCACAGACGCAGGACAAGGAATTCAACACTCCTGTGACCATGCGGATATTTGATTACGCGGAAGGTGAAAAAGAGGTGACGATGTCTCCACTGGATTCCATTAAGTACCATCGCAAGATTCTTCAGACAGGAATCCTGGCCATGGATCCACGTGACGGTCATATCAAAACGTGGGTGGGAGGTGTGAACCACAGGCATTTTCAATTTGATCATATCCGTACCAGTAGACAAGTAGGCTCAACATTCAAACCATTCGTCTATGCTACCGCTATTGCACTTCAGGGTTTTTCTCCTTGCTTCCCAGTAGTAGATCAACCTTATACGATCGCTCCTGGTGATGGGAGTTTTGGACTCCTTGAGCCATGGACACCGCAAAACTCGGATGGTGCTTATACGCTTGATACATACACTCTCTATGATTGTCTTCGGCAATCAAAGAATACCTGCTCTGTATTCCTGATGCAACAATTGGGAAATGCAAATGTGGTGCGTGGATTGATTCACAACATGGGTATTGATAGTTCTCTGATGCGCAGTGATGGCGAATTCCGCGTACCAAATCAACCATCGATATGTCTTGGATCCGCAGATCTTTCTGTGATGGAAATGACTGGTGCATATGCCACTTTCGCCAATAAAGGGCTCTATAACAAGCCGGTCTTCGTGCTTTCAATTGAAGATGAAAATGGCAGAGAGATTTATCGCAACATTCCTGACGAGACGATGGCGTTGCCAGCCAAAGCAAATTATGTCATGGTGGATATGCTCCGTTATGCAGCTACAAATCTCGGCGGTATCACATGTGATGTGGGTGGAAAAACAGGGACAACAAATGACTATGTGGATGGATGGTTTATGGGCATCACTCCCTCGCTGGTTGTCGGGACGTGGGTTGGGGGAGAAGACCCCTGGATCCGGTTTTTATCTCTTTCCGATGGGCAAGGTAGTGTCATGGCAAAACCATTTTTCAGAGAATTTATCAAGAGATTGCAGGAAGCTGACAATGTGGATTTCGAGCCAAACGCAAGATTCATACGCCCGCCAGGAGACCTTGATATAGAGACTGATTGTGCCCGATATAAAGGATTAAAGGATGAGTATGAAACGGAAGAATTCCACGAAAACGAAATCTTTGAGGACGAGTTTATAGATAACGAATAAATCCACCAATATTTGCCCTGTGAACAAATTGACCACTAGCGTTTGCAGGCACATACCTCAGCAGTCTGTTATCTGCGTTTTCTTCCTATTAACAGTGTTTTTCTCTTGTGCCCCTGAGCCTTCAGAAACACATGCATATCAGTTTGCTCTCGACATTTCTCAGCCTCAACAACAGAAAATCCTTGATCTCCAGGATCGCCAGCAGCGTGACAGTCTGGCTGCATATCTGTCACACCCAGATCCTTCTTTGAGATATCGGGCGGCATTGGCGTTTGCATCATTTCGGGATAGTTCAGTAGTTCAAAAAATGGCGACGCTTCTTGAAGACAAGGATGCACATGTGAGAATGGCCGCTGCATATGCACTTGGGCAGTCACGGGCAAGACAAGCTGAGCCACTCCTTATCAAGGGCTTCAGACAACAAGACTCACTTCCGGGCGCCGCGTTGTCCAATGCCTTCATCCTGGAGGCAGTGGGCAAGACCGGAGGTGTCGAAAGCCTGACATTTTTAAGCACGACAAAAACATACCACTCGTCCGATAGCCTATTGATATTAGGACAAGCACGAGGGATCTATCGTTTTGCGCTCCGCGGTATTGTGCAGCCCTCAGGCACTGACAGAATGGTGGCCATTGTTTCAAACAATGCAATGCCCCATGAAGCCCGTATCATTGCCGCCAACTATCTCTTCCGTGCAACAGGCATCAATACAACAAATCATGTTGCTGTGTTGGCGCCTCTTGCTGAAGCTGATCGCGATCCACGCATCCGGATGTGTCTTGCAGTTGCGATTGCGAAAGCCGCAACACCTGCAGCGAGACAGTCACTTACAAGAATGATGGCACGTGAGCAGGACTATAGGGTCAAATGCAATATCCTGCGCTCTCTGCAATACTTCCCTTATGAGCAGGTATATGAGCTCGCATTCCAGAATGTGGGTAATGGAAATTTACATGTTGCACGCACTGCAGCGATATACTTGCTTGAACATGGTATCGAAAAAGATGCGGCACGTTACCGTTCTGTATCCAAAGGACAATTACCGTGGGAAGTGAAAAGCCTTCTCTACGGTGCATCAAACAGATACATGACAGGTGCTTATGCGATCACAAAGACAAATCTCAATACAGAATTGCGTGAGTGGTTTGAGCGTGCAAAGGATCCCTATGAAAAAGCTGCTGTTCTGGATGCGTATGCAAAAGATGCCGGCAACTTTGATAGAATTCCTGCAATGGCATTTGATTCCAAGGCTGCTCCGGTACGTACAGCAGCAGTTGATGCATTGGGCAATATTCTTCAGGATAAACGATTTGCCAGAGATGTCGGAGCAAATGTCACTTCAGCCCGAAGGGCCATAGCGAATCATCTGGTCACCGCAATTAAGACCGGAGATCCTGCTATGATCTCTTCTGCGGCTACTACACTTGCTAAGGCTGAGAATGGTTTATATGAATACGCGAGAGCACATCTTGAGGAATTGGAAACTGCACTTATCGCCCTTGAACTGCCGGCAGAGATAGAAGCATACGACGCTATGGCCGATTGCCTGGCGAAACTTAAAAATGAAAAGTACTCTCGACAGACTGTCTCCTACAATCATCCTATACCCTGGGATCTTGTATCGGGACTAGATGATGTTGTAAAAGCAGAAATCGTTACTTCGCGCGGTACAATCAAGGTCGATCTCTTTACACAGGTTGCGCCTGGAACTGTGATGAACTTCGTACAACTTGCCCGTGACAGATTTTATCATGGCAAGAACTTCCATCGTATCGTACCGAATTTTGTGATTCAAGGTGGATGTCCACGCGGCGACGGTTATGGAAGTCTTGACTACAGCATACGTTCTGAATTGCCTCCGATGTATTACAATGATGAAGGATACCTGGGCATGGCTTCTGCAGGAAATCACACTGAGGGCACACAATGGTTTATCACGCATTCACCGACACCGCATCTTGATGGTAATTATACGTTATTTGGAAAGGTGACTGCGGGTATGGATGTCGTACATGCGATACAAATCGGAGATGAAATCATGGAAGTAAATGTGCAATAACAATCTCTCCACAGTTTTGATAAAACACAATTTTACATGGCAGCTCGATTAACAGCATTGCATAGCAGACATCTTGCACTCGGTGCACGCATGATGGAATTCGCAGGATTTGACATGCCGATTGTCTATACCAACATTCAGGATGAACATCACGCGGTGCGCAATGGAGTAGGTGTATTCGATGTTTCGCACATGGGTGAGTTTATTGTGCGAGGAAAAGAAGCCCTTGATCTTGTGCAGAAAGTCACATCTAATGATGCATCAAAACTCGCAATCGGCGATGCGCAATATTCATGTCTTCCAAATGCGCAAGGCGGTATCGTCGATGATCTGCTTGTATATCGACTGCCTGAAGACTATTGCTCTGAAGGAGAACAGGCTTTCATGCTTGTTGTGAATGCTTCGAATATTCAGAAGGACTGGGAGTGGATCTCTTCACACAACACATTTGATACAAGACTCATTAATATTTCTGATGATACTGGATTGATCGCGGTGCAGGGACCCCGCGCTGCGGAGTTACTTCAACCATTGACAGATGTATCGCTCCAGGAAATGGGTTTCTATACATTCCGGAAAGGTGTTTTTGCAGGAGTGAAGAATGTGCTTATCTCGGCAACTGGATACACTGGTGCAGGCGGATTTGAACTTTATGCGCGTAACGAGGATGTCCCAGCGATCTGGGATACAATCTTTGCATTGTCTCAGGGCTTTGATGTTACTCCCGCAGGTCTAGGCTCAAGAGACACATTGCGGTTGGAGATGGGTTATTGTCTGTATGGCAATGATATCGATGACACCACTTCGCCTATTGAAGCGGGGCTGGGATGGATCACAAAGGCACAAAAGGGCCCTTTTGTCTCGTCAGACATTTTTGTACGTCAACGCAAAGAAGGAGTTGGCAAGAAATTGATCGGCTTCGAAGTAGATGATCGCAGGGTGCCAAGACATGACTATCCCATTCAGGACACTGAGGGTAGACAGATCGGTCGCGTCACCTCAGGGACGCTTTCGCCAAGCCTCCAAAAACCGATCGGCATGGGGTATGTCGAAACGGCGTTTGCCAAAGAAGGCACAGAAATTCAGGTGATGGCGAATCGTAAAGCACTGGCCGCACGCGTAGTGAAAATGCCATTTTATCAAAAAACCACGTGAACAATTTCACTTGCATCGCATTCCTATGATGTAATGTCTCAACAAAGAACCATGCTACTCACAGAAGGCAAGGCCCGCTTCATTGAATCCTGGGGATCTCTCGGATCAAACTGGGGTATCAGCAGGACCATGGCTCAGGTCCATGCCCTGCTTCTCGTCTCATGCAAGTCACTCTGTGCAGATGATATCATGGAATCTCTTCAGATATCTCGCGGGAATGCCAACATGAGCGTTCGTTCGCTGATGGATTGGGGTCTTGTACATAAAGTGTTGAAACCCGGTGACCGCAAAGATTACTTCGAAGCGGAGAAGGATATGGTCACGGTGATGAAACAGATCATCCTGCAGCGTAAACGAAAGGAACTGGATCCGATGATCAAGGTTCTTGAAGATATCTCACGTGTCGAATGTCAATGCAAAGAGTCTGAGGAATTTTGTCGCATGATCAATGAACTCAAACGCTTCTCCACAAAAGCGGATACGATGCTTGAGCATATGCTTACTTCGGAGAAGGACTGGATGTATAAGGTGCTATTCCGGGTTGCTGGGTGAAATCAAGAATTAAAGTCAAAATGTAAAATGTAGAAGTCCGAAATTCAAAGTCTTAAAACAGATACACCTTTACATTTTACATTTTGAATTTTACATTTTGCCTTCCTTCTTCAACTTCTATACATGACTCCACATCATCCTTCGCTCTACGAGATCAATACACGTATCCTTCTGAACTCACTCGGACCGAAAGCCACATTAGGCGATATTCCCGCAAAGTATTGGAAAGATCTTCGCGGCAAAGGGATTGATTGGGTATGGCTCATGGGCATCTGGGAGATTCAGGAAAAAGCACTTGATCCGAATCTCATCCCACAAAGTATGATGGATGAATTTCACACCCTGATGCATGATCTCACTGATGACGATATCAGCGGATCGCCTTATGCGATTCACGACTATGTCATCGATCCTGATATCGGCAATGAAAAGCAACTCAAAGAGTTAAAAAAGTTATTGAATAAACTCGGCCTGAAGCTTATGCTCGATTTTGTTCCGAATCATTTTGGCGCGCATACACGGTGGCTTAATGAACATCCGGAATATTTTATTGAAGTGGAGGAGAAACATTTTCAGAAAAATAAAAGCACCTATTATCGTCCATGGTATAATCGCAATAGGTTTTTTGCACATGGAAAAGATCCTTACTTCGATGCATGGCAGGATACCGTGCAAGTGAATTATGCCAATCCAGCGACACATGTTTGGATGACAAATGTCATAGACAAGATTGCGGACGTATGTGATGGCGTACGGTGTGATATGGCTATGCTTCCGGTGTCCAGGATCTTCAAACAGACGTGGGGACATCTCGATACATTGAAGGAGCGTCATGGGGCATTCTGGCCCGCAGCAATTGCTACAGTGAAAAAAGCACATCCTGAATTTCTATTCCTCGCTGAGTGCTATTGGGATATGGAAGCTGAACTGATGGAAATGGGTTTTGATTATTGTTACGACAAAGTCTTCTATGACAGGATGAGTGTACAGGAAGTTGACAAAATGCGATTGCATTTTCATGCTGAACCGTGGTGGTTGATGCGCACTGCACGATTTCTGGAAAATCATGATGAACATCGGGCGACAGCACAATTGCATTTTCAAAGACACATGGCAGCCGCTGCACTTGTTGCATTCGGACCTGGAATGCGGTTCTGGCATATGGGGCAATGGGAAGGAAGACGAAAGAAAGTTCCGGTACAGATATCCCGATTTCCTTATGAAGCACTCTGCGGATGTCTCATGCGGGCAGAATCCAAAGACATGACATGTTCATGCGTTCAGGAGTTCTATCTGCACTTGCTTGAATACAATCAGCGGGAAATTTTTCGCATCGGCGAATGGAGAGTTGTGCATGAGCCGGCCAATGTACTAGGGCTTATCTGCTGGCATTGGAAGCATCAGCGCGAACAAGTTTTAGTGGTGGTCAATTTTTCAGATACAGATGCCGTCTTTTCACTCCAGGATCAATTGCATTTGTTACATCTGCGGAACCCTTTGAATGTTCTTGCCGGAAATTTGCCTGTCGATCCACGTCATATTCATGCACTTGCACCCTGGGG
>JANNQA010000086.1:0-38294 GCA_031400515.1 Bacteroidota bacterium
GCCTTCGGATCTTGATTATACAAACAGTGATACTGGTCCATGCGCTATCTCGGGAACCGTAACAGGTATTATCACCGGTCCCTTCGATGAATGCGGTGGTACACTTACACAAACATGGAATTTCTCGGATGCCTGTAATTCCATTACTGCAACACAAACGATAACAGTACAACCCGCGCCTCCTCCGGTCTTTGATCCTGTCATGGATATCACGATCACTTGCGCGGATGCTGTCATCATTACTCCTTCGGATCTCGCTTACGATAATAATGAATCTGGTGCCTGCGCGATCTCGGGAACAGCAACTGGTATTATCACCGGTGCTTTTGATGAATGCGGTGGCACTTTAACTCAGACATGGACTTTCTCGGATGCGTGTAATTCCATTACTGCAACACAGACGATAACTGTTCAGCCAGCGCCTCTTCCTGTCTTCGATCCTGTCACAGACATCACTGTCACTTGCGCGGATGCTGTCATCATCACGCCTTCGGATCTCGCTTACGATAATAATGAATCCGGCACCTGCGCTATCTCGGGAACAGCAACTGGTGTCATCACCGGAACTCTTGATGAATGTGGTGGAACGCTGACTCAGACGTGGAACTTCGCTGATGCGTGTAATTCCATTACTGCAACGCAGACAATAACAGTTCAACCGGCTCCTCCTCCTGTCTTTGATCCTGTTACAGATATCACGATCACGTGTGCAGATGCTGTCATTATCACACCTTCGGATCTCGCTTACGATAATAATGAATCCGGTGCATGCGCTATCTCTGGAATAGTATCGGGTATCATCACGGGAACTTTTGATGAATGCGGAGGAATACTGACTCAGACGTGGAACTTCGCTGATGCATGCAATTCCATTACAGCAACGCAGACGATAACAGTGCAACCTGCACCTCCTCCTGTCTTTGATCCTGTCACAGATATCACGATCACTTGCGCGGATGCTGTCATCATGACTCCTTCGAATCTTGATTATACAAACGGTGAAACGGGTTCTTGCGAAATCGCCGGAACGGTAACCGGTATTGTCACCGGTGCCTTCAATGAATGTGGTGGAATGCTTACACAAACATGGACTTTCACGGACCTTTGTGGAAGACTCATTCAGCATGTGCAAACCATTACAGTAGATCCTGTACCTGAAGCAACGTTCATCAATCCACCGGCTGATGAAACACTCTCATGTGTTGATGCTTCAACTTATTCTGCGTCTCCTGTCTCTCTCGACTATTCGAATAATGCTTCTGGTTCCTGTATCATTGAGGGAGCTGTAACCGGTGTCATCGTCACAAATTTCGACGAATGCGGTGGTGACATTACACAGACCTGGACTTTCACGGACATCTGTGGAAGACTCATTCAGCATGTGCAGACCATTGCGGTAGACCCTGCTCCGCCCGCACAGTTTGTCAACATTCCAAACGACACTATTGTTACCTGTGCGGATGTTTTATCGGTGATTGTTCCGGATCTTATCTTTTCTAATGGAGAAACCGGTGTTTGCGAGATCAGCGGAATCGTACCCGGAGTGCTTGCGGGAGCTTTTAATGAATGTGGCGGTACGCAAACTATTACCTGGATGTTTACCGACAACTGTGGCAACTCGATCACCGAAGTACAAAACATTTTTATTCTCCCGGCACCTTCACCTACATTTGTCAATACGCCGGGTGATACCACCGTTAGCTGTGACGATGTGTTTCTAAATACGATCCCGGATTTAACATATTCAAACGGCGTTTCTGGCGCGTGTATGATCGCTGGCACTGTTCCAGGTATGCAATCAGGAACAGCTTCTTGTAACTCAGTCATTGTTCGTACATGGACATTTATCGATTCCTGTGCCAATGTGATCTCAGTATCCCAAAACATTACTATTCAGGATATCATTCCTCCAGCACTCACTCCTCCTGTAGATATCACTGTTCAATGCCCTGGGCTCATTCCATCGTTATCAGATCTTATATGGACAGACAATTGCGATGGATCTGGTGCAGTGCCTGGTATGATGAGTTCTGATGGAGGTACTGACCCTGAGATCATTACTTATCTATGGAGTTATACTGATGCATGTAACAATACGACCACTGTGATGCAAACAATCACGGTTTTCGAGCTTGACGTTTTCATAGATCCACAGGGGCCGTTCTGTTCCAACGACGCTTCGGTAACTCTCACTGCTACTCCTCCGGGTGGCACCTGGTCTGGTGATGTGAGCAGCGAGAGCTTTGATCCGAGCCTTGGGCCAGGTATTTTTGAGATCATTTACACTTACATCCATACTTCCGGATGCGAGGGTGCAGATACCATTTCCGTTTCTGTAAATGGCGCAGTAGTCAATTCTGTCCTTCAGGCCTTATGTCCTGGTCAGACCACTGTAATCAATGGCATCACGTATGATATGCCTGGCAATTACCTTGAGACAATTTCAGGTGGCGCAGCCAATGGATGTGATTCTATCCTGAGTATTACAATCTCTCCGCTTGCCACCGTCACAACTTTGATCGAAGAAGCGCTTTGTTCGAACCAATCTATTATAATCAATGGCATCACGTATGATATACCCGGCAGTTACGTTGATACAATCCCGGGAGCTGCTTCCAACGGATGTGATTCTATTCTCAGCATTACTATCAGCCCGCTTTCTTCTGTTACGACATTGATTGAAGAGATGCTCTGCCCTACCCAGTCTATTGTGATCAATGGTATCACCTATGCTTCTCCCGGCAGTTACCTTGATACGATCCCGGGAGCTGCGTCCAATGGATGTGATTCTATTCTCAGTATTACTATCAGCCCGCTTTCTTCTGTTACGACATTGATTGAAGAGGCGCTCTGCCCCAACCAGTCTATTGTAATTAATGGTATCACCTACGTTTCTCCCGGCAGTTACCTTGATACGATTTCTGGTGGCGCGACTAATGGATGTGATTCTATTCTCAGCATTACCATCAATCCGCTTTCTTCTGTCACCACCCTGATGGAAGAAGCAATTTGTCCTAATCAGTCTGTCATTATCAACGGCATCACTTATGATATGCCGGGAAACTTCACCGATACAATCTTCGGGGGCGCGGCTAATGGCTGTGATTCTATTCTAAACATTACCATCAATTCCCTTACTTCTGTCACAACCCTAATCGAAGAAGCACTATGCCCTAATCAGTCCGTAATTATTAATGGCATTCCTTATGATTTACCAGGAAGTTACCTGGATACGGTTTTCGGTGGTGCCGCAAATGGCTGTGATTCTATTCTAAACATTACCATCAATTCCCTTGCTTCTGTCACCACTCTGATCGAAGAAGCAATTTGTCCTAATCAGTCCATTATTATTAATGGCAACCCTTATGATTTACCGGGAAGTTACCTGGATACGATTTTCGGAGGAGCGATAAGCGGTTGTGATTCAATTTTGAATATTACCATAACCGTAGTGCCAGAGATCATCACATCTCTCGACTTCACGATTTGTGAGGGTGATTCTATTGTGGTGAATGGGACAATATACAATGCAGACAATCCGGTGGGTGCAGATACTCTTATGGCGGCAACAGGTTGCGATTCAATTGTCAATGTTGAGGTTGTTTTTGAAGCAGTACCCGACGCCGTGGTTACTCCTGCCGGGCCTTTCTGTTTTGAAAGTGGAGTGCAAACGCTGTCTGCGATACCGCCTGGAGGAGTTTGGAGTGGCGCTGTTTTTTCAGATCAATTTGATCCCGTTTCTCTTGGGGCCGGAGATCATCAGGTGATTTATACCGCAACTCTTGGCCTATGCGGTGATGCAGATACGATCATCATCACTGTCCATCCGCAGGTAGTTGTTTCATGTGAATCTGTTCAGGACGATTCCGGTGTAATGGACGGGATTGGATCTGTGGTTGTGAGTGAAGGAACAGCACCATTTACGATTGATTGGTCTGGCCCTCAATCCGGCAGTACCGTTTTAAATGCCACTGGGACATATACAATCAATGGTCTGGAAGGAGGGCTTTATCAAATCCTCGTAACCGATGCAAATGGCTGTTCGGATCAATGTTCGTTTAGTATTGGCTTTGTAGGTTGCTTAGTCAACATCGACAATGTGGATTTCATCAACGTGAGCTGTGCAGGGAATATGGACGGAGCACTACAGATTATTGCTTCTGGTGGCATCATTCCTTATCAATATTCAACGGATGGAATATCTTTTCAAAGCTCCAACCTATTCATCAATCTAGGCGCGGGCTTGTGGACGGTATTTGTTCAAGATGCTCTTGGTTGTATTGCTCAGACAGAAATTAACATACCAACAAATCCTGACCCTGAATTGAGTCTCGTAGCTGTTACTCCTTCTTCTTGCGGTGATGCGAATGGAGAAATAGAAGTTTCAGTTACAGGGGGTGCGCAACCACCGGGATTTTCAATTGATGGTATTAGCTATCAACCCATTGGTTCTTTTTCTGGTCTTACCGCAGGATTTTACACAGTGTACTTCCTTGACGCGAAAGGATGTGCGGACACCCTTTCTGTGATCGTCTCAAATGCAGGGGCGCCATTCATCATAAGTATTATCACAACAAACTCTTCTTGCGGCGCTTCCACTGGCACGATCACAATCTTTGCGTCTGGCGGTGCTCCACCATTGACATATTCTGTCGGAGGGCCTGCGGTGTTGTCAAATGTATTCTTCGGTCTTCCGGCGGGCACATATCCTATCGTTGTCACTGATCAAAGTGGTTGTCAAGTGGCTTCGATTGCACAGATTATTGACAACGATAGTCCTGTCATTGACGATGTCTCTGTGACTCCGACAGGGTGTGGGTCAAGTACTGGAACCATAACCGTGACCGCATCTGGTGGCGTTGGTAATTTGCAGTACTCCATTGATGGTGGTGCTTTCTCTTTGGTTTCGACATTTAGTGATCTCGCACCGGGATCACATAATATCGTTGTCCGCGATGGAAATAATTGCCAGGCTTCTATACAAGTCACTGTGCCGACGACAGATGGCCCTCAAATCAATAGTATGCCAATAGAGCATACGGACTGCGGTATGGACAACGGACAGATTACAATAAATGCTTCAGGTGGTACTGGAACGCTGATGTATAGTTTGAACAATGGTGCCTTTACGACAAACAATGTTTTCACAGACCTTGAGGCGGGGATCTATGAAATCGTTGTCACTGATGATAATGAGTGTGCCGTTCAATCTGTCATTCAGATAAATGATTCGGAAGGACCGTTTGTGGATGCGATTCAGGAGGATGAGCATTGCGACGATGGGAATGGCTGGGTGATCATATTCGGCATTGGCGGTATAGAGCCTTATATGTATTCATTTGATGGAAGGCCATATTCAACAAATGATTTCTACGGCGGGTTGTCCTCTGATTTCTACGAGATTTGTGTCCGGGACGCACAGAACTGTATCGACTGTAAGGAAATATTTATTGACAACGATAATCCTCCACGCATAGACAGTGTTGTTGTCACCGAAGCGACTTGTAAACAAAACATCGGAAGTATCACTGTCTACGCCTCGAGTTTCTTTGCTCTCGAGTATTCTATTAACGGGGTATTCTATCAATCTTCCGGTGTTTTCACGGGACTTGGTCCTGGTGTGTACACTATCTATGTCCGAGACGCCTACGGATGTATCACGACAATGCAGGTGGCTATCGAACCGTTGACCTCTCCAACTATCGACACTGTCATCGTAGCTAATGAGAGCTGTACCGGCCCCGGATCACTCACCGTGGTTTCATCCGATGGTAACGACAATCATTTGTATTCTTTAGATAATATCGTGTTCCAGAGCAGTCCGGTTTTCACAGGGCTTTCTGCAGGCAACTATATGGTTTATGTGAAAGATGAAAAAGAATGCACTGACAATGCTACGGCAACAATCCTCGGCACATCGATTGACATGACATCGATTGTGATGACGATATGTGCAGGGGATTCAATAATTGTAGGAGGTGAAGTATTCGATAGCACGGACATCTATATTGTACCCCTTGTCAATAGTCTGGGATGCGATAGTATTGTGACTCTCACATTGACAGTGGAATTTTGCTGTGTGCCGCCGGTACAATTATTCACTATTGCGATCTGCGATGGAGATATTTATATCCTGAATGGTATAGAATATACGATCGGCGGTATTTATATGGATACAATACCAGACGGAGCAGCGAATGGATGTGATAGCGTCCTTTTACTCAATCTCAGTACTATCCCACCAGAAGAAGCAACCGTTCTTGCTGCGATATGTGAAGGAGAAGTCTTTACGTGGGGAGGAGATTCGCTTACCCAGCCTGGTGCATACATGGATACGCTAGTGGCCGTAAATGGTTGTGACAGTATTGTGACACTTGAACTTACGGTTATTGCCGCACCACTTGCTGATGCTGGTGTGGATCAAATATTGTCATGTTCTCAATCAATGGTCACTCTTCAAGGAAATGGGACTGGCACACCGCAATGGATTGGTCCCGGTATTCTGATGCCTGACAATTGGAATCAGGATGTTGCACAAGCGGGCACGTTTATTCTGACGGTGACCTCCGCAGATGGATGTCAGGCACATGATACCGTGCAAGTATCTGTCGATATAAACACTCCTGTCGCAAATGCAGGGCCTGATGGATTTATCACTTGCCTTGAAGAGAGTGTAACCTTGAATGGCAGCACGAATAGCAACGATTTCCTTTTTACCTGGAGTGGTCCTGGAATCACATTAAGTCAGATGCATGAAATATCTCCGATTGTATTGGAGCCCGGCACATATGTTTTGCTGGTGACAGATACAACAACGAATTGTATTTCTCAACCAGATACTGTATTGGTGACCGATATCCGCGTGGATGTGATCTCACAAATTGTACCATCAGGAAATCTTGATTGTGATCAGCTTTCGGTCCTGCTGAGTTCAAGTGGCTCGTCCGGTCCTGGTATCGTATATATATGGCTAAATACAACCGGTCAGATTGCCATCAATGTGCCGTCTATTCATGCCTCCGAGGCTGGGACATATATATTATATACTGTCGACACGTTAAGCGGTTGCCAGGCTATTGACTCACATCTCTTGATGGACTTTACTGAGTTTCCTCCAGCGAATGCCGGTGAAGACAAAGTACTCGACTGCTCTATCATCGTCATATCGCTTGAAGCAAACAGTGATCAGCAACTACCCGGTCTTCTCTATTTCTGGAGTGGCCCGCAGGGTGGTATTGTTACGAATCCAAATAATCGGATTATCAACGTTGTACTGCCAGGAGAATATGTTGTAGAAGTACGTGACACCCAGTCGGCCTGTATCACACTGGATACTGTTTTTGTGATTGACGAACGAGAATTGCCAAATGCGAATGCCGGGCCATCGCAGACTATCGAATGCCTTGATGAAATGGTGATGCTCGATGGTAGTCAATCTTCCTCTGGTGCAGAATATGGCTATCTCTGGAATGGCCCTGGTATTGTAAATGTTCCTACTGTGAGCCTGGAAGTTAATCTTCCAGGATGGTATGAATTGGCAGTGATTAATATGGAGACAGGATGTAAAGATGTTGACTCGACCGAAGTGCAGATGGCGGACGTCCTTTCCGGGGCGCAGATTTCAGTATTGAATCCATCATGCTTTGGAGATACAAGTGGCCAGATCATTGTAGGATTGCCCGAAGGAGGTGTGCCGCCTTATCAATATTCTCTGGACGGTATCCTTTTTGATACAGCTTCGATATTTAATGGACTTCAGGCGGGAATGTATTCGGTCGTTGTCAGAGATCAGATGGGGTGCGAATGGGAAACTGCAGTTACTATAAACGAAGGTCCTTCTATGTCCATCGACATTGGCCCTGATCTCGAACTTGTGCTGGGTGATTCTATACAGTTACATGCAATCATTCTTCCGCCAGGATTAGTCGACTCGATTACGTGGAGTCCGGTTGATGTGCTTTCATGCGTACGTTGTTTTGATCCTTTGTTGACAGTGAATACCGCTACTTCGTTTGTAGTCAGTGCAACTGCTTTTGCCGGCAATTGTATTGCTATTGATCAACTTGTGGTACATGTAGACGACGAGTATACTCTCTTCGTACCAAATGTCTTCTCACCGAATCAGGATAACATTAACGACCTCGTCACTGTATTTTCCAACGATGAGTTCGCGCAGGTCCTGGAGTTTGAGATATTCGATCGTTGGGGTGAAAAAATCTTCCGCGGATCAGACTTCCCTGTGAACCAGCTTTCACTTGGCTGGGACGGTAGATTTAAAGAACAGTATATGAATCCCGCTGTCTTTGTCTATGTGGCCAAAGTGCAGTTTCGGAACGGCACGATCCGCATAATCAGTGGAGATGTCACTCTGATAAGGTAATCCACGGAATTATTAAGACAATAATGTTGTCAATCTCCATTTCCATTACGCATCCATATTTTCGGAGTTCTTCTCCCGAATAATCTCGGCGGCTACACTGACTGCGATTTCATTTGCGGTTTGGCTAAAAATCTTTATTCCAACAGGGGCATGAATCTTTGCGAATTGTGCCTCTGTCCACCCTTCTGTAAGCAATTCTTCGCTAAGCTGTTTGATTTTGGCTTCACTTCCAAGCATCCCCAGGTATTTAAATGGTTTGTCAATCAGTTGTTGAAGTATAATTTTATCTGTACGATACCCTATCGTCATGATCACCAGATATTCGCCCTCATTTCCCATGATCACTTCTTCAATTGAATTATAGTCTACAATGTGCCTTTCGTGTGCAAATCGATTATCCGTCAACGTATTCAGACCTGGTCTGTCATCATAGACAATTACGTAGAATCCAAGTTTAGACATCAATTCGGACAGCGCAAGTGAAACGTGTCCCGCTCCGATGATGTGTAGTTTGGGTCGGATTCCGATTGTCTCCCGGTACTCCCATGATGTTTCGTCTTCAAACAACAGCCTGTCCTGAGCTTCTGAGTTTTGAGAAATCCTGATATCGACCGGAGTAATTTCAATTTGTCCGCGAGTTTCGGTAGTCATCACCTCTATGCAGCTTTCAATGAACTCCTGATGTGTCCGATGAATCGGAATGATTGCAACTCTCTGCATCCCGGAACAAATCATCCCTGACTGATCGGTAGTGTGGGATTTATCATGATATTGAGTGATAAGTCGGATTTGTTTTTCCTCACGATTCATCAAATCACGACAAAATTCGACGAGTTTGTACTCCATAATGCCACCGCCAATTGTTCCTATGCATTCTGATGGCGATGCCGCCATGATAAAACCTTTCCTTCCCGGAGAGCTACCAACACTCTCTATGACATAAAGCAGTACCACTGGAGTGGCCTGCATGAGACTTCCATGTATGAATTGCCAGACTGTAAGGGCTTGTACTCCTAACATATGATGTTTGACATGATCGGCAAAAGGCTGTGATTTTGCTTTAATCGAAATTGATTGTCTCTATTGCTCCTTGAACGAATACAAAGACATCAACACTCTTTCTGGAGTCATTGGTGTATAATAGTCCAGTTTTGAAGTTGGATTAAATGCAAGGATGGCATTGTAAAGAGAAAAGTACGCGCCTATACCATACATCAATGGTGGCTCACCGACCGCTTTTGATTTCAGGATTGCTTGTTCTGCACCCTGCGTCTCCAGCAACTTGATGTTCAATTGTTGTGGTACTGAGTAGATCCCCGGAATTTTATATGTCGCCAATGTATTTGAAAGCAACACACCATCCATGTTATATTTGAGTTCTTCCAGTGTCATCCAACCGATGCCCTGCACTATTCCACCTTCAATTTGGCCAATATCCACATCCAGATTCATGCTCTTGCCACAATCGTGCACTATGGAAACCTGCTCGACTTCGTAGATACCGCGAAGACAATCGACCCTGGTAACAATGATTGCAGTACCATAGACATGATAAGCAAACGGATGCCCCTTTTCTATTTGTTTATTAAAATGGATCTCTGGCGTGGCGTAATGTCCTTTTGCGCTCAGACTAATACGTTGTGCAATTGCTTTTTGTATCAATTCATTCCAGGACATTCCACTGTCCTGTCCATCAATCAAAATACGCTCATCCGCAATTTCAATAACCTCTTCCTTTGTCTGCAGTATCTGCGCTACCAGTTTTTTGAGTCTTTCAAGGATCTGGTTACATGCATCCTGGAGTGCTTTGCCATTCAGGTCTGTTGTAGCACTTGCGGCAGAGGGAGAAGTATTTGCGACACGAGTGGTGTTGGTAGATTCCAATTTCACCTTGCTTATTGGCACTCCAAACGTCAGCGCTGTGAGTTGTAAGAGTTTTGCATTGACGCCCTGCCCCATTTCTACAGCTCCTGTACTCACACCGATACTGCCATCGCCATAGACATGTACAAGTGCCCGAGCCTGGTTCATTTGCGTATTGGTAAATGAAATGCCGAAACAAATTGGCATGAGTGCGATACCTTTCTTCTCAAATTCATGGTCCTTATTAAACAGGTCTATCTCTCGTTCAAGTGATATGATGTCGTAGGTTGTTTCTGCGTCTTGCCAGCAATTCCGCGCATTGGATTCGGAGACAACTTGTCCATATGGGAATTGACAACCATCATACAGTAAATTTTTTCCCTGTATTTGACGTGCGGAGATTCCCAGAATACGCGCGGCATGATGAATAGCCGATTCGATGACCACCATACCCTGCGGCCCGCCGAATCCCCTGAAGGCAGTATTTGGTGGCAGATTGGTCTTACAACAATGGGCCGTAAGTGTCACGTGCGGGATAAAATAACTGTTTGTACCATGAAATAATGTACGCTCGAGTACAGCAGGTGAAAGATCTGCAGCCGCACCACCATTTTGAAAATACGTCGCTTCATAAGCGATCATTTTTAGGTCCGCGTCCAGCCCGAGCTTGTAATCACATGAATATGGATGACGTTTGCCTGTCATCATCATATCATCCTTACGATCAAGAATACATTTCACTGGACGATGCAGGATGTATGCTGCCAACGCTGTCATTGTGGCCCATGTCGTAGCCTGATCTTCCTTACCTCCAAAACCGCCTCCTATCCTGCCCACGTCAACTTCGATTTTATGCATTGGAATACCAAGAATGCGAGCTACCGTTTTTTGTACATGGGTCGGACCTTGAGTAGAGCTGTGTATGCGCAATCCACCATTTTCGACGGGGATTGCATATGCGCCCTGGGGTTCTATATATACATGTTCCTGTCCACTGATCTCTACGCTGCCATGAACAATGGTTCTACTCTTGCTAAATGCTTCGTTGCTATCCCCCATTTTAAACGTGCGGGTTGGATGCAATAGAAGTCCATTGCGATGTGCATGACGCGGATCCGTTATTATCTCCAGTGGTTCAATATCAATCTGGATCAATTGTCTCGCCTCATGCGCTATCTCATGACTTGTTGCAACAATCAATGCAATGGGTTGCCCGCGAAAGTGAACGGTGTCTTCTGCAAGCAGTGTTTCGTCTGCGACAATGCCTCCAATTTGATTCTGTCCAGGAATATCTTTGCATGTAATAATCCTTAGCACTCCATCATACGCTGCCGCTGCGGAAATTCCCAGTGATTTTATTTTACCATGTGCGAGCGGAGATCCGAACGCTACGGCAAAGACAGTTCCTTCGAGTTGAGGGATATCGTCTACATACACCGATGTCCCTGATACATGGCCGAGCGCGTCGAAATTACCTGCGCTATTGTCTGTGGTCAAAGCGCGTTCTCCTATGACACTCTCTTTAATCATATCTTGATCAATTCTTTTATTGAGATGGGCACAGGAGATAGCTTCGCCATATGAATGAAAAATAATTGACGCAGCAGAAGTCGTTTGTATTCTGCTGATCCGCGGATATCACTGATGGGAGATATTTCCCTCTGCAATACCACAGATGCTTTAGTTATTAATTCACTCGATATTGTTTTTCCAGTCAAGAAATCTACAGTATTGGAAAGATAAAGTGGTATCGGCGCAACGCCGCCGGCCGAGAGACGTATCTTCTTTATCACATCGGTTTCGTCGCACTCAAGTGTGCAGGCACTATTCACAATTGCAACGTCAAGATATGTTCGCTTACATACCCGTTCAAAATGAAAAGCTCCACTGGAAGACGGGACGACAAATTCAATCCGCCGTACAACTGTGTCTGTAGTTTTGGACAATGTTTTATACCCGAGATAAAACTCTCTGAGTTTCAGTGTGCGCTCGCCGCTCTCTTCAAGCAATACGATACTTGCGTCCAGCCCCAGAAACATAATTGTGAGATCGCCAATAGGAGAAGCATTTACAAGATTGCCTCCAACCGTAGCCATATTGCGAATTTGAGTTGAACCAATAGGCGCAAAATAGTTTTTGATGTCTGGAATGACTTGTTTGAGTGCTGCAGAATTCTGAAGGGAGCTCATCGTTTCACCGGCGCCGATAGAACAGATATTATTTATTATTGAAATTCCCCGTAGATCATCATAAGACTTCATTGTGTGCAATGACGTTTTACGCATCTCGTATGGTCTTTGCACGAAAAGGTCTGTCCCTCCTCCGATATTCACACTTGAAGCCTGAGGTGTTCTCAATTCTTCTTTGCTCATTTTGAAAAGTCTCTCCTTGATCGTTCCAAAATATGCCGGGATGACTTGTCTACCGATCAACTCATCAATGGTATCATGCCCAGTATTCTTAGTGAATTGTTCACTTACTTTCCCGGCTGCACGTTCGATGGATTTGTAGCCCGTACATCGACAAATATTTCCATCCATGGCAGCGATAAGCTCTGCGCTTGTCACATCTTTCGCATTGAGTAGTCCTCCGGTCATTGAAACCACGAAACCGGGAGTACAAAAGCCGCATTGTGTACCATTGCATTCAATCATCGCACGATGAACCGGTCCTGGCTCTGCTAGACTTAGTCCTTCTATCGTGACGATATGTTTGCCTTGCACATTGGCTATTGGCATGATGCAAGATGTCACAGAATGGTATCGCATCCCTTCAGGACTATGAGAACCAACTAAGACAGTGCAAGCGCCGCATTCGCCTTCACCACAAGCCAGTTTTGTGCCTTTGAGTTTTTCGTTGCGGCGTATAACCTGCAGGAGCGGTGTGCCATATGGTTCCGCCAACATTACCTCTGTATCGTTCAGGATAAATCTGATCATCACAGATGTCGCGTGTTTTTTACTCTATCAGAATTGTTCAATGCAAAGTACCGATATTCCGATCAGATGAGGCTCATTCTTGTGGTTACCCATTCTTCCACACTACCCCTTCTTCAGGTTCATTACCTTTGATCGATGACACGAGCGCTTATTAAGTATCAATTCGTCGTTTATATTATTGTGTGCATCCTTGGATGTAAGTCATCCAAAAACATTCAGACTTTTCCGAAAGAAATCACAGAGCATATCCTGCTCGATAGCCTTGTAATCACTCCTGAGACTCATGGAGAATTTTATGTCAGTGATGTTTCTCATGTCACACCGACACGAACGATGGACTTGTTGCATACCGAACTTCATCTTGTTCCAAATTGGAGGAATCAGGTGGTCGATGGTATCGCAACACTAACACTGACACCATTTGCATATCCCGCCGATACCTTGATATTGAATGCTCAGTTCTTCGACATTCATGAGGTGTCAATAAATAATACCGCGCAAATTATTTACGCTTATGATGGCGCACTGCTACACATTCCCCTTGGACAACAATTCCTTCCTGGTCAGTCAGTCAATTGTAAAATAAAATACACAGCGCACCCTCATAACGCTTCTTCCAGACAGAAACAGGGTTTCTTTTTTATTGATCCATTCGATACCATTCCAAATTTGCCACAACAAATATGGACCATTGGTGAGACACAATACAATAGTCAGTGGTTTCCAACCATTGATTTTCCAAACGAAAGACATACGCAGGATATTCGTATCACTGTAGATACTTCATTTGTCACAGTGTCTAATGGTGCTCTGGTTTCGTCTCAGACACAACTCACCGGCATGCGTACCGATCAATGGGTAATGATGCAAAGTCACGCCCCTTACCTTACTCTACTTGTAGTTGGTGACTACGACGTCGTGCGTGATACATGGAATGGCATTCCCGTGAACTATTATGTCGATAAAGGTTACGGTCCTTCAGCAAAAGAAATCTTCGCGCACACACCAGAGATGCTGAGTTTCTTTTCAGAATTACTCGCATATCCTTATCCGTGGCCAAAATTTGATCAGGTGGTTGTACACGATTTTACCGCCGGTGCTATGGAGAATACATCGGCTGTCACGTTCGCTACCGACGTACAAAGACACAGTCGGGAGTTTCTTGTCACGGGAGAAAATGACGGTATTGTCGCACATGAAATGTTTCATCAATGGTTTGGGGATCTTCTTACCTGCGAGAGCTGGGCTCATCTGGCACTGAATGAAGGCTTTGCAAACTATGGCGAATACCTATGGACCGAATTCAAATACGGCGCTGATGAGGCACAACGCTTACATCTTAGCGAATTACAAGGCTATTTGGCTGCAACAGATTATGGCATTCATCCTTTAATCCATTTCGACTATGGCGAACCTGATGAGATGTTTGATGCGCACAGTTACAACAAAGGCAGCCTTGTATTGCATCATTTACGGAGTGTTCTCGGAGACGAAGTGTTTTTGGGTGGCCTCAGAAAATACCTCAATGACAATGCATTCAAAGCGGTAGAAATTCATGACCTGCGACTTGCAATGGAAGAAGTGAGTGGAAAGGATTTGAATTTGTTTTTCGATCAATGGTATTTCACAGCAGGACATCCTGAGGTTTCGATTTCCGAATATTATAACCTGGATTTAGGGCAGATACAAATCACATTGACTCAGTTGCAGGATCCATCAACTTCACGTGCTGCATTTCAGTTTCCATTGACCGTTCAGTTTCTTTATAATGATCATGACAGTGAATTCGTGCACTTAGAAGTAAGTGAGAGAGAACAAGTCTTCACGCTCTCGGCACCTTCAATGCCTGATGCAATTGTTTATGATCCTGAAGGAAGTTTGGTTTGGGAGATCGCTCCTATTGAAAGAACTGCCGATCAGTATCGTCTTTTATTACAACACAATAATACCTGGCAGTCCAGAAATGAGGCAATGAATTATCTGTTTGATCATTTCGCTGACTTTTCTACGGAAGAACTTCGGTCCGCTCTGAGTGATCCTCATTGGGAGCTCAGACAGAATTTACTTTATTCGCTCGATTTGAAGGGGTTCCCTGGGCTCAATGAAGATGTGATTTCCCTGGCGAATAATGACCCCGACAGACGAGTACGCCTTGCTGCCGCTTACTGTCTTGGGGAATTGGAGGATCCTCAATACGCACAGGTTTTCGTAGATCTGCTGGGGGCGGGTGCCAAAGTTGACGAAATCATCATAGGACTTCTCCAGCTTTCAAAGTGTGATTTTCCCAAAGCTCTTACATATTCACAACATTTCGTCCAGGACAGCTCGATCAGTGTCCTTTCGATGGTTGCTTCGGTATTTGCGGTAGATCCGGATCCTGTTCATACGGAATTTTTCAGGAAAAATTCCGTCAGAATCGGGGAAGAGGGCAAAAACTTCTTTCATGCCTACGCATTTTGGGCTTCCGGGCTGGAAGATTCTTTGATTTCCAATGAAGTTGCGGCCCTGAAATCGCTGGCACTGGCTCCAAAAACCGATTTGTACACAAGATTTTACGCCACCTATAGTCTTTGGGTATTGCAATCCATTTTGCCGGCAGACAGGGACATTTCAGGGATTATCTCCTCCGTAATAACTGAGATTCGTGAGCTGACCAGCGATGCGACCCTGACCGAATGGTATCGAAGTTTCGACTAAATCCCCGGTTTGGCGGCCTCAAAACTTCAATACAATAGGCCCATTTGTCGTTTCTTCTTTACTAACTTTGTGGAAATCAGTTCAGTATACGGGTATCCCGCAGGAAATAGTTAAACTCGGTTCAAAACATTGACTATTTCACTGCGTTTCTATACTTTGAACATTTTTGAGCCATGACTATTCTGGTACTTTATTTGTGACATTATTTCAGCCACTTAGCACAATCTTTAAATCAGGGGCAAATGAATCAGCAGGCATCGAATTATGACATTTTGGTAGATAAGCTTGACCTTTTTATCAGGAAGTACTACGCCAACAAGCTTATCCGTGGTGTTTTATATTGGCTGGCACTCACTTTGGTGATTTTCCTCGCTTATAGTCTGTTAGAACACAATTTCTATTTCAGCAAAGGAGTTCGGAAATTTTTCTTCTTCTCGTTCCTGGCTATCGGTGGCGGAGCCCTTGTTTATTGGATAATTCTGCCTGCGTTGAGCATATTTCGGTTTGGAACACGCATCTCCCATGAGCAGGCTGCAAATATCATCGGTCAGCATTTCACGGATGTACGTGATAAGCTTTTGAATGTGCTGCAATTGCACAGGCAAGCCAATACTGCCACGTCCCCCGAGCTGGCATTTGCAAGTATTCAGCAAAAGACTGAATCGATCAAATTGATCCCATTTAAAAATGCCATCGATCTCTCACAAAACAGGAAGTATCTGCGATATACTTTGCCTCCGATGCTGGTCTTACTCGCTCTTCTCGTAGCGGCGCCAACAATCATTCGTGACAGTACTTCCCGCATCATTCACAACAATGATGACTTTGAACGTGCTGCGCCCTTTCGTTTTGTCGTGGACAATGCATCTGATCTTAAGGTTGTGCAATACGAGGATTTTGCGCTACTGGTGAAATCCGAGGGATCTGCATTACCCAATGAGGTATTTATCCAGATAGATGAATATCAATACCGGATGAAAAAAGAATCTCCTTCAGAGTTTAGCTATCGTTTCAAGAATGTACACAAAGACATGCCTTTCAATGTTTTTGCCGGTCGTGTATCTTCTGAGCCAATGACATTACATGTCATGAAGAAGCCCAATCTCATCTCTTTTGCTGTAAATCTGGATTACCCGGGCTATACAGGTCGTCGGGATGAGGTTCTGCAGAATATTGGTGACCTGGTTTTGCCGGCGGGGACACAGATCACATGGGATTTGAGCACGCTAAATACGGACGAGGTGCTCCTGAAATTTTCTGACGACGCCCCAATCGCTTCAGATCGGAAGGGGCAAGATCTCTTTAGCATGAGACGTCGTGTCATCAATGATCTTGCATATACCTTGTTTTTATCCAATGCACAGATGCCTGGACGGGATTCTATCCGATATGCTATTAATGTGATTCCAGATCTCTACCCTACGATCAGTGTGGAGAATTTTACAGATAGTATTGATGCACGCTTGGTTTATTTTGTAGGAACGGCGGGTGATGATTATGGATTCAGCAGTCTTGCTTTCAATTATCAAGTGACTGATGAAAATGGTCAATCGAAACCTGCACAGTCTATTCCTTTGCGTACTAAAGCGGGCACACAATTTCAGTTTGATCATTCCTTTGATATTACTACGATGGAATTGAGTCCTGGTCAGGAATTGACGTACTACTTTGAAGTCAAAGACAATGATGCGATCAACGGGAATAAAACTACACGGTCAAGTGTCATGAAGTACCGCAAACCCACTGTTGAAGAATTTGCTGCCAAGGAAGACGAAAACAATGATTCTATCAAGGAGTCTCTCGAAGAAGCGATGAAAGAATCACAGAAGCTCAGGGATGAGTTGAAAAAACTCCGCGAAAAACTTCTTCAGGAAAATCAGGTCGAATGGCAGAATAAAAAAGAAATCGAAAAACTCATGGAGCGTCAAAAGCAGCTTCAGGAGAAAATGCAGAACTCAAATGAAATGCTCCAGGAGAATCTTCAGAACCAGGAAGAGTTCACAAAACCTTCTGAAGAAATGCTTGAAAAACAAGAAAAGCTTCAGGAATTGTTCGACAAGCTGCAAAGCGAAGAATTAGAAAAGCTGATGGAGGAGTTTAATGAGTCAATGGATCAGCTTGAGAAAAAAGATGCTCTTGAAAAACTTGAGGATTTTGAGATGACAGAAGAAGAGCTTGAAAAAGAACTCGATCGTCTGTTGGAGTTATTTAAGCAAATGGAGATAGAACAAGACTTACAACAACAGATTGAAAAACTTGAGCAGCTGGCAGAAGAGGAGGAAAAGCTCAGCGAAAAGACCGAAGAAAAACAAGAATCGAATGAAGCTCTTGAAAAGAAACAAGAAGAGATCCAGGAAAAATTTGATGATATCCAGAAAGAAATGGAGGAGATTGAAAAGAAGAATAGTGAACTTGAGAAACCCAAGAATCTAGAAGGCGCGGAGGAGCAAATGGAAAAGATAGATCAGGATATGGAGAATAGCCAGGAGCAGCTCAAGCAAAATGAAAATCAAAAATCCTCGCAGTCACAAAAAAACGCAGCTCAAAGAATGGGCGACCTGGCTCAACAACTGGCTTCACAAATGCAGAAAGAGCAAGAGGAACAGATGGAGGAAGACATGGCTACTCTCCGTCAGCTCCTGGAAAATCTGGTGACACTCTCATTTGATCAGGAAGGTATCATTGATCAACTGAATCAGACAAATGTGACAACACCACGGTATGTATCGCTCGTACAGGATCAGTTTAAAGTGAAGCATGACTTCAAGATTGTTGAAGATTCATTGCAGGCATTGAGTAAGCGTGTGATACAAATCGAATCCTTTGTCACGGAAAAAGTTACTGAGATCAAAGAAAATCTTGGCTCCAGTCTGACACAACTCGAAGAGCGGCAAAAGGCACAGGCTGCCGATCACCAGCAACGCACAATGAAAAACCTTAATGATCTGGCCCTCATGTTGAGTGAAGTGATGAACCAGATGCAACAACAAATGGCTCAGATGATGCCAGGAAGTCAAATGTGTAATAATCCGGGAGGCAAGGGCCAGGGTAAGTCCGGTCGTGTACCAATGGATAAAATCACTGAAGGCCAACAACAACTCAATGAAGACATGAAGAAGATGATGCAAGGCAAAAAAGAAGGACAGGGGGAACAAGGAAGTAGTGAGCAATTTGCACGTATGGCAGCTCGTCAGGCGGCAATGCGCAAAGCACTTCGTGATCTTCAACAGGAAAAACAACAGCGCGGAAAGGGTGAAGAGGGCCTTGAAAATATCATGAATGAAATGGACAAAACAGAAACTCAATTGGTCAATAAACAGTTGACCAATGAAATGATGAAGAGGCAACAAGAGATTCTGACCCGACTGCTTGAAGCAGAAAAGGCAGAGCGCGAGCGCGACATGGACAATGAACGTAAGGCAGAGCAGGCAAAACAAACTGAGCGTACCATGCCTCCTGCACTTGAAGAATACATTAAAAAGCGTGAAGCAGAAATCGAATCGTTTAGGACAGCGTCACCGGCATTGCGTCCATACTATAAATTTCTGGTCGAGGAATATTACAATGCATTGAAAAAGCAGTAAGTAAGTGGCTATGGTTTTGCGATTAAAGTCCAGTTCCACTTGTGTTTCTGAGGTGGAACAATACGTTCGCCAACTCTTTGAACAGTTCGGGCTTGATCCTGAGTTGTACCCTAATATTCTGATCAGTCTTACTGAAGCAGTAAACAATGCAGTGCAACACGGCAATCACAATGATGTCACGAAAGTGGTTTGTGTGCGTGCTGAAAAAAACAAGGAAATTCTACACTGTGAAATCTCGGATGAAGGAGGAGGCTTTGATCCTGCGATTCTTCCAGATCCTACCGCGCCTGAAAACATTGAAAAACCCGGTGGCCGTGGTGTATTTCTGATGCGTCAATTGTCGGACAACATTCGTTTCAAAGACAATGGCAGCACAGTGGAATTGGAATTTCATCTCCAATAGCTCTTCTTCATGCAAATTGCTCAGTTGGATGCACACGACTCTCACACAGGCGTTGTGTTTCATCAGGAAGAACTCATGCCGGAACTTGTAGACAAACAACTTGTCATCGACTGGATTCTTCGCATTCTCGTACAGGAATCAAGAACCCTGCAGAGTCTCTTCTTTGTTTTCCTGGATGACCAATCACTTCTAAAAATCAATCAGACGTATCTTCAGCACGATACATTTACCGATATTATTACCTTTCCCTATAGCGTAGATCCTATTGAAGCAGAAATTTATATTAGTGCCGACCGCGTGCGTGCGAATGCCAAGACATATCATGTCCCTGTACACCAGGAGTTGCTCCGTGTGATCGCCCATGGTGTGTTGCATCTATGTGGATGGAATGATAAGGCTGAATTTGAATCCCGACTCATGCGAAGGCGAGAAGATGCCTGTCTGGCACTCATTGGTATTTACAACACTGTTCCTTCACTTTCGCTTTCATAAGATGTTTTCTCTGCCTGCGCGCGATAGCCTTTTTCCTGCAACCAACGCGCAAAAATATCCGAATACCCGTGTGTAACGATGACGTGTTCACAACCTGTGGCTGCGATTGTTGTATTCAGTGCCTTCCAGTCGGCATGATCTGAAAGCACAAAACCTCTGTCAACATGATACCAGTTTTTTCTTCCACGTAAAATCATCCAACCAGACGCTGTCGCGGTTGCATACTCTTTAAATCTTCTCATCCATGGGGAGCTAAGAGCACTGCCAGGCGCAATAACGAGAGCGCTACGTAAGGTTTGTTTATTCGCATTGTCAGGAAGTAGCGTAGTGGATTTAAGAGGAATTCCTGCATTGCGCAATACTTCATTTGTCAGCTCTACCGCCCCATGACAAAACACAGGGCCAATTGAATGATCAACATTCTGAATGATGCGCTGTGCCTTTCCCAGTGAATAGGCAGAGATCACTGAAGTGAGCCCTTTCTTGCTATTTGTTTCCCACCAAGCATTGATATCCTCGAATACAAGCGTTTGTTTGGGCCATTGAAATACAGGAAGACCGAAAGTGGATTCTGTGACAAACGTATGACATCGCACAATCTCAAACTCTTCAGTGATGTGATCCGGTTCTATTTTATAGTCTCCCGAAACAACCCAAACCTCTCCATCAAATTCTGCCCTTATTTGTGCAGATCCTATGACGTGTCCTGCGGGGTGAAAAGAAAACTTCACACCATTTATAAGTGTACTCTCGCCAAACTCGACTGCTTGAATATTCTGGTGTATACCCAATCTCTGTCTCAGAAGCGGGGCGGTAAGCCTGGTGCACAGGTAATGCTGACACCCTACCCTTGCATGGTCTGAGTGTGCATGTGTAATCAATGCTTTTGGAACGCCTTGCGATGGGTCAATGAAAATCCCTGCCCTCTGACAATAGATTCCGCGCTCGGTGAATTCAAGAAGGCTCATCGAAATAAAGATAGGCTTCGTTCTAATATGCACTTGAGTAAAAAACAAAAGGCCCGGCGAAATGCCAGGCCCTTGTTTCTATTTCAGATCGAGCAGTTATTTGCTCAGGATCATTTTCTTACTCGCCGTGAAATCACCGGCCTGCAGATGGTAATAATACGCGCCATCAGCAACCAGATCTTTCCGTTTAAGTATTACTTCATTGTATCCCTTTGCATAATCACCTTCTACTACACGAATTACTTTTCCACTCATGTCGTACAAGGTCAATGTTGCAGGCATTGCTTCAGGCAGATCGAATCCGATTACCGTTTGATCAGCGAATGGGTTCGGTTCATTCTGATACAATGCATACTCGAGTGCGTTCTCCACCCCAGTTGTACCAAATACAAGTGTGACATCGAGTAACTCAATCTTATCACCAACTGATGTATACGCCTCAGCTTCCGTAATTTCTGAGTTGATGTCAAGCATGTCTTTCAGACTACCAGCAGCAGTAGCAGTGAACTGAAGCGTGAAAAGTACCTCATCTTTTCCTACCGTCATCACTTCTGTAACACCCCAACTCATCGTTATTGCTGACTTGTGAACACCTACGAACTCAGGTTGCATTGCAATGGTACCAGCTTCAATTCCCACATAGTTCAGTCCATTCAGGTTCATTGTAAACTGGTAACCGAACATGCTTTCATAATTCTCAGATGTTACGGGTACTTGAATCGTTTCACCCACTTGTACTTCACGGTCTTCAACTTGAAGCTTCAGTATATTCCGAGCGCCGCGTGTTGTAATCTGTGATGCATTAGCTGTCACGGTTCCATTCACGTCGCCTACCTTAACTCCCACAAAGTCCTCCTGCATTGTCATCCCGCTATGAGATTCGATCATCTCATCAAATGGCCATGGGTGGTTTGGATCTGCAAACTCAAAACTTCCATCCACAAATCTCCAACTTGTGTTTTTCGGGAACTCGGTATATAATCCAAGGATAAGCTTACGAATTTCAACAAGGTCAAGCGCGCTCACGCTTTCAGAGTTGTTTGCATCCGCGGCAATCATCTTGTAAGGACTGTTTAACGGCTGCAGACCAAGCAGGTGTTTCTGTATTGTTACAAGATCCAGCGTACTTACCCCATTCTTGTGATTATCGTTCCGTGCAGGTTCGATTGTGTAATCAAACAATGGATTGATGAAATGGTACAGACCATCCTTATCCGTTACATAGGTATTCATGACCTGACCATTTTGATCTGTCAGTTTCACGTTTACTTTCTCAACAGATTCGAATTCTTCTGTTTCAACAACACCACCCGTAAGCGAATCTCCACATACACCTTCGTTGTCATCGATGACGATGAAGGTTGTACAGAAGTCTTTGTTGCGCTCATTGTACTGAATCCCCGTTGTGTCAAGAACTCCTACCAACGGAAGCGTCCTACCGCTGCAGTTCAGATCATTGCCTTCGTCAGCTACCCAGATTTCCACAAGGAAACTCGGGCTACCATTTGCAGCGACTGCATCGCAATCAAAGACACGGCTTGGCTGATACGTTGTTCCACTGAAACTGAACAACAGATAATCATGTGATGTACAATCATCCACACTTGATCCTGAATCGAAATCTGCAGCCCAAATCGTCACTGAACCACTTGATGGCATCACTACGCTGCTTAATCCTACGCATATCGGAGTTGGTTTCTTGCAGTCTTCCAGACGGAATAAGTATTCGCATGTTGACAAGTTACCACAACCATCTTCTACACTCCACAGTACACGGTGATAATCTTTCTCACCACCTGCGAATGGCCAGTTGCTGCACAGTCTGTCATTGTATGGTAATCCATAACGACGGATCGGGTGATTTGATGGCAACGAGTTCTGACGTGTATCCCATGTCAAGATCGCCTGTCCATTTGAATCTACTGCCACTGTCGTCTTGTCAACGATCTGTACATATTCTTCATGATTGTAGGGATAGATCTTCACATCATAGATCACATGATCGCTACATGTCTCATACACTGTACGGCTCTCCCATACATGTACTGAACATGCACTGGAGTTCGGATTCGATTCTCCAAGGAAAACCTGATTGTTTGAAGGCAGTTCCACGTTCGGATCTTCTACACAATAAGTTAATGGCCCATCAGGACAATCCAGGAACTCTGCTCCATCTTCGTCGTGGACTTTGATCACCTGTACATAAGTCCAATAGCCATAGTGTCCCCCCTCTCCATCCGATTCATACTGGCACCAATCTATCACTGTCCAGGTGCGTACGATCTTATAGCAAGCATTCTCAATAAAGTAGAAGATCTGATCTTCATACGTTACACCGATAATACTACAGTTGTCATCATATACGACCGGACGATTGTTTGGCGCATAGCCGTTCAGATTTTCTGGTGTCAATTCTCCCTGTGGGCAATCCGTCAATAGCAAATCACATGGCCATCTGACATCATCCGCATTCACAAGGCCGCACTGTGTGTCCTCAATATAGAATGGATCGTAATCCACGACCCAGATTCGCTGACGACAAGTGCTGGTATTTCCCTGGCCATCCTGTGCACGGAATGTGCGCTCTACCAATCTCACTGCCCATTGTGGTGCTCCGCCTGGAAGATCATTTCCACTGCAATCATCAAACAATCTCGTACGTACATCAATATCGACATTACAGTTGTCATCCGCCCATCCGTCACGACCCCAATAATATGGTTGTGGCAATGGACTTCCCGGATCATCAATGTAGATGTAACCACGATCATCTTCATGAAACTCATAAGCATCAAGTACACGGCCAAACACTGACTCCAGGCCATCCGTTGGCTGAAATCCATCTGTCTCATGTGCATCAAACCAGAAATCACAGCTTACTGTAATGTCGGGAGGACAGATGATCAGTGGAGGGAGTTTGTCCTGTACGTTTACTTCCACCATGCAGCTATTGATATTGCCATACTGATCCGTCACGCGCAATTCAACCATGATTGTCTGGCCTACATCGCAGCATGCGAAGGGGACCCATTCCTGGAAAGTCAAGCCTCCGTCCTGCGACTCAGGCTGTCCGCCATCATTGTTTGGATATTCTCCATTTGGTCCGATCCAATCAAAGTCAATACAACTCAGCATCCTGCGTGCAAGGAATGTCACGGGGCCGCAGTTGTCATAACTGCCATCATCCAATGTCGTCGCATACAATTTTGTCAATCCCTCATCAAGAGGATCATCAGATGTCAAAGTCACGACAGTATGTTCATCGCATAATGGTACAGGTGGTACATCGTCTACTACAGTGATCGTAAAATGGCAATACCCAATGTTGTTGCACTGATCTTTCGTGACATAGGTCACAGTATGGGTTCCAACTCCAAGATTTGTCAACGCATACCAGGATCCACCATAATGAATGAGGTTGCCGCTACTTGAATGGACAGTATAAGAAACCAACTGACTGCATGCATCCTCGATCACCGGTGGCGGTAGATTGACAGTGGCATAACAGAACCAGGGATCTGTACTCACAACCATATCATCAGGGCAATAGATATCGGGCTGCTCATCATCCAGCACCTGAATGAGTTGAACATGTCTGACTGGGTTCACACCTTCTTCATAAGGCAGGCACTGATCTAATACGAGCCAATGGCGAAGTATGGTATAGTTTGTAGGACAATTGGCGTCGATCGCCGTCTCATCCCAGTATCCGACAAACACTTCACAGTAATGATCTCCAAAAATTGGCTCTCCATTGAGCGTAGGGATTCCGCTATATGCCGGCAATAAAAGGTTTGGATTTTCGCTGACTTCAAAACAGCTATACGCAATGATATCGTCCGGAAACTCGAGTATTAAAGGGTTGAATTTTTCCACCGTGATATGTTGGACACACGTGCTCTCATTGCCTGATTCATCGGTGACGATCCAGGTCCGATCGATGAGTAGCCTTGGATCTCCGCAATCTCCATTGTCGGAAATCGCGTCTTCATAGTCCATGGTGATGGACAATTCACAACTGAGTACTTCAGGTATCCCTGTCACATCAGTTTCAATGTTCTGTGTGCAAGCCACGGTTATATCAGCCGGGCAAGTGATTTCAGGATTGATTTTTTCTTCGACGCAAATGATTCCCCAACAGGAATTATTGCTATTCGCACAATCCTGAATGGACACTGCAAAGCACTGATTGATATGATCGAGGGTAAATGTGTTGTTTTCTAAAGTATCTCCTTCATCATCAATGATGTAAATGCAATAGTCGTCATAGCAACCATAGTTGTCTCCTTCCAGGATCATATCTGCATTCACTTCAGCTTCGCATGTAGGACCTAAGGAAATCTGAATCTGATCGTTGCACGTCAGCACATTGCTTTGAGGGTCATGCGCAATGACGATAATGACAAATGCACAACTCGCTGTATTCCCGGATTCATCTGTTGCTGTGGCAATGATTGTATGTGAGCCAACACGAATACCGTCATCTATAGGCGGAGAATAGGAAATCGTAACGTTGCAATTGTCTTCTGCAACCGGCAAATTATCGGGAATGAGATACTGCACACATTCGCCACCGCTCAAATAAAAGGTCTGAGGAGCCGGACAGATAATCGTCGGGGCCAACAAATCCACGACGGTGATATTGACAGTACAGAAGGCAGCATTATCGCAAGGATCAGTGACCATGATCGTGTGTAAGGATGTACCGAGGTCTTCGCATGTCAATGGACCGCTTTGCGTAATGACAGTGACAATCAGGAATTCGTCTGCAGCACAATTGTCTTCGACATAAGTCAACACATCATTCCCGGACAAGACGTACTCTCCGTTTTCATCTAATTCAACAGTGATATCCTGACACTCAATGACAGGTGGTTCCACATCCTGTACGGTGATCACTTGTAGCTTCGTTGTGGCATTACCACAAGGGTCTGTCACCGTCCAGGTTCTATAGATGATATATGTATAATGTCCGCAGTTTTCCATATTCGGATCCTGCGTACTTACATCTACAAAGTCTATAGTCAGATATTCGTTAGCGGCGCAGTTATCAGAAGTATCTATGATGCCCGGCGCCAGATCGACAAATTCACACGATATCAAGACATCATTCACAGTAAACTCCGGAGCAGTGGTATCGACTACGAAGATATTCTGCTCAAAGGGGCGCATATTCCCGGCTACATCCGTGACTTTCCAAATCCTTGTGATTTCATAAGTATAATAATCACATAATGAAGGATTCGCTCCTTGTGTGCTCATTTCTATGAACGCAAGCAAGAGCGGTCCGGGACAGTTATCAATAAAATCTACGACAGTCAATGGAAAGGGATCTGGAACGGCATTGCAATTCACCCACTCATCCACAGGGAACCCACCGGCGAGTTCCGGTTTTTGTTTGTCCACAACAGTGATTGTAAATGAGCATGAATCAGCTAATGGATTTCCCACATTATCCACACCTGTTGCGAAATACTCGACGATGGAGATCCCGACATTATAATAGAGCGGTGGCAGGAATCCAATCCCATCTGTAACCGGAACTCCATTTACATCAGTGGCGCCGGCACCTGTGATTGTCCATGTCAAAACAAGCGAGGCATCTACAAAATTTGAACAGGTAATAATAACGGGTGTATCTGGCTCTATCCTCGCCTGGCACCAGTCAATGTCATTTTGCCGATAGAAATCACCAGGACATATTATCGTTAGTGGATTCACCGGAGCACAAATCTCTGCGGAGATGGTTGAAACCTTTGACGTGTTATTATTACACGCATCCGTAGCTGTCCAGGTCACTGAGATACCATAGATCCCTGGTGTGCAAACGTCCAACCCACCCAGATCAATGTCGTACACCAACTCAGGATCTGTATCGCAGTTGTCAGAAGCAGTAGCCTGACTCAGCCAGGCCAGCATTTGCAGAGTAAGGTCTCCCATGTCATCGAAATCATTGCAGTCAAGGTCCAGAGGGGCAGGTACAGTGATCGATGGTTTTTCCGTATCAGGTATGACTGTGATGGTCTGAACCTTTGACGTGTTATTGTTGCATGCGTCAGTAGCTGTCCACGTTACTGTGATCGTGTAGGCCGCAGGAGCACAAATGTTCAGCGCTGACATATTGAAGTCATACCCTAGTTCCGGATCCGTATCGCAATTGTCACTAGCCGAAGCTGACGCCAGCCAATCCAGGACTTGGGCAGACGGATCCGCTGTTTCACTGATATCACCACAGTCAAGGACAAGTGGCGTTGGCACAGTGATAGACGGTTTTTCCGTATCGGGTATCACAGTGATGGTCTGAACCTTGGATGTATTATTATTACATGCATCCGTAGCAGTCCAGGTCACGTTGATCGTGTAAGAAGCCGGTGCACAAATATTGAGCTGTGAAAGATTGAAATCATAGACTAGCTCAGGATCAGTATCGCAATTGTCGGAAGCTGAGGCCGTAGCTAGCCAGTCCAGAACTTGCCCAGATGGATCTGCAGTTTCGTTGATATCACCACAGTCGAGTACAAGAGGCGCTGGTACAGTGATCGATGGTTTTTCCGTGTCGGGTATCACAGTGATAGTCTGAACCTTGGATGTATTATTGTTGCATGCATCAGTGGCAGTCCAGGTCACGGTGATCATATAAGAAGCCGATGCACAAATATTGAGCTGTGAAAGATTGAAATCATAGACTAACTCAGGATCAGTATCGCAATTGTCGGAAGCAGAAGCTGTAGCCAGCCAATCCAGAATTTGCGCAGAAGGATCTGCCGTCTCGCTCATATCGCCACAGTCGAGTACCAGTGGACTAGGTACAGTGATCGACGGTTTTTCCGTATCGGGTATCACAGTGATGGTCTGGACATTGGATGTATTATTGTTACATGCATCGGTAGCAGTCCAGGTCACAGTAATTGCATATGCCGCGGGAGCACAAATGTTAAGCTGTGAAAGATTGAAATCATATTCTAGTTCAGGATCTGTATCGCAATTGTCAGAAGCTGAAGCTGAAGCCAGCCAATCCAGAATTTGTGCAGAAGGATCTGCCGTCTCGCTCATATCGCCACAGTCGAGTACCAAAGGACTGGGTACGGTGATAGATGGATCCTGCGTATCGGGTATTACTGTGATGGTACTGGCAGCGATTCCTGTACTGCCACAGGCATCCGTTGCTGACCAGGTTACCGTGATCACGTACGAAGCTGGTGCGCAAATGTTGAGTGAGGAGATATTGAAATCAGACTCCAATTCCGGATCAGGATCGCAAGTGCTTGTCACCGAGGCCATTGCCAGCCAATCGGCAATTTGTGCTGACGGATCTGCTGTTTCACTGATGTCGCCACAGTCGAGAACAAGTGGAGGAGGAACTGTAATGGATACCGCCAATGCGTATTGCTCTGGGCCTGACTCGAGGCTCATCGTTTCAGTATCTCCGGTGAGCGCGGAGACGGCGCTGGCAAAAAGATAGGCGTAAATTGAAATAATACCCAATAGGGAAAGAGGAGAGATACTCATGAGACTGTTTTTGGATGTTCTGAAAATATTCCTGACTCGAAATTGCTACCACTCTTCTCGCAGTCAGGCCAATGCGAGGCGAAAATACAGATTGTTCTTTAGCATGTACTATTAGTTAATTCCTTTATTTGACAGGTATTTAATGGTCGCCAGGAGGCCCAAAACGCGACTATCACCCGCGAAAAGGACGTTTCGTCCATTGCAGAGCCTGTACGGGATCGGCCGCATTTTACAACTACGTTCCGTTCTGGCCAGCAAAGCTCAGAAGGACCACTCATAATACCTGCACTTACCATAACTGTGCCATCATCATAGATGCATTGATGTGAAGACCGATCGTTTTGCATCAGCCTATTTGTGTATGAGGATTTTTCTTGAAATCGTATGATTGTCGATATACACATCCACGAGATAAACGCCGGCATTCACATGAGGTAGCTCAACCGTTTTTTCTGATGAATGGATTTGTCGTTCAGAGAACACACGTTCACCAAGCATATCATACACTGCGACGTCATAAGTCGTTTGATCGGGTACCTTAACAGTAAATTGTCCATTGTTTGGATTCGGAAAAACTGAAATTTCACTACTCAAATGATAGTCTTCCACTCCAACAGATGCGGAATACAAGTCAGAGTTCCAAAGTCCGCGTCCAAATGTGGCAGCCCAAAGCTTATTGTTATTGTAGGAGATTTCCAATTCGGTGACAACAACATTCGGAAGCCCTGTTTGGTAAGGTATCCAATCGGCCAGAGTGCCATCAGTATAAAATACACCGACATCTGTGCCAACGTAAAGCGCTTCATTCGTTCCTTCCTGATAGACGATACAGTTTACCGGGACATTTGGCAATGAACCGGAATAATTAAACCAATTTGCACCATTGTCAGGAGACACATAGACTTTGTTGCCAGCAGAGTAGCCCGACAGCGTGACATATACTCTTTGTGAGTTTGTAGGATCAACCGTGATGTAAGAAATTTTGGCATTAGAAATTCCTGCGGGAACGAAAAACCAGTTTGACCCACCATTGGTTGTGAAGAATAACGTGTCGTACGTGGCGACGTAAATGGTATTGGGATCTGATGGCGCCACTGCAACATTACGCAGCAGGTCACCTGTCAATCGCGGCGAAATGGAAGACCAGGAATTCCCTTGATTTGTGGTTTTATAGAGTCTGTCGTAACCAGCATATAGGATATTTGGATTTGTAGGGTGAATGATAAATGGAGTTACCCACGCACCATTGGGTTGACCACCGGGAATGTTTTCCGAAATCGTCGTTTGATCTTCCCAGAAATTAAAAGTCCTGTAAATCACACCATTTGCGTAACTGGCATATTCAGTATCTGCGTCTGAATAATCAATAATGCATTCCATGCCATCGCCGCCTGTCTGTTCATACCATTCATTATTATAAATCTCTCTTGAGCCATTGTCCTGCAATCCACAAATAATATTGTTTGAGATTGTCTGTGATACACCAATTTTGTACATCTGACTTATTTGCAAGCCATTGCTCAAATCCGTCCAGCTCTGACCACCGTTCGTCGTTTTGTAGATACCTCCGTCATTGCAATCGAACATCGTGCCGTCGACGAGTGGATGAAAGGCAATAAAATGTTTGTCCGCGTGAACGACAGGAGTTCCGTCCGGGTTTTGGCCTTCAAACGGGGTCCACATCGTCTTTAAATAAAAATAACTACCTCCATCAGTAGAGTTCCAGGTGTTCACTCCTCCGACCCAGATATCGTTTGAATTGTTTGGATTGATAGCATACGCCAGATCATAGTACCCCTGACCACCTGCGCCAGAAGCATTATAAGAACTGTGCAATAAATTATTTGAGTTGTCACCAAAATAGTATTGTTGAAAAGAGGCGCCGTTATCTGATGAGTACCAAAGCCCGGCTAAGCCAGCTTGTGTGTTGGCGCAAACTGCGTCTACCAATTCCGGAAAAGCGGGAGATACCGCCAGATTTATTCTCATGACATCCGGCAGTGTTATTACAGATGCCCATGAGGCACCAGAATTTGTTGAACGATAAATTTGCGCACCACCATCCCAGGAAGGGTATGTTGAAGCATACACGATAGATGGGTCAGTGGGTTTAAATTCCAGGTCGATAAAGTAGCCTGATCTCACATTTGACCATGTTGCTCCACCATTTGTTGTTCTCCAAATACCATCTGAGGCTGCTGCAAGTAATATTTGCGGGTCCACCGGATTAATAATAAGTCGTCTGATAAGTTTTTGGGATGTCACATTCCAGTTCAATCCTGTCGTATTCCAGTTTGTGCCACCATTGGTTGATTTTAATACACCAATACTTTTTGTATCACCATCAAGATATAAGCTGCCCAGATCGCCATCTCCGGTTGCGATATACATGGTGTTTGCATTCGTTGGGTGGATTGCGATGTCGCTGATTCCTAATACAGGAAGATTGTCTGTGTTTGTTGTCCATGAGTTGCCGCCATTTGTTGTTTTCCACAATCCACCTGCTGGTGTACCAACCCAGAAGGTATTAGAATTGGTAGGATGAAAAGCCATACAATTGACTCTGCCAAGTCCGTTGTATCCGCCGGGTGTCGTTGATGGTCCTTTGAAGGTCCAGTTTGCAGCAGAAGGACTTCTCTCTTCTGAATCAGGATGTGTTTCGAGATACTTATGATATTCATCCCAGGTGACAGAAGAAGGTGGAAATTCTCCGTTTGGTAATATTCTTGGTTCCCAATACCATTCCCAGCGCTTGAATTGCTTGTACCCTTTTCCTTTTTCAACAGGCTTGCCTTCCCAATAGTCATAGAAGGCAGTCTGAATTTCTTCGAAAGTGCGGTCATGCGATTTGATATTCTCCATCCAGGGTTGTGCCTGTAGCCCTTGTGAAAACATCGTGATCGCGATCAACGCACATACTAGAGTACCAAATTTCATTTTCATAATTAGAAGTTGGCTGGATGTTATTGATGATTGAGCGTAGGTTTCGTGACAATTTCTTTGATAATATAATACGCGAGTTTGTCTTTGACTTTATAACTTATCAATGCAGCGCCGGTGTAATTTATCGGAGGTTTTGAAGTTGATGATTTGATATTTGGATTTACAAGTGCCGAAGCGCGTAGCGTAATAGTATCTCCATTGCTGAATGTGATGGGTTTGCTGGAAATACCTGACTGGTCTTTAGAAAGAAAAATGGGAAAGGATTTGTTGTCAATCCATGCACTGTCAAATTGGAGTTGCTTCGCTGTCGAAATTTTGACATTAAAGTAGTACTCTGTGCCGCTACCACCACCAGGTGTGCCTGCCGTCCAGTTTTGAGACGAAGCGTCTAATAGCATGAAGGAATCGTTTTTCATCGCGCCGAGGTGATCTTTACTGTTTACCGGGTTGCAGGCAAAAGTAAATGCGAAAGCGATACCTAAAATGAAGTTTAATGATTGCATGGTGCAAGCGTTGTTATGCATGAATGAGAGATGATCAAGATATTCAGCAGACCTGTTGCTGTCTTGTCAATAGGTGTTTCGATACCGTTGTCGTGTGCTGGCAATGGTTGTCCCGTTTTAATGTAGACGACGACCATTACGACGTGGCCGTGTGTTTACGGTTTCAAGATACCCTTTCTGGGTAAACCGATTCAGAAATATTGCGCATGGGCACAACAAATCACACTTACCTGAATAACGTGAGATGTGCAGGTGAATAAGACGTGTCCTGCAAAGGGAGATGAGAGGCAGTTGATGCAAATAACCTCCGCCGGAGATGCGAGAGTTTTTTGAGCCTACATCGTTGCCTTAGGGTCATTTTGATAAACACCATGAATGTTGCCATCCGGGTCAGTGAAGTAGGCCAGCCAGCCAACTGTTGGAATTGGCATTTTGGGAACTACGATGTTGCCACCGGCTTTTTCAATTCTTGTGATGTAGTCATCAATATTTTCAACATCTATTGAATTGACTACAGGTTGATTGGGGTCACGCTTTTTCATCAGCCCGCCATTAATGCCGGGAGAATTTTCGTCACCAGTGATGACACTCCAATATTGTTCGGTGCCAAATTGCTGAAAGGTCCAGCCGAATACCTCCTTGAAAAAGTCCATTGTCTTTTCAGGATTGTCGCATGGAATTTCGAAATGCACCACTTTGTTGCTCATCGTATTTGGATTTTACTTTTCGCGTTTATTCCTTCACGGATACCTGTCATTTACGTAAAGAACACCAATGTAGTTAGTATTTCTATGCAAATAAATTTTTAGTAAAGAAGAACGGGCAATTCATATTGACGGCTCCCGTCTTTGGGACTGGATTCAAACAAAATCAACATCAATGTTGAATTTTCGCGTGCTTTTGCCACATCAATGGTAAAACTAAAATTACCCCATGCAGGAGCCCCGGCATCAGTCATTTGAAATCCTTGTTTGAGCTCTTCATGGCCATCCTCAACTACCCAACTAAAACTTGCTTCGAATATTTGTCCCTTACCCTCTATAAGGAATTTATGCTCACCAACCCTGACTACAGCAACTTCTTTGAACCGTTCATTGGAATATATTTTAGCTGCTGATACAGGCGCCGTTGCTTTTGAGGTATCAGTGTTCAGCTCAACCAGCGTAGTATCTGTCTTTGTCGCAGTTTCGTTTTCTGGTGTGCCTGCATGACAGCCTATGAGAGTAAGTGCAAATAAAACATAGATGACTTTCATGCAGAAATGATGTTTGTCTGGTAAAGTAGCCATTTATGCAGTTGCAGTAAATTGGGGTGCATGACAAATGGCACAAGTACAATCAAATGCGAGGACAGTAAACTATGTTCAGCACAATTGTCACACCCCGTGTCGTCTTGAACTTTTTACTCCCGAGGAAGAATCAGTCTGAAGAAGTCTTCTCCCTGAAGTCGTGATTTATGGGTCGAATTTTACGATCCCATTGTAATGACAACGTTGCCTGTCTTTTGTCCTGTCAGTACAAATGCATAGGCTTCCTGGATTTGTGCAAGCGGATAAGTTCTGTCAATGACCGGTTTGAATTTTCCTTTTTCAATGAGTGATTTGATAAAGCTCATGCTGCGCTTGATATTTGATGGAATTGGAAAGATGACTTTCTTACCACCAAGCAAAGGTGTGATCAATGCCAGGAGTGGGTTTTGTGACCAAGGACCGAGTTCTGAAGAAATATAGATGCCACCGGGAAGGAGCAAAGGTTTGCACTTAGCAAATGTGCTTTTACCGACCATATCAAAGATGAAATGATACTTGTCTACGTCTTTTGTGAAGTCCTCCTTCGTATAGTCGATGATTCTATCCGCACCTAAAGATTTCATCAGGTCGATGTTTTTCGTGTTGCACACTGCAGTCACATATACGTCTAAATATTTGAGGAATTGCACCGCACTTGAACCAATCGCCCCAGTTGCGCCATTGACGAGTACTTTTTGTCCGGCATTGAGCTTCACCTTATTGATACAGTTATACGCGTAATGTGCTCCCTCGACACTTGCAGCGGCTTGTGGAAAGGAGAAGCCTTCCGGGATTGTAGAGATGGCTTGATCTGCTGCCAATGTCATATACTCGGCGTGAGAGCTTAGTCCATTGTCATTGAACCCCCAGACGTGATCTCCAATTTTGAAAGAAGTGACAGCCTTGCCAGTTGCTTCTACTTTGCCGGCGAAGTCTGTTCCTGGAATTGGTGATGATGGCCTGATCATACCTGTGACAAACCTCATGATAAAGGGTTTCGCCAATAGTATCGCACAATCAGTCCGATTCACAGTCGTCGCGTATACTTTGATTAAGACTTCATTGTCTTTGGGTATTGGCTTCTCTATCTCCTGAATGCTCAATACTTCAGGTGGTCCATACTGAGATCGTGTGGCTGCTTTCATAGTATGCATTTCAATCGTTCAGTCAATACACAAGTCTGTGGCTGACGGACGAAGATGGGACATTCAAAGCAAATTTCTGAGGGCAGTACGATGCGTATTTCTTGAAAAGAGATGGTTACACTATCGTGACAAGGGCTTCATCACAATGATACAATCTGTGTTTTTGATTTTACACCTATTATCAAAAACCAGAGAATTGTCGAAAGTTCTCCCAATCCTGAAAATATAAATGCAGGCCACATCGTAAAAGGGCGATAATCGGGGAATAGGATATAGGTAAGACTATCAATTGTATACCCGATTCCCGCAATGATCAGCAATACGCCCAATGCACGCGGAATAAATCCAGATTTATACACTAACAAGCCAAAAGGGATAAGCCACAGCCCCCAAAAGATTTCTACTAGCATAATTCCGGACCCATGAAACTTAATTAATATCATCGACAAATCTTGTAGCTGTCCCAGTTCAAGCGCGTGCATTCCCTCCTCTTTTAGAAGTCTGAGAGAAATCATTTTGCATGTCTCAAGAAGAAAAATGACAGGCACTTGCACAGCGACCAGTGCAACCATGAGCTTCGCTAAATGCTCTTGTACGTGTCTGAGCAATTTGTAAAGCACCAATACCATAACCAAAAAAGTAGTGACACTGATAAGATGACTGGCAATACCTGTTCGAAACAAAAATTCATTCTCCAGGATGTTATTCGCGGTAGCCACAGAATCTTCCCTAACAAAAAACTGTTTTGGTACATACATGATGCTATAGAAGCCCAACAGGCCCAAAATGAAATACAATACACCAGCAAGTCTTGCTGTCTTTCTCAGTGATCTGATTTTTTCATCCATATTAGTGTGTTGATCAATGATTATGGAATACCGATTCCTTATTACCGATCACCTGATCACAGTTTACCGCTCACCGCTCACCGATTACCGCTCACCGCTTACTGCTTACCGCTCACCGCTTACCTGCTTACCGCTCACCGATTCATCAGCTCCATCATTCCTCACTCTGTGAATTATCGCAACACCGACCTTCCTACCCAAATCCAATCCGACTTCATTATCAGAACGGAAATGGATGCCACCCTGAAATCTGGACTCTGCACCGTCTTTTGCGCGTTTATCGAAGTACGCTTTGTCAGCAGGAAAGAAATAGGTATACAACTCGGCCTGCACCCCACCAAACATCGCATGACCGGAAGGATAACCGGGGAAAGGTGGCGTAAAGAATAGTACAGGATGAAACGTGGTATCGTACTGATCCGGACGGATGCCCCAATAAGCATACTTGGCGTCCCAACAAGCGGCAAAGCAATCATATGATCCCACAGCGTTGATTGCATACATGCGGGCAGCCCTTGGTGGATTCAAATGAAGATTATACTCAAATAGCTTTTTACCCAACACATCTTCCATCCCGACTGCAAAATGAAACGCATTAGCCGTGGATCGAAACGTAGGTTTGAATTTTTTCAGCTCTTCCATATCCTTTGCAAAGTCAGGTGGTGGTCCTGGGCGAAACTGACTACTACTTTCCAATACCACAGTTTTATTGAGGCCCGCAAGAGGAAACATCGGTTTCCCTGTCCAGACTCCCGGGCCATCCGGTCTCTTTCCATCCCAGGCGATTTTAGGCGTATAGTCTTTCGTGTGTTCAATCTCGATTTCGGCAATCTTTTTCCCAAGTTCAAAACCAGCACGTGTATCACTGGGAAATGCAACACCCGCTGCTATCCGTGATTTCAAAACTCTCTGTGCCATGCGCTGTACAGAATCAGCAAGAGAAGGATAGAAATGCGCGATGATCGTTGCAGCTGCGCCTGCAGCAACAGAATGTTCACAAGGATAAGATGGACTTTCAGTTTTTGGTATATAGACTTTTATGCGGCGATCTACATCAAACGGACGTGGACGCTTATGAGCATACTTTGTATCCCAGGCAACAATGGTAGCATCATAAATGGCAGTGCCGAGTAGCATGTTCGCAAGAACGGCGGTATAGGCGGTATCATTCTGCCATAATTTATCCATCAATGCATGCCAACGGTAACCAGGTGCACCCGCATTCCAATACATGATCTGTTGTAAACCGGCAGAGTCCAGTTGTTCTTGCAGTGAAAGTACTTGCGATATTTCCGTATTGTAGGAAGATGGTGCAGGCAAACGGTAGTCCTTGCCAGATGAGATGAACCAGGTATCCCAATCGCCGGCAGTGGGTTCCATTTGGGCCTGTACATGGGCCATGTTGAATAGGGCAGCCAGGAGGAAGATGATATGCTTTTTCATTTTTTGAAATATTATGCCGGCAAGGATATTCCATTTAAGAAAGCACTGAATGCCTATGTCAATACAATGCGGATAATGGTATACAAACGACAGAAGAGGCATAGGGCAAAGAGCATAGACCAAATGGGAGCGAAGCGGACATCCCGATGAGCCAGGCGAAATCGGGAGAGCAGATGGAAACGTACTACTAAAAGTTGGAACTCCGAATGTCAATGAGATTTAGTCTTGCTCTGGGATACAAGCAGTACGTAACAACTGCATGTACTGCAGGCCCTTTTCTTTCGCAAAATCTATGTTGCGTTGTGGAATTCCTTTTATGTCCGGATAGTGCTCAATTGCCCTGGTTATACTGTCTTCACGTAAGATTTGCAGCATGGGATAGATGGAGCGATTGGTATAATTAGCAGGATCATCCTTATCGGAACCCTTAAACACATAGTCCGGATGAAAACTCGCTAGCTGATAGATACCATCGTAGCCTTGATCGGAAGAGAGATCTTCGGCAAGGGTGACTAACTCCAGGTAAGTCTCAAAATCAGGAAGTTGATTCGGAAGAATGATTAAGGTCGTTTCAATCTCTTCTGCGTGATCGAGGAAATGCAATTCTTCGACCAATTGCTCCAGGGCTTTTTCCACACTGGCATCTTGCAACACCACGTAACGGATACTCTTCCTGAGCAGCGCTTTTGCTGCAAACGGACAGAAATTACAATCGATGACTACGGATTGTATCCAGGCAATCGTTTGTGCGATGATGATGGCTTCCATTAAAAATTACTTTTCATATTCGATGCGTTCGGAAAGCAATGAAACAAGGTACTGATTCTGCGAAGGGTGCGAGGATTTCAGTGGGGAGAATTTTTTGTCATCCTGAGCGATTCTCTAAAGGTTAGAGCGAGTCGAGTCTTTTGTCATCCTGAGCGAGTGTAGCGAGTCGAGTCTTTTGTCATCCTGAGCGAGTATAGCGAGTCGAGTCTTTTGTCATCCTGAGCGAGTGAAGCGAGTCGAGTCTTTTGTCATCCTGAGCGAGTGAAGCGAGTCGAGTCTTTTATCATCCTGAGCGAGTGAAGCGAGTCGAGTCTTTTGTCATCCTGAGCGAGTGAAGCGAGTCGAATCTTTTGTCATCCTGAGCGAGTGAAGCGAGTCGACTCTTTTGTCATCCTGAGCGAGTGAAGCGAGTCGAGTTTTTTGTCATCCTGAGCGAGTGAAGCAATTCGATAGATGTTTCATAATGGTCGGATGAATGGTTTCGATTTAGATGTCGGGGTGCGCCGGATAAGAAATAAGGG